>JALNZC010000052.1 GCA_023229525.1 Bacteroidales bacterium
TCTTTAACCACCTTTTCTGAAATGACGATAGCATCTTCAAAGTTGTACCCTTTCCAGGGCATGAATGCGACCATCAAATTCCGGCCCAACGCCAGAGATCCCTCTTTGGTGGCATAACCCTCGCAACGGACTTGTCCCTGCGTAACTTTATCTCCTTTTCTTACAATAGGGCGAAGGTTAACACAGGTATTTTGATTTGTACGGGAAAATTTAGTCAGGAGATATCGTTTCGTATCGTCTTCAAAACTGACTAACCGGTCTTTATCGTCGCGATCATACCGGATTATGATCTCATTGGCATCCACATATTCAACGACACCATTACCTTCGGCATTGATCAGGACGCGGGAGTCACGGGCAACCATATCTTCGATACCTGTACCCACCAGGGCAACTTCCGGATTCAGGAGAGGAACTGCCTGTCGCATCATGTTCGATCCCATGAGTGCCCGGTTTGCGTCGTCGTGTTCAAGAAATGGGATCAAAGAAGCAGCAATCGATGCAATCTGGTTTGGAGCAATGTCAATGAGGTCAACCTTGGTTTTGTCGATAATAGGATAATCGGCAAGATATCGCACTTTAACTTTATCTTCCAGGAACCCTCCTTTGAGATCCATAGGGGTCGTTGCCTGGGCGATGATCTTATGCTCCTCTTCTTCAGCCGTCAGGTAGGTCGGTTGGTCTTCAAGATTAACCAAACCATTAATAACCTTGTGATAGGGTGTTTCGATGAAACCGAGTTTATCGATTTTAGCATAAACACAAAGTGAAGATATAAGGCCGATATTGGGGCCTTCAGGTGTTTCGATGGTACAAAGACGGCCATAGTGTGTATAGTGGACATCACGGACTTCAAAACCGGCACGTTCACGTGAAAGACCGCCAGGTCCGAGTGCGGAAATCCTGCGCTTGTGTGTCAATTCCGAAAGTGGGTTGGTCTGGTCCATGAATTGCGATAACTGATTGGTCCCGAAAAAGGTATTGATCACCGAGGACAAAGTCTTGGCGTTGATCAGGTCCATGGGAGTAAAGACCTCATTATCCCTTACATTCATTCGTTCGCGGATGGTCCGTGCCATTCTTGAAAGTCCGACCCCGAATTGGTTGTAAAGTTGTTCTCCCACGGTACGTACACGCCGGTTGCTCAAGTGGTCGATATCGTCGACTTCGGCTTTCGCATTAACCAGCTCGATCAGATATTTGATAATGGAGATAATATCTTCCCGGGTCAGAACCTTGGTTTCCATTGGGGTTGTCAGGTTCAGCTTGCGGTTGATCCGATAACGTCCAACATCTCCAAGATCATAGCGTTTATCAGAGAAAAATAGCTTTTCAATGATTCCTCTTGCAGTCTCTTCATCGGGAGGTTCAGCATTGCGAAGCTGGCGGTAAATAAATTCTACGGCTTCCTTTTCCGAATTCGCCGGATCTTTCTGTAAGGTATTAAAAATGATCGAATAATCGGTTGTCAGCGCCTCTTCCCGGTGAATCAGAATAGCTTTGATTCCGGCATCAAGGATCTGGTCGATGTGATCATTTTCGAGGATCGTTTCCCTCTCAATTATTACTTCTGTCCGTTCAATGGATACAACTTCTCCTGTATCTTCATCCACAAAGTCTTCGATCCAGGCTCGTACAACGCGGGCAGCAAGTTTCGAACCAACAACCCGTTTCAGGGCTGCCTTGCTAACTTTGATTTCCTGAGCAAGACCAAAAATCTCGAGAATGTCTTTGTCTGTTTCATATCCGATAGCCCTTAGTAATGTAGTTACCGGTAATTTCTTTTTCCGGTCGATATAGGCATACATTACATTGTTTATATCGGTAGTAAATTCAATCCATGATCCCTTGAAAGGAATAATTCTGGCTGAATATAGCTGGGCGCCATTAGCATGGAAACTGGTGCTGAAGAACACTCCTGGGGAACGGTGAAGCTGTGAAACGACTACCCGTTCAGCGCCATTAATGACAAAAGTGCCACGTGGAGTCATATAAGGGATCATTCCCAGATAGACATCCTGGATAATGGTTTCGAAATCTTCGTGTTCCGGATCAGTGCAATAGAGCTTCAGCTTGGCTTTTAACGGGACGCTATACGTCAATCCACGTTCTATGCATTCCTCAATGGAGTACCGGGGAGGATCGATGAAATAATCCAGAAACTCGAGCACAAAATTATTCCGTGCGTCGGATATTGGAAAATTTTCAGAAAAAACTTTATATAAGCCTTCATTGACCCTGTTTTCCGGATTTGTCTCCAACTGAAAAAAATCCTGGAATGATTTTACTTGTATATCAAGAAAATCGGGATAATCAGCTTTTATCTTTGTAGATCCAAAGCGAATTCGTTCGGTTTTTTTTGAAGCCAAGGTCGATGTTTTTTAATCCCGTATTGCCGGGAAAGTTTGAAATTAATTTTAATAAATAATTCATAGACCTCTTCAAAATGGAAGAGATCTATGAATTTATTCAGATATAAGATACGTTCGTCTTACTTAATTTCAACCTCTGCACCTGCCTCCTTTAATTGTGCGAATAAAGCATTGGCCTCGTCTTTCGAAACGCCTTCTTTAATAGCTTTGGGAGCAGCATCTACTAATTCCTTTGCTTCTTTTAAGCCAAGGCTAGTCAGTTCCTTTACTAATTTAACAACGGCTAACTTGGCCTGGCCTGCTGATTTCAGGATCACATCGAAAGTGGTCTTTTCTTCAACTACAGGAGCGGCGGCAGCGGGGCCTGCTGCTACTGCGACTGCTGCGGCAGCGGGTTCAATACCATATTCATCCTTCAGAATCTTTGCTAATTCGTTAACCTCTTTAACTGTCAAATTAACTAACTGTTCTGCATAAGCTTTTAAATCTGCCATCTTTGTTACTTTTTATGATTATTAATAATTATTTTTACTTTTTTTGATCCGATTTGATTGTGTTTTCTATTGGGATAAACGTTGCTGATCTGTTGATTAGTCCAGCATTATTTCCTTTTTGCTTATTCTGGCTTTTCGGATAAAGTTTTTACAATTCCCGAAAGATTTCTACTACCTGACTGTAAAGCTGAAATGACATTCTTTGCAGGAGATTGTAAAAGTCCGATCAGATCGCCAATCAATTCGAGTCTGGATTTAACATTTACCAAGGCATCCAGTTGATCATCGCCGAGATAGATAGATTCCTCTATAAAGGCGCCTTTCAGAATAGGTTTGGGGGAAGTTCTGCGGAATTCTTTGATGAGTTTCGCCGGGTCGTTGGCAATTTCTGCAAACATAATGGAAGTATCCCCTTTAAGGATTGGAAAGAATTCGTCAAATGACTTCCCACTCTTTTCAAGGGCTTTTTTCAACAAAGTATTCTTAACTACCTTCAATTGAACATTCCTTTTGAAGCAGGTCCTTCTAAGCCTGCTGGTTGCCTCTGCATTAAGTGCCGAAGTATCAGTCAGGTAAAAGGAACCGGCTTCTTTCAACTGTTCAGCCAGGTCATCAATGAATTGATTTTTTTCAGATTTTTTCATGATACTTTTCTATCAGATTTTTGTAATTAGACCGTAACCGATTTTGGATCCACCTGAATGCTCGGGCTCATGGTACTTGACATATAAATGCTTTTCATATAGGTACCTTTTGCTGAAGCAGGTTTCAGCTTCACGATGGTGTTGATGAGTTCTCTGGCATTTTCCACAATTTTCACGGGATCAAAAGAAACTTTTGCAACCGATGCATGAATGATCCCGAACTTATCAACCTTAAAATCGATCTTCCCGGCTTTTACTTCTTTGACGGCCTTTCCAACTTCCATGGTAACAGTCCCAGTCTTGGGGTTGGGCATCAATCCACGGGGTCCGAGAATTTTTCCGAGAGCACCAACCTTGGCCATGACACTGGGCATGGTAATAATGACATCGACATCCGTCCAGCCACCTTTGATTTTTTCAACATATTCATCCAACCCCACATAATCAGCGCCGGCTTGTTTTGCTTCTTCCTCCTTGTCGGGAGAACAGAGCACAAGAACACGAACGGTTTTTCCGGTACCGTGCGGAAGCGTCACAATACCCCTGACCATTTGGTTGGCTTTACGGGGATCGACCCCAAGGCGAACATCAATGTCAACGGATGAATCAAACTTGGTATTGGAAATTTGTTTTACAATACCTGCAGCATCCGCCAATGCATAAACGGCATTCTTATCAAATTTCGATAAGGCAACCTTCCTCTTTTTTGTCAGCTTAGTCATTTTTCTTTTTTTTTCGTTAAGACCCACGAACGTGTGTCTGTATTTATGTAACTATGAGGTAAATAGTTTACTTAAAGCTGCTTGATTACCGTTTAAATGGGGTCTCACCGGTTACCGTAATACCCATACTGCGTGCAGTACCTGCTACCATTTTGACCGCCGATTCCAGCGTAAATGCATTCAGGTCGGGCATTTTATCCTCTGCAATTTTCTGAACCTGGTCCCAGGTAACAGAAGCAATTTTATTACGGTTTGGTTCCGGGGAACCTTTCTGGAGTTTTGAAATTTCCAGTAATTGTACAGCAACCGGTGGGGTTTTAACGATAAAGTCAAACGATTTATCCCTGTATACTGTGATAATAACAGGGATCAGTTTTCCGGCCTTGTCCTGTGTCCGGGCGTTAAATTGCTTACAAAACTCCATGATATTCACACCTTTAGCCCCCAATGCAGGGCCCACCGGGGGTGACGGATTGGCTGCTCCTCCTTTAATCTGCAACTTGATAATCCCACTAACTTCTTTTGCCATATTGGTACTTCTTAAATGGTAACGCTTGATTATACGTGTGGAGTCATACTACCGTACGGCTCTTTGAATAAATACTATTCCTTTTGAACTTGCATGAAACTCAATTCCAGTGGGGTCTTTCGTCCGAAAATTTTGACCATTACCTTGAGTTTTTTCTTTTCCTCATTGATTTCTTCAATAACGCCGCTGAAACTGTTGAACGGTCCATCGATTACTGTTACTGTCTCGCCAATGATAAAGGGGATATTCACTTCTTCCCCTTGTTCAGACATCTCATCAAATTTTCCCAGGATCCTCTTTACTTCTGACGGACGCAGCGGATGCGCTTCTCCTTTGGCACCCAGAAAACCTAAAACGCCCGGGATATTCCTTATAATATGGGGAACTTCACCTACCAATATTGCCTCAATCAAAACATAACCCGGAAAATAGTTACGTTCTTTGCTGACTTTCTTCCCGTTACGGATAAGGTATACTTTTTCGGTCGGAATAAGCACTTGTGATATGTACTCCTGAAGCTTAAGGTTAACAATTTCACTTTCGAGATATTGTTTCACCTTCTTCTCATTTCCAGAGATTGCCCTAACTACATACCATTTTTTGGATTCTTCACTCATGCTTATATGAGATTGATTCTTGATAAGATCAGTTTTAACATACAACAATCAAAGCGCTATAATCGGTTAAAAAAGCTTATAAAATTGAAGCAGGACATTACGGAATACTTCATCCATTGCAAAAACGACAATAGCAATGATAAGCGATGCGATGGAAACTACTATCGCGCTGCCCTGTAATTCCGACCAGGTTGGCCAGGATACTTTGTGCATCAATTCATCATAACTTTCCTTGATGTAGGTGACAACTTTGTTCTTTGCCATTTAATTTCGGTTTTGCACGGGTGGTAGGAATCGAACCCACAGCCTACGGTTTTGGAGACCGCCACTCTACCAGTTGAGCTACACCCGTGTGTAATTAAACTTTATAATAAAATGAAATCGCGAATTCGCAATTTATTTTGTTGTTAGTCCAGAATTTCAGTTACCTGACCGGCCCCCACGGTACGGCCACCTTCGCGTATGGCAAAACGTAAACCTTTATTCATCGCGATTTCAGAAATCAGGTCAACCAGAATGGTGATGTTATCACCCGGCATACACATTTCAATACCTTCAGGCAGGTGAATCTCACCGGTAACGTCTGTTGTACGGAAGTAGAACTGAGGACGGTACTTATTATGGAACGGAGTGTGACGGCCGCCTTCCTGAGTTTTCAAAACATAGATTTCGGCTTTGAATTTCTTATGGGGTGTGATTGAACCCGGTTTTGCAACTACCATTCCGCGACGGATTTCATCCTTGTCAATACCACGGAGCAACAGGCCGGCATTGTCACCAGCTTCTCCCCTGTCGAGGATTTTGCGGAACATTTCCACCCCGGTTACCACAGATTTCAATTTTTCTGCGCCCATACCGATGATGTCAACTGGATCGCCGGTATTGATCACACCGGTTTCAATTCTACCGGTAGCAACGGTACCACGTCCGGTGATGGAAAATACATCTTCCACCGGCATGAGGAAAGGCTTATCAATGTCACGGACAGGTAATGGGATCCAGCTATCGACAGCGTCCATCAATTCCATGATTTTATCAACCCATTTCGGTTCTTTGTTCAATCCACCTAAAGCAGATCCTTGAATAACCGGGGTGTTTACACCATCAAAACCATAGAAGGTCAACAGGTCACGGATTTCCATCTCTACGATTTCCAGTAGTTCCGGATCATCCACAGAATCACATTTATTCATGAAAACAACCAGCTTGGGAACGCCAACCTGACGTGCAAGCAGGATATGCTCACGGGTTTGAGGCATCGGTCCGTCGGTTGCAGCAACAACAATGATAGCGCCGTCCATCTGGGCAGCACCCGTTACCATATTCTTGATATAGTCGGCATGTCCCGGACAGTCAACGTGTGCATAATGACGTGCGACAGTTTGATACTCAATATGAGCGGTGTTGATCGTAATACCACGGGCTTTTTCTTCCGGTGCATTGTCGATCGAATCAAACGATCTGAACTCGGACAAACCTTTATCGGCCAATACCAATGTAATGGCAGCCGTTAATGTTGTTTTACCATGGTCAATATGGCCAATTGTACCAACATTGACATGTGGCTTTGTGCGTGAAAATTTTTCTTTTGCCATTTTATTAAAGTTTAATTACAAAGTTTAATTACAGTTTTGTTGTCATTGTTTACTCTTGTGAATAAAAGTCGTTTTACCATCCGATTATTCAACCTGAGCCTTTGATCAGAATTGAACTGATGACCCCTTCCTTACCAAGGAAGTGCTCTACCCCTGAGCTACAAAGGCGGAAATCATTTATCCACCCGGAGGTTTATTCAGAGCGGAAGACGGGTCTCGAACCCGCCACCTGAAGCTTGGAAGGCTTCCGCTCTACCAAATGAGCTACTTCCGCAAGTAAGCTGGTGAGATGGTGAGATGGTGAGTTGGCGAGTAATATTCAATGCATGACTCACCATCTCACCATCTCACCATCTCACTACCTGTTTTGTGGGGAGAGAAGGATTCGAACCTCCGAAGGCTGCGCCAACAGATTTACAGTCTGCCCCATTTGACCGCTCTGGTATCTCCCCAAGATAGCTGGTGAGTTGGTGAGATGGTGAAGTGGTGAGGTAATTTATCATTACTTTCACCACCTTAACTGGTCAACCCGTCAGCTGTGTCCAAACATTCAAAGAACCTGTACTTGTTCATTTTGTTTCCGGCTGAACAGCCGGGGTTTTGAGCCGATGGACGGGATCGAACCGCCGACCAGCTGATTACAAATCAGCTGCTCTACCAGCTGAGCTACATCGGCGATCGATTTCCCTTTTTTGAAAAGGACTGCAAAATTATAAACAATTTGGATATGAAACAAGGATTTTTTTAAATTAAGGCACTTGAAAGTGAATTTTTTTTCACAAACTCTGTACCGAACTCCGAAACAGTTATCAATTCAAGGGTTTAGAAAATAGAAAGGCAACCCTATCGGAGTTGCCTTTCTCGATTTTTTTATATGGGGGAATTAACTTCCGCGAACTTTTTCCTTGTGCTTAACAAGTTGTTTTCGTAAAGCATCTGCAGCAAGATCCACCGCAGCTTCAAAAGTAAGGGCCTCTTTCTTTGCAAAAAGGTCGTATCCTTTAATTATTAAGCGCACTTCGGCGATTTTGTTTTCCCGGTTTTCGCTGTTGTCCATTTTTAAAATCACTTCACTACTAATAACACCATCAAAAAAAGTGTGTAGTTTATCCAGTTTGTCATTAATAAAGGCTTCCAATTTCTTATCAGCCTTGAAATGAACCGAATTAATTTTAACATTCATTCCGACCTCCTTTTTTATGCCTTTGGATGGGCTTGTTTGTAAATTCTCTTCAGTTTTTCTATAGTGTTGTGTGTATATACCTGTGTAGCAGAAAGATTGGCATGTCCGAGCAAATCTTTCACCGCATTCAGTTCTGCCCCGTTATTTAACATTTGCGTAGCAAAAGTGTGACGCAAAACATGCGGACTTTTTTTATCTAATGTTGTGACTTCTGAAAGATACCGTTTTACTAGTAAATAGACCATCTTGGGGTAAACATTCCGGCCCTTATCCGTCAGAAAAAGTGCATCGGTACTACCAAATGCCCTATCTTTCT
Organism: Bacteroidales bacterium; assembly: GCA_023229525.1. Taxonomy (GTDB): domain Bacteria; phylum Bacteroidota; class Bacteroidia; order Bacteroidales; family FEN-979; genus CAIVAT01. The sequence goes on from JALNZC010000052.1 coordinate 8,473, forward strand.
CTTCAATATAGAATTTTAATAAAGATTCCATTTTCTTACTGAACGGGATCAAACGTTCTTTATTACGTTTTCCAAGAACCTTAATTGTATCCTGATGAAAATCAATGTCGGATTCTTTCAGGTTAACCAACTCCGACAAGCGCATACCTGTGGAATAAAACAGCTCAATGATTAGTTTGTCCCTGACCCCGGGATAACCTTCATCAAAAGCAGTCCGGTCGAGCAGATCATCCATTTTTTCTTTATCGATAAAAACAGGTAACCGTCTGGATGTCTTTGGTGAAGTAATCTTGTGCATGGGATTTAGCGATACAACTCCGTCGCGGATAAGAAATTTGTAAAATGATTTAAGGGTTGTCAGTTTTCGGTTAATCGTACGGGGTGAAATCTGTTCTTCCATCAACTTTACAAGCCATGAACGGATCATCTGATCCGTAATATCCTGAACGCCATTAACTTCGTATTGATGATGCAAATACGTGAAAAATTGTTCCAGGTCATTCCGGTAGGCGGTCACGGTGTGTGGAGAATACCGTTTTTCGTATTGAATGTATGCTAGAAAACGTTCCTTCACCGGTCAGTAAAAAAGTAAGAAAAAATTCTGTAATCTTTATTCAGGGGATAAATATACAAAAATATCTGCCCGAAATCAAAATTCTTCTTACAAAAAAAGCCGTTACATGGCGGCTTCCTCGTCCTGTATATGCTGGATATAAATGGCGCGGTTTACCACGTCCCTATGCTTTACCGAGGGTTTTGTAAATTTTTGACGTTCACGGAGTTCCTTGACGACACCCGTTTTCTCAAATTTACGCTTCAGTTTTTTCAACGCTCTGTCAATGCTTTCACCTTCTTTAACAGGTACGATAATCATGCTATTCGCTCGCTTTCTTGTTAATGGTTTATACTTATTTTCTAAAAGGGCTGCAAAAATATACCTTTATTATCATATTTCCAAATTATTACTGAAAAGATGCTGGATGCTGGATGCTGGATGCTGGATATTTGATGCTGGATGATTTATTTCTGATAGTATATTCATTTTACATTTTACATTTTACATTTTACATTTTACATTTTACATTTTGCATCTTGTATCTTGCATCTTGTATCTTTTTTCCTGTATCCCGTCTACAGATTTTTCAGGATAAAATCCGTCATCCGGTTATAAAGGTGGAAAGTCGTGTTCTTTCCGGTATAGATCCCATGATTGCTGTTCGGGTAAAACTGTGACTCAAAAGATTTGTTGGCTGCAACCAGAGCCGTAACCATATCATAAGAGTTCTGGGGATGAACATTATCGTCCGACATACCACAGATAAGCAAGAGTTTTCCCTTAAGTTCGGTTGCATGATTTACCGGCGAATTGCTCTCATAACCTTCATTATTCTCTCTAGGGGTACGCATGAAACGTTCAGTATATATATTATCGTAATATTTCCAATTTGTCACCGGGGCAACGGCTATCCCGAAACTAAAATAATCAACACCCTTTGTTAAACACGAAAGGGTCAGGTATCCTCCAAAACTCCAGCCCCACATTCCGATTCTGTTTTTATCGACATAAGATAGTGTTCCCAGATATTTCGCAGCTTCTATCTGATCCATCGTTTCATATTTACCAAGTTGAAGATAGGTACTTTTTTTAAATTCCTCTCCCCTGCCACCGGTTCCACGGTTATCCACCGACACGACTATGATCCCGTGTTGAGCCCATAACTGGTTCCACGACGAAACCGTACCCCAGCTGTTGATTACGGTTTGAGAGCCCGGCCCACCATAAATAGTAAACAATACCGGATATTTTTTGGTTGAATCAAAATCAGGGGGTTTAACCATCCAACCATTTAAGTCGATACCATCAGCCGTCTTGAAGGTAAAAAATCTGGCCTTACTGAATTGATGATCTTTCATGGTCCCGCGAAGTTTGGCATTGTCTTGCAACACTCTTATTTCCTTACCGAATGAGTTATAGACAGCAATATAAGGTGGTGTGTTGATATCGGACCACCGACCTATGTACCAGGCAAAATTCCGGCTGAATTCAGCAGAGTTAGTTCCGGGGTTTGCACTCAGTCTGACTTTGTCCCTTCCATCCAAACCAATCGAATATACATCCTTTTCAAGCGGTGAACTTTCCGTTGAGGTATAATAAATCAGGGCTTTTTTTTCATCCACGCCGATCATGTCATTTACTTCCCAATTGCCCTTGGTTATCTGGTGGATCAATTTCCCGCTAATATCATAAAGATATATATGCCTATATCCATCTTTTTCACTCGTAATCAGAAATTGGGTATTTCCTTTTAAAAAGTGACAGTGGTCATTGATCTCAATATAATATTTGTTTTCCTCCGTATAAATCACTTTTGTGATCCCCGATCCGGCATCAGCCAGCATAAGTTCCAGTTTGTTCTGGTGACGGTTCATCCGGTAAAGGGCAAGGGTTTTCGGATCTTCAGTCCATTTGATCCGGGGAATGTAAATATCGGTCTCTTTACCGATATCCACTTGTGTGGTTTTCTTATTTTTCAGATCATAGAAAAAAACTTCAACAATCGAATTATCCTCACCGGCTTTTGGGTATTTATATTTATATTGTTCAGGATATAAATCTCCATAATAGGTGAGCTGGTATTCCTTTACATTCCTTTCATCAAACCGATAGAAGGCAAGGGTATTGCCATCAGGCGACCAGCAGAACGCTTTTGAAAATTCAAACTCCTCTTCATACACCCAATCGGTGGCGCCGTTGATGATCTCGTTGATTTTGCCGTCGAAGGTAATCTGGGTTTCGATACAGGACGCAGGATGTTGGATACAATCTGACAGATCATTGATAAAAATGTTGTTGTCACGTACGAAAGCAACTTTTGTTCCATCAGGTGAAAAAGTCGCAAGACGTTGTTTACCATTTTTCGAAAGAGGAAAAAGCTTTCCTGTTTTCAGATCATAAACATAGTAATCGGCTTTGGAGGATCTCCGGTAAATAGGTTCTTCATCTTCAGCAAACAGCATTTTTGTTTCATCCTCACAGAATTCAAAACTACTCATTGATATTGCCACTGTATCATCGGCAGGGATCAATTGTTTGGAGGTGACGATAGTTCTGGTAAGTTTACCGGTAGCATATTCATAAACATTCAGGCTGTCTTTTTTCAACTGGCAATAATGGTCTCCATCCTTCATCGATTGAATTCCTGAAACCGCTTTGGAAGAGAATTTGCGGTTTTTAAAAATATCTTCGAGGGTGATGGTCTTCTTTTCCGTTTGGGTATAAGCCAGCAAGGACGCTGTAATAAAAAGGAAGAGAAGAAATAATTTGCTGATCCTGGTCGTCATATGATATTAATTTTTATAATCTTTGTGTCAAAAATAGAAAATAATGCGTAAGGAAACCGGACTTTTTGATGAGATGCATAAAACGCTCGATGAACTGAATGGGAATGGGATTCTTTTGGTGACCGGAGACCCGCCCAATCTCATGACTATTGGCTGGGGAACGCTCGGTGTTATCTGGCATAAATCGATTTTTACCGTGATGGTCAGACCCACCCGTTTTTCATTTGAGAAGATGGAGAAAAGCAAATATTTTTCTGTTTGTATATTACCGGAAGGTTTTGAAAAACAACTTGCCTTATGCGGGTCAAAATCGGGGCGTGACCTGGATAAAATCGGGGTTTGCGGATTTACCATGGAAAAGGGGATCAGGATTTCAACTCCATACATTGTTGAATCCACCGTTCATTATGAATGCCGCATCGTTCATAAACACCGGCTCGATCCCGGCACGTTGGATACCGCCATTGATAAACGATTCTACCCGAAAAAGGATTACCATATGGTTTATTATGGAGAGATCCTTGGGGTGTTCAGGAATGAAAAGGTTGGTTGATTGTCTTTTTAAAAAAATTATATCTTTGCAGCCGTTTTCGGGATGTTAGCTCAGTTGGTTTAGAGCGCTTGCTTGACAGGCAAGAGGTCATCAGTTCGAATCTGTTACATCCCACGTAGTTACAAAGGTTTTTCCAAGCAAGGTACCAACAAGGGTACCAACAATGACCAGGAAAAGCCTTTTTTTATTTCCCACCCCTACCAAGTAATTGCGCACTTTTTACCACTTGAAAATAAATCCTATCTTTATTCTGTAAAAATCATTTTCATGAAAAAACAGATACAGCTATGAAAACGATCTCGCAAAGATTAAAACAAACTGCTTATCATGAAGCTGGACACTTAGTCGCCGACATAATTTTTAAGTTAAAACCTTTTGAGGCTTCGATCGTTCCCGAGAAAGAGAAATCAGCTGGCCATGTCAGAGCATTAACTTTCGGAGATTATGCCCCATACATCATAGATTTTGACGATAAAGAAGAGCAGATCAATAGACTTAATGAGAATAAAAAGAAATATATTGCAAGTAGATTTGATGACCACGATAAAGTCCGGAGGATAGCACGTAAAATGATAATTTCATGTTATGCGGGTCATGAGGCATCAAAAAAGATAAAACCCAATGTGGATATTGGTTATTCTTATAGAGACAATGAGATTGCGATTGACATTATGGACTTAGCGAATATCACATGTGAATATAATCCTAATGAAGATTGGTATGAATATGATATCGACGGTAAATTATGGAATGCTGCAGTTAATTTTGTTGATAAGCATTGGGGACAAATTGAAAGAGTAGCCAAACTGCTTTTAGAAAAGAAAACCCTCTATAAAGATGATATTATGAAACTCTCACGTGAAATACTCAGGGAAACCAAGGAACAAAGGACCCCAAATTTATAAACCATGAAAACGAAACTGATTATCATCGCACTGCTGGCATTAACAGCTTGCAAAAAAGATACGATATCTCCGTCATCTATACCGGGCGCCATCTGTGCAACCTGCACAGAATCCCATAGCGGATATACTGCCAAAGACTTCTGCGCCGATCCAATATCTGTTGATACATACATCAATGAGTTAAAGAAAACAGGTTCGCAATACGGCCAATCATGGTCATGCGTTAAACACTAACCCCATGGAAAAACAACCGCCTTTCAAGTTTCCGGAATCAATAACCGATCCACAAGAAATTCTTGATTCCCTGACCAATGATCAGGAGTCTGCACTTTCAACATACATGGCCCAGGGCACAAGGGAGTATTATCAATCAATAATGGACGAGCTGGACCGCGTAGAAAATGAGTTACGACGTGCCAGAATACAGATTTCCAGGCAAGGTACTGCGATGCGCAACCTGATGAGTAAGATTCCCCTGGTAAAACTCCGGTCTGGGATTGATATCAAGTCGGGCCTGAATTGATCAATTACTTTAGATATTGGTTTTGAATACCTCACTTGAATTAATCCAAAATACCAAGAAACAATAACCCTCAAACCCATAATCCTATGAAAAAAAATCAATCTTACAAATTCCCGAAAGAAATCACGGACCCGAAAGAAATCCTGTCCTGCTTAACCAAAGATCAGTACAATTCAATCAACGACTACTTAAATGAAAGGGATGGTGATCAGTTCAGAAGCATGGTAGATGAAATCACCAAAATCGAGAATAAACTAAAATGTTTTCGGGCAAACCTTATCAATACTCTATATGAAAGATACTGCAATCCGCCCGTCAAACCAAAGCTGACTGTCTCCAGCCGGCCGTAAGTATTGATTTTTCAATACCTGGGAACTGTTCTACTCGCGGTCTACCTGTCAAAGAAATACCACTTGTGACCCTCGTTAATAGTGCATTTCACTATTTTTGTTCTAATCCACCATGGACCCAAATATAAACCAATTAAGGCTTCCCCTGGTTTTGGAGAATAAAGAAGTTTCCGCCTTGTGTGACAAGCTGCGGGCCGGGATCAGGCGAAGGGAGGCAAACCCGGAAAACAACACAAATGCTGAAATTGCACGGCTCAAAGAAATGATTTCAGTAATATCGGAGCTTTTTGGACTGGGGCAGTCAGAATCTGGTTAACACCGATTAAGTTCGTGTATTACAAAAGAGATAATGAGGACTGCTTTTAGCCTTCTTTAAGAAACTTAATAAAATCATCTCGGTCGGCCCCGATTATTCGAAGGTTATTTTTAATAATAAATTCGGGGACAGGATCAATATGTGTTTGAAAAGTAACTGGTCTTTTTAAATCGCTTCTACACCAAATCTCATGTCCAGAAGTGGATCGAATGTGTTTTAATCCTTTATATTTAAGGTATTTTCTAAAAAGATTCAGAGGAATATTCTTCAGATGCGTTGCCATCTATTAGCACACTGGGACCTCAATGTTTTTGTCAAATTTCCGGAACTCGTGGTTATTGAAAATTTTGAGAAAATCGGCATTGTTTTTAAGAATGTTGTCCATGGAAGGAGGGGCCATAGGTTTTTGCTTACTTTTTTTTACGACCCAACCAAGGTCCTTTAAAACGCTTCTAAGTGTGTTCTTATGAACTGTATATTTGAAAAATTCATCCATCACAGTGGTAAGAGACTGTTCGGCTTCAGATTCTGTCTTTCCATAGCCCGATAGGTCGAATACCGGACAGTAAATGATGAAACTATTATCTTCAGTAAAAGCGATTAGGGGTACCTTGACTTTGATTTGATGACCTGCACCTCCCCATTTTCCGTACAGTGAACCGGTTTTTTCTGTATTCATGGTTTTATATGAAACTTTATGGTCTCAGTTTTGACAAAATTATAACAATTTTACAAAGTTGTAACGTAAAATTCAACCTGTAAGTATATTTTATTGATCAGGTTGAAATTAAAGGATATATTAATCATTAAAAGTTGATAGTAAGAAGGTGTTACCAAAATTTTAAAAAATGTTCCCCGCAAATTTTGAAAGGATTTCTCCGTATGGTCTCCGGTTTAGCTCTAAAATAATCGGTTTTTGGGGCTGGTCCAGCCGGTTTTTAATCCTTCCCCTGATACGGTGTTCCACCGTTTCGTTTCTCGGGGTTCTGGTCTCTTTTGCTGGATGTTCGTTTAAGGGTTGGTATCTTGGTTCGCTTTGGTCTTAAATCAAAAGAAAGGGCTGCTTTGCCCCGTTTATCCTTGGTTCTTTGTCTTTGTGGTTAAGTATTTGTTTAAGATTGGCTCTCCGTCGCTTGCAAATGTATGGCTATCAACATTTTTTCTTCTGTTCCTGTTTTTCCTTAGTACTGATTTACAATTTTTTATTTTTTTTGCTTCATTTCAGTCAAGTAATTTTTGATAAATCCGGATTGATTTAAATAGGGTATTTATTTATAATTGGATTGTAGTGCTGGAGTTAAAGGGTGTTTATTTTTATTTATTTTGAATTGATTAAAAAAAAAGAGGTGGAATTTTATCTTAAAGGTTACCCCCTTTGTTATTTGTTTTTTCTTTACCAGTTACTTGTTATATCTGTTACCTGATGAGTACCTAATGAGTACCAGTATAAATACCTGATGAGTACCATTTTTTGATATTCATGGAATACCTGATGAGTACCATTTTTTGATATCGTAGAAGATTCTCGAATGATTCTCGAATGATTCTCGAATGATTCTCGAATGATTGGATATGCTTATTATCTCTTACACATTTGAAGTACGTCATCTGATACGCATGTATTATTATTGGGTTTGTGATTTATGGATTTTTGATAGTCTTTGATGCAGAATTCCCTTATTCGTTCCACCGGGTAATTCCAATCCCCTGCGGCAGTCATTGCAAGAATTCTGTCGTTAACAAATTGGCCAAATTTGTCCCTATCGAAATTATATTTCATACCTGTTTCATTGATCCATGATTCGCCTAAACATTCCCTTAGATCATCTTTTGTTATTACATATTTTCCTAATTTTTTGGGGGTAAGCATAATGGTTTCCATCGCCGTGGAAGATGGCCTTGTTTTATTCATATCATCCAATGATACTTCGTCGGTGGTTTGTTTAGTCATTGCATGAGTACCAATATTTGATACTCTTAAATCCAGTATTTTGATCTTAGGCGTTAATTTGTCGGATATACCTTTTCGATATTGAATCAATTGAAAATTCACTAATTCCTTCAAGGATTGATAATAAGTTGTTTTACTCGCAATACAGGCACCTTGCATTCCAGTATCAACAGGTAAATCAATCCATTCGGGCCAACTGGCCCTGTTCCCCTGGTTTAAAATGAACATATATAGACTTATTTTAGCAGGTGTGAAGTCCTTGTCTCCATTCCAAATCATTTCATAAAATAATTTAATTTGAGACCAGCCGTCAATTCGGAATTTTTTTTTCGTACTTTCGTGTTCCATCCTGTTTAAAATTTTTAAGGGTGTTCCGCTGGTAACGGTTCACCCTTTTTTGTTTCGATACTGTTTATTTTTCTGTGAGGGTGCCCCGCAAAATTGCCAGTTATTATCAGTTGATGTTCCAAAAAAAGCTTCAAAATAATCGTCTTTTGAGGTACGAATGATTCGTTGATCAATAGATGAGTGATACAGTTATGAAATCTGTGTCTGTGAACAATTCAAAGTCTTTGATTTCGCCATTTCCCATATTTGTAGTTATTAACTTGAATGGATCAAAGGAGCCGGCTTCCAATCGTGGGAATGTGATTTGTTTTTGTTTCTTGTTTCGCTTTTGGGTGGTAAACGATTTCTGAACATTGTTAACTTTTCCGGATAGGAAATACCGGGAATAAACCCAAAAATCATTCAGCAAGTTATCGAAAAACAGGTCACCGTTTGGATAATTGGTCCGTAAGGTGCCAGTGTTCCCGCCCTGGAGAAAGTCTCGCCGGTAAATGTTGATAGCTGCATCCGCTGCGAGCAAACAATATCCATCATCTGATTTATCTGTCTGCAAAATAAAGAGCAAATCAGTGCTGATGCTATCTACTCTGTGTGTCTCTATAACACCCTTCTTTGAAAAGTTTGAGGAATAGAGGATCTCAGAGATTGAATCAACTGTGTCGGTCAATTCAAATGTCTCTTTTTGTGGTAACTGATTCCCGAAATTAAATTCATTATCCGTTATTCCCCCATTAATGTCATGGCAAACCTGATATTTTAATTTATATTTATTTGTGTCAGTCAGGTCAGTGTATACAAGAGGACTGCCGGAATATGATTTCCCGTTTTCAAAATATTTCATGTGTTCAATAACAAGCTGATTGTTTACTATATCAATGTACCAGTAACAATTAAACAGGTCACAAAGTGCCGTGATTAAGGTTTGCAGGGTGATTTCACCTTTCGTTTTATCGTCGTTTGTCCCTTTCAAAAATAGCTTATGGGATAAAATAAGATTGGCCAGTTTATTCTCTCCACCGGTGACCGGGTTTGTTGCCAGGGAAAAGAAGTCACTTTTGAAAGTTAGCCCTGATCCTGTTAAAAGCAGCGCCATTACTTCCGACATTTTAGCGTTTCCGTAACCGCTTACAATGGCCTGACCTGTGACCGGTTCGGCGGCTCCCATGGCCCAGAGATACCGCGGGCAGTTGGTTGCATCTTCAAATGCGGTGTCTCCCGTAAATGATCCCTGCCATGTATCATCTCCTGCCTTAAAGCCTGGTAATGCGAAGTTGGCACGCTGTTGAATCACATGTTGAACCCTGGGAGGCCTGTCATAAGGGTAATAATCATACCTGGCCCAAAACCCGCTCCAACAAAGAGGATGCCCTGGCTCTCTGGTTTGTGGTACTGCGAGATGTGACTGGATGCAATAAAAGTAAGTATCAATACCGGTATAATAATCCGGGTGAATGACCCAGCCCAATTTCCTCCACGTTACCCCCCCACTGTCTTGGTCATTCATGTAAATTCCCATCGGGTCCCAGCGTGCTATACCGTCCCCCCAATCCAGGGTAAGAAGATTATTCAGGGGGTCATCACAATCCAACCTGTAGGGAACCCAAAATTCCACGGGGCCAGAAGTATCTTCTATGGTCATTTCATGACTGTGGAGGACAATGTTTGCCTGAGAAACAAGGTCCTGTTTATCCTCTTTGTGCTCTTCATACCAGGTATATGTGCCCTCCTCTTCCGGCTTCATGATGATTGTCCCGTTATCCGAATTGATCTGAAACCCTTCCAAGGGTACATACCCCAGGAATTCAACACTAGTAAAGTCTATCCAATTATCCCATAACTCAACTTTAACCCGGATCGGTGTAGTCAGGTCATAAGGTGGCAGCAGCCTGGCAATGATTGCGTCGTAAACTGTGACGTTCTCATATCTGACCAGCCTCCACTCAGATGATTTCCGCCGATAATCCCATAACTTTTCCTCCTTTGATCCAGTTATAGATACTGGCTTTGTCAATAGCACCGGTATGAAAGTTACTCCGTCCCACTGAACGTAAAATCTGTATTTATCCCTGCCTATTACCATGTTGGTTATTGTTTTAAATCGTCAAAATCATTCCCGGCAAAATGTGCTGATCACAGTAACCGGGTTTCTGTTTATTGAAAAAGTCGATTTTCTTGAAAATGTTCCCCACAAATTTTAACAGCCTTATCCGTTTTCGGTCTTTGGAAATCTCGAAAATAATCGGTGAACCATTCATAAAAGCCCTGAAAGTCCCTGGCAATGACGTACACCCCGCCTGCAGCTTCGATGGATCGCTGGTATTGTCGCTGTGCATCGGATTGACGGTCACGGCCGATCTTAACCTCCACTTTAAGGCTTCGCCCTTTGACTGTTGCTGATATGTCGGCGCTGCCTCTGGTCATGGTACCCGGTATCCATTGTAATGATCCGATCATTCGCCTATTTCCCAGACAATCCGTTACGACCTGTCTATGGTCAATCGTTCGTCCTGATACACTGATACGTTCCGCCTGGCCACCGTTCAACCTGATCCACATGATGATTGATTGTGTGAGTTGGTTTGCAGTTGCATCCCTGTATTTCGGCCAGGGGAGCCATTCTGCTTTAATCTCGGGATGCTTCAATTTCAATGCTTCAAATGCCAAGGCATTGAGTGCCCTTAACCCTGTTTTGCTTCCGGGTGAATGTTCGGCCCCTTCATGCCCTGATCGTTCGGGAAAACGGGGTAAGGATGATTTTGAGGTCATCGTGCAAGGCTGTTTAATGCATCGGCTTTGATCTCGTCAATAGTTGAATGTTTCCCGGTCCTGATCCATTCCAGAATCTGTGAGCGGAAAAAGTACAAGCGCTGACCCTTGCGGTATCCCGGTATTTTCCTGTGATGATGTAGAGAATAGATTGTTGCAACGGCCTTCCCGGTCAGTTTTGCAACGTCTTGTATGTTGATCGGTTCTTCGTCTGCCGGATTTATTGGCTTGGTTTGTGTCAGTGTCGTTTGAGATATAACATCTCTCACCCAGTTTTTAAATATGGGTTCCATTCTGGACAATGGGAGGGAAAATAAAATCTGTTCTTCGGTTGCCATGTGTATTGATTTATAAACACGGCAAATATCGATATAGTAATTAATGGGTAAGTTTGCAGTAAGGCACTTACTTTGATATATTGTACTGTTTTACAGGATGATAGGAAATGAAAAAAAGTAAGTGTTTATTTACTTTCCTGGCTTTAATTGATCCTCTGCAATGCGTAGAGCTGATGGATATCTATCTAATAAGTGATCAATACAGAAGGTAATGTTTTTCATTGTCAATGGGTCTTTTTTACGTCCAGTTCCAATTAGTATAAAGAGATTGGAGATGTCTTTGTACGATGGGATCGGTACCCTGCCAGGAAATTTGTATTCCCGAAGTAGTGGTTCAAATGCTGGCTTCCCGGTGGGGTATTTAATAATTTTACCCTGTGCCAAACAAAAGAAAAACACTGCTATTTGTGAATTGGTTGCGATGTAGCGCTCTTTTATTTCTTTCGGTGCGTATCTCTCACCTATCCCGACAATCCTGTCGTCAAAATAATTAACTCCCTCCACCCTACCGGATAATGGAAAATGCTTTCTGAATTCATAAATAAGATCATCAAATGTCTGAATCGGGACTGTTTTATTTTCCTTGTAATAGGCTTCGAATTTTTCCTCAATATAATCTGAGGTGGTTTTGAACACTGCAATCAAATCCTGTTTATGTTGATAGCCCATGCCTGTGTTGTGTAACCATGCTATCTCTCTCCAATCTGGGTTGCCAAATTTCTTTCCGGTTTGCTTGTCGGTGAGGTACAACCAATCGGTAAAATCATCTTTTTCCATGTTATCCCTCCGATTCTGGTAACAACATTTCAGCCCACTTCTTTTTTTCTTCGATCTCAAAATCTGCCAGGTAGTTTTGTGTTGTCCTGATGTTCTTATGACCCAGGGATTCACTGATGTATTCAACACTGGCCCCTGAACGCTTTAAAACTGTGGCAAAGCTGTGACGGGCTGTATAGGTGGTTGCCTCTGGTATCTCCAAACTGGCACAGATACGCTTTATGTACTTATTCGTGTTCGCTATGGTTTGCTGGATTGTACGGTACTGTTGCTCCACGGTCATTCCCTCTTTCAGGATGTCGAAAATATATCCCGATCCGGTTCCCCAACGATCAATGATCCGGCCTAATTGCCGGGTGATCACTACGGTAATTTCATTATTATCGTTGCTGCTATTGATCGTCTTTGCCCGTTCAAATACAATGGTCTGGCCTTTGATGTTTGAATATTTCAGGTTTGCCAGGTCCTTAAAGTTGATTCCATTACACAGAAAGGAGAACAACCATAGATCCCGGCTCATGTGTTCCATCGTTCCATTAATGGCAGGATAACCCGCTATTTTGGCTACCTCTCCCTGGGTCAATGCCCGTTTATTGTGGTTCCATTTCGGGATTATGTACTTTCCTTTGCCAAACGGATATGCCATACCAGGGGGAGCTGATTCATTCAACACAGCTTTTAAGCATCTCAGGTAAATGGATATTGTCGTCCTGGAGATATGCCTTGGATTCTTCTTCCCGATCATGCGCTCCGTCATCCAGGCTTCATAATCTTTCAGGAATGATACATTTATGTTGGCGAACGGATATTTTTCCTTCCTGGTAAACAGCTTTAGTGTATTAAGGGTGGCTTCGTATGTCGTTGCCGTGTTGATCCTTCCCTCTTTGCGTATGGTTTTGGCTTTCGTGTCCAATGCAGCAAACAAATCCTGATCGTCTTTCGGTTTGTCGAAATACTTTTCCTCAAATGCTTCGAATGAAAAGTTTTTCCCCAAAGATGTTACCGTGTCGGTCGCTTTCTTTTTGAGGGTAGTTAAGTATAAATTTTTATCGTTGTAATTTATACTTGGTTGCGCTGCAAAGACTTTTTTATATTCCGCCCCGGTCATTGCGATGACTTCGCCCGGTTCCCAAATAGGAATACCCCCGCCGTCACTTTTCTCTTTTGCATCCTGGGTCCGGTAAATTATCGCATAGAATTTATAGTCTCTTTGGAAAGTCACCCGCAATTTTACCGGGAATCTTCCATCCTGGCGTTTCTTCGCTTTTTTTGCATTCAGTACGATCGCTACTGTTGCTGAATCCTTTTTCATTGATTTTTAATTAGGGTACCAACAAAGGTACCAACAAATAATCCAAAAACTATACCTTTTTATCAAAAAAGTTATTAACATGCTAATCATGTACCCCTTTATTTACATTATATTTGCGACATGTTTACGTAAAAGTATCAACCATGTGGAAAGCGGTAAATAATTGCTTGACAGGCAAGAGGTCATCAGTTCGAATCTGTTACATCCCACTTGATTAAAAGGGCGTCCCAAAAGGCCGCCTTCTTTTTTTAAATCTTCATAAACTGATTCAGTATATGGTTTTTGAAAATGTATCTTATCTTTACCCTTTAAAACTCCAAACAAGTAACACGTGAATAAAAATGTTGGCTGGAATTAACTTTAACCAAATTGATCATGGATGTACCTCATAGTACGATCGAGGTGACTAACAACCCGGTAAAAAGGATAACAGTAAAATTAAATTATTTCATTTCTTCTGTATGAAACTAACCCTCTATGGCGCTGCCGGTGACGTTACAGGTACCGCCTATTTTATTGAAACTCAAAAAGCAACAATCCTTGTCGACTGTGGAATTTTCCAGGGGAACAAAAGCGCCGAGCTGAAAAACAGGAAAGCGCCTCCTGTGGATTACAGAAAACTGGATGCTATCCTTCTTACACATGCTCATCTGGACCATTGCGGGCGGTTGCCGCTGGTCACTAAAATGGGGTATCGTGGTCCCATCTTTGCGACACCGGCCACGATTGAGATTGCTTCTCTGGTACTCCGGGATTCATTAAAAATCCAAACCGCTGATTTTGAAAAGATGAATCGCAGATTGATACGAAATGGCAAAATCCCGATTGAACCTCCTTATCAGAAGGAAGACGTAGAGGAGGCCATCCGACTGATGAGCCCATTGCCTTACCACCAGAACTTTCCCATTGCTCCCGGAATTGGGGTTACCGTCGATGAAGCCGGACATATTCTCGGCTCCGGAAGCCTTTTGGTGCAAATCAAAGAAAAAACCAGGACCAGGACAATCCTGTTTTCAGGAGATCTCGGTCCATATGGTATGCCCATTGTCAGGGATCCGGAATCGTTCACTCAAGCTGATGTGGTCATCATGGAGTCAACTTATGGTGATCGTGATCATAAACCCTTACAGGCGACCCTGGAAGAGACAAGTGCCATAATACAGGAAAGCGTTAAATCAAAAGGAAAAATTCTTGTTCCTTCCTTCGCTATTGGCCGTACACAGGATCTGCTCTATTATCTCGAAAATGCTTTTACCAAGGGTGAAATCCCTGTTTTCCCGGTGTATATCGACAGTCCGATGGCCATCGAAGCGACAAAAATCTATATGCACCACCCTGAGCTTTTTGATGAGGAGATGAATGAATTTGTAAAAAAAGGTGAACTCCTCAGGTATAAAAATTTCATTCATCCCACCCCAAGTCCGGAAGAATCCAAAAAACTGAATAATGTGGTTGGTCCCTGCATGATCATTGCAGGCTCTGGCATGTGTAATGCGGGACGCATCAGACACCATCTGCGCCATAACCTCTGGAATCCGACAACTTCGGTCCTCATAGTAGGCTATCAGGCTGAAGGTACACTTGGCCGACAGCTCGTAGATGGGGCAAAATGGGTTAATATTTTCGGAGAGCGGATCATCGTACGGGCCCAAATCTACAAGTTGGGAGGTTTCAGCGCCCATGCCGGGCAATCGGATCTGCTGCGGTGGTTCAATGTGCTGGCGCCCAGTCGCCCCCGGGTGATTCTCACACACGGGGAGGACCGGGCACGCCTTCCACTGGCGAAGATCCTTGAAAATAACTATGGGATTAAGCCCTGGATGCCCCAATACGGTGAAAGTATCGAAATCAATTAAAGGTTATGCAAAATTTCATTCGTCGTACCAAGATCGTGGCTACCATTGGCCCGGCCAGCAGTTCTGCTGATATGATCCGGAAATTAATCGAAGCTGGAATGGATGTTGCACGGCTCAATTTTTCACATGGAAAATATGAAGATCATGCGCAGGTAATTAAATATCTACGGGACATTTCAGAAGAACTCGACAAACCGGTCACGATCATGCAGGATCTGCAGGGACCGAAAATCAGGGTAGGTCAGCTCCCCGGAGGAAAAACGGAAATAAAAACAGGAGAATTTATTAACCTTGTCCCGGAAAATGAGTTCAACAATAAACCCTATACCATTCCAATTGATTATCCATACTTGGCTGAAGAAGCAAAACCGGGAATGCAGGTTCTTCTGGCCGATGGACTTTTTGAACTCCTGGTTACAGCCATTGATGGAAATACCGTCCAATGTCAGGTTGTGGAAGGGGGTTGTCTCTCCAGCCGCAAAGGAGTGAATTTCCCCAACCTGAATCTTCGTTTGCCATCGCTCACCGACAAGGATATCCGTGACCTTGAATTCGGGCTGGATCAGGGGGTGGATTGGGTTTCGCTCAGTTTTGTACGATCAGCAGAGGATGTCAAGGTCCTGAAAAAAATGATCGTCGATAAAGGATACTTTAAACCGGTCATTGCTAAAATTGAAAAACCGCAGGCAATTGATCATCTTGAAGAAATTGTGGATGAAGTCAACGGGATCATGGTAGCCCGTGGGGATCTCGGCGTAGAAATGTTTCCCGAAAAAGTACCGATGCTGCAGAAACGAATCATTGAATTATGTAACCGGAAAGGAAAGACCGTTATTACAGCCACGCAGATGCTGGAAAGTATGATCCATGAGCCACGTCCGACACGTGCAGAGGCCAGCGATGTAGCAAATGCGATCATTGACGGCACCGATGCCATTATGCTATCCGGTGAAACGGCCATGGGAGATTTTCCGGTCAAAGCCGTGGAAATGATGGCCCGTATTGCCATGGATGTTGAAGCAAAGATCAAATTCAAGTCTTATCCCCCATTAATACCATCCAAAGTGATGGCTTTGAGTCAGGCCATTGATCGCATGGAAGATGTCATTAAACCCCGTTGTATCGTTGTCCTTACCACAAGCGGCCGGAGTGCCCAGAGTGTGGCAGCCATGAGGCCCAATTCTCCAGTCTTTGCCCTTACAACACACCCGAAAGTCTATCATGCCCTCAATCTCATCTGGGGAATAAACCCAGTATTGATTGATGAACATCCCGACACTTTTGAGGAGATGGTTTTGTTGTGTGAAAAAACTGTTGTGAAAAAAAATCTGGCAACATCAGGAGATGAAATCATAATCCTAGGTGGTATTCCCGGTCACCGGGAAGGAGGAACCAATTTTATTAAACTACATACCATTACATAACTGGTTTATTTCGGGAATAGACCAGATGTAACAGCGACGGGAAAACAAACAAAAGCAAGGGCATTGCGACTACAAAACCTCCGATAACAGCAATCGCCAAGGGTTGTTGCATCTGGGCGCCAATGCCGATCCCCATGGCCAGAGGCAGAAGGGCCAGAATAGCTCCGATAGCCGTCATCAGTTTGGGGCGAATACGCAACGAGATAGCATACTTGATCGACCTATCCGCATCACCTGTATTCCGGTATGTTGTATAAAACTGGTTGACAGTGAATATGGCGTTTTCTGCAATGATCCCAACAATCATGATGATACCGGTATAACTTCCCACATTGAGTTGGATTCCTGTGAGGAACAGCGCCCAAATACATCCCCCGATACCGAGGATCGAAATAAATATGACAAGAAGCGCCATTCGGATATCCCTGAATGAAAAAAGCAGAACGGCAAACACCAGAAGAATG
>JALNZC010000004.1 GCA_023229525.1 Bacteroidales bacterium
TTCCGATCTGTTGACAGGGAAAAAAAGATTTACATAAAATATGATCTCAAATAAAAATCATTTACCATGCCAAATATTAGACAAATTCTTGCATTAAAAGAGAATTACGACTCACTTAAAAGAAGTGATAATCGTTTAAAGGATTTTTTGAATAAAGGGTTATTAGATAATGTCGCTATTGAAAAAGCATTCAGTTTCGATGTACGAAATAAATTAAACGAGCACTTTGATCTGGCTCAAAGGATGCCCTCTTTAGTCGAATACTTTGAATCAAAACCAGAAGAGGAAATTGTATTACTTTTTATAGATATTGCTAACTTCTCAATTATTACCGAGAAAAAAGATAACGAATTTATTACTAACTATCTAGATAGTTTTTATCGAAGAACCATTCCCATTATTTATGAGTTTGGTGGCCAAGTTGAGAAATTAATGGGTGACGGAATAGTATGTGTATTTGGTAAACCTTTTATTGATGTTGAGTGGCCAGATGAATTTAATAGAGCTGAGTTATGTGCTCAAAAAATAATTAACAGGTTTTATAATACAGATAAAGAAGTCAAAATTGCTTTGCATAGTGGGTTTATTACATATTACAAAACACCGGGCACCAACTATGAAGAATACACAATGATAGGAAGGCCAATTACGGAATTATTTCGACTGGAAAGTGTTTCTAGAAAGAATGCCATAAATTTTTATACGGGTGGGATTTATTATTCAATGAATCCTACAACCCATCTTTCTCTATCACAATTGAAATCAGAAGAAATAATTCTTAGAAATTTTGATACTTCTTTACCAGGAGTCAAATTCAGTAATGTTAGTTACATTAAATTCAGATAATATGGAAGAATTCCTGAATCAAATTAACCAAGACATCAAAAACATTTTTCAATACAATATTGAAACAACAAAAGCTTATGTCGTTCCAACAAGAAATGATAGTACCTTGACATTCCCAATTGGGGCGAACAAGCAGGGAAAGGTTCTTGAAACTTGTGTGTTAATGATTGACATGAGGAACTCGACAAAAATAAGTCGTCAATTAAAAAAGGATAAAGTTAGACTAGGTAAAATTTATTTGGCATTCATATATGCAATGGCAGATATTGCGGATGAGTATGGGTATGTCAGGAATATAATAGGTGATAGGTTAATGGTTGTGTTTGAGCCAAAAGATTGCTTTGCAAAAGCTATTAACTGTGCTGCAATGATGTATACAGTGGCAACAAAAATTCTTTCTCAATATGTTGCACTACTGGATTTTAAAGTTGGTATAGGAATTGATTTTGGTGAAATGCTCGTACTAAAAACAGGGATAAGAAAGAAACACGAAGAACAATCTGAATACAAGAAACTTGTTTGGATCGGTGATTCAGCAAATACTGCATCGAAACTTTGTGATTTCACTAATAAAAGTTATTCGTACCAAAAGTTTCATATAAGGTATGAAGTATTAAGATCGGAGAAAATATTTAAGGGTTACAAATCCCCACCAAATTCTCCTTTGATTTATGGTTTAGGTGAAATATTTGGGAACCCCAAGCCGGAAGCAGAATATGAATATAAATATACGTCAGAAAGTAGGGATAGTACATTAAGTTGTGAAGATTTTGCTAAAAGAGTGATTGTAGATAAAGATGGATGGAAATTTGATGGGAATAAGGTAACATCATTTAATCTTGAAAATATTTCATTTTCGACATCACCGATATTACTTACCGGTAATGTATTTCGCGAATTCAAAAAGGCAGCCCCACAATCAATATATCTCAAAAATATCATCAAGAGATTATCCTAATCAACCATACACCGGATCAGGTGTTTATGGATGTTCTTTATTAGTTCCCGAAATCACAAAAATTAAAATCGGATAATTATGGCACAATTGAATCATGAAGAACAACTGCAAAAATTATTTGCAAATGTCAATGACTGGCTAAAATTTGCAGAAGCAAAGAATTTTGGATTGCTGACAATAAATGCAGCGATCATTTTTGGCATAACAAGGATCGATTATTCCGCAGCATTAACATTGAAAATTGCTGCACTATATGTTTTGACACCCTTTTTAGTTTCATCATCAATTCTATGTATTATATCCCTATTTCCCATTCTCTCGAGAATAGAAAAAGGTAATACAATTAAAGATTGGGTATCAAATGTATCTGAATGTATTGGTAAAGAGACCGTCTTTGAAAACATCCATTTTTATGGCTACTTAAGGACAATAGATGTTGAAGAATTTATAACAAAATTCAATTTAAAGACCGGTACAATTTTAGGATTTTCAGAATACGAGAAAGATCTTATTTCTCAGATTTTATATAATTCGAGAATCACCTGGCTTAAATATCAATTTTTTAAAATCGGAGGGTTACTTACTTTTATTGGAGTATTAATCTCTTCCATAATATTACCAGTGATTAGATTTTTTTCTTAATAATAAAAACAGTATTAAACTATTATTGAGTTAATGGGAACTCCCTCCTTCAAAGAAGATCACATCAGCCAGATTCCGGCATTACAGATGCTGATAAAATTGGGTTATACATACCTCCGTCCCGAAGAAGCATTGCAATTCCGGGGGAATAAAACCACCAATGTCATCCTTGAAGATATCCTCCGGAAACAATTGAAAGAGATCAATGTGAGGAAAGTCAGCTCAACCCGGGAGATGATATTCTCTGACGCCAATATAGAAAATGGCATCCAGGCTTTGAAAGATATGCCCATGAATGAGGGGTATATTTCAGCCTGTGAACAAGCCTACAACCTCTTAACACTTGGTAAAGCCTTTGAGCAAAGTATTGATGGAAATAAAAAAAGTTTCACCCTTTATTATATTGATTGGTCTCCGGAAACTTTCTTTACAAACAATGTTTTTCATGTCACGGAAGAATACAGTGTGATGCGCAGCACAAGCAAGGAGCATTACCGGCCGGACATTGTTCTTTTTGTCAACGGAATCCCGTTATGTATAATCGAATGCAAACGACCGGATATGAAAGACCCTATTGTACAGGCGATTTCTCAACATCTCCGGAATCAGCATGAAGACGGAATCCGCAGGTTGTATGTGTATGCTCAATGCCTTTTAAGTATAGGCACAAACGAAGCCAGTTTCGCTACAAACGGTACGCCGGAAAAATTCTGGTCAATCTGGCATGAGAAGTTCAATAATAAAGAAGAAGAAGAACAATACCGGAATCATTTGTTGGATATTAAAAATCAGCCTTTATCGCTTGACCAGAAAAACCAACTGTTTGCCGATCGGTTTAAATATGTCCGGACCTACTTTGATGCATTGGAATCGGAGAAGATCCTGCAGGTTATCCAGGATGAATACCTTTTCGGATTGTGCAGTCCGAAACGAATGTTGGACCTGGCTTTTAATTATATTCTATTTGACAACGGGGAAAAGAAGATTGCCCGTTACCAACAGTTTTTTGTCATTAAAAAGGCCATGAATCGCATCCGGATAATTGAGAGCGGTAAGAGAAAGGGCGGAGTGATCTGGCATACCCAGGGTAGTGGAAAATCGCTTACCATGGTGATGTTGGCCCAGGCAATTGCGCTTGAGAAAAGCATTGTAAATCCTAAGATTATTTTGGTCACAGACCGTGTGGACCTGGATGAACAGATTACCGGAACATTCCGCAAATGTGGGATGTTCGTTGACAATGCAACTACCGGACAACGCCTGGTTGATCTTCTGGAGAGTAAGAGTGATGCGGTCGTTACTACCGTGATCAATAAATTTGAGGCAGCAGTCAGGAAGATCAGCAAACCCCTTGAAAATCCGAATATTTTTGTCCTGGTTGATGAAGGGCACCGTACTCAGCATGGCATGTTTAATATCAATATGCAAAAAACCCTGCCCAATGCATGCTTTATTGCCATGACCGGAACACCTTTGTTTAAAAAAGATAAAAATACTGCAATCAAGTTTGGTGGTATCATTGATGAATATACTGTAGATCGGGCCGTAAAAGATAAGGCCGTTGTTCCGTTGTTGTATGAAGGTCGTCATGCAAAGCAGGTTGTTCATGAAAAAGCAGTTGATGATTATTTCAACCTGATTTCTGAACCGTTGACAGAATATCAGAAAGCCGACCTGAAAAAAAAGATGAGTCGCGCTGATCACTTGAATGCAGCAGAACAGAAAATCTATGCAATAGCATGGGATCTGAGTCTTCATTTCAGGAATAATTTTCAGCATCGTACACCCTTTAAAGGGCAATTGGTTTGCGACAGAAAGGAAAACGCTATCAAGTACAAATCTTGTCTTGATGATATCGGGATTGTCACATCCGAAGTTTTAATCTCCCCTCCTGACGATCGTGAAGGCGAGGATAGTTCCTTTGGAGAGACATCGGACAGGGTTAAGCGTTTCTGGAATAAGATGATGGATGAACATGGCAGTCCGAAACGTTATGAAAAGAACATCATCAGTCGCTTCAAATACCAGGTGACTCCGGAAATAATTATTGTGGTTGATAAACTTCTGACCGGGTTCGATGAGCCAAAGAACATTGTCTTGTATCTGACCCGAAAACTACAAGGGCACTCGCTCTTACAAGCAATAGCAAGAGTAAACCGTGTCTATACTGATAAAGATTATGGTTACATCATTGATTATTATGGAGTGATTGAACAGTTGGATGATGCATTGCAATTATACTCTTCTTTTGAAGATTTTGACCTGGATGATCTTGGCCAGACTCTAACCAACATCATTGATGAAGTAAGGAAACTTCCGCAAATACACTCTGAACTGTGGGACATTTTTAAAACAATCACCAACAAGCGCGATGCCGAAGCTTATCAACAATTCCTAAAAGATGAATCGATAAGGGTTGTGTTTTATGATAAGTTGCTGGCATTTGCAAGGAGATTAAAACTGGCATTCTCCTCTATTCAATTTCACAAGGAAACGGATGAAAAGACCATTGACCGGTACAAAGAAGACCTTGCTTTCTTCCTGAAATTAAGGTGCGCCGTATTGCAACGATATTCCGATGACGTGGATTACAGGCAATATGAAGGTCAGATACAGAAACTTATTGATACTCATGTGCAAACCGACGATGTGAAACCAGTTACGGACCTGGTAAACATTTTCGAGAAAGAACGGTTTGAAGAGGAAGTTGAAAAAACTGTTGGTATTGCTGCTAAGGCCGATAAAATTGCATCCCGTACGGCAAAGCATATTTCTGAGAAAATGGAGGAAGATCCTGCTTTTTATAAAAAGTTCTCGGAAATGTTAAAAGAAACTATTGTACTTCATGAGTTAGGGCGCATCAATGATGCCCAGAAATTAAAGAAGGTCACTGAAATCATGAATTCAGTCCTTTCACATACTGATACTGATATTCCGGAATCTTTGGAGGGTAGGGATGTGGCAAAAGCATTCTTCGGGTTGGCTAAAGAGGGTCTTACAGATAAGTTTCAGGATGAAACAATATTGAAAAGCATTTCCGCCGATATTGCACTTGCTGCAGATGATATCATTATGAAACATATAGTCGTTGACTGGCAGATAAAGATAGACGTTCCAAAGCGAATGTTTCATTTAATTGGTGATTATCTGATCGATGAAGTCAGGGATAAATACCATCTTCAAATGACATTTGAGGAAATTGACAGTATAGCTGAACAGATTGTTGATGTTGCAAAGATCAGATACAAGAAATGATGGATTCCATTGAATTCGGTTCAAAGACCATAACCTTCCAGTTAACTTTTTCTGACCGGAAATCGCTCGGTATTACTATTACACCCGATATGGAAGTCATGGTCAAAGCACCGCGGAATGTTTCTATAGAAAGAATAAAGGAGAAAGTAAAAAAGAAAGTCCCCTGGATCATTAAGCAGCAAGATTATTTTTTGTCTTTTCATCCGAGAACATCTGAGAAAAAGTATGTGAGTGGCGAAACCCACCTATACATGGGCAGGCAATACCGGTTAAAAATAACAGAAGCTAAAACAAACTCTGTTCATTTCAGCGGAAGGGTTTTTGAAATCCAAACAAAAAAGAAATCGAATGCTAAAGCCCTTTTTAAGCAGTGGTACCGGGAAAGAGCCAAAATAAAATTTGCCGAAATTGTGGGACCATGGATCCAACGGTTCGAAAAATACGATGTCAAACCGGAATCCATATATTTACAGGAAATGCCGACACGTTGGGGCAGTTGTACCCCAAAAGGAAAGATTATTCTAAATCCTGAACTGATCAAAGCACCCAAACCTTGCATAGAATACGTGATTATTCATGAACTCTGTCATCTTGTTCACCCGAATCATACTAATTCCTTCGTGCATTTGCAGGAAAAGATGATGCCTGATTGGGATAAGTGGAAAAATAAACTTGAAAAAATAATGGTTTAGTACCACTTTAAAATGAAAATCTTACTATTGCCATGGCTCGATAATTATTAATTTCAAAATCATAAAAAGGGGCAATATTTATAGATATTGGTGTTTTTTTTATATCATAAAATAGGTTAATCCCCAATCCATAATATCTTTTGAATATAATGCCAAATCTAAAAATGTCTATTATTTGATAATTAAGTTGAATGTTATACCAAAACCCTGATCCACCATATTCATACCATTGAGATAATGAAAGTTTTTTGTATAAAAAATCTAATCCTGCATTAAGTCTAAATGGAATACTATTTGACTCGACACCCGCTCCTAAATATACTCGAAAAAAACTTATTGGAATCAATATTCCACCATAAGCTTCTCCCCATTTGTCATTTGCCAATCCATAAAAATATGCACCAATTTTATTATTTTGGTTTTTGAATTCACCATATAAATTTACCTCTGGTCTTATGCTAATTTTTTCAGTAAAAGTAAATCTATTCTCTAATTCAAAGTAAAGATATTTTTGTGAATAAACTAATGAAAATGACAACATAAGAAGAAAAATTAATATAATCCTATTTAGCATTAATTTTTCATTATTTTATAAGCTTTAAATTCTCTTTCCTCGAAATTCTTTACATTTTCAATCACAAGTTCATCTTTTGCTTCAAAAATCTTTGGTACTTGAAGATCAATAATCTCCTTTACTGACTCAGATACGTAAATATTTCCAGATTCTAACCAGTGCCTAATGCTACCACCATTAGACTTTGATGCTGACATCAACCTTGAATTAATAAGAGCATTTTGAGTTACTATTGCTAAGCGTTTTATTGAGTTGTTCCCTAATATTGTCCAATGAAATCTATCAAAATTTATGTAAAATCTTAATTTTGTTTTATTAAGATCTATTTTTAATGTTTGGCATTTAGCATCATTTATACACTCTTTAAGCAATGTTTGAAACTCCTTTTGCAATTCCCATGCAGCATTTACTGCATTTATACAAATAACTATTTTCTGTTGTAATGAATATTCTTTTATAACAGTTCTTTCATCTGTAAGTAATGCAAGATCCTCATTTCCATTATCGAAATAAGCCCTTACCTCATCACCAATAAAATTTTCAATATGTCCCTCATTCTTTTCGATTATATAAGATATTTTATTAATCATATTACTTAAAAACAATCCAGTTTTATTAGCAAATTGGACAGTCCGTTGTAATTGATTAATAATTTCTGATGAATCGCTAATATCACAATATAATGTAGCTTTGTAAACCTCTACAGATTCATGTAATCGCTTAACAATAAAAGGATTAGAAAATTTTGCTACTAATTTCGGATCTGGAAAATTTCCAATTATTTGCTTATAATAATCTTTTTCAACTTGATTAAGTGCTCTAAGAATTTCAAGTCTCAAATTTTCTTTATTTTCATCTGATAATTCTTCATCTTTACCATTCTGTTTTACAACATATGAGAATCCACCTGCTCTAAGACATTGAGTAATAGTTTTGTAATCGTCATGATATGAATGAAAAATTACTTTTGTTGATTGAAGAAAATCTTTATTATGAATAAATGTATTTATAACAAAGCCTTCGTCAGATAATTCTCTATTTGACTCAGAGAACGATGATTCCTTCTCATCATATTCGTCAAATAAACCTCCTTTGTCAAAATTTAAATCAACAATTGCCATATGAAAATAATCCTGGTAATGTTCTAAAATTTCACTTGAGATACATTCAACTTCAAATGGTCTGTCATCAAACAGCCAATTATTATATTTACATAGAAATTCTTTGTAAGCGGTATCAAAAATTTGACGACAAGATTCCAGATGCTCTTCATTATCATCAGCATTTAAATATTTTATTTTAATCATACTTGATAAATTTATAAGGGATAAATAATTTAACAATTGTATATCTATTTTTTTCTGATATAATTGCTATATCTCCATTAAAATTATTCTTTAAACTATTTCTTATCTCATTTAATCCTATACCTTTACCACCAGTTGTTGAAAATCCACGCATAAAAATTTTTTCTGGTAAGAATTCAGGAGCTATTCCTTTACCATTATCTTCCAAGTAAAATTCTAACATCTTTTTTTCTAAATTATCTCTTAATATTAATTTAAAAGCCAAATCTCTGTTCGGATGCTTATTTTTTACAGAATTAAATAAAAACTCATCAATAAAAGTCGTAAAATGATTTTGAATTCCTGAAATAATTACCATACTAATTCTTCCTTTATCAAAACTAAAATTAGGGTATATCTCTTTGAAATCATTATTAATGAAATTATTTATTACTTTTATTACATCAAAATCATTTTTTTTACTAACTCGTAATTTTCCAATTGCTGATATATAATAATTTAATCTTTTAAACTCTAATTTTATTCTTATTAATTGTTTATCTGAAATATCTAATTGAGATAATTCATTTCTTATTGTTTTATTTGTATAGTTTAAATATCCCATACATTTATGCCTAAATAACCTTATTGTTTGATCTCTTATTTCTTGTTCATTTTTGCGAATTCTTTCCACATATTTTTTTTCTTTTATTGGCTCATTAAACAATTTATTTAATTCGATTATTTCATTAAATCTCTTTCTTTCAATGCCATTTTCTAAATTTTTATTATTTTCAAAGGATTCAATTGGTTTAATGCCATTTATGCAAAATCCAATTTTATGTGCTAAGATTTTATTTAAAGGATTATTCAAATTGTAATTTGGAACATAAAATAAATCCGACCAATAATCAATTACTGGCACGACCAGATGTGCAATCTTTGTCTTACTTATGGATAACCAATAAAAATAAGGTATTAAGGGAAACCTTGAATTTTTTAATAAACTAAAATACATCTCTGCAACATTATTCGCTGAAAATAAATTTAAAAAAGTTTTTACAAGACTTAATAGCAATTGATTTAACAATTCTAAAGAAATATCTTTTTTCTCATAAATAATATTTTTATATAGTGTATAATTTTCACTTATTCTATGAATGGATTTTATTCTTTCTATGAAATTTAAAATATATTTGAAGGAATATAAATAATATTTATTATTATTTTCTTTAATAATCATTAATGATTTTAAATCATCTAAAATTGTAGTATCGTTAAAACTAAAATTTTCAAAAAGTTCATTGAGATCTTTATCTTTTTTTAATTTCAATGAAAAATCACGCTCCCTTTCAAATCTTAATTCATTAAAAAAATCAAATGACCATATTTCTTTTTTCGCTTTGTAATTAATAATTTTTATAATAGAAGATTCGGTTAATGGTGCAGTCCAAGAATAATATTCTGCGTATCTTATCAAAATTCTCCAAACTAATGAGAAATATAATATTTCGCCATATGATGCATAATGAATATTATAATTTCTGACATTTTTTTCTTCAATAAAATAGAAATAATTTTTTTCTGAAAGTGGTGCATGATAAAAATATTCTGGATACAAATGAATCTTTTGAGGATCAGTTATTTTTATATTATCTTTTTTCCTCCAGTATAAAAAAAGATTATTTATAACCTTTGATTGACTTTCTAATTTATTTTTTCGCCATGTATAAGGAAAAGGTATCTCTGAAAAAAGTTCACGTACATTTTGATTAAAAGGATCTATAAAAAAATATCCAGAAATATACAATCCTAATTTCTTAAGGAAATATTCTTTACTCTCTTCTCTATTAATTAAATTAATAATGAAATTAATAATGTCTTTACCATTATACTGATTTAATTCATTTTGAATCACTTTTATATTATACATTCCAAGTTATGATTTTAATGCACATATAATTCCTGCTAACCAGTATCTATATATAATTTCTGAATCGGTAAAACCAGCTTTTTTTAATAGTTTCTGTTCAGATAAACATGGCTTATTGCAGTTCAACGGATATAGAATGTTGTCTTCTTTCCAATGATTCTCCCATTGTTTCCTATATTTATCCATATCACCAACTCTCTCCTTTATTTTCTTAAAACACTCTCGTAAATTTATATTTGGAACTGTTAATTGATCTATTAAATAATTTAAGCAGTAATTATCAGAATACGAGTGAATAGAACGGTTATTATATCCGAAGATATCACAATTTATAAATAATCCATTTTTATCTAAGGATTTGAACACTTTTCTATAAGCTTTCAGCTTCTCTTCTTTTCCAAAATGTTGAAATACAAATGCTGTCATTGCAATATCAAACTCACTCTTATTTGATATTTTAGATAATGCTTCTAAAGGATGAAACGAATCGCATAAAAAATCTTCACAAATAATAGAAATAGTATTGTTAATATAAGATTTTGAATACTTCAGGGTCATTTTTTTCCTGAAAATAGTATTCATGGGCTCAGAAAAGTCGACCGCAATTATTTTTATTTTGGGGAATATATTAAGGAGTTTTAATGCTTCAATTCCCGTACCAGATCCAATATCTAAAATAGTAATTTCGGTATTTTTATCTTGAAACCAAAAGTCAATTAACTTCATCATAGTTTCATGCATAAGATAAAAATAAGGTTGAGTAATTTCAACAGTAT
Source organism: Bacteroidales bacterium (assembly GCA_023229525.1). Lineage (GTDB taxonomy): Bacteria > Bacteroidota > Bacteroidia > Bacteroidales > FEN-979 > CAIVAT01. Next base: position 10,963 of record JALNZC010000004.1, read on the forward strand.
AATCGTAAATCTCAGCATCCTCTGTTGCATAAAAAAATTTTTGTTTTCTCTCTTCGGGTGTAAGTCTCATATTAAAGCACTGATAAATACTTATTTAATCGGACTGAATGCGGATTTTTAAATTCTACTATTTTACCAGATTCTACAACTTTCCCTTCATCTAAAAAAATAAAACTATTATTTTCATTTTTTTCGAGAATAACCTGAGCAAAATGAATTAAATGTGTCACTATAAGAATCCCAATATTTGAAGTTCTTAATTCGAATAATAAATCAATTAAAATACTTGTTTGTTCAACATCCAAAGCTGATGTAATTTCATCTAAAAAAAGATATTCTGGATTTAATAAAACTGCTCTTGCCAAAGCTGCTCTCTGGCGTTGACCTAAACTAACCTGATTTGGATATCTATCAATAAATCCGGTCATATTAAAACTTTCAATAATTCGATTAAAATGTTTATTATTATCCTGAAATTTCTTTTTTTGCAGTGGTAATAAAAGATTTTCCTTTAAAGTTAAATGAGGCCATAGAAAATGTTGTTGGAATACAACAGTTAATTTAGGCCAAATACTTTTAAAATCCCAATTTTTCTTGTTTGTAGGAAAAGTAAAAATCAAATCATCAATATTTATTGACCCTGAATCAGGACAATCAAGTAATGATAATGATTTAACCAAAGTCGTTTTACCACTACCGCTTGGACCTAATACCAATGTTATTCCACCCTTCTTAATTGTTACGTTAACAGTATCTAAAGCCTGTATATTGCCAAATCTTTTTATTATCCCTTTAGCTTCTATCATAAAAACTTAGTTCTCCGATATATCTCTTGTGTATTTTAGTTTCAACCAATAAGCAAGAAGATTCACTGGTAAAGATATTATAAGAAAAAAAACCGCAAGAGCAGTATAAAGTTCAATAGGCTTATAGATAACCGAATTTATTCTTTGAACGACTCTAAAAATCTCTTCAACAGAAATCAAACTTGCAAATAAGGTTGAATGAAGCATTATAATTTGAAGAGGTAATAAGGAAGGTATTATTTGCCTTGTAATAAGCGGGAACTGAATAGAAAAGAATGTTTTTGATTTGCTAAGGCCACAAACTTTTGCTGCAAAAATATATTGTTTTGGGAAATCAAAAATCGCAGTTTTAACAATCTGAGAAACGGAAAAAATATTTACCAATGAAAGTACTACTATAGCTGAATAAAATGGGTCAATGGAAACTTTTAATAAAACTTGTAGAGGATAATGAACCCAGAATAAAAATACTAGAACTGGAATAGATGTAATTAAAAATGAAATACTCAAAAAAATTATTCCAAGAGTTTTGCTAAATTTTGATGCTAAAACTCCAATCAATATTCCAAATGATAATCCAAGGATCCAAACAATACCAACTAATTTTAATGTAACTAATAGACCCCCAAGAAAAGCTTCTTTGTATTGATATATGATATTAAAAACACTCATCATTTTTTACTTTTGGAAAGGTAACACTACTCGAAGGAATTCACCTTTAGTATTCTCATATTTTGAAAGGATTTTATTCATAGTGCCCTCCATAATTATTTCATTTAACGCAGCATTAATCATAGACTTAAATTCATCTTCTCCCATCTTCATAACATAACTATTAGCAAAATATCTGATCGGCTCTTTACTAGAAACTTGATATATTGTACCTGGATTTTTTTTTAGAAATGGATAGATAACCCATGGTTCCGCAAATGTAATGTCTGCTTTTTTTGTTATAATATTCAGTAGATTATCTGACCATGGATTTGTCTGTGTTATTGATATTCTAGTTGCATTAGGGAAATCACTTTTAGCAATAATATCTTCCATTGCTCCGTCTTGGACTGCTATTCTGACTTTAGAATCGTTAATAGCAAATAATTTATTATCAAATCTTTTATCACCAAGTCTTGCCCATACCATGATTGGATTATAAAACAATGGATCACTGAAGTATCCATTCATACCTCTTGTTGAATTGACCCATAACCCTGATCCATGAATATCATATCGATCGTTATTCAAACCTTCAAAAACAGTCCCCCAACCAACTTCTTCAACCCATTTTATCTTGAGATTTGTTTTCTTCCCTATTTCCTCAAGAACCTCTACAAATATTCCCGAAAGTTTTTTTGTATTTGGATCAATAATACAATAAGGAGGATAAGGAATATAACTTGCCCTAATTACTTTCGAATGGATCACCCTATCATATACTGAATGGTTTTTATCTTTATTAAGGTTCTCATTATTCGAATTTTGGCAAGAGAAATATAACATCCCTACCAAAAGAAGGAAAAAAAATTTCTTTACCATAGCAAGAAAAATTTTGATTTTATATCCAAAATTAAACCATTTAATGATTCTACAACTTTTTTAAGTGTTCCTCTTTAAAATTTCAAGTGAAACTCCATTAATAATTTGATTCATAAAATACTATTTTACACTGATTTTTCAAGGTAATTTGTTTTTGTCGCTACATATTTTATCCATATTGAAAATTTTTTAAAATCATCAAGATAAGTATCAGTTTTTTCACTAATTCTTATTCTTTTAGTCAGGGTCTTCACGGCCCCGTCATCGGTCAGGGGCTGTTCTATGGTGACTTTGGTGTACCCGAAAAACGTGTTGGGATAGATCTTGCAGATCTCTGTTTCACTGAAGCCGGTGTAAGTATCCAGGATGAGCTGTTGCTGCTCGCTGCAGATCTCCTTGCGTTTGCTCCCAAGGCTTTTTTTCATGGGCTTAAATAATCCGCAGGCATTGATCAATAGAATCTTACCCTTCCTCTGCGCTTTCTTGCTGTTGTTGAGAATCCAGATATAGGTGGTGATGCCGGTATTGAAGAAGAGTGAATCGGGCAGCTGCACGATGCATTCCAGCCAGTCGTTTTCGATGATCCACCTGCGGATCTCCGATTCCCCGCTTCCGGCATCGCCCGTGAACAGCGGGGAACCGTTGAACACGATGCCGATGCGCGATCCTTTTTCCTCCATCTTGGAGATCATGTGCTGAAGGAACAGCAGGGAACCGTCGGATGTGCGCGGTGTGCCTGCGAAAAACCTTCCGTTGGGATTCTGAGCTTCGGCCGTCACGAACTCTTCTTCGCTTTTCCAGGATACGCCGAAGGGCGGATTGGTGATCATGTAGTCGAACTTCTCGCCCGTGAACCCGTCTTCGCCAAGGGAGGAGCCGAGCCTGATGTGGTCGGGGTTCTCGCCCGAGATGAGCAGGTCAGATTTGCAGATGGAATATGTCTGCGGATTGAGTTCCTGCCCGTATATCTTTATTTCTATCTGCGGATTGATATTCTCGAGCACCCAGTCCTTGCCGATGGTGAGCATACCGCCGGTGCCGCAGCAGGGATCGAACACTGAGCGGATCTTGCCTTTTCCCTGCAGGTCTTCCCTGTCCCCCGAAAACACCAGGGAGACGAGCAGCCTCACGATGTCGCGGGGAGTGTAATGCTCCCCGCTGGTCTCGTTGCTCATTTCGGAGAACTTCCTCAGAAGCTCCTCGAAGATCTGCCCCATGGCATGGTTATCCACCACATCGGGATGCAGGTCAACCGAACTGAACTTCTCGACAAGCAGGAACAGGCGGTTGTTCTTATGCAGCTTCTCCACCGGCTTATCCAGCTGGAAATTCTCGATGATATCGTTAACGTTCTTCGAAAACCCGTTGATGTAATTGCGGAAATTGATAAACACATTCTTCGGATCCTGCTTCAGCCGCGAAAGATCATACTTCGACGTATTGTAAAATTCAGCTTTTATTCGACTGCGGATGACCGGCGACGGATCCTCCACCTTGGTCTTATACTCCTCGTACAGATTATAGATCTCATCCTTCCGCGGCTCGATCACACAATCCAGGCGGCGCAGGATCACAAACGGCAGGATCACATCCCCATACTCATGCGGCTTGAACAAGCCCCTCAACACATCATCAGCCACACTCCAAATCAACGAAGAGAGTTCCTGGAACTTCGACATTTCGGGTTTTTAGTTGGTTATGTTATGGAATTGTAAAAGTATGTGAACCAAATGACATATCCAAGATTTTTAGATAATTTGTTTATGACTTGCTTTAACCCGGCAGCCAGGGAGTGGTGGAATGTCATTCGCAGACATTAATCTCGTCAACCTGGCTTTGTCTTCGCGACATTTTGTCGCGGAAGATGCTGCGCAGATTATCGCTATTCTTTGATTATCGGATCTTCTTCCAAGTCAAGTACCATTGAACATATTTCGATTTCAAACCATTCGGAAAACATTTTATATGTTCTATTCTGAGGCCATTCATCCTCATCGGTGTACCAATCATTCAGCTCATTGTCGAAGATCAATTCGAAATGCTTTTTAATCCATTTTAAAACATCCTCATTGCTTTCCATCTCCCTTACCAGGTAGATATTGTTTTCATCGTTTTGAGTGATCGGTTCTTCCTCTGGCATCACCTGATTCAGCCAATCGAAATATGGTTTCTTTGGCCTGACGATGATCGCATTACGATCAATCGATTCATAAAATTCCGGGATTGGGTTCATATTCATTTTTTTGTTTGTATATCATCGGCCTGGTCTTGAACAACCTAATCGGATTTTATCATTTTGTTGACATCAACAAAATGATCCGCTTAGATTTTAATTTATGAAAATGTAAAGATAATCCGACCTGGATTAATTTCCAGTCTTTATAGGTTTTTATGTTAACTTTGTATGTTAACAACAAGGGAGGTTATTTTCGCAAAGATTAAAGATAAACGAATGATTTTCCATTCAATCCGCCTGTCGGATTTCGAGATGGATGATGGAACAATCGCTTTGTCTCTACTTTCAAAAATCTCTGATCAATTGATCAGGATCTCTGAGAGCACGCTAAGACTTTATGTTGAAGGCAACAGCCACCTTAAGCGTGGCAAAATGCCGGATTGGCTTCAGAAATCCATAGAATTTAAACTTACCGGAATAACAAAAGGATCGACCGTACTGTCCATTGAAGCCCCTGTTTTATCAGAAACCCTGAAAAGTATTCAGTACCCTTTGTTTAATGAACTTGCCTCAAAGGATTATTCCAGGGATACAGCCTTGTCATTAGCCATGCTGGCTTATCAGAAAGCTATTTCGGAAGATCGTGAAACTGACCTGCTCGACAAAGCCTTACTTGGTGAAATGCTTGTTTTTAAGGATATACTCGGTAGTGAAAAACGCAGAATTGAGATGAATTGCCCTTCTCTTGCAAGGAAAGTCGTTTTAGAAAAATCCAGCTTTGATAAAATCCGGGTTCTTGAAAGTGCAACTCCCGAACCCATAAAAATTAAACTTTCAGGTAAACTGGATATGCTCAAGCATTCAAATTCGCTTGCAGAAATCATTACTTCTCAAAAAAGGGTTAAAGTCAAATTGCCCGACAATATTGGTTTTGATCTGCTCAAACCTTTATTTGGCAAGGAGGTTACCGTGATGGGATTGGCAAACTTAAATCCTGCCGGGCAATTAGTTTCAATTCTTCTGTCGGATATACATCCGATAAATTCTGATGACTCATTTTTCAATGCAATTCCTCCGGTTTTAAAAGAAACCACAGATATTAAACAACTTATTGTTGCTCAAAAATACACCCGTGTCAAAACAACAGAAATCAATATGTTGGCTGAAGAACTGAACATTACGGAATCAGTTGAGGAAATGATCAATGCATTGAAATAAAGGGCATGAATTACCTTTTGGACACAAATATTCTTGTTCATTTTATCCGCAGAAGTCCGATTGCCGGGAAGGTCATTGATGAATTAGACCCTTTTGGGGCAGTCAATATACCTGTAATTTCTGTTGTGTCTTATGCAGAGATCCTGTCGCTTGTTCCGATCTTCAATTGGGGAGATCAAAAGACAAAACAGCTTAAGAACCTGCTAAACAAACTACTGGTTGTTCCTATTGAAGCAAAAGATATCATTGAGGCATATGTGCAAATTGAAACTTACAGCAAAGGTAAGATGATATCCAGGCCGCTTCCTGTTGGCCAGAGTGGCATCAACATGGGAAAAAATGATATCTGGATTGCTGCTACTTCCAGAATTACAAATTCGAAACTTATCACAACTGATAATGATTTTGATCACCTTGATAAGGTTTTTATAGATGTAATAAAAATGATTGAATAAATGGAAAACTTAAATGAAGACTACCAGGACGTTTTCGGGAATTTTGAGCTCAGCCAGGATGAAAAAGTAGAACGCTACCTGGAAACCTTTGATATAAAATCGCTGGAGAGAGTTAAGAAAAAACAACTGTCTGAATTAACAGAAGAAGACCTGCTTGTAATTGGTTTAGAGAAATTCCAACATGAGGATTTTGACGAAATATATAGCTGCCGGGATTTTTCCCATTTGAAAAAATATTTCTCAAAAGCATATGGAGTATTTGAATTACGTGGTTACCTGCTAAAGAAGGAGAAAGGAATTACCTCGACCCAGGAATTGATCGACGAGGCATTTCTGAAATGGCGGTTAAAAATGAAAGAGAAAAAGCAGGACTCATTCCTCGTAATTTGAGTGCTTTTTTATTTACCACCGCTCCCTCATCCGCAGTCAATTAATATAGGAATTCATAAAATTAAGAAGGAGCCGAGCCTGATGTGGTCGGGGTTCTCGCCTGAGATGAGCAGGTCGGATTTGCAGATGGAGTAGGTCTGCGGATTGAGTTCCTGCCCGTATGGCGTAATGAAGTCTGAAGTGCGAACTGTGAAGTGCGAATTATTTTCTTTCGCATTGAAATATTATACTCCGATTGAACAGCCCTTATACACCCATTATACATCAACTGAACAACCCTTATACAACCATTGAACAACCATTGAACAACCATTATACAGACTGCAAATAAACGCAGAAAGTGTCAAAACGTCCATTGCTGTGTTACCTCTTTCAGAAAATCCTGATTAATCGGAACCAAACTTCAAATCATGAATTTTTCATCCAGCATCGGAAGCGCAGCGACCTGTCATCCGTCATCCGTCATCCGCCATCCGTCATCCGTCATCCGCCATCCGTCATCCGTCATCCGCCATCCGTCATCCGCCATCCGCCATCCGCCGTCCAGCATAAAAAAGAAAGTTTGTCCAAACATCAACCAGGTCCCGGCCAGGACCGTATTTATTCATCTTTTAACCTTGAAATTATGTCAACAACAAATGAGTTAACGAAAAATTACAGCGGAATTTTTGGCAATATGTTATTGGCCAGGAACCGCAATGGAAAGACGTTCATGGTCATTCCGAAAACAAAGTCTAAAAAGGAAGCAAACGAAAATCAGGTAAACGCGAGGCGGAAGTTCACACTTGCTTCGCGCTATGCCAAAACCGTGCTGCAGGATCCGGATAAGCTGGTCGCCTATACCGCGAAATCGCACGACGGCTTATCACCGTACATTCTGGCGCTCACCGATTACCTGAGACCGCCGTTTGTCGATCAAATTGACACATCGGGTTATCATGGCAACCCGGGCGACAAGATCGGTGTTACGGCCATTGACGATTTCGGGTTGACGGAAGTGACGGTGAGAATTGCCGACCTTAGCGGTGCGCTTATCGAAGAAGGCCCGTGCGCGTTTAACCTGATCACAGGCAACTACGACTTCACCGCCGCTGTTCCGGTACCTGACACCGCATTACCTCGACTCAGGAACTGATCGATGAGGCATTCCTGAAATGGAGGTTAAAAATGAAGGAGAAAAAACAGGATTCCCTACTTGTAAGAAGGTGGACTTTTTTATTTACGCCGCTCCCCCATCTGCAGCTAATTAAATAAATATCCCCTGAAAAAAGATCGACAACAGGTATCTCTTCCGGTATTTTCCGTATGCATCAGAAATTGGTGTAATTTTGAATAATTGAAACCCTTTTCGATAAAAACGAGCACCCGTACAATATGACAACTTACCAGGTTCAAATTGTTCTGAAAAGATCTACTCCAAAGATCTGGAGAAGATTGCTGATCCCATCTGATTTGTATCTATCTGATTTTCATAAGATAATCCAGACATCAATGGGATGGACAAATTCTCATTTGCATCAGTTTATTAAGGATGAAACATTTTATACCATCAGGATGAAGGATGATGATTTCTGGGATGAGATGAGAAATGTGGATTATAAGAAAATGCGGGTTTCGGAATTACTGGAAGTAGAGAAAGATAAGATCGTTTATGAGTATGATTTTGGTGATAGTTGGGAACATGACATCATCCTGGAAAAAATAATCAGGGAAAATAAGGACCTTGAAGGTCCGGTATGCATCGCAGGAAAATCGAATTGTCCACCCGAAGATTGTGGAGGTGTATGGGGTTATAAAAGAATGTTGAATGTTTTAAAGAATCCGAAGCACAAGTCGTACCAGGAGATAATGAGATGGATCGGAGGCCGTTTTGATCCTGAATATTTCAACAAGGAGGAGGTGAACAGGCTACTGAAGAAAAGAAATTTCGGATGCCCGTGATCCTGTTATTTTTTGATCGATCAGCGCATATGACGGATTGGAGTCTTTATGAAAATCTGTCGGTAAGATGAACGGATGAAAGACGGATAAATGACGGATTAAACCTGAATACCTCATCCTCAGGCCCCTTCTCCTTGAGGAGAAGGGGTGCAGGGGTTGAGGTGAATTTAAAACCAATAAAAACGATCCTATGAAAACAAGATTCATCACAGCTTGCATGCTTGCTGCCTTTTCGGCCTTTATTTTTAACGGATGTCAGAAAGAGGGGGCCCAGGGACCTGCCGGGGTCAACGGAAAAGATGCCACGGTCTATTATTCCGAATGGTTCTCTCCCTCCGCCTGGTCGGGTAATTCGGGCGACTGGTATTTCGCGGCAAATGCCCCTGACCTCACCCGCGATATTGTCGAGGGCGGTGTGGTGCTGGCCTATACCTGGCTCGGGGGCGATCTTTACGAAAGCACTACTATGCGTCCTTTGCCTTGCTTTGCAGTTGGAGCGAATTGGAGCTTCCTGATACACGATTATGGTAGCATTGAGTTCACCTGCGATATGATCGCGGTTCCAGCCACCACAGGTAATAAATTCAGGTTCATCGCCATCCCCGGCACGATCCCGGCGACAAAATCGGGAACTCCGGGAAAGAAAAGCCTGCAGGAGCTGAAGTGCATGTCGTACAGGGAAGTGTGCAAACTTTACAATATTCCTGAATAAGAGTCCGGAAAACTTCTTTGTATACTTTCGGGGATCATTGTTCCGGATTATTATTGGCATCTGCCTGGTATTCCGCCCACGTTTCGCGGTAAAGGTATTGTTGTACAGGGCTGACGTATATTTTAATAAAAGGTATGAAAAATTTATAAAATATATATATTTGTTGTACAACGAACATAATGAAATGCTCACATCCATGAAAAAAAAACAGTTTATCAGCTTGTTTTCTTCTTTAGCCCTGGCTCTGGTGTTTCAAATGATCGCGGTCATCGCGTTCGCCCAGGGAGAAGTGAACCAGTTAATAGGTAACGGGTTGGCAGGCAGTCCTGCAGATGTTATCACGATTTTTACCGCTAAAAAAATTATCACGATGGAGAGAAGCAATCCCGAGGCAGCGGCGGTTGCGGTTTCGGGTAAACGTATCGTGGCGGCGGGTTCGCTTGCCCAGGTGAAAGCCGTATTGGGTGATTCGAAATACGTGGTGGATGAGACCTTTGCTTCGAAAGTGATCCTCCCGGGATTCATTGACCAGCACCTGCATCCCGTGCTTGGCGCGCTCACCCTTTCGACCGAGGTCATTGCTCCGGAGGACTGGGTATTGCCCGACCGGACGTTCAAGGCGGCCTCGACACCCGAAGAATTCCAGTCCAGGCTCAAAGCGGCAGAAGCTGCCATACCCGACAAAAGCCAGTGGCTGTTCAGCTGGGGCTATCATAAGCTCTGGCATGGAACGCTTGACAGGGCTATGCTTGACGGGATCAGCGCCATGCGGCCGATCATGATCTGGCAGAGGTCCTGTCATGAATTTTACCTGAATTCGGCGGCGATCAAGGCGCTGGGGCTCACCGAGGAGGCAATGAAGGGCAAAGGGGACGCCAGCAGCATGATGAACTTTGCCGAAGGTCATTGGTGGGAAACAGGGATGAACCTTATACTGGGGCCACTGTTGAAAGTATTTGTCACGCCCGTACGGTTCGAAGCCGGACTCAGGCAGATGATAGAATACCTGCATTCAAAGGGTGTCACTGCCTTTAATGAGCCAGGAGCGCTTATTACGCCTGAAGTCTGGAAGCTTTACCAGGTGACGCTGGGTGAGGAGGCAACTCCTTTTTACAGTTATTTTATTGTGGATGGCAGAGGGTATATCGATAAAGGCGTCCCCGTTGCCGATGCCATTGCCGACGGAGAAAAACTTGTCGGCAGTTATAATTACGGGAAGATATCTTTCTTTCCGAAACAGATCAAACTGTTCGCCGACGGAGCCATCATCTCGCAGCTCATGCAGATGAAGGATCCTTACCTGGGCCCTGACGGTAAACCCGACCCGGCGCATCACGGCGAATGGATGGTCACGCCTGCGAACCTCGAGGAACGTACAAAGGCATACTGGAACGACGGGTACCAGATCCATATTCATGTGAACGGAGACGAGGGACTGGAAGTCGTACTGAACACCCTTGAACGCAGGATGGCCGAAAACCCGCGCCCGAACAACCGTTCGGTGATCGTGCATTTTGCGAATTCCAGCGAAGAGCAGATCGGGCGTATCGCAAGGCTGGGCGCCCTGGTCAGCGCAAACCCGTATTACCCGGTAGGTTTTGCCGATAAATACAGCAAGGTCGGGCTGGGTCCCGAAAGGGCTGATGTAATGGTCAGGTCGGCTTCGGTGGTTAAACACCACATCCCTCTTTCGTTCCATTCCGATCTGCCCATGGCTCCTTCGGATCCCCTGTTTCTCGCATGGTGCGGGATCAACCGCATCACTCCTTCGGGTCGGGTGGCGGCTCCCGAAGAAAGGATCAGCGTCGAAGACGGCCTGAGGGCCATCACCATTGAAGCGGCCTATTCATGGCAAAAAGAAAATGAACTCGGAAGCATTGCCCCCGGGAAGATAGCAAACTTCACCATCCTTGAACAGGACCCCCTTGCGGTGGAACCTGTGAAATTAAAGGATGTGAAGATATGGGGAACCGTCTTTGAAGGCAGGCAATACCCTCTTGTGCATCATTCAGCAACGGGTATGGCCAACCCTGGCAGCAATACCCTTGATGGACTGACTTCATTCCCCCTGCCTCCCTGTTTTGCTGCAGGTCCCGAAGATGAACATGATCATGGAAACTGCGGAGCATGCGGGTTCAACCTGCTGCTGAGACAAAGCGGAGCGCTGAATGACCTGGTCTTTAAATGAGAGACGAGACATTTCTATTAACCGCCGCTCCTTCATTTGCAGTCAATTAAACCTGACTGTACGGAAACGGATTCTTTATTTGGTAACGGTGAAAGTATCAAATACGGTATATGCACCCGTATAGCCATGGTAACTGTTTACCGTTACGGTGTTCCCTGAGATGTCTATCACGCTGAAGTAATAGGTCTTGTGGTCGTTGTAAACGTTCCATTCGCTTCTGACTGTGGGATCGATGTAGCCGCCGCCGGAACCTGCGCCGCACGTGCCGCAAAGAAGTTGCACCACATTGTTCTGCCAGGCCGGGACCGGAGGTTTGGTCTGTGGATTCGGGGTTAAACCGCCGTCAATGGTCCTCCGGGAATACAGGTGTGAATGTCCGCATGCATAGATGTCGAACTTATTGGCGTCAATGAAGGACCAGAGCGACGTGATTGTCGTATCCGCTTCCGAGGCTTCGGTCGAGTCGTTGTCGACATAATAATAGGGCACATGGATGAAAAGGAATTTATGCAGTGCGCTGGTCTGTGCCACCTGCGTTTTCAACCATGCCATTTGCGTCGGATCTATATGTCCTCCCATGTTTAAATGCATGGTGTCCCCGGTCACAAAGTAAGGATCCAGTACTGCAAAATAGGAGCTGGTGGCCGCATCGGTGAAAGAATAAGCCAGGTGTTCATATCCTGCCGGTCCGTTCGACGGGTTTTCCGAAAAAGTAAGCTGGAACTGCTGCTGGTTGACAAGAAAGTAACCGTAAGACGCGTGCTCATGATAAAGTTCATGATTCCCCATGGTTGTGTACAGCGCAATCCCCTTGCCGGTCAGCGTTGCGAACAGATTCTTGAATTCCTGGAAGGTGTAATGCTTGGCCAGATATCCCCTGTAGCAGCCATCGCCACCGAATACCACAAAGGAGGGCTGGGGGTTCAATGTGTCTATACGGCGGATGATCGGATTTAACGCAGTGGTATCGACCGTGTATCCGAGCGAATCACCCCGGCTGTCGGCCAGGAAAACAAAACGAAGCTTGGCGCTTGTTCCGTCCTTCTGCTCCTCAGTGGAGCTTTTTTTGCATCCGCCCAGTATCGCGGCACAAATAGTCAGCAGAAACATTGCGATTATGGCGGGCCTGTTGTTCACCATCCGGGATGTGATCTTCAATGAATAAGACATAAATTTCTCCTTTCTGTGTTTAGGTTTCCAGATATTTCCGCGATGTCACCGCATCGGCAGCAAGGCCTCCCATGGCTTTGTCATAAAGGGAATCGAACTGCGTCCGCAAGAAGATCTTGTCCAAACAGGGGAACTGCCATCAGGATGAAGGCGATAAGCGTCGCTGTCGTGCCGTTTCTGCCCAGGGTAAGCATGTGTAACGTTCGAATGTGATAAAGATACGGAGGAATTTTTAATAATGGATGTCGGATGTGGGATGGATGTTGACACCTGACTTTTATTGGGTTTGTTGCGCGTGAAATTATCCGGTGCAGGTTGAACAACCCCCTCAAAACATCATCCTCCACACTCCAAATCAACGAGGACAGTTCCTGAAACTTCGACATAGTCAGGATCTTAGATGTATTTGTTACAGTTAACATTGCAATCGAGTGTGCATTCGTCCGCTCAGTCCAAACCTTTGTCGTGTAAAAATTTGGATAATAAGTCCGCGATTTCCACATTGTTCAAATCGGAAAATGGAAAGTGTGTATTCCCATGGATGCCAATTTCGGGCAAATGGACCAGGGTCACATCCCCGCCGTAACGGTTTACCTTATCTCTCCACAATCCGGCCATTTCAAGACGTGCGCGCCAACCGTCCTGGCCCGGATTTTCCACCGGTTTTTCGGGGATATTATCTCCGTAGTAAAGGATGATCGGGATCTTCGTGAGCTTGATAAAATCTGACATCGGTACGCCAATTGCCGTCAAAGGGCCTGCAGAACTCAGTATGGGCGGAGGCACATCTCCTTCGGGGAAAACGAAATTGCTGCCGGGTTCATACGCTACGACAGCTTTTACCTGCTGATTTTTAATAGCGGTCAGCCAACCGGGACCACCTGATTGAGAATGAGTGACAAGGATTCCCTGCCCGATTTTGTTAAAAAGTTCAGAAACAGCATCTGAAATCACACCCATATCAAAAGGGCCGGTGTTGGGTGTCATTTGACGAAAATATTGGTTCAGCGTTTCCGGATCTTTTGCAAACTGTACCCCGGGGAAATAATCGGGCCATATACCAATGCGAAATGTATCAAACCACTCCTGTTCATCAGGAACAGGCGTGATGGTCCCGGCCACAGTGCTGCGACCGGCATTGCCTCTTCTTGGCTGATCGACGAGATAAACTGAAAAACCACGTCGCAGGAAAATATTTTGAAATCCTTCCCGTCCGTCAGGGGTGGTTTCCCATGTCTTGGAGAACTGCCCGAAACCATGCCAGAATACCAAAGGAAACTTGCGGGCTTTTTCCGGGATCTGGTAGAAAACAAAGGCATGGTCGCCATGAGAGGTCTGTCCTGCAGGGGTCGGAGCGTAAGGATTAAATGTGCCGGGATTATTGATCACTGTCCCACCCACAGCAAAGCTCCCCTGTGTCTGAATTTCCAGCGACCCGACCCTTTCTTTAATCACCACGGTTCTGCAAGAATTGATAAATAAAAGTAAAAATAAAATCGCTCCCGGGCATATAATTCTCTTATAATTCGTTTTCATTTATTTGTTAATAATTTTTATATTTTTAGTGTCAAATGCCGAAATTAAGAAGAATTCAGTTTGCAGTACAGTGTTTACCGCTTTTTAGCTGCAGGGGAATTTACCGAGAAGCATTAAATCGTGAAATTTTTAAGTAACCTTAGTATTTCAACAACAAGGGAGGTTATTTTCGCAAAGATCAAGGATAAATGATTTTGATCACCTGGATAAGGTTTTTATTGATGTAATAAAAAGATCGAATAAATGGAAAACTTTAATGAAGACTACCAGGACATTTTCGGGAATTTTGAGCTCAGCCAGGATGAAAAAATATTTCTCAAAAGCGTATGGAATATTTGAATTACGTGGCTACATGCTAACGAAGGAGTAAGAAATTAACTCGACTCAGGAATTGATAGATGAGGCATTTCTGAAATGGAGTTCAGGTATTTTTAAGAAATTGATCCTCTAATACAGCAGCTTCTGCCTGTCAAAATGTACTCTCAAATGCTCGGCGATCGTGTCACAGCATAGATAGCTGTCATTATTCTTTGTAATCTTCTTAATCATGGCGTTAATTTCTATTTCCGAAATTTTATGTCGCTCCAGTGCTATTGAAAAGAGATCCAGGGTTGTTAAAAAAGCAATACCATGTGCTTTACAATATGGTACGATATCAGTCGTATTACTGCTTGCAATAATGTTTTGATAATGTTTACAATAGACAAGGCATGCACGTTCCCCTGTTCCGTTTATAGTTGATTTAAGTGCAAAAAATTCCTGGAAAAGCTGTTGATTTGATGTAGTCGGGAATGTAATTTCTTCAACTTGATTATAGGTGAAAAGATTTTCAACAACATCCCGTACCGACCTGTTTTTCAATAATTCCTCAAAAACTATGTCAAGCATTCTTACCCTTCCCGGGTAAAGTTCGTTCAGTAAAGAAATTTTATCCGCCTTAAAAAGATGAATTACAACATCTGAATCCAGAAGTATTAACACCTTGCTACTCATTTCCGTTTTCGGTTAGTTCAAATGGATCAATGTTTATAGCATTCAATAGTTCAAGGTAATAGGATTCAGATATTTTTTTGTTTTTGTATAAATGATTAACTAGTAAACCATAATCGCCGATGACTTTAAATTCATTACCGGGTTCGTATAGTGAGATGTCATATCCCAGTTTCCTTGCAGTGTTTTTTTTATCGCTGCTGTATTTGTCAAAATAGATTTTATCAACGAAGTCAAGTTCAACAAGTCTGTAAATAACAGCGTTTATTGATAGAGTATAATACTGCTGGATCTTAAAGACGGTTTCAGCGGAAATCATGTTTCTTTTTTGACGCTCAGATATCGGAATTAATTCGGTAATGCCTGTTTCGGGAAGTAGTAAACATGCAGCGAAAATATCCGCCTTTTGCTCCTCTATGTCCGTCTGTTTATCGAATAATGCCGTAATACATCGTTGTGAAGAAAATTCTTCCTGGATAAAGAGGTGATAAAGTTCATGACCAATGGTGAAATGCTGTTTTCCCAAACTGTGATTTTGATTCACCATCATGAATCTCAGATCATCATTCGCTTTTATCGCCATCCCTGCAAATTTTGACGATAAGGGTCTGAAAATCGTGATGATATTTTTCCTGAGGAATAAACTGGTTAAATGTATCGGTTCGTTTACACCGTACCCGTTTTCCGTTCTGAAGTTTGATGCAAGACGATCAACCTCTTTGATCAATAGTTTGTTAATCACCTTTTGCCAATTTTATAATTTTAATATAATTCTTCACAATCTTCTGAAATTCAGCAACGCTTGATAAATCTTCTTTTTCCATTCCATGACTTCTGAATGCGAAAGCCAGGTTAGCATTTTTTTCACTGCTATTATTAACCAAGAAATCATCAGTCTCAATTCCAAAAAGATCAGAAAACTTGTTCAAATGAATCAGAGTGATTTCCCTGGTGCCATTTTCATAATGGCTTATTAAACTTCTGTCAACTCCTATATATTTTGCAAGATCTTCCTGGGTATAGCCAAGATTCTGGCGATAAGCCTTTAAATTATTGATCATTATTTGTTTAAGTTCCATAATTGGTTGGTTTCGGGGTTTTTGTTGTGTGGTTATGTTGTCACAAATATAATCATTTATTTTTAATTATATCATTTTGTGACATTCTTTTAAACAATATTATAATCGCAAACATTTTACATTTTAAATCTTATATTATTATTTATTAAACACTTAATGTACATATTAACTGTTTTATATAGCAATTATTTTAAACGAGTATATTGTAATAAATTTTCAAATTTAAACGAATTTTGTGCAAAGGATGGAAAATGGCGGATCGTGTCGCCCGATGAGGGTACTTTGAGTTAGCGCCGCTCCGCCATCCGCAATCGTCAATCGATGATACATATTCTTGTGACCGTGGAACTGCCTGTTTTGAGACGGAAGAAATAAAGGCCCCTGGCAAATGGGTTCCGTTGAAGGTCACAGTATGCGTTCTGCTTTTTCGCGGGAGCTGACAAGGATTTGCAAAACCCTGCCGGTGATGTCGCAGAATCCGAGTTCGACAAAGGTATCGCAAGGCAGGTTATAGGACAGGCGGGTGAGCGTGCTGAACGGATTGGGCACATTTTGTCCGTATTCATAGGAAAGCAGGAGATCATCGGGAGGCGGAAAAAAGCTGAGTTCCCGGGAACACATTCCGAAAGAGGCGTTGGTCCCGTAAAAGCTCACCACTTTGCCGCGGTGGAGTTTCTGTATCATCATGGGAAAACCTTCGCCGCTGCTTATGCTGCGCGGGTTCACCATCACAACAACCGGCTTGTCGTAATAAACAGTTTGCGGTTCGGTGTAAAGGGAACCCGGGTTGAGCGTTTGGGGGTCATAATGGGCGATGGGCAGGGATGGCCGAACACCTGACTGGGATTTCTCCATCCTCTTTCCATCTTTTCTTCATCTTCTCTCCATCCTTTCTCCCTCCTCGCTTCGGTTAAGCAAGCAATAAGGAAGCAATAAGCGTCATCCTTTGTCCATCTTTCTCCATCCTAATCTCAAGTCTGAAGTGTGAAGTGCGAACTGTGAAGTGTAAATTAATATTTCAGACTTCGCACTTCACACTTCGCACTTGAACCGGTATTTCCATCCTAAAAAATCAACGGAAATATAAAAATCACCACGATGCTGTAAATGAAATACACCGGCAGGTACCGGTTGATGATCCTTTCCGCACGGTCCAGCGGTTTTCCCCTGAAACCTGCAAGGTAAAGGTCAGGCGAAACAAGCAGCAGGTTGACCAGTATCAGAATGTTGGAAACCAATACAACGGTCCGGTTAGGGGTAAATCCTTCCGACAGCCGGGTAATGATGGCCGCAAGGGCAAACAGATCGATCAGCAAGGTAACCACTGCCAGAAGGAAAAGCAGGATGACATTCAGTTTCCGGACATCTGATCTATCCAGTTCGGAAAGGGAGAAGACAATAATGGCCATAACACCCAGCAGCAGGATATTGAAAACCAGCAGGAATTCACGGTTTTCCGACAGGCTGATCCCGGAGACGGAGATGGCCACCAGGTAAATAACGGATGAAAGAAGAACCAGCGGAGTAAAGATCCTTGCTATTACCGGCGCGATCCTGTCGGTAATACCCGGATACAGGTCAATCAGCCAGGCTGCGATCACCGGAATAACAGCCACGCCGATAATTACCACATTTTCCTCATAGAACCGGCCGATTTTCATCCCGATAATTTCAAACAGGCTGATGGTCATGCCTGACAAAATCGCTCCGGCTATTGCCAGTAACCCGGTCATGGTAACCATTTCGCCGCAATAACGGATGAACCCGGAGACTTTACCGGTGTTCCTGAAGTCGAAGGAAACAAAGGCCAGTGCGAAAATGAATGCCATGAAGAGCGGGGCATGGATAAATGCCAGTTTGGTGGTATCGGTCAGTTTTTCCGGCAACAGGTTCATGAAGATGGTAAGCACAATGGCAGGAAGGGCGAGAAGCAGGATGTTCTTCCAGCCTGTGATCCTGTTTTTGATGATGAACCAGGTTGTAAGCCCGGCAAAGATGAGGATGCAGAGGTTGCGGAAGTAAAAATCCTCCGGGGCCATGCTCTTCATGACCAGGGGCAGCCGCGCCAGCAAGGCCGTAATGACGGAAATGACTGCCACAACTGCCAACCCGGTTTTCAGCGCCGGATGTTGCCGGATTTGCTCCGTACTTTTAAGTCTGATCTGCCAGAATTTTACGAGATCGGTGTCAATCCCACGGGTGGCTTCATTGAAATCGCGTATAAAGGCGGTTTTATCCTTCCGGAACAAGATTTCGAGCATTTCGGGGTCGCCGATGTTTTGACTGATCTGTTCTTTCATGGTACTTACAGATTATCGGATTTCAGGATGCCAGCCACGCTTGATTCTCACAGACTGTCCCCGTCTCTCCTTTTTCTATATAAACTCACTGTATACCAAATAATTGTGACGGAACCCAAATTATCAACAAGCTTTCAACGGTTATTACGGTAAACAGTTACAGTGGCTACACGGGGGCCTGCAGCGTGTTCGATACTTTCACCATTAATAAGTAGAACATGCATTTACGCCGAAGGGAATGTCCGCACAACCGATGACCACGGAAAGATTCAGTTTGAAGAAAATTCAATTCAGCGACGGAAACGGCATACCAATTGAATGCTCCGGCGCTTCGGTGGGGCCTCGGACTTCAGACTTTACACTTCGCACTTTACACTTCGCATTTGAACCTGCACCAAGGTGGTACCGAAATGTTGTTAACAAAAAAAAAGATGATAAATTTGAATCACTGAATTCCTGAAAAGAATAAAAAGTCAAATTTTGTTATTCCTTCTTCTCTACAGTGTTGGCTGTTACTCACAGAATGAAGCCCGGTTCATTATAGCTGAACCCGCACAAGAGGGTTTTTCAACTGAGCTCCCGGATCAGCTCAGGCCAGTCCTGCAGAAATATATCGATGAACACAAACTTCCGGGGCTGATCACCATGGTGGCGCGCCATGGAAAAAGGACCTATTATTTAGTACGCAAGGTCAGCATTTTTGTGATCATTCCTTTCTGTGTTTCTATGGTTATAATATAGTTCCCCTGAGGTTGAGAGGAAATATCAATTGTCACGGCTGATTTTGCATTGAAAGTAGTAGATTGAACTAACTTACCTGAGATATCGTTGATACTCACTTGTTTAATTTCACTGCTTTGATCCTGACATTCTATTGTAAATTTCCCGGGAGTCGGATTCGGATAGATTTTAATCAGTTTCGCGAATTCATCATTAATCCCTTCCGGAAATGTCTGAAGCACTTTCATAGTCTTTGGGAGCAATGAGCCATCGGGAACAAGGGTGATGGTTGCCAGCCTGGTGAGAGCTGCACCCTGGGCGGAATATTTTGCGGTGAAGGCGCCGTTTCCTGTGCCGCTTCCTGTCACAACACACCATGGCGAATCACTCGAAACAGTCCAGCTTATGCCCGCGCTGGCCACTACATTAAAAACAACTGTTCCCGAATCAAAAGTCACTTTGGCGAGAGCTGGATTGGCTCCGGCAAAAGAATATAACGGAGACTGCCATTGTCCACGGCCATAAGTTGCGGCCTTGATCAGGCTTTTCGAAGGATCGGAGGGATCATGATAAAATTTCAGGTCCCTGATATCCACTTTGGGGAGGTTACTGCTGCATTCAATCCAGTCACTCATCCCGGCATTCTTATAAAAGACCTCAAATGTATTACCGATGTAAAGTCCTTCATTGGTGTTGGTATCATAAGCGATACAGTTGATGCTGATATTCGGCAACGAACCTGAAATATCGATCCAGTTTGTGCCTTTATCCGTCGATTTATAAACTTTGGAACCAGCCGTGGTATAAACCACCAAAGGATCCTTTGGATGGGCTTTAATACTTGACGGGGAAACGGTTCCCGGTAATGTGCATGCCGTCCAGGTAGGTGAAGCTGCATTCACATTGTCAGATCTGACAAGGGTGTCGGAGGGTGAAGCGTTTTTTACCGGTTCCGGGATCTGCCCCTTTCTTGCGACATACATAATATCCGGATCAGCGAGGGATTGTTCAACTACAGTGCACGGAGTTGTTGTATCAAAGGATGAAATTTTCGTCCACACGATCAATCTGGCAGAGTCAACTTTTGCGTTTGTTGAACGCCATACATTCTTTCTTCCCATAAAGACGGTTGAGGGTGTTTTAACATGTTGAATGTAAGGAGTAACCCAACCACCTATATCAGTAATTCCATTTAATTTTGGATTAGCTGCCAATACGTATTTCTGATTCAGTGCTTTACGGTAAACCGTTCCATTAGTATAGGCTCCCCATCTGTAATTTGTATCTGAATAATCGATGAAACAATCCATCCCGTCGCCTCCAATGACTGTTGTGAAAGCTCCTCCGTTGTTAACACCTGTTCCGTTGTCCTGGAAACCATTGATACAAAGATCAGGAACTGAAGCACTTTGGCCGACCTTGTAGATCTGGGCTATTCCCAGCCCGGCACTGATCTCGTTCCAGGTTGTTCCTCCGTTATCGGTATAATAGACTCCTCCGTCATTTCCCAGGTACAATCTCCCGTTGACAAATGGTGACCAGTCCAAACAATGATGGTCCGAATGGACTGCAGGAATAGAGGGGCATGGAGGATCTTCCTCCTTCGGATTCCAGTTGGCCGAAATCGACCAGTTTACCCCGGCGTTGGTTGATTTCCATACATTAATACTTGCCACATAAAGGATGTTGGCATTCTGCGGGTCCACGGTTATGCAGAGGTCATAATTTGACTGCTGTACAGAATCTCCTCCCAAACAGGCATAACCCGTGATCAGCGGAGCAGTTGACTGGACCGTGAAATTCTGTCCGCTTTGTATCGACCGGAGCAGGCCTTTGAACATCCCGTCTGTCTGACATGCGTAAACAGTATTTGGTTGTTCGGGCGACACTCCGATGACCAAACGTTGACCTGAGACCGGTAAAGTGACCTCATCCCAATTATCGCCGGTATCGGTTGAAAGGAAAAACCTGCCACCGGCAGCAGCATAAACAACGGATGGATCACCCGGTTTGAATTTTATGTCCTTGTACGGGATGGGACCTGTCTCGTTAAGTTCCCAGCTTGACCCCCCGTCCAAGGTCTTATAAATTCCCGTGGAGGTAGCTGCGAGAATGATATCTGGATTAAACGGATGCATGATCATCATACCTACCGTTGTGTTATCGTAAATTCCATCATTTGCCGGGGCCCAGATCAGGCCTCCGTCAATGCTTTTATAGATCCCAGTTCCTGGTGAATCATTCCCATCGCGGTCACCGGTCCCGGCATACATCACGTTCGGATTGTTCCGATCAACAAGGATCGCCGAGACGCCTATAGTCGGCAGGTTGCCCGAATTGTTTGTCCAGGAAAGGCCTCCATTCTGGGTTTTCCAGATACCACCCGAAGGGGCCGCTGCATAGATGATATCCGGGTTGGTAGGGTGAAATGCAATTGCGTTGATCCGTCCCATACCGGTGGGCTGAGGGGCGGTAGCATTCACCGGATAGGTAAGCGGGCCAACTTCAGTCCAGCTGCCTTTTGGGCCATCGGTCAGATGGGACGAGAGAAAGCCCTGGTATTGCTCCAGTTCATAGGATGGAAGCGGAAGAATGCCGTTACGGTCGGCACGGAATTGATGTATGTATTCCCATCTTTTGAACATCTTGTATAATCCTTTAGTGCTTTGGTCTTTCGATTCCTTGCGGAACTGATAAAAGGCATGCTGTGTTTCATAAAAGTTTGCATAAGGATCCTGCATCATCTGATACCAGTTGTTTTGGTTGTTCCCTTTAGGGGATGAAGCAGGAGGGTTTTGTGCAATCCCGGTGAAGACAATCCCGATGCAAATCCAGAAAATAAATGTAAATTTTTTCATAAAGTTTGATTTTGTAACTTAATGCACGAATGTACGAACATAGTTTGATTATTAGATGTTTTATTCTCAGACATATACTATGTACTGTTTATGTCGGATGAGGGTGGTCATATGTCTCTGTTTTCCGGAGGGATTCGGGTTATTTTTTTACCTTTTTGTACGTCAACGTATTACCTCGCGACAAATAACTAAGCGAAAGCATTGTAGAATTAACTTCGATAATGTACCAACAGAGGTCAGATTCTTTACAGGATATGTATTTGTCTTTTTCACGGTCCTCTACACTTTCTTTGTCGGAATCGTTGATACATCGGTCAGACAAGGTGAATTCCTCATCATCCCATTTGTCCATTCCTTTCGCAATCTCTTTCCTGTGATTATTTTCGAAAACCAGGAAATTGGTTTTATCATTAGTGGATTGCCATTTCCCTTGTAATAATTCCAGGGTCGATTTTTGCGCTTTTACAGCTCCGAAAAGCAGCGTCATTGAGGTAATTAAAATAATTGTTTTCATTTTCCTGATGGCTGGATAAGAAGTTTAATATTTATAATCCTGATTAATTCATTAAAATTACAACATCTCCCGCTATGCCTAAGTTCACTAACTTCATCGCGAAATATATATCCAAGATTTTTGCATTTTTAGTTCACGGCAAGTCAGAAACCGGCAGTCAGCAGTCCTCAGTCTGGAGTGTGAAGTGTGAAGTGTGAAGTGCGATGTGATATTCCGGACTTCGGACTTTACATTTGATGATAACGGGAGCATTGCCTATTGCTGTTCCGACAATTCATCCGCTATAAATGAATATAATTACCCCCCCAGGTTCAGTTGCAGGCGTTTGTTGTGTATACGGCAATCCCATTTACATGGTCTACCGCAACAATTCATCCATTGTTGCTATACGAACAAGTTCTGATTCACAAAGCTATATTAAGGTACTACCTGTTGGTGCCGACTGAAAACCAATGACCAGGAATAAAAATAAACCCAGGACCCTGGAAAGAATAATAGGACATGATGGAAACGTGACGCGCGACACGTGACGCGTGACGGGGGATTTTTTAATAGTGGAGTTACCTTTTCAGGGATTTCACCACAAGCAGGCTGATTAGTCCCAGCAAAACAAGGCCGGAAAGGACAAATGCCCACACATTGATAACCCTTGACTCGACTACCATCGTATAATCCTCCAGCAGAAAAGCCATCGGAAAGAGATCCCAGGTAACACGGTTGCCGCTCAGAGCGGAGGAATTGGTTCCGGTGATCAGTCCGGGCATCCCGGCTTCTACATGGAAATCTTCCATCGTTAACAGATTTTCGAGGAATCTGGTTTTCCCTTCAAATTCCCGAAACAACGGGGGCTGCAGTTCTTTGAGGCGATCAACGACGGTGTTACCGGTCCACTTCCGGTAAGCATCGATAAACGCCGCACCCTCCCTGAATTTATCTTTTGAAAGGGCGATCCTGATGCTGTCGCGGAATTCTGGGACCCTTTTCGCATCCAGGCGCGGATCATTCAATTTCAGGATTCCATCGGTCAGGAGCTTTTCGACCTCTGCAGTGGCCGATTCAACAAGGTATGTCAGTGCCTTATCTTCAGCAGCCTTACTTTTAACGCTGTCGGAGGGGATCTGAATGGAATGCCGCCGGGTGAGCCAGCCTATATCCTCAGGTGTCAGATGGTCTTTAAAAGGAAGGGCAGTGAAGGGATTGGCGGCGGAGTAAACCTCTTTGTATTCTATATAAGAGTAAAAGAATCCGAACCTTTTCCTGATATCGATGTGGCGCACCAGTTCCTTTTTCCAGCTTGTATCACGGCTGATGTCAGCTTCCAGTTCTTCGCTATCCTTGTAATGTTTCGTATAGGTAACGATATACTTTTCTTTGCCTGCCGTGTCCTTTTTGGATGTCATCACCCATGAGGTGTCAAGGGGATACGGGAGATCTTTCTTAAATGCTTCCGCCGAATCGCCTGAGACGGTGATCATGCGCGTGAAGGTGCCGTCGTTGTTCACAATGGTCCTGACAGTGATCTCCCTGCAGGCGCTTAAGGCCATAAACAAAACGGCCAGTCCGAAAATCAGGTGTGGTGTTTTCATTTTTTATTTCTTTGATCCAATTGTTTCTTCATAAATAAGGCTGATAGCGGGGTTCTTCCCTTTTCGGTGTACAGGCGTCTCTCCAACTCAGAAAAGGAGATCCCGGCCTCGTTGATGTTCATGGTTGACGCCTGTTGCAGCAAGTCTGAATAACGGGAACCCGGTTTAATCTCAACACATTGTCTTTCCAATGAGCTGATTTTCTTGACGATGCCGTATTGCTCGTATCCGAATAAAATGAAAAGGACAACCGAAGCGGCGACAAGCAGTCGCGTAAGAAGCAGCGGAACCACAAATGTCTTCACCGGACCCTTCGATATAGCAGCCATGATGTTACCGGTGAGCTCACCAGGGTCGCGGAGCATCGGTTCCGAATTGCGGACCAGGTTCATGACCTCCCGGGCTTTCAAGGCATCCGTATATGCCCGATAGCATGAGGAGCAGGTATTCAAATGCTGCATGAAGCTGACATTTGCCGGAACCTCCTCAAATATCATCCTGTCCAGGATTTCGATGGCATCCCTGCAATTCATTTGATGGTCCTTTCTTTTTCAAGTATCCTTAAAAGTCGCTCTCTGACGCTCTTCCGTGCATGGTAAAGGTTGCTTTTCACCGCGTTTCCGGTCAGTTCTGTGATTGCTTCCACCTCTTCCGACGACATTCCTTCGACGTCTCTAAGGATGAAAACCATCTTCTGAGTTTCCGGAAGCTTTCCTGCAAGTCCTTTGATTAAAATGGCCAGATCATGGTTATCGGCTGGGGTTCCCTGATCGCGCTGCTGTAGGGCCACCAGTTTTTGTGAGACCAGGTCGATCGGGACCCATTCATGCCGGCGTATGGTCCGCATCCGGTCGGCCGAGGTGTTCGCCAGGATCCGGTACATCCATGGGATGAATTCCCTGGAAGAGTCATAAGAACCGATCTTTTGCCAGATCTTGATGAAACTTTCCTGGACAGCGTCTTTCGCCTCTTCTTCGTTACCGAGGATCCTGAATGCGAGCCGATATGCAGGTTGCTGGTACATCTCTACCAATTTTTTGAATGCCGTATGATCCCCGTTCCTGATACACCCAATGGTTTCCTGAAGATTCTCCGGCATCATGTTTTGTGTTGCTTCTGATCTATATACGGTGAAATTAAGAAAAAGTAAAATAATGTGACGCGTGACGAAGTGAAAAGGTAACAAAGTAACAGGGTGACAGGGCTGATACATTATATCAGAGGGGAGAAAGTGATCCTGGATTTTGATCTGGCAAGCTTTTGGCATATGCTCCGAAGATGATGGTTGTTCGGGCCTTTGCTGGTGAACTGATATACCGGATATTTAAGTTGAGAAAGGAGGGGAAATAGGGGTTTTACAGAATTAAATCCTATTTCTGTCTGATGATATGATCTTTTCTGCTTCAAGCTCGCGGATGTCGGCATTATGCAAAAGTGCGTAATGTTTCAATTCACGCGGACTGAAATCCGCCTACTCTCCCTTGTAAATAAAACAGGTGTTTTTAAGAAGTTTCTTGGAAATTTCAAATCGCCGGGTCTCAGCAAGAAGATTAAAATCCCGGCTCATCAAGCCGAATCCATTATCATAACCAATCAATGTGGTAGCAGCAAAATTAATCGTCTCAAGGGCTAATTCTCTCAGGTGAACACATCCCTCACTTCCGCCAATTCTTTGTGAAATCATTTTTGTAATTCCCCGTTCAATCTTCAACCCGATCATAAGCTTTGCCTTTTCTGCAACCAAATAACAGGAAGCATGAGGATAATTCGTGTACGTGCTTCGGGCATTCCTAATGGTTTTGGTCTGTGGTTCAATCTCGATATCTAACCGGATCAGATGATATGGGTCTAATAAAGTTGCTTCAAGCAGTAAATTTCCATCCCCCAATTCGAATGCTTCAATACCGATATCTCTTTTTGAAATAAGACGCTTTGATGGAATTCCATCAATTTTTAATCTGTCGTTGCTATCCTTTAATTCTTCCATGATTTAATTTTTAAGGTTTCTGTCAAACCGGCATCAAACAGGCTCCATTATATGTTCCCTGATCATTGGATTGCAATGTCGTAAAAAGTTTTGATATATAGTCTGTGGAGATGGTTGACGGATTAATCTTAAATTGGCTTAACTTTGAAAAAATGAATGGTCCTGATGGCGGATTATTTTTTTGTTGTTTTTCATACTTCTCTTATTCTCTTTAACCTTTTGGGCTGGATCTGGAGGCCCCTGCGGAAGGCTAATCTTGTAACGCTGCTGCTCACCGGGGGTTCATGGTTCATCCTGGGAATATTCTATGGGATCGGATTTTGCCCGTTCACCGAATGGCATTGGGAGATCCTCCATAAACTTGGTCAGCACGATTTACCGGATTCTTATATCAGTTATCTGGTTGGAAGATTTACCGGATTTCGTCCGGATGCCATGCTGGTTAATGCACTTACCGCTACATTTTATTTTTTAGCGCTTGCCCTATCGGTATACATGAATTTTTTCAGGAAGAAACGCCCGAAAAAGCAAGGACTGATTCCCGGGACCTGAAGTAGAACTTTAATTTAACATTGTGTATCTTTGATCTTTATAATTATCAAACGTTGAGGCCACTCCGAAAAGTAGCTTATGGTAAATCTACCCACCCCCAGCCCCTCCCTGCCCACAGGGAGGGGAGCATCTCTGCTCTGGCAAAATACTGTATATCTTGTTATTGGGTATGGTGGCGCTTTTCCCCTCCCTTTTCAAGGGAGGGGTTGGGGGTGGGTCGATTGGCTGCAAACCTTTTTCGCAGACTTTTCGGAGCAGGCTCAAGTCTTCAATATTTGATATTATTTTTGGTGTTAGATAACAAATGATTGGAATCTTAAGCTCCAATGAACTCACTTTCTATGTTAAACTATTATTAGAAAAGGGGCTTAAGCTCCGAAATAAAATGCAACAACGATCCGATTCTGCTAAAAACAACATGCACAATAAACCCAATTAAAAACATAAAGTCATGGAACTAAAAATCACAACAATTATACCCACAGATGATAAAGAACTTGCCGATCGTTTAATGAACAGTTTGATTTATGATCAGGCAGTGGTTCTTGGGATTGTTGTAGGAAACGATAACTGGTGTATTGATCTCATTCAGAAAGCTGACCGGGTTGCTTACGCCAGGAAGAGTATTCGGCGAGCTGTATGGATACGTAATCCTAAACTTGTTGATAAAATCTTAAGCTCCCTGTTTTCACATTCTGAAGGATTAATAATACCGGAAACACTTCCATATTTCTTTACGGTAACTATGGCAGATAAAGCATGTGATATCATCTTACCTGGTGAAATAAATCCGGATAATGTTAGTATAGATAAATCATTCAGGAAGGCCGAAATAGGATAACCATTATGAAAACACATACAAACATATCAAAGTGGACTTGTGTTCTGATCTTCTTTTGTATTTCAATTGTCCTGCATGGACAAATACTTGACTTAAAAGAGATTCCAACAGTTGGAAAAAAGATTTATCCGCTCAAAGGCAAGAGTGTATACTATGTGGATATTAACAGTGTAATTGATATTCAAATTAACAAAGAAATGCTAAAGGAGAAAATCAATAAAAATATTACAACAGGTAATATAAGGGTCGATTCTCTCTTGACTGCATTGAAGAACCTCAAAAGCTTTTCAGACACGCTCCTTGTAAAATCGACAACTTTCAATAACAGCTTGCGGGCATATAACAGGACCGGTTCTGTTACAGATCTGGAGATGCTTGAACAGAGTCTCAACTCTCTTGCTAAAGCAGAGGATGATTTTCTGAAGGCATACACCTATAAGAACCCTTGGCTGTATAAAAAGGCAAATGCAATGTTCGATGATTACAAATCAATAGCGGAGATATTCGAAGACCAGGTTAAAGAAATGCAAAACTTTCTAAACCAGCAGTTAAACCAAGCTATTAATTCAGAAGGTGTTTTTGTACAAGTTGGTGCATGGATTATTACAAAGTCTGGAGCAAACAGCATCCACCTTGACGGATTTGATGAATATCCAATGGGAAAATATTATGAATGGAAAACAGTTAATCTTCAATTAGATGAAACTCAAATCAAAGAACTTGAATCCATGCATAATATGCTTAGCGATAATGCTAAGTCGTATGATGAAATATTCAATGAAATCGGAGCAGGTTACCGCGAAATGCTGCTTGGTGTAATTGGTCCGGTAAATGATTCTATCATTAAAATATTTAATACGGTAAACTACCTCATCGAAAAGTCCTCAAATACCCAAAAGGATCTGAAAGAACAGCTGACAAAAATTGAATCGTCCGTAAAAGATTATAAAATGTTCGTTAAGGAGTGGATTGAATCCTATAAAAACGGCAACATCATAGAAACCGACAAATTTCAACTTCTAATGAGATTTTATAAAGACCAACAAAAGTTGATATCCCAAACCTCAGCTCAATTCGATAAAATAAAAGAAAGTGTAATTAAGGTTCAGTTCATACTGAAAAATGCGTCAGCCAATTTAAAAGATTCTGTTAATAAACTGGTACTTCAAGTATCATCCCTGCCACAAACAATCGAAACAAAATTCTCAGTTGTATTATCCGGCCTGAATACAATGGTTAATGGCGCTAAATTCAACAGCGACTTACTGACATTCGGAGATAAGGTTAAAAAACTTGCTATTGATGTCGTTCCGTCATCTACATCATTTTCGCTTAAGTTTACCGGAAAACGAGATCCGGGAGATCAGGTTATCCTTAAAGTGGGAGCCGGAACCCCCTCTCTGACCAAAGCAAAAGACCTTGAAGTGATTTACCTCAACCTGCTTGCTGCCGAACCCCACATCAATATGGCTGTTGCATACGACTTCGCCTGGCCGGTGACGAGGATCGGTGAAGCGCCACCCAACGGACCTTCCTACAGTACTTTATATAAATTCCGTTCAAGAAAACCCATCTATCGTAATGTTATCGATGTTGGACTAGGACTGAACTTTGCTGTATTTGATTTCAATAAAGACGACATACCTGAGATTTCCACGGGTTTGTGTTTAAGTGTTTTACGCGATTATCTCCAGGCAGGATGGGGGTTTAATTTCAATGCTAACCTTGGATACTACTTCGTAGGAATCCGCATTCCAGTTTCGATAAACAACATCTATTTCAATGGTTCAACCAAAGACCAGAACAATTAATAATCAAATAGCGTTTTTTATGGATAATTTCCCTGAAAAACCGTGGTTTTGTAAAGATTGGAAATCAATGGTATAAACTACAGGGCAAGCTCCGGACCTCAATTCCGCCCCAAGGGGCGGTGAATTTGGTACTATCAAATTCCTTTCTTGGAATCTGGCCCTTCTCCCTCCTTTACGGTATTTTCCATAGTCTTTAACCCGACGAATCCGGCTGAGCTGATGCCCATGAGGGCGAGAAGCGTTTCATCAAAAGCTGGTATCTGCTGCTCCGCGATAACCTTTTGTACGAAGATGATTCCCAGAATAATGGTCCAGAGGATCATCTGGCAACGATGCACACTGTATCCGACACTATCGGAAGCCATGTCGACCCAGAATCCACGGGATGGCACATGAACAGGTACCGGGGTTTTACGCCGGAAATCAACCAGTTTGGATCCTGCGGTTGTTGTAATACTAATCCCCAGCAAGATAAGGGTGCTATCCGTAAGTGATCCGGGGGTTTTGCTGATAATCCAAAGATAGAAGTAAGAAGATGCAATGATCACCGTCCAGAAAATCAATTGTGCAAGTCCAAGGCTAAATTGACTCTGGTTGTCACCGACACGGATAAGATCGGTTTTACGGGAAAGAAAGAAAACGATACCCAGTACAATCACAATCATCATAAGGGCAGATATGAGTGCACCAACACTGACATATTTCATATGGGTACCCTTATAGTCTTTGATATTTGGCAACGAAGGTCCGTTAGGGAAACCAAGTGACAGTTTAAGGTAAACCCCCGAAAACATGGTAGTGAAAAAGGGATAGAACCGGTGAAGTTCCTTTGAATTGCGATCAAGAAAAAATACGAATTCCTTTGTTTCCGGATTTTCATTGATACATAGGATATCCCTGATGGGTATCCCGTTTATGTAAAGGATCACAAGTCCGGACGAATCAACAGTAGCTACACGTTCCAGTGAATCGCGCAATGCATTAAACCGTTTATGGTTATCGATTTTCATGATGATGTAATCTCCGATCACTACATTGTTATTATGCCGCTTGGGGCGCAGGGAAACAATTGATTCAACAACCGGAAGTAGTAACACAGAGTGGGATTGAATAGTATCACTTGTTTTATTTTGAGAACTATTTGAGATCCCGGGCAGGTTTACAGTGGTTGTTATGACAACCACCCCTTCCTGTTTATTTTTTATCGTATCTGTCCGGGAAGTCTTTTGTTGTCCGAAACTTGTCTGGATAAGTCCCAGAAAAACGATGAGAGAAATCAATAACTTTTTCATAATCAGGAACATTAAGGTTTTCACGTTTATTTCCGGACAAGATGATTCGATTTATGGATTTTTTCTTTGTGTAAAAAATTCACAAGAATCTCATCAGGATCAACAGGTGTTGTTAAAATCAATGCTTTTTCCGGATCAATATCTTCCCTGTTTTTGAATATCTTTAAGATCTGGGCAAAGAGGGATGCACCTGAAAAAGTTAGAATTAACGTACGGAGGAGGTATAAAAATCTTCTTGTCAACACGTTTTCATATTTTGCCATTTTTAACAATCTGGCAGCTAACCTGTTTCCTTCCTGTCGCCTATCATCGACCAAATATAGAAAGTTTATATATATAAACAAAAGGGTGTTAAAGAAATTTCTGATTGCTATTAAACTATTTTGAGTCTTATAATCTTCTGATTGTCTAATGATCAATTACCGTTTTTTTGATTAAAAAACACGGCACAGCGCAAACTCAGGCGCTCATTCATGCTTACTGTTTGATGATCTTAGCAGTTTCAGTCGTATTTTCAGAGATCACACGGATAAAATAGACTCCCATTGGTCTGTCTGATAACAAAAATTTATGCCTGGGTTCTTCTAGAAATTATATCCCGCCTCTTCTGTCTCCCGGATGGCCTGCAGGTGTGCTTGGGCAATGTAATCCCTCCATTCGGGGGATAGCAGTTTCCCGCACTGATCGGGGTTGCTGTAGAACCCGTTTTCGGTCAGTATGGCCGGCATTTTAGTGTACTTCAGCACATAAAAATCGGCTTCTTTTACCCCACGGTCACGCCATCCCACCGTCGTGACCAGGTTGCTCTGGAATATTTTGGCCAGCCTTTCCGATCTGGAGGCAAACCGGAAGCAAAATGTCTCGATACCGTTTGCGTTGCTCCATTCATCGCCGGCTGCATTGGCATGGATGGACAAATAGAGCTTCTGCAGCGGTGTCTGCATCTTGTTGGCCCTGTCCACACGGACCGACAAGGAAATATCACCTTCCACCTCCGGTACCAGGTTGTGGGAGCTCAGCCCGTCGGTTTCCATTAGCGCCATTAACCGGCTGACAATGTCACGGTTAAATTCGTACTCAAGTAACTGGCGTCCGTCGTCCAGTAAAGGGGAACGCTTTCCGGGTGTGGCTTTGCCATGCCCGTTATCAATTATCCAAAGAAATTTTCCAATCATGATGTTATCGTTTTAAGTGTATAATGTGGTTAAAGTTTATTTGTTACGTGTAAAGTTCACTATTCCCCTTCGGCTGGCAGGTTTTTTTATTTCAGCCAAAAGGAAAACTTTGTTAATCCATGAGCCATGAGTAAAAAACACAACTGCATTCAGTGTATTGGTTTTCAAATGACAATCCGTTAAATTTGTTGTATGATTACTGACCCCCTTTCAGAAACTTGACCTGATTGTCATCAATCGTTTATAAAATAGTAATTTCGAGCGGGAAAACAGAGGAGAATGTTGTGGGGATGGTCATGTTTTGAAGGGTTCTGAATACTACATACACTCCTATCATGAACCAAATGTAATTCGGATTTTTCAATATTCAACAGGAGATGGTAGAATAATTGAAAAAAATCCTGAAGTCATGATTATCTTTTTCAATGTCAGACCGTTTGCTATTCAGAGACAGGGGTAGGTGCAAGAATCCCTGCCAATGCACCGACACAGGCAAAGGCTAAAGCAGTTAAATAGCAGAGACTTGGCTTTCCATACTCTTTGAAAAATCAATCTTAAAGATTACTCCGGGAACAACAGCAACCACTGCAATACTAAGGGTGTCGACAACGTTCCGAGGTTATGAGCAGGAGCGGAGAGCGAGTTGTGAATTTTTCCGCCAGGACAACTTTTAGACGTGACCGTCTGTTGTTTTTCCACATAAGCCGCTTTTGCCCCATAGACTTTGTTACAGCCAATTGGATTTATTGAATCAGTCTTGAAACTTCAGATCTGAGAATAGGTAAATGTCTCACAATTGTACCCCAGACTAATTCATCATCAATCTTATCATAACCATGAATCACTCTATGGCGCATACCAATAATCTGCCTTTTACTGGAAATCTCAATCTCAGAATCTATTTTGTCTATGCAATTTAACGCTTCGCCAATTATTTCGAATTCACGTTCGACAGCTCTTCTTAACATTTTATTGGCTTTGTATACGTTGAAGTCTCTTTTGTCTCCAAGATATTTTTCAATTGAATCAATCGAGACTTGAATATCAAATAAAAACTTCCGAATCTCATCATTCATACAGCAAGGTCTTTGTCTGGTTCAATGAATTAATGAAAAATGGATTTGATAGCGACTTATCAGTTATTAAGTCTACAGGGCGCTTGAATAATTCTTCAAATTTATCAGCTAGAGTAAGGTATGTGTCCGCGTAATCACCGTAATCCATGGAATTAAAAGCAATCAATAAGTCTATATCACTTTGGTCATTGAATTTATCAGTACACACAGAACCAAATGCAAACAAGGACTTAACATTATACATTGTGCATAATGTTTTAATCCTCTCCATATTATCTTCTAAAATCCTTTGCATATCCCTATTTTAAACAAAAGTAAATCTAAAAAAACACTTGTGCAAGTACTCGTCCGCCAATTGACTATAACAATACGGTAAATCTACTCATACCCTTTCAGTGACAGCGTTCTTAAACCTTTCACAATGTGTTCCATACCAAAATGTATGCAAACAATCATTACATTGGTAAAAAGCGGTTCCAGGGTAGAATTTGAATCCCGGATGTTGGTTCATTACCGTTTCTTTTTCAACCGGCTGAAGTCTTCCATTACAAATCGTACAGATGGAAAACAACCTTATCTGGTTCTTTAGATCAAATCTTTGGATGATCTCCGACACCTGATTAAAGCTCATTTCAGACCTTACCCAATAACCCATTTCCAACTCTTTTTTCATCAAAAGTTTTCTGTTTCTTGTGAGAATGGCCCGTTTTTCCAGGATCGATATCCTTAAAATCTCATCAGTATTGTACCGGTAATCATAAACCGAATCAAAGCCCAGCATCCTCAGGTAGCGGGCGAGCTTCCCCAGATGAACATCCAGCACGAATTTCGGGTCACGAAGTGGTTTCAATCTGATCACATTGATGGGAGAAATATCGAAGGATTCAAATACCGGATAAACAGAAATTTGATCATCCGGATTGACTTTTTCCTTAAAGGAGACTGCATTCCCATTGATCAGGATCAAATCAACCTCCGTATGGGGAATTCCTTCCGATTCAATAATGCTTTTAATGCTGGGACTATCCTTGAAATGAACCGGATAAACTACCTTCCGTTTTAAAGGAGGAAGAAAATCATTCAGTTCTTCATAAAACCTTATGAAAGCGATGTTCATCTTCTATACCGGGAGCAACCATTATTCATATTTCTTTTTCAATTCTCCTTCCATCGGATCTAAAATTCATCAACAAACAGGATTTATATACCGGTTACCCGAATATCTTCCGGATCAAATAAATAAGGAATGAAACTATTACACTCACGAGTATCATTGTTGTGATAGGAAAGTAAAACCTGAAATTATCCCTTTCAATCCTGATATCACCCGGTAACCTGCCAAACCAATTCAATTTGTCGTGGAAGAAATAAACAGCCACCCCTATCAGGACAACCCCCAATCCAAGTAATATTATCCATTTTCCGATATTCTGATTCATAAGTTAAAATTACAAAATTTACCTATAAGCTTAAATTCATGGGTAGCGCAGCGACCATCTTCAAGTATAAATCTGTATTTTTACAGTCTCTTAATAAACACCCCAAACAGAATGGATAATCCTATGACCCGGCAAGAAGACGCTACTCTTTACTTTGCCGATGCGTTTACTTGTTCCCAGTCAGTATTTACGGTTTTTGGGAAAGATATGGGTCTGACCGTAGACCAATGTCTTAAGATCGGTAATGCTTTCGGTGGCGGTATGGCACGGCAGCAATTCACCTGTGGAGCAGTTACCGGTGCATTGATGGTCATAGGATTGATCTTCGGAAGGGGCTTGAATGATGATCTTACGAAAAAAGAATTTACCTACGACAAAGTCATTGAATTCTTCACAGAATTCCGGAAAAGAAATGGTTCTGTTAATTGCAGGGAATTGCTCCGGGGTTTCAATATGAATGATCCGGAAGAGCTAAAACAGATCGAAGAACTGGAATTATTTCAAACTTCCTGTGTTAAGTATGTTCAGGACGCCGTCGAAATTGTTGAACAATTGATAGGGGCGGGGAACAAGGCAAAATAGTAAAATGGTAAGATGGTGAAATGCAAGATGCAAAATGGTGAAAAATGCAATAAGGTAACCCAGGTAGAGCATAAGTATAAGGAAACAGCTCCTCTTCGACAAACCTCACCCACGCGGCCGGGTAGACTATGCTGTACTTTTGACTCCGGCCGATCTTTGCCCCATCGGTCACCCGCACATGCGAAACATCAATCCCTTAATACCACAGCGAATCACAGGCTCTGACAACTTCACCTTCGTTCGGAATTTTCTTTTCCATCTTTTTAGAAAATGAATTAGAGAAGGCATGAAAACCAATGCAATTCCGAAGGTGACAAATAATCCTTTTGCGCTCACAGAGATTGTTTTAAGAGATTTCAATCAATTTCATATTCAAAAACAGAAAATAATATCATCCCCTGTGAACGGGAAAAAAATAATTACAGACAGTGATGATTTTAGATTTACGATTTTGATTTATTATCCAGCATCCAGTATCAGCGAGCGCAGCGAGCTTTTATCCTGCATCAGAGCGCAGCGACTTTGATCCTGTATCCGGTCAATTCTGCCGGGTACTGCCAAACTATCCACAGACCGCCTTAAAGAATTCCTCCAGCTTTTTCCGGTCAAGTTTTTCGTCTGTTCTAACACCGCTGCACACATCTACGCCAAAGGGTTGAACAAGGTCAATCGCTTTTCTGACATTCCCGGAATGCAACCCACCGGCAAGAAAAACCGGCACCTTGGTTTGTTCAACGATCTTCCGGCTTAATTCCCAATTGTGGGTTCGTCCGGTACCGCCCAGTTCTTTGAGTGCCAAATCCGGATTCCCGCTATCCAGCAATAATGCATCAACTTTTTCCGAAACTTCAAGGGCTTCCTCGATGGATCGATCATTACGAACGTGGATGACTTGAACGATCTTAATACCGGGCAACTTCGTTTTGATCTCTCCATAAGTGCCCTTCTTAAGCTTGTCCACGATCTGGATCGTACTGGTATAAACCCTTTGGTGATGTATAATAATTCCGTCAATGGTGGTCTCACTGGTCAGCAGGAAAGTGGCAACAGGCGGTGGGACGGATCTTACTATCTGCAGGATCAAATCATCGCTAATCGGGCCCTGACCACTTGGCATTTTTCCGACGAGTCCGATTGCCGAAGCCCCAAAAGAGATGGCTATCTGGGACTCTGCTATCGAACCAATACAGCAGATTTTAATTCGTATCATGGATTTCGCTTTTCGGATACCGGAGCAGTTCTGATTCTCCTGATCTTTTGTTTAAGCCGTTGCTTTTGGTTGTGCGTCATGGTAGGACATGGTTGTGGTTACAAATATAGCTCCCGGGTCAGACAATTCAAAACACTTCCAATCAGTGGAACCTTTTAAAAAAGCTTTGTGGTTTTAATCGGGGGGAAATGTGACACAGTTGAACACATTCATAAAAAAGGGAAAACGCTATCATGAAATGATCAAAATATTGTATTTTTGTTAAAATGAGTTAAACCGATGCTCGATCCGGCAAAATATAGAATTATCATTGATCATCTCAGGCCATTTAGTCCTATAAAAATTGGCATTTTCGGTTCTTACGCCAGGGAGGAAAACAGGCCTAACAGTGACCTAGATATTTTAATTAACCTGAATACATCTATTTCCTTGTTCCAGTTGGTTCGGATTGAAAGGGAATTATCAGAACTTTTAGGAGTCAAAGTCGATCTGGTTACAGATGGAGCCATCAAAAATCAAAAGCTCCGAAGTTATATTGAGGCTGATCTAAAAATTATTTTCCAGGCATGAAAGACGACACTATTTATCTGGAACACATTGAGAATAGCCTGAAAAGAATTGTTCATTATGTTTCAAATGTCTCTAAGGAAGCATTCCTGGAAGATATTCAGAAACAAGATGCTTGTATCCGGCAAATCGAGATCATGGGAGAAGCCACAAAAAGAATTTCTGATGCTTTCAAAGAAAAGTATCCTGAAATCCCTTGGAAAGACATGGCTGGCATGCGCGATAAGTTGATCCATGATTATCTTGATGTGGATTTGAACATTGTTTTTCAAACGGTTGCAATTGATGTCCCAATGTTGCTGCCCAGGATTGAAAAAATTCTGGGATAATGCAATTTTGATTTATTTCCGATCTTCCATCTATCATCCAGTATCAGCGAGCGGAACGAACTTATCGGGAAAGGTATATACCTTGTAATACATCATGGCCAGAACACCTTCAACCGAAAATGAAAAACCGCGTTTCTCAATGAAATGAACACCTACGGGTATCCCTATCACTCCATTGGTAAATATATCGCCATTATAGCTATCATTTAGAAATGTGGGTATTGAATAACCCACGCCGTTGTATAGAGATATAATGTTTTCATGGTATGTTGTTTTTGATTTTCACACGAATTTACTTCGTGAAGCAGCGGAGACCTAATTGGTTTTCACGACATGTAAGAAACCTTTCACGGAAAATCCAAAATAACATGAAGCGATGAGTATGGTTTGTAAAAAACGCAAAATCAACCCCATCTTCTGTTCCTTTTTGTGTAAAACAAGAAAATATGAAACAAGCGGACAAACTATTCTATTGATAACAAAGGCCCCATAATCAAATTTTGTACAGTATTTCAGGGAATTGTTGCGAAATAATAAAATAATACCTGCCCCGGCTGCGTTTGCTCATAAGAATGGTTTTTGATGCTCGACGAACAGGAATTTTTATTTTTTAAATGCAGTACCCCCCCCCTTGGTATGACAAATAATCTTTCTTCAATTATTATCAACAATAAAAATTCTTATTATGAAATTCAACATCCTGATTGTACTTTCATGGCTTTTGATTGTATTTTCCTGCAAAAAAGACCAATCCACACCCGAACAGAACATTCCCAAAGGAGAATTTGTTAGTGGTAAATTTGGTTCCGATTCATTTACTTTTATTTACCCGTTTTATAATGATACAAATTTACCGGACACACTTTCAAATGTTGCTTATTCATTTGGTTTTATAAGCATACATAGAAATAATGCAAAAATCCCGACTCAAGGCATTGCGCTGTATTTTTTAGACTCATGGTTAGACTCACTGCCTTTAAACAAACCCCTTCCTTATTGCGAGTTGCAGTTACTGAATTTTAATTGCAATTCGGATACAACATTTGGCCCAAATGATTCATGTAACTATACTTGTAGTTCTATCAGCCAACCCCTTGATATTAGAATTACCAATAAAAAAGATGATACTTTAACCGGTACATTTTCAGGTGTTATTCGCACCAGGACGGGGCTTTCGAAAGAAGTCACCGATGGCCGATTCAGAATTAAAATAATCAGGAAACAGGATCAACTCAAATCACCTTCTCATAAATAATGAATCGCTTAAAGTGTGCCATGCGGGAATTCATTCTTTGATACAGCGAAGAGAAAATCCGAATTCCTTGAGGGGGTGACATTGTACCTAATGCTTGCGGTTAAACGGTCAGTGCTATCCTGCCGTAATTTCCTTAGTATCGTCAACAATCACCTACCGTGTATAATTGAAAAACCCCTATCGGTTCGACAGGGGTTATTCACCTTTTTTAACCACCATTGTGGTATGACGGAACACATGGTGCCGTCTTTTAGAGCTCTGCGTAAAGCAGAGAGGTCAACATTAAACTTTTTACTTTAATGTAACTGATCAAAAGTAACAATAAATGCAGGTGAAAAACCCGATTTAACATTTTTTAAGAGTGCCCCCTTTTTAAAAGAGGAAATCAGTCTTTCATTACTTATCCTGGATCCAGCATCCTGGATCGGGAGCACAGCGACCCTGCATCGTGAGCGTAGCGAACCTACATCCAGCATCAGCGAGCGCAGCGAGCTCATTGGGAGCGCAGCGACCCTCATCCTTTCAAAAGAGTTTTCTTTCCCGGAAAAACCCCTTGCATGCGTTTTTCTATAAATAAATATTCATATAACCAAAATAGTTGCGTATCTTGTAAGAAATCAATTTATATTTAATATATTTACTTGGAGTAATGAAAAAAAACCGGCATAACATGAAAAATGACGCTTATGATAATAGAATGGGATTGTCAGATCATCGGGGAGGAATTCCTCCTTCAAAGCTATTATCCGGTTCAATAACAAACAAATATCCCGTAATCCTCGATGATGGTAAAACCATCATATTTATCGCAGATAAAAACAGGGAAGCTGAGATAAGATTAAGGTATAAATCACGGGGACATTAAAATGATCGTGCATCTCTGGGCTCGTCAATTGATATTCAAAAGGAAATATACCAGTTGGTTTTTAGATAAATCCCTGTAACATCTTCAGAATTTCCCGAAACGTAAGCTGAGTTTGGCGTTGAACTGGTTGATCAGATCGGAAGGAGCGCGAAAATGGCCCAGGTCAGGAGCATATCGATAGCTGATACCAAACCCGATCCGGAGCGTCTTGATCACGTTGCATTCCACTCTTACCCCAGGTTCGATGACAAAGAAATGATTCCCCGACATGTGGTGGTGATGTCCTTCATCATAAAGAAAGGTGGTATCATTATCATGGTCCCGATGGGAGTAAGATAAGGTTCCACTACCTAACATCAGAGGAAAGGCAACATGGATCCGTGATTTGGGAAACAGGGTATACTCCAGTAAAACTCCGCCATAACCGCCGCTTAAGTTATGTCCATGTCGATTAAATCCGGTGGAATCACGGTCGTTGTTATAATACTTGTTATGAAAACGCATTCCCATGGGATTGCCGATAAAAGTGCCCGTTAGCCCTACGGTCCAATGATGATTGAGGATCAGTCCCATACTCATCCCGGGAAGAAAGACACTCTTATGACCGAACCGGGTAAATCCCCCATCAATTTCGATAAAATAACCCAGCGGAATTTTCGAGATCCCATTGGTTTTTCCAAAAATGGTATTGATCCCATTCGGATTGGTGGACTCATTTGTTGCTGGTATATCCTGGGCGAAGGCCCCCAGGGTGCAAGACCAGCAGATCAGCATGATCATGATTTTTTTCATCTTTCCAAGTTTTTTAATGGTTGGCGGAATATCCCTGATGATCATACACAGCTCAGATAACCCTGATTATCACGAATATTTCAAACAATCAGATTTGTATCAAAACACTACTTCCGATAAAAAAGTATATATCGATACAAATAAATATCAAAATGTGACTTTCTATCCAGTATCCAGCATCAAGCATCTGCGCGCGCAGCGAGCTTTTATCTTGTATCCTGCATCTTGTATCGCGAGTACAGCGAGCCTACTTCTGTCAGAGAAATATTCTTCACAAAACATTTTTTCGTATCTTTCACCAACTTATTCCAACTCTTGTTGTATTTAATTCAAGAAAGCCCTTATTATCCATGAAAAAACAAACCAAAACCATTCTGATCATCGTCGCAACGCTGGCGGTGATCCTTGTTATCGTCGCCTTATTTTTTCCGCAGGTAGGCAATCAACTGACACGCGGTACAATTGGCAAAGTTGAAAAATATCACAAACAATCCATGTCGGAAAAGGACATTCAGTTGCGAAGTGAATTTGTCAGGGACACGACTCAACTCAGGAAACTGATCAGGGGTCTGGCCTCTTTCGCACAATTCAACACTAAAACCTGCAGACAGATCGACTCCTCCCTGCTGGATCTTCAATATCATCCAATCATGATGAATCGCGAATATAACGAGCCGTTGCTTGCATTAAAGGATTTCAGTACATTTCTTGCCAATAATAATGCTGGCATTGTGTCGACCGGAAAGATGCTGGAGACCTTTTATTATAATAGCGAATCCGCAGACCAATCCGTTGATGTAGAGAAAAATCTGCGCGATTTCGGGATTTTTATCCTGCAGGTGGTGGAGCGTGATTCGGTACTCGAGATTGCGGCAATGGACATTGATAAGTATATCGAAAAGGTGAAATCGCGAAAGAAAAACATGGAAGACACAAAACCCCTGCAACGGTTCCGCGACCAGTTACTGGTGACCAACCTGATGACTGCTGCCATACTTGGCGAACGTACCAGTCTGAGCAGGTTAACGAAATATGCAACGACTGTCAATCCCGATGACCAAATCGTTTCGGCGGTAAATCAGCTGAATGTAGTCAATGGCGTAGGAAACCTTCAGGGTGCCGGTAATCTGCAGGGCGTCGGTAGTCTACAAGGTGTAGAAATGCAGTCGATGTTAAAGCTACTGGAGAGCCAGGCGTTGTATAACAGTCCGGTAAATCCGTAAGGCTCACTGGGCTCGCCGATGCTGGATCCTGCATCTTGCATCAGGAGCGAAGCGACCATCCAGGATCAGCGAGCACAGCGAGCTTTTATCGGAGTGAAGCGACCATCGAGCCTTCATCCCCCAAACACCTTTTTGAGTATTTCTGTCGTTCTGGCGACAGGATCTTTCCGGATCTTCAATTCTTCCTTCGCAATCATGGTGAACAGTCCGGCAATGGCTTTGTCGGTTACATAACCTGCCAGGTCGGGATCCATTCTGGTGACAAAAGGGATCTGGTTATAAGTATTGATGACATCGGTCCAGAGACGGGTTGCATCAACCCTGGCGAGCGAGGCCTTGATTACCGGGCCAAATTTTGCTTTCAGGGCGGGGGATGTCGTACGGTCAAGATAACGGGTTGCGGCATCATTACTCCCTTTCACGATCTGGATGGCATCGGAAATGGTCATGTTCCGGATCGCCGCGACAAAGATGGGTCCCGCCTCTTTTGCCGCATCCTCGGCGGCACGGTTGATGGAAAGGATCACTTCGTCGACCTGGCTATCAAGTCCCAATGCTCTAAGTTTCGACTCAATGGTGCGGGCTTCCTGTGGAAATGGGATCTTTATCTCCGGGTTCCCGAAATAGCCATTCAATTTTGAAACGACCGAAACACTTTCTCCTGTTCCCTTTATCAGGGCTTCTTTAATACCTTCAACGGCATCGCTCTCAGTCAATCCTCCCTGGACAGGTGAAATTGCTTTCATCACCTCGTCAAAGAACTGCGCCTTTATCTCCTGTGAGAAAATTAGGAGGATAGTGATTAACAGGAGATTAAACTTTTTCATAATAGAGGTTTCAAGTTAATGTGAAGATTGAAGATCTCGCGGCAAACCACGAGGAATCTTCGATCCTTGAATTTATAATTCTGTTTGCTGAATCCGCTGTAACGTGAGATGTGTTCGCAAAGATTCTGCTGTCGGAAACTATGTTATGCTCCTTCAGTGCTGTTGCTAAAGTGAATTCGGTCGAATGGTTTACACTTCGGCTCAATCTAACTGTTCATAATCAAGATAAACGATCAAAATTGAATCGTAAATCGTAAATTTCTTAAAGTCGTACCGCTACAGCATTCCAGTCGATCAGCTTCCAGTAATCGGCGATGTAATCGGGACGAAGGTTCTGCTTATCGAGATAGTAAGCATGTTCCCACACATCGCAGGTTAGCAGCGGGGTGGCGCCATATTTCAGCGGATTGCCGGCGTTACTCTCCTGGACGATCTCCAGCTTGCCGTCATCCTTTTTGATCAGCCAGGCCCAGCCGGAACCAAACAGCGTTGCTGCCGCTGTCGAGAACTTTTCCTTGAATTCGCCAAAGGATC
The DNA here is from genome assembly GCA_023229525.1 of Bacteroidales bacterium. Taxonomy (GTDB): domain Bacteria; phylum Bacteroidota; class Bacteroidia; order Bacteroidales; family FEN-979; genus CAIVAT01. Next base: position 53,492 of record JALNZC010000004.1, read on the forward strand.
CGAAGTTCCTGACAATGGTCTCGGCCAGTTTACCGGCCGGTTCACCACCACCTTGTGGCTTCAAGCAGTTCCAGTAAAAAGTATGGTTCCACACCTGGGCGCCGTTGTTGAAGATCCCGCCGGTGGCTTTGTGAATGATCCCCTCCAGTGTGGCATTTTCAAATTCGGTATCGGCGATCAGCTTGTTTAGGTTGTTGACATACGCCTGGTGATGTTTTCCATAATGGAATTCGATCGTTCTCTTTGAAATATAGGGTTCCAATGCATCCAATGCATATGGAAGTTTTGGAAGTTCATGTGTCATTTTACGTTGATTTAAAGGTTAATACTCAATTAAAAACTCAAAGATAATAAAAATTGATGCAGGATGCAAAAGGCAGGATGCAGGATTGCAGGATACAGATACTGGATGCAGGATGCAGGATGCTGGATAATTTTTCATTTTTACATTATTCCTCGCCATCTCACCATCTCACCATCTCACAACCTCATTATCTCCACCGCCTTGTTAAACGCCGGATCTATTGTATTCAGTATCGGGAAAAAACCTTTATTATCCAAGATATTTCGTCCGATATAAGCTTTCAGCATCGTGCGGATATAGCGGTCGGATTTTGAGAGATCCTTGCCCAGATGTTTGACCCCTTTCTTATCGGCATATTTGATAAAATCGGTATACATCGTTTCCGAAATGACAAACGACCGGTCGAACTGTTCCACATTCTTAAACCGGTGCAACAGGGGCCGGTTCCGGTCGGTATAATCAAAGGCCCACTGATACACCAATCCCGTGTTGATACAAAGGTTGTAATATCTCAGGGTGGAATCTTTTTCGAGCGGGACAAAGATATCGGGCATGATCCCTCCACCGCCGTAAACGATTTTACCTTTCGGGGTTTTAAATTTGAGCGAATCGGGGAATTTGATGGAGTCGGGATTCTCCAGTTCCCCATCCAGGAAACGGTGCATGTAATCGCTGTTATAGGCATCCAATCCGTTTTTGTAAGGACGTTGGATGCAGCGGCCTGTGGGCGTATAATACCGCGCCACGGTAAGCCGGAGGGCGCTGCCGTCTTTGAAATTAATCTGTTCCTGCACCAATCCTTTTCCAAAGGAGCGCCGGCCAAGGATCGTCCCGCGGTCGTTGTCCTGTATGGCACCGGCAACAATTTCGGAGGCCGATGCTGATCCTTCGTCAACCATAATAAGCAGACTTCCATTTTGAAATAGTCCGCCTCCTGAAGAGTTGAATACCTCCCTGTTTCGATTCATTCCTTCGGTATATACCACCAGCGTGCCTTTGGGAAGAAATTCAGCCGAAACATCGTTGGCAGCCTGGAGATATCCACCCCCGTTGCCACGCAGATCGAGGATAAGCTTTTTCATTCCCTTTTTCTTCAGTTCCGCCAATGCATTGTGAATCTCCTCGTGGGTGGTGGCTGAAAAATTGTTCAAACGGATGTAACCGATCCCGGGTTCCGCCATATAGGCAATATCCATGCTGTAGGTTGGAATTTCGTCGCGCGTGATGGTATAGTCGAGCAGGTTGCCGGCGCCACGGCGAAAAATGGCGACCTTCACCTCGGTGCCCTTTGGCCCTTTCAGCTTCCGCATCACATCGTTGTTACTGATCTTGATCCCCGCAACATTTTTTCCGTCGATCTTTACGATACGGTCACCAGCGCGGATACCCAGCTTTTCCGATGGGCCGCCTGCAACCGGGATGATCACGGTGATGGTATCGCTTTCAATGCGGAACTGAACGCCGATCCCTTCAAAACTGCCCAGCAACGGATCATTGGCTTCATGAAATTCGGCTGCGGTAATATAAACCGAATGCGGATCGAGTTTCTCCAGCATCCCGGTGATGGCTTTCTCTTCAAGTCTGGCGTTGCTGATGGTATCGACATAATTATCCTCCACATATCGGATAACCTCCCTGAACTTGTCTTTTTTTGAAGTCAAACGGTCAAAGCCTCCCGTCCGGTTACCGAGAAATATGCCAAGGAATATTCCCCCGATCAGAACAAGGGCAAAAGCGATCGGCAGATATACGGTGTATTTTTTATTTTCCATAAAGGGGTTGAATCTGATTGATCATATTCCCCGACCTCTGCTCTTCAACGAGAAAGGATGAAGCGGGTAAGAGATGCTAAATTAACGCAAAATTAAGGAAAATGGTATGCTAAATCCTATTATCCCATCGTTCTATATTCAAATACGGTAAATCCGTTCCCCGGGATATGGAAAAATTTCAGACTTTTGTCATGCAATAATTATTTCCTCATGAACAAACCCGAAAAAATCATACTGCTTGTTTTTATTGTATTTTTCTTTGGCTTCACCGGATCAGAAAAGCTGGAAAAAGGTACCGGGATTCCGGTAAAACCATTTGAAAACAGCCGTTTCGAGGTTATCGATTCCCTCCGGATACATTACCGTGTCTGGAACGAGGATCTTCCCAATTCAAGCGGGAAGGTGTTGCTCATTCATGGATTTTGCGGTTCGACCTTTTGCTGGAGGAATAATTATGATACCCTGGTGAAAGCGCATTACAAGGTATATGCCGTCGATTTGCCGGGATTTGGATATAGTGAACGCTCGGTTAAATTGAACCAGTCGCAAAGCAACCGCGCCCGCATGATCTGGGAATTGCTTGCAATAATCGATCGCGACGATACCACCCGGTGGAATATCGTCGGTCACTCGATGGGTGGCGGAACGGCGGAAGCTGTGGCGCTGACCCGGCCGGAGCGGACAAAAACCCTGACGATCGTGGATGGGATGATCTTTATCAAAAATGACAATGTAGAAAAGACCGTGGTTGGTCTTGTAAACCATCCGATTTATAAAAAGATGCTGCTTTCATATACCGAGAAAAACTATCTCTCTTATAACAATTTCAGACGGGAGCTGAAAGGCACCTATGGCTTTATACCGGATTCTGCCACTGTGAATGGGTACCTGACACCCTTATTGGTCGATGGAACGGCCGAAACCGTAGTGAACCTATTGGCCAATTCCGACGAGATCCGACAGCTCAATGCTAAAGGATTGATGTCCCTTCCCGTTCTTGTGATCTGGGGTAAAAAAGACCATACAATCCGGTTGAAACAAGGGAAAAAACTGAAACGTGTGGTTCCTTCAGTCGAATTGAAAGTCATCCCCGATGCTCGTCACATGCCGATGGAGACACATGTGGCCATATTCAATTCGATGCTGGTGGAATTCCTGAACCGGAAACGGTAGCCGGGTTTTTTCCCTTTGTTTTTCGTTCAGCTCTTTTGGAATAAATAGTATTACTTCTTCAGCTTCTTGTTATTACTCTTACAAGCGTCAAGGGCAAATTTGATGGGTAACACAAACTCTGTCTTTACAGGTTTTCCGTTTTTCAATCCAGGACTCCATTTGGGCATCATTTTAACAACCCGGAGGGCTTCTTCATCGCAACCGCTGCCGATACCACGCATTACTTTGACATTGGTCAGACTGCCATCAACATCGACAATAAAGGTGATGAATACTGTACCCTGTACTGTATCGCGTTTTGCCTTCTCCGGGTACTTGATATTTTCCATCAAGAACTTGATCATTGCCTCATGCCCATCTTGGTATTTGGGCATTATGTCTGGTTTATCCGCAGGAGGAGGAGGTGGTGGTGGTGGTGGTGGTGGTGGTGTTGCCTGAGGAGGTGGCGGAGGTGCCGGTAAATTGGGTGAAGCCGGGGGAGCCGGGTTTTCCGTCTTTTTTACCTTTTTGTTTTGATCCTGGATTGCCGCCGAAATGTTTTTTTCGGATGCAAAAAGGAAAATGAGGGCGAGGACAGCTGGTAATGCAAGCATCACTTTACTTTTAGCCCATGGCGAAGAAGTTTTTTTTGTCATCATGACGATGCGTTTTTTTAAAGGTGAAAAATTAAATGAACTGGCAATAGTATTGAAAGTCAACCCGGTTGATTCAGAGAAGATAAGCTGCTGGTATTCGGCCCTGGAGATACCGTGGAGGATCACTCCCTGGTCGGCAAGGTATTCATGGACCGTTTTCAGTTCCCGCTTGACCAACCACATAAAGGGATTGAACCACATCAGGGTAGTCAGGCATTCCATCAGCATCAGGTCGAAGGTATGGGCCTGCCGGATGTGAACCGTTTCATGAACCAGGATGGTACTGATGGATTCCTGGTTCATCTGCGACTCGGGAATGAAGATCATATTGAAAAAGGAGAAGGGAGCATTTTTCCCCGGAAGAAGCGCAATCCTGATGCCACCGGAACGGCTGACCTTACCCTGGCCAAGGAATGATAAAAGATGAATGAGCCGAACGATAAAGCGAAGCGCAAAAAAGAGAAAACCGGTCATGAAAATGATGGAGGCGATTTCGTTGACGGGAATGGAGAAGCCTGCCGGGTCTGTGGTTTGTCCGGGCGTCACCAGGATCGGTTCGAGCATCACCCTGAAGATTTCCGGGGACGAATGGGTGATATTCCATGCAGGGATCGCCGGGATGATCAGGGAGATAATTGGTGCAAACAGCAGGTAAAAGCGGTTGATCCTGAAAAAGGTATCATGGCGGAGCAGCACTGCGTACACCAGGTACAGTGCACCAAGGCAGCACGAAGCCTTGAGGAGATAGATCAGCAGGTCATTCATGGCTTTGATTTTTTCTGGTTCTTAATTTCCTCGTGGATCAGTTTCTGGATATCCTCTAGTTCACCGATCGAAGGTTTTTCCTCCTTGGCAAAAAAGGAAGCAAGCGATTTAAATGAGTTTTCGAAATAATTCTGCAGGAAGTTGCCCAGGTAATTGCTGGTGTAATCATTCTTTGATACCAGGGGGAAATATTCATGGGTGCGTCCAAACGCTTTATGATCGACAAACCCTTTCTGTTCGAGGATCCTGACAATGGTCGACACTGTATTATAAGCAGGTTTCGGTTCAGGAAAGCGCTGAAGGATATCATGCACCATTCCTTTTTCGATCTTCCACAATACCTGCATCACCTGTTCTTCGGCGCGGGTAAGCTCACGGATGGGTTGTTTTTGTTCGTTCATTTGATGATCGGTTTTTATCTGGCCTGATCCCCTGCTCCATTCCTTAAAAAAAGATATGAAAGAGGAGATGGATGAAGTTCATTATTCCGGTTAAACAAATATGTGACAAATATACAACTAAATTTTTAGTTTGTCAACTAATTTTTTAATTTTATAAAAAAAGGTCACTTCGCTCCGATCCAGGATACAAGATCCAGGATGCAGGATGCAGGTTCGCTGCGCTCTCGATGAGCTCGCTCCGCTCGCTGATCCATTGAACGGACCATTTCTTTTTATCGGGAAAGCCGGTAATCGAAAATGGATTATATTCGTACCTTAGATCCCTTAAACATCCTTTCTTATGAATTCCGGAAACAATAACCTGGTTGAAATTTTCGCACGGGCAATCCGCGAAAATTGGGAATTAGAGTCGCTTTCCGATTACGGAGGAGACCATTTTTCATACCGTGATATCGGTACAAAAATCCTTGTAGTTCACCGTTTTTTCAAAGCTGCCGGGATCAGAAAAGGGGATAAGGTCGCTTTGCTTGGTAAAAACTCAGCCAACTGGGGTATTCTTTACCTTGCCACTGTGACATATGGTGCAGTGGTCGTTCCCATACTACCGGATTTTAAACCTGCCGACGTACATTCCATCGTAACCCATTCCGATTCGGTTTTACTCTTTGTTGAAGAATCCATTTACAAGGAACTGAATCCGGAATCGATGCCTTTGCTAAGCATCATTTTAAGCATTCCGGAGTTAGATTTATTATTCAACAGGAAGTTGCTTACCGAAGAACGGATCTCATTTCCTGATTCAGGACTCCTGCATGAACCCCTGGTTGCTTCACCGGATATAATTGATTTTCCGCCATCCGGAACCGAAGACATCGCGGTGATCAGTTATACCTCCGGAACAACAGGTTTTTCGAAAGGAGTCGTCCTCCAACATAAAAGTCTGTTGGGCAATATCCTTTATGCCCAGCGCAATATGCCGCTTAATCCGCGTGACAAGATCCTTTCCTTTCTTCCGCTGGCCCATACCTATGGCTGTGCGTTTGAATTTCTTTTTCCCTTCACGCTTGGATGCGATATTACTTTCCTGACAAAGACACCTTCTCCGAAGATTATCATGCAAGCTTTCCAGGAGATCCGGCCGGCACTGATCCTTTCTGTTCCCCTGGTCATTGAAAAAATTTATAAAACCCAGATACTACCGGTGTTCCGGAAACCTCTTCTGCATGCCTTGATCCAGATCCCCCTGTTGAACCTGGTTCTCTATCGCAAGATCAGGCAGAAAATGATCGAAGTGTTTGGCGCTAATTTCAAGGAACTGGTAATCGGGGGTGCACCTTTCAATACCGAAGCGGAGAAATTTTTTAAAAAGATGAACTTCCCCTTTACGGTCGGTTACGGGATGACCGAATGCGGGCCTTTAATTTCCTATGCTTCCTGGAAAACAACCCGGCTGGGCGCTTCCGGGAGAGCAGTGGATGAACTGGAAGTGAAGATAGATTCCCGCGATCCTTATAACCAAGCCGGGGAAATTCTTCTCCGGGGAAACCATGTCATGCTGGGCTATTATAAAAACGTAGAAGATACCCGTGCAGTCATTGATGATGAAGGATGGCTTCATTCCGGTGACCTTGGCGTAATGGATCAGTCAGGGAATATTTACATCCGGGGACGCAGCAAAAGCATGATCCTTGGAGCTTCAGGTAAAAACATCTATCCCGAGGAGATCGAAGCCGTTCTCAACAACCGTTTTACAGTGATGGAATCGCTGGTAATCGAACGCGACGGGAAGCTCATCGCCCTGATCTATCCCGATTATGATGCAATGGAAAAAGCAGGATATACCAAAGAACAGTTGCCTGATATCTATAAGGGGTATATCCACGATCTGCATCATCATTTCCCGAAATATATCCGTGTTGCCGATTTTGAAGTTGTGGAGGCTGAATTTGAAAAGACGCCTAAAAGGAGCATCAAGCGGTTTCTTTATCAATAGACCGTAATACTAAAAGATAATCCATGGCTTTACCAAACCGATTTGCCTGCCACTGGCTTGTGTTACTTTTTGTTGTTCTTACAGTTGGTTCCTGCTCCACGGGTGACAAAAAGAACAACACTTCACAGTCATCCGGCAAGTCGACTATTGTGACCAGAAAAGTCAGTGATATTGAACTTGCTTTGCAGTATCTCGACAGCCTGGTCAAAGACACTTGTTTCCGCAATGCCGGCATGGGTATCCTGGTAACCGATATGACCACTGGAAAAACCCGGTCGCTGGTTTCATATAACGCGGATATGAGTCTGGTTCCGGCCAGCGTAATGAAAATTTTTACCACTGCTACGGCGCTTGAGGTGCTCGGGGGAAATAAAAGTTTCGGTACCATTCTTCAATACAGCGGACAGATCACGGGGAGAACCCTCGCCGGGAACCTGTATATCAAGGGGGGCGGTGATCCGACCTTTTACCCGGAAAGGGCTTTCGATCGCTGGGTTACCGCCGTCAGAGAGCTTGACATCGATACCATCAACGGCAACATTATCGGAGATGCCCGTATCTTTGACCGGTTTCCCATCCCGCTCACCTGGACCTGGGGCGAACTGAACAGTTCATACGGCGCTGCAGCATCCGGACTCAGCATCTCAGGAAATGTTTACGAGCTAAAGGCATCTCTGTATAACCGGGATCCGTATCTCCCTGGCGCCGGTCGGTTGCAGCCCTATATGTCTGACTTTATTTTCCATAATCATGTCAGGGAGGCTGATATTGCCGAGGAAAGTTTTTATATTACCGGCGATCCTTATGGTTATGAAAAGCATATTGAAGGGTGGGTGCCGAAAGGAGAAAGGGAGTTTTCCTGCTTCGGATCATTACCAGATCCTCCGGCTGCAGCAGCTTCTCTTTTTCTCGACCGGTTGATAAAAAAAGGTATTTATGTGACCGGGAAGTATTATAACCTCAGCAGGATCAGCGATACAACGGTACTGAAAACACTTGAAGATAAAAGGATTTCACTTGGATCCAGCTTTTCACCCGGTGTGGCCACCCTCGTCCATATCGCCAACCAGGAAAGCAATAATCTGTATGCCGAACACCTGATCAAACACATCGGTCTGAACAGGTATCACAACGGGAGTGACGATTCCGGTGCAAGGGCCATCACTGAATTCTGGAAAAGCAAAGGTATGGATACCGGAGGGTTGTATATTTTCGACGGATGCGGGATTTCACGGTACAATGGAATTACTGCCCGCCAGCTTGTATTTGTGTTGCAATACATGCGGAAATCGCCTTATTCCGACGTGTTTTATAATTCACTTCCCCTGGCAGGGGTAACGGGAACCCTGCGGACAATGTTTAACGGAACACCGGCTGAAGGTAACCTCCGGGCAAAAACCGGTACTATGTCACGGGTGAAAAGCCTGACGGGGTATATGCGCACAAAAACGAATAAAAGCATCGTCTTTGCCATTATACTGAACAATTTCAATACTTCTCAGGCAGAGATCAAACAAAAACTGGAAAAGTTCCTCAACGGTCTTATGACGCTATAAACCCAATTGTAGTGATTTATTTTTTGGGGCGAAAAGTATTGATCTGGTTTTTTCTGAAAATGGCGCCGGTTGAACTTTCAAAGGAGTTATCACCCTTCGTAAATAAATAGGCTGTGCTTTTATTACTGTAATGAATAACAAACCAGTTTTCATCAAGAAATTCAACGGTTCCGACGTCAGAGCCGGCGCGGTTCCAAGCCTTTGTGGTGGTATCCTGCAACCAATCCATGGTAATTGCTTTGTCGTCGCCAACGAATTTCATTTCGCAACCGGTGTTCCCCACCCAGGCAGCCCAATCGGATTCTTTTAAAATTTTCCATACTTCCGGATTCGCATAAGAGGATCCCCCGGATGATTTGTTGCTGGAACAAGAGTTTGAAAGCACGGCTACCAGAATGACCATGACGAGACCTGCAATTCTTAAGTTTTTCATAATTAATAATTATTACAATTGAATGGTTGTTAAATATTACTGAAAAATCGTGCAAATATATTAATTTATCCTTTATACAAACCAGAAACTTGCTCGTAAGGATTCAAACTGTTATTTGATTTTGTGTCTTATATTTGTATTTGGTTGTTAATGACAATCTACAACGATTCCCCTTCTGGAAATACGCAGAAGGCACGTGACCGATGTGTAATAAATAATTGATCAGATGAAAAGACGATTTACTCAAATGTTACTTTGTTTTTTACTCGCGGCTATCTGTGAACTGCCGCTTCATGCTTTTCCTTCGTCGATTGACCCCGTTACGGCGGCAGCGCCGGTTCCTCCTCCGGTGCCCACATTGACTATTGGGACAATTACCGGAGTTGTAGCAAGTCCCATTTCCATTCCCATCCATGCGACGGATATTGTGAATATGGGCTCATTTCAGTTTTCCATTGAATTTGACAACACCCTGATGACTTATGATAGTGCATCGAACTGGTATCAGGGCATTTCCGATGTTCTTGGAGCGGAAATATCACCAGGTAAACTGGCTTTTATCTGGGCAGGAGAAACCGATGGTATCAATATTCCTGATAGCACCTTTTTCAATGTGAATTTCCAATGGCTCGGATCATCTTTGACCTCGCCGTTGATCTGGAGCGACGATCCGACCCCGCGTGAATTTGGCGATTATAATGGCGTCATTTTTTACCCGGCCTACACCCATGGTTCAGTTACCGGGTTTACCCCTCCACCCGAACAGCTGGACCTGACCGACACCATTGTCGGGGATGGTCAAACCGCATGCTTCAGCGCAACACAAACCATTAATGTGGCTGGGAACGAAACATTTTTTACGGTCCTGACAGGCGGTTCGGTCACCCTGATTGCCGGTGAGGTAATCCATTTCCAGCCCGGTACCTCCGTCGATAGCGGTGGATATTTGGATGGCCATATAACGACCACGGGAAGTTATTGCGGAGTGAAAGAACCGGCAATGACTGGCAATCTGCTGATCGCCGTGGAAAAGAGCGCTGATATCCCGCTTCCGGAAGCATGGTTTAAAGTCTATCCCAATCCGACAAACGGAAGATTCATCCTGGAAATCCTTTCAGAAAAGGAGTTTCAGCAGTCAGTTATCCGGATTTACGGCCCAATGGGTGAACCGGTGACCACCGATGAAGTTTCTTCGGGCACAACGAAGGAACTATCCCTGGAAGGGAAACCTGCCGGACTTTATTTCATTTCCGTGAGACAAAAAGATAAATCGGCGACAACAAAAATATTACTCAGGTAAGACTTGAGTACAAGTGCAAATCAATTTTAACTTATTCCAAAATGAAAAAACTTCTTACCCTTTTTCTTTTTATCCTTCAGGTTTCCGTCTTATTTGCCCAGGAGAATCCGTTGTGGATGCGGTATACTGCTATTTCACCGGATGGAAAAACCATTCTTTTCTGCTATAAAGGCGATCTCTGGTCGGTTCCCTCAACCGGAGGTACAGCGATTCCACTGACATTGACCGAATCCTATGAATATTCCCCGGTGTGGAGCCATGACGGGAAAACCATTGCCTTTGCGTCCGATCGTAACGGTAACTTTGATGTTTTCGTGATGGCTGCCAAAGGTGGAGAAGCCAGACGGCTTACTTTCCATTCCAACCGGGAAATACCCTGGAGTTTTACAGCCAACAACAAAGATGTAATCTTTTCAGCATACCGCCAGGATCTTGCAACCCAGGCTCAATTCCCGATCTCCATGATGGGAGAGCTTTATACGGTGCCCGTTTCCGGAGGGAAAGCATCGATGCTGCTTCCCACGCCGGCTCTTCAGGTTTGTCCGACTGCAACCGGGGATAAAATCATATTTGAAGATATAAAAGGGTATGAAAGTGAATGGCGGAAGCATCATACTTCTGCTATTACCCGCGATATATGGCTCTATGACTTCAATTCGAAAAAATATACCCGGCTGACCCAATTCAACGGGGAAGACCGGAACCCGGTGTTTGATGCCGATAACCAGACTTTTTATTACCTGAGCGAACAAAACGGATCGTTCAATGTGTTTAAAAGTTCTATTTCGGATCCTTCAAAAACCACGGCCCTGACCCACTTTACAAAAAATCCCGTCAGATTTCTCTCGAGATCTGATCAAAATACCCTTTGTTTCACTTACGATGGTGAGATATATACGTTACGGCCCGGGGAAGATCCTGTGAAGATCCCTGTAACCATTCTGGCCGACGGCCGCAGTGCCCAGGAACGGATTGTTCCGGTAAATGAAGGTTTTACTGAACTCCGACTCTCTTCCAACGGAAAGGAATATGCCTATGTTTTCCACGGAGAGATTTTCGTCAGCAGTATCGACGGCGGCTTTACCAAACGCATAACCAATACACCTTACCAGGAACGCTCGGTGAGTTTCAGTCCTGACGGACGCTCCCTGGTGTACGCTGCCGAAGTCAACAACAGCTGGAATGTCTATACCACTTCCATCGTTCGCAAGGAGGAACCTTATTTTTATGCTTCTACGGTGCTGAAAACGGAACCATTGGTGGCAACGGAGGCTGAAGAATTCCAACCCGAATATTCGCCCGATGGCAAAGAAGTGGCTTATCTCGAAAACCGGGTGGTTCTAAAAGTCATCAACCTGGCATCCGGAAAGACGCGCACCATCATGCCGGCCAATGTCAATTATTCCTATTCCGACGGCGACCAGTATTACCAATGGTCTCCCGACAGCAAATGGTTCCTGGTCAACTTTGCTTTTCCCGACCGCATTTTCAGCCCGGAGGTGGGGCTTGTTTCTGCCGATGGAAACGGGAAAATCCAAAACCTGACCCTGAGCGGATACGATGATTATGTTCCCAAATGGTCGGTGGATGGAAAGATGATGATTTGGGGGTGCAACCGGGAAGGAGACCGTCAGCAGGGGGGCAATCTCTCCAGCTCCGATGTATATGCCATGTTCTTTACCAAAGCTGCTTTCGACCGGTTCCGGCTTTCAAAGGAAGAGCTTGCACTGGTAAAGGACCAGGAAGAAAAAGAAAAAAAGGAGAAGAAAAAAACGGAAGAGAAGAGCAAGCCGGAACAGGAAAAAAAGAGCAAGATCGATACTTCGGAAAAAACAAAAGCGGATTCTGTAAAAGTAACCATTGACCTGGATAACCTGACAGAACGTAAGATCAAACTCACGATCAATACCTCTCCGGTGAGGGATTGGCTGCTTTCCAAAGATGGAGAAAAGCTTTTTTATCTCACGAGTTTTGAAAAAGACAACGATCTCTGGGTGACGGAGCTCCGGACAAAGGAAACGAAGTTGCTGGCCAAACTTGGCCTGAAAAGACCCGGTATGGAGTTGTCGTCCGACGGGAAGTTCATACTCCTGTTTGCCGACGGGAAGCCGATAAAAGTTGAAGTAGAGGGAGGCAAGGCGGAACCTTTGAAAACGAACGGGGAGATGCTCCTGAAACCGGCCCTTGAACGGAACTACATTTTCGACCACTGCTGGCGGCAATTCAAGGAAAAATTCTACGTAGAAGATATGCAGGGGGTGGACTGGAATTATTATTATACGGTTTATAAGAAGTTCCTTCCCTACATCAATAACAATTATGATTTTGCAGAGATGCTCAGCGAAATGCTGGGTGAGATGAATGCTTCGCACACCGGTTGCGGTTATAATGCCGGTAAACCCAACGTTGACCAAACCGCCGATCTGGGGCTTTTCTTTGATTACGATTACCGGGGGGCGGGATTGAAAATTGCCGGAGTGGTTGAAGGAGGTCCGGTGGATAAAGCAACCTCCAGGCTGAAATCCGGTTGCATCCTTGAAAAGATCGATGGGGAGGCATTAAATGATTCACTTGATTTTTATACTTTGCTGAACAGGAAAACCGGTAAGCTGACGCTGTTGTCGGTTTATAACCCCGCAAACGGGGAACGCTGGGATGAAAGTGTGAAACCCGTCACACTGGGAGAGGCCAGTGAACTGCTTTATAAACGTTGGGTCAAGAACCGTAGGAATGAAGTGGACAGCCTCTCGGGCGGAAAGATTGGCTATGTACATGTACGTTCCATGGACGATGCAAGCATGCGCGTTGTGTTTGAGGAGGCGCTGGGGCGTAATTTTGAGAAAAATGCCCTTATCGTGGATACCCGTTTCAACGGGGGCGGGAATATTCATGAACAGCTTTCTGACTTTCTGAGCGGTAAAAAATATATGGATATTGTCCCCCATGGCCAGTATATCGGATCCGAGCCTTACGACAAATGGACGAAACCTTCCATCGTCCTGATCGGCGAATGCAATTACTCCGATGCCCACTTGTTCCCGGTTGCGTATAAACTGAAAAATATCGGGAAAACGTTAGGTATGCCCGTTCCCGGAACCGGGACTTTTGTCTGGTGGGAAAACCAGATCGATCCCACCCTGGTGTATGGGATTCCCATGGGCGGATGGCGTACACCCGACGGGAAATTCTGTGAAAACAACCAGATGGAGCCGGATGTCAGGGTTCCGAACGATCCCGGTATTCTTTCTTCGGGCCGTGACCAGCAGATCGAGGCGGCTGTCAAAGAGTTGATGAAGTAGCCCTTCAAATCGAAAAGCCACTAAAAAGCCCTACTTATTAATTTTTGGATTGTCGCTGGTAGCTTTTAGCGGCAGTGAAACTTTCACGCAGAAGGATCCTTTGATATATACCACTTCGGGTACTTTTATCGTTCCTGAGGACCACAACCCCTGCACCCTTTCTCTTCAAGGAGAAGTGGCGGGGAGATGAGGTGATTCGATGTCGATCTGTTCTTTTACAGTATCGATTTACAATTTTACCGCACAGAGTGCCTGGATCGAATACATCCAATCGTCTGCCTTACCAAAATTGAGAACCTTGAATTCCCCACCCACAAGCCAGTGTTTGTTTAACGGATAAATATAGGAACCGGAATACTGATAATTGGAGAGTGACCAGATGGTGCTGTTGATCCTGGTATCGAAACCAGTCACTTTGTTGAACATGGCCGCCAATCCTGCTCCGACACTGAGGTAAAAGTGATCGATGATCCGCATCCGGAGGGTGAGAAGTAACGGTATTGCCGACATGCTTGCGTGGCCTGACATATCACTGCTGATCATACTCTTTACGTTGTAAAGTTTATAAAACCCTGTTTCAAGCCCAAGGCTCAACCGGTGTTCCGGTTCCCAGAAAAATTTCAGGGAAACTCCAGCAGAATTGATACTGGCATTGTCCTTTCCGATCACCAGTGAATTGATATAGTGGGTCCACCCCACCCCAATGGTGAGCGAATAATGGTTCAGCGAAATCCTGGCGCTATCTTTTTTTGCTGCCATCACAACCGTGCCCGCCAGCAATACCAGCAATATCAGTATTAAGATTATGAATCGTTTTCTGGCCATTTGATTATTGTTGAATGTAATGATAATAGGCGACAACGTATGGATAATTGGTGAGCAAACCGTCGAAAAGGCCGTTATTAATATATTCCTGGATCCAGTTGATCGGGTCAATAGTCCAGCAAACGGCAAGTCTGCCTTCGTTATGCATCTGTTGTACCAGATCGTTTTGGGTTCCAAGGGTCCATCTGGGCGCCCAGACCTTCGAGTTGACCATCCTGACATCATCAACTGTTAATTCACACAGCGATGGGATCGTCTGGTAATTGGGGTAAGACATCAGATCGTCCAATACCGTGGTAGAAGGAATCCCAACGACAATGATGATGTCACGCCCTTTTTGCCTGGCCCTTTCAAGCATTGCCTGCTGGATCGGTATCACTTTGGCCATGGCATCCCTGTTTGCTTTCATATCAAGGTAAACAAACCTCAGGAGAGTGCTGTCAATAGTAAAGGTGAGCGCTTCTTCAAGCGACGGGATTTTCTCGCCGTGTATCAATCTGACAAAGATTGACAACTGTGCCCATGTGTAGTTTTCGGAAGGGCCGGCAAGTGGTCCTTTTTGTGTGAGCCGAATATTTAAATCAGGATCATGATACAGAAAGGGAATTCCGTCTTTGCTCAGGCGAACATCCATTTCTATCCCCGTGGATCCGAATTTCTCGGTATAGTTGATCATGGCTATACTGTTCTCTGAAGCAGGTAAACGATCCGACGTACGACCTCCCGAACGGTGTGCAAGAATATAAAAGTTACTGTTTTTCACCCTTTCGGGAAACGGTCGAACATAGGTCAGGGCAAGTGATTGGTCTGGCAGATTCGTCTGTATCCCGAATGCTCCGCGTATGATGATCCTCTGGCTTCCGTTACCGGTAACAATCATTGTTCCTCCCTCTTCTTTGGAAATATACATTGAAGCGAGCCCGGTTCCGTCGTTGTATCCGTTGCGCCAGTAACCCTGGAGGAGAACCACCGAATCAAGATGGCCGACCTGCATCACAAAATATTTTCCATTGTTGCAAGCGATGGAAAGACTGGTACGGTTCCACTTAAGGATCACATTATCACCGAAAAAATCGGCTTCTGCTGAGACCCGGTATACCCCTTCCATCAAAAGTTTTGATGATGGATTCAGTGGATAGGTCTCTTTCATCAATGAATTTGGGCCTGCCGTCGGAACAGGTACCGGTGTGTCCTTGTTGCAGCCAAACAACACCAGGAAGAGTCCTGCATAATAAAGTATATTTCTAATTCTTTTCATAGGATCCAACTAAAAGAAAGTTCAGGAATATGATAAAAACGATTAAATGTCGTGAAGAGCATCCAAGTTGGCCAATAATACTTTTCATAATTATCTTTTATCCCAAAAACAAATACATGGTTTTTCCATAACCGTTGTTCGAGATAAAAAGCCACAGTAAACCCATTGAAGAAATTTTTTGTTCTGACTACTTCATTCTCTCCTGACTTTTGCGACATACTCGCAATGGTGACCAATTCCCCTTTAAGCGTGAAGGCCATTTTTTTCAGTTTGTAACCGAATGAGATGTTCGGATAATGGATCCAGACCTTGGTACTGTTGTTGAATCCGGCCTGTTTTAATTGTCCGTAAACGAAAGCAAGGTCCCAGCCAAAATTGAAATAAAAGTTACGGTATCCGAAGCCAAGCCGTGGCCCCAGCGTAATGTGGTTCGACACGACGATGGTCGTTACATCACTTTCAATGGAGAACTTCCATGGCAACCCAAAGGTCATATGGATATTGACGAGGGGCGCCTGGATCGCATTTTCCAGCAGGTCCATCGGTGGTTTTACCATCAATAAGCCGGCCGCAATCTGAAAGCCCCACTTCTTATAGTGATGGGGAAACCGTATGCTGTTATTGGTTATATCGAAGGTATCCCGGGGTGCCGGCTCCTGGGCAAAAGAGGGCCGGGAGATCAGAAAGAAAAGGATAAGGATAAGTATATTTTTCGGAATAATTCCAGGGTAATAGAGAGGTTTCATAAAATGGGTTGAGGTAAAACAATAACAAACCAAAGTAAAAATAACAAAAAATAAGATCGGCCGGACTTATCATTATTGAGTATGAGAAAGATTTTGCGCAAAATAAATTATATTTGCATTACCTGGTAAAACATTATTAAAAATTGGCTCACAGGTCCGGTTTTGTCGTTTGAGACCTCCTTTGTAAAACAATAAAAACAGAAATATGAATACATTAATTTCAAGATTGCGTTCCGGTAAAAGAATACCGCTGACCGGTATTCTTTTCATTCCGGTCCTACTCATGGCAGAAGGCAGCTGGCCGAAGGAAATTAAAACGGCCAAATCAGACATTATCATTTATCAACCCCAACCCGATTCTATGGTCGGGGATCATCTTTACGCGAGGGCTGCCCTTTCCTTTACCACGCTAAAGATCACCACACCGGTTTTCGGGGCCGTCTGGACAGATTCCAGGTTCAGCACCGACAGGGAATCCGGCATGTGTTCCATTTTCAATGTAAAGATCCTGAATGTAAGATTTCCGGGGATCGATACGATTGATCCCGCCAAGGTTCAGAATTTTAAAAAACTCCTGGAAGAAGAAGCGACAAGTTGGAATCTGGAATTCTCTCTCGACGAGTTGAAGTCTTCCCTGGCACTGAATAAGGCGACCGTCAGTACATCAGCAAACTTTAAAAATGATCCACCGGAGATCATCTTTGTTAAACAATATTCAGTATTGCTTTCCTTTGACGGTAATCCGGTGTTTAAAGAGATCGAGAATGCGGGGCTTAAACGTGCAATCAATACACCTTTCCTGGTATTGCAGGATATGAAGGACAACAATTATTACCTGTACGGGGCCAATTATTGGTATAGATCATCAGATCCGGTAAAAGCTGCATGGACAAACATCCAGAAACCACCTGCCAATGTTACCAAATTCTATGATGAAATGAAGAAACAGATGGAAAAGTCAGATAGTACAACTCAAAAGGGAGATAAAAACCAAACTTCCGTCACATCAACCGGTATCCCGAAAATTGTTGTCCGGACAAACCCAGCTGAACTAATCCAGTCTAAAGGTGAGCCTAAATACGCCCCGATCCAGGGAACGGAGCTTCTTTTTATAACCAATACCGACAATAATATTTTCATGACTATCGACAAAAATCAGTATTATATCCTGATTTCCGGCAGATGGTACTACTCTTCAACCCTCGCCGGTCCTTGGTCATTCATTGATTCGGAAAAACTTCCGCCCGATTTTGCGAAAATCCCGGAAGGTTCAGAAAAGGATATCGTGCTGGCAAGTATTGCCGGGACCAATGCTGCAAAAGATGCAGTGATGGATGCGCAGATCCCGCAGACAGCGGCTGTGGACCGCAAAACCGCTAAATGTGAAGTGAAATATGACGGAGATCCCAAATTCGAAAAAATCAAAGGAACAGACCTTGCACGGGGGATGAATACAAGCAGCACTATCCTGCTTTACAAGAATACGTACTATGTATGCGACAACGCTGTCTGGTTCATCGGGAATGGTCCTGCCGGTCCATGGGAGGTAGCGACTTCCATACCCGATGAAATCCAGCAAATCCCATCCGACGATCCTTCCTATAATGTGAAATACGTTTATATTTATGATGTCCAGCCCGACGTCGTATATGTCGGATATACCCCTGGTTATACCGGTTGTTATATTTACGGACCTACGGTTGTTTATGGAACAGGCTGGCCTTATCCGTCCTTCTACGGTCCTTACTATTATCCGCGTCCGGTGACCTACGGATTCAGCATGAATTACAATCCCTGGTGCGGTTGGAGTATGGGCTTCTCTATGTCCATGGGATGGTGTACTTTTAGTTTCGGTGGTCCGATGTACCCACACGGAGGTTGGTGGGGACCACCGATGTACCGTCCACCTTTCCCTCCGCCTTATAATCACTACTATGGACCAAGGGCGCCGGTTTACCGTGGAGGTGGAAATACCGTTAATGTCAATATTAACCAGACCAATATTTACAATAGAAGGACCGACGGCAGTGCAAAGCCGACCCGTCAGCTTTCAGCTTCAACACGGGCTGCAACGGGTGAGCGTATGGGCACTAAGTCCCCTGTTGCCACAGACAAAACCCGGACAGGAACAAGTCCAGGTACAGGAGGTACAAAACCTTCCGATCGCGCTGCCGGCCAGAAAAATAATGTCTATACCGATAAAAAAGGAGATGTCTACCGGAATGACAACGGAAACTGGCAGAAGAATAACGGAAAAAACTGGGAATCTGCTCAGCCAAAAACTGAGGACCGGAGTGTAACACCATCTGGTCAGCAGGAAAGGGTCGTTCAGCCAAAGGCACAGGACCGCAGCAGTGGTTTTAACCGGCAGGAGATGGAAATGCAAAACTCAGCACGTCAGAGAGGTGCCCAAAATTTGAATAACCGTAGTACCATACAACGTTCAATGTCAAGTGGCGCCGGCAAAGGTGGCGGTCGGAGACGTTAGTATAATAAACCTTCAATCTGAAATTGTCATTCGGCTTACTGCAAAATAAACATCTTATGAAGTCCTGGATCATACGTTTTTTCCTTTTCCTGGTTCCGGTGGCAAATTTTGCTTCAAAAAATGATTCTGCAGTGCCTGTTCTGCAGCCAATTCATAAAAATATCATTAAGTTCAACCCAACTCCGATACTCCTTTGGAGCACGAGAAATCTGACATTCAGTTATGAACGTATCCTTTCCCCGCGTCAATCCGTTTCAGTTGAAGTAGGATACCTCGAATTGCCCCGGTTGTTTAATGATACTATCGCACACTTGGTAAATATAACAAGCCGTCAGAAGTATGGATTGAACATATCCCTGGAATACCGGTTTTATCTTACACAGCTAAACCGGCGCCCCATTCCTGCCGGGCTGTACATTGGTCCTTATCTGACATTTTACGGCTATAAGTTTAAAAATGGGTTGGATATTCTCTATACTTCTGCAGATAAAGACGGAATGTTCCAGGGTAATTTCTGGGCATTCAACCTGGGTTTTGAACTGGGTTATCAGTTTGTATTCTGGAAACGGATAACGCTAGATTTTGTGATGGTCGGCCCGTCAGCATGCTATTATGGGGGCAGCATCGCGATTTCAGGAACCCTGGATCCCGGTCAGATCGAGACAATCCATAAAACTTTGTACGATGAGCTGAAGAAACAATTCCCGGTCATTCAATATATTTCAATTAACAAATCTTTCAGTCAAAGCGGAAAACTTGATATTCTGCGATTTGGCTTCCGTTACCTTGTTCAGATCGGATTTCACTTCTGATAAGAACAGAAAACTATAAAGTTTCTCCTGCCTGTTGGTGCGATCGTGTGGCCGTTAAACGCATCAAAGGCAGCACTTCAATGAGCGCGAATCGGCCGGTTTTGTTGCGATTTAGCGGCATGTTAACCTAAGATCTTGGATGGCCTGATCGGTCCACACTATTTTAACCATTTTGCAAGCCCTTCCTTGGCTTCTTCATGGGTATGGACTTTATTATTAAGTGATTGGTCAAGCCCCCTTTCAACTTTGTCCATAAAAATCAGTTTGTCAACTAATTCGTCTAACGTAAAACTATCTGGAAACTTTGATATTGTCTTGATAACGTTGTCCTTAGTAAGCATAATGTTTCTCTTTTAATTCACAAAGAAAGCTAAAACTCTCAAAATTTCAAAGAACTATATACAGACTATTTGGTCATTCTCTTAATCGTGGCTAACTTTTATATTTAAGTGCCTTGTAAAAAAGGTTATCCCAACTGGATTATAGTATTACCTTTGAAAGAACACCGTTTTATTGCTTTTCCTTTTTTCGTTTATTTTGAAACTCCATGACCCTGAATTTCGGGACTAACGTTGAACTTCCACACGCTGAGGCCCTGCTCGGCATAGATATCGGTTCGGTAACCATTTCGCTTGTCCTGATGGATCTGTCGGGTCAGATACGGAAAACAATGTATCTTAACCACAAAGGACAGATCCGCGATTGTCTCAGGGATGCCGGAAAACATTTGGATCTGTCAACCATTCGAGGTATAACCGCTTGTGCTGCCTCTTGTTTTAATCCTGACCGGGTAACGCTCTGTAATCCTCAGGTTGCCATTATCAAGGCCACTAAAATGTTTTTCCCCGAGGCAAGATCAATATTGCTGGTAGGCGCTGAAAAATTCATGCTGATCAGATTCGATGAGAAAGGAACTTTCGAATCGGCCAAATCAAATTCTTCCTGTGCAGCTGGTACCGGAAGCTTTCTCGACCAACAGGCATTTCGTCTTAACCTCTCCGGTATTGAAGCACTTTGTGAATGTGCATTGAAAAATAAGGAACCCATTCCCGATATTGCATCCCGGTGTTCTGTTTTTGCCAAAACCGATCTCATCCATGCACAGCAACGGGGTTATTCCCTGGAAGCGATTTGTGACAGCCTGTGCAAAGGCTTGGCCACTAACATTATCGATACCTTATTTAATCAGGAAGTCCCGCTGTCACCTATCTTTTTTGCCGGGGGAGTCTCTAAAAATGCGGCGGTGATCCGTCACCTGGAAGAACAGCTGAATACCCGGTTTTTATTACATGAGTATTCCCACTGTATCGGCGCGATCGGAGCCTGCTATTCCAGACTACAGGAAAAACGTTTTTTTTCATCGGGATCGATTTCATCGCTGGATGACGTTTTACTTCCGGATGATTCCGGTAAATCTTATTTTCATCCTCCGCTGGCATTAAGACTTTCAGAATATCCCGATTTCAGGAGTGAAGATTCGTGGAATTTCAAACCGGTTGTTACTTCCCATCCGGCGGATGTGCAAGTTGATCTGTATGCATCCTTCGCAGAACGGCAAGAGTATGAAACTTATCTGGGAATAGATATAGGATCGACAAGTACGAAAGCGATTCTTATATGTACGGATCGTTCTCCTTTGGCCGGTTTTTATACCTATACCGCAGGCAAACCGGTCATAGCCATTCAATCGGTTTTTGAAGCCATGGATGACCTGGTCAGGAGAAAAGAGATCAGATTAAATTTCATGGGGGTCGGGACTACCGGGTCAGGCAGAACATTTATTGGTAAGATCATCCACGCCGACCTTATCGTTGATGAAATTACAGCCCATGCCCGTGCTGCCTTTGAGCTGAATCCAAAAACTGACACGATCATTGAAATCGGGGGACAGGATTCCAAGTTCACACTGATGCACGACGGTATGGTGACTTTTTCACAGATGAATGCAGTTTGTGCGGCCGGTACCGGCAGTTTCCTTGAAGAGCAGGCCAGGAAACTGGATTGTCCGCTTTCGGCATATTCTGAGCGAACCGCGGGAGTTTCTGCCCCCCTGGCAAGCGACCGTTGTACCGTTTTTATGGAACGCGACACCAATCAGTTGCTGAATAAAGGATATTCGGTGAATGAGATCCTGGCTACGATCCTTCATTCCGTGATGGAGAATTATCTGAAAAAAGTGGCTCTCGAAGGATCGATAGGCGATCATGTATGTTTCCAGGGTGCAACAGCCAGGAACAGCTCCCTGGTGGCCGCATTTGAACAAAGGCTGGGGAAAAAGATCTTTGTTTCTCCTTACTGCCATTTGACCGGTGCACTGGGGGTTGCACTTCTGCTCGGGGAAGAAAAACAGACTGAAACTGGTTTCCGGGGACTCGGCTTCTTCAAGGAACCGGTTGAGATAAGTTCAGAAAGGTGCACGATCTGTTCAAACCACTGTCACATCAGCCTTGTCATTGTTAATGGTAAACAGGAAGCATACGGATTTCTCTGCGGACGGGATTATGAAACAAAAAAACATATAACCGTTGATTCCCCGGTGTTTAATCTCCTGGAACAGAGATCCAGGATACTTCATATCCGTCAGCCAAAAACCGTTGGCCCCAATATTATTATCGGTTTGCCGGCTTCATTGCATCTTTTTGAGGAATTGACACTCTGGAAACGGTTTTTCGGGAATCTTTCCATCCGAACCATGACGAGTGAGGGTTATACCGATCCTGTAAAATCAGGGAAGCGGATTGCCGGGGCAGAATTTTGTGCTCCCATCGATTCCTTATATGGACATGTTGCTTTCCTGGCCGGTAAAGCGGATTTTGTTTTTCTTCCGGTTTCTCTTCAAACCAGGAATAAAAACGAGGATTACGAAAGATATTATTGCTACTATACCCAGTATTCCGCATCACTGGTTTATACGCTGAAAGACAAACGGATCCCCGGAAAGATGATCTCCCCGATGCTGGATTTTTCGAAGGGGACCCGCCATGTGATCAAGCAGCTCACTGATTGCCTCCATCCTTATCTGGGATCCGTTGCAACTTCTGATAAAGTCAAGGCTGCATTCGAAGAAGCTTTGTTTTTTTCAAACGACCGGAAGAAAAAACTGTTTTCGCTCTTTAAAACGGAATTCCAGCCGGAGACCGGTATTTCTGTCGTCTTGTTGGGAAGACCTTATGTTGTCCTTGCAAAATCCATGAACAAAGGTATTCCGGATATTTTTGCGAGGATGGGGATAAAAACATTTTTCCAGGATATGGTTCTTCCGGATGGCTTCCAACCTGGCGAAACCGGACTTTTACTTCAGAAAATCCCCTGGTATTATACTGCAGCGATCCTGGAAATTGCTTCACTGGCAGCTTTGACCAAAAACCTTTATCCCGTATTGATCACGGCATTTAAATGTGCTCCGGATTCCTTCATGATCGACTATTTCAAGAAACTCCTTAACCACTATAAAAAACCCTACCTCATTCTCCAGATCGATGAACACGATTCTAATGTAGGGTATGAAACAAGAATAGAAGCGGCAATCCGGTCTTTCAGGAACCATGCCTCCCTAGGCGGGAAGATACCCGAAACCGGATCCCTGCAGTTATTGCCGAATCTTGAAACCAAGATCAATGGCAAAACGCTGTTATTTCCTAACTGGGATAACCTGGTTGCGCCTTTGCTGGTAGCTAACCTGAGACGAGGTGGTATCGATGCCCGGTTAATGCAATCCAGTGAAACGACCATCAGGAAAAGCATGGTTTACAATACAGGGCAATGCCTTCCCGTGAACATTGTGGCACAGGAATTCATCGACACCAATGACCGGTATCATCTAAACCCGGAAAACACCATGCTCTGGATGACGAAGTGCTATGTTACATGCAACCTGCGGCTTTATCCTTTTTACGTTAAAAACCTTCTCGAGTCCTATGGTCATGGTTTTGAAAAAGCGGCCGTATATTGCGGTGATCTGACCCATCTCGAAATAGCCGTGAGTACAAGTTATTATGCCTATTTTGCTTACCTGCTGGGCGGTCTGATCAGGAAACTTGGATGCAAAATCAGACCTTATGAAATTATCAAAGGAGCAACGGATGAAGCCATCGAAAAAAGTATACGGATCCTTGAACCGGCTTTTCTTGGGAAACGTCCGATGGATGCCGCTGTAACGGAAGCAATTTCTCTTTTTGATAAAATCGGACGGAAGGCCGGAAACAAACCCCGTGTGGCGATTTTTGGCGATCTTTATGTCCGGGATAACGACATCATGAACCAGAACCTGATCCATGACATTGAAGAAAACGGTGGCGAAGTGGTAACGACGCCCTATACCGATCTGGTAAAAATAACGATCGAGAATGTGATACGCCGGGCCGTTGCGCGTGGCGATTATTTTAAAACAGGGCTTTACCGGATTATGCTTTCTGGTATAAAACTATTTGAGGACCGTTATTATAAACAGTTCGGTAAATTTTTAGGGAATAAACCTGTTGTCAATTCTTTAAAGTTGGAAAAACACCTGACAAAATTCAATATTTCCCCATTTCATTCGGGTGAATCCTACGAAAATATTTTGAAGATCTTTTATATCCTCGAAAACTATCCGGATATCTCACTTTTTGTACAAACCAATCCTGCCTTTTGTTGTCCTGCCCTGGTCACCGAAGCAATGGCACTGGAGATCAAGCGGGTAACAGGAATACCCGTAGTTACGCTAACCTACGACGGAACCAGTGGAAATAAAAATGATGTTGTCGTCTCTTATCTGAATTCAATTAGTTGGTCACTTCCCTTACCAATTACAAGGATGCCCAATTAAGCCGCCTTCAATTCGAATACAATCTGCTTCTGTCCAGAATGGAATTATACCGGTTAGCGGGAATCAGGTGGTGGTAATAAGAGGACTGTTGATGTTTTTCAGGCTGTTTCTTTTTACTGCAATGCTTTCGATCAGGTTTTTCCATGATTTGGTAAAAGCATCGGCTCCTTCTTGTTGCAATTGTTCGGCAAGCTGATCATAATTAACAGAATATCCTTCAATTCGTTTTATGATCTTTTCAGCATTTTCCAGATCCCCGGAAAGTCGTTGTCCTATTTCACCGTGATCCCCAAAGGCCAGGAGTGTCTTTTCAGGGATGGTATTTATGGTATAGGGGGCAACCAGGTTTTTTACATACAGGATATCTGATGCGGCAGGATCTTTGGTCCCGGTGCTCGCCCAGAGTAACCGTTGCGGAAAAACACCCCGATTCATGACCCGTCGCACTCTTTCAGACCCTAAAAACAGAAGAAACGCGTGATAGGTTTTCTCCATTACTGCTATGCCCAGGCGATTCTGAAGCCCCGGTGGCACCTTATCCGCAACTGCTTTATCCCACCGGCTTACAAAAACCGATGCCACAGATCTCACATCCGGATTCAATCCTTTTTCCACCCTGGTTTCAATCCCTTTCAGGTACGCTTCGGTCGCGGCCTGGTATTGCTCTGCAGAAAATAACAGTGTAACATTTACGGGAATACCTCCGGCAATTGCCTTTTCAATGGCAGGAAGTCCTTGCGTGGTCCCGGGTATTTTGATAAACACGTTGGGACGATTGACTTTCCTGTGAATCTCTTTGGCCGCATTGATGGTATTTTCCGTATCGTAAGCCAGCAGTGGGGAGACTTCAATGGAAACGAATCCGTCGAGACCACTGGTTTGTTCGAAAACCGGGCGAAACAGGTCGGCTGCCCGCCGGATATCTTCGATGGCAAGTGCAAAGAAAACATCTTCATCCGTAAGGCCAGGACTACTTATTTTGCTTATGGCAGCATCATAATCACTTGTTTTTGCAACTGCAGCTTCAAATATGGATGGGTTAGATGTGAGACCAGTTACCGACAATTCATTAATATAATTTTGAAGGACGCCATTATCAAGCATTTTCCGGGTAATGTTGTCGAGCCATAAGCTCACGCCCATATTGTGCAAATTCGTTGTGTTCTGATTCATGATTTATTTATTTTATGTTAAACGCTGATTGTTGATCAAGCAACCAGAGAAGTTCCCCGTTTTCAGGATGGACCAGAGAAACTGGAAGTCGATCCCAACCTCTCCGTTGATTGATAACCTGAGCTACTTTTGAGGCTTTGGATTTACCTGTCGCAATGATTACGACACTCTTTGCGTGATTGATGATTTTCCCGGTTGCTGTTATCCTGTTTTGTTTGGTGTACGGATGTTCAGCCGGTTCAAATAACTTATCACTGCAGAAAAGATGAATGTTTTCAGGAAAAATGGAAGCGGTATGACCATCTTCGCCAAGTCCGAGCATCATAAGATCAAATTGAGGAATACCCTTATTTGGATTGACATAGTGGCTAACAACTTCTGAATACCTGGCTGCCTCAGATACCGGGTCTGCTTCACCCTGTATCTTGAAGATGTTTCCTGCGGGAATTGGAATATGTTTAAGAAGGGTTTCTCTTGCCATTCTATAGTTACTCTCTGTGTTGTCGGGACCAACACAACGTTCATCGCACCAAAAAACCTTCACCTTGTGCCAGTCTGTGTTGTTTCTGAAATTCGAAGCGATCTCCCTGAACATCATCTTCGGGGTGTTACCACCGGACAATACCCATGAAAAGTACCGGTTAGCAGGGGTTTCACAAATCCGTGCAGACAGAAGTGAACCAAAATATTGTGCCAGATCTTCAGTAGTAGGAAATATTTTTACCATGTTCCGGATTTTTATAATTCGCAATATATTCCATCGTCCGACAGGTTTTTGCAGGGATAACGCCAGCCAATTTCGTTACCTTCAATCAGATCATCGGATCTTTCAGGACCCCAGGTTCCGGCAGGATATCCAAAAAGCGGGACTTCATGTTCCGTTTTCCATGCTTCTATTACGGGTTTTAGAAATTTCCATGCCTCAAGCACCTCTTCGGTCCTTGCAAACAAGGTGGAATCTCCTTTTATCGAATCATAAATAAGCCGCTCGTATGCCGATGGAATTCTCTGGTTTGAAAGCTCATAATAATGAAAATCCATATTTACGGTCTGAACTTCAAAGCCGGCGCCGGGTATTTTCATCCCAAATTTCAATAAAATACCTTCATCCGGTTGAATCCTGATTACCAATTGATTCAAAGATTGGCGATACTTGTCACCCGAAAATAAAAAATGGGGTGTCGCTTTAAAATGGATCACTACCTCCGTAACGCGGGTTGGCAGTCTTTTTCCGGTACGAATATAAAACGGAACGTCGCCCCAGCGCCAGTTATCAATATAAAACTTCAAGGCTGCATAGGTTTCCGTGAGTGAGTCCGGATTAACTCCTTTCTCTTCCCGATAGCCGGGGATGGGCATACCTTTAATGGTTGAGGAGAGATACTGGCCACGAATGGCAACATCTTTCACAGTTTCTCTTGAGATGGGTCTTAATGACTGGAATACTTTCAGGATTTCATTCCGTATGGCCGCAGGTTCAAGGGAGGATGGCGGTTCCATAGCCGTCAAAGCAGTTACCTGCAACAGATGATTCTGTATCATATCACGCAGCGCTCCTGAGCTATCATAATACCCGCCACGCTTTTCAACCCCGATGCTCTCTGCAGAGGTAATTTCAACGTGATGAATATAATTCCTGTTCCACAACGGTTCGAACATCCCGTTTGAGAATCTGGTAACCAGAAGATTCTGAACGGTTTCTTTCCCCAGATAGTGGTCAATCCTGAAGAGTTGGTCCTCCTTCCAGTCCTTGAGCAAGCGGTCTTTTAGTATTAAGGCTGATTCCAAATCATATCCAAATGGTTTTTCAATGATCAGCCGTTTCCATCCATCTTCCTGCTTTTGTAAACCAACTGCTGCAAGATATTGGGGAATAACACCATATAAATTCGGAGGGGTTGACAGATAAAAAACCGTGTTTCCGCCTAATTTTAACAGCCCGCGTAAGAGATCAAGTTGCTTTTTAAGTGAATGGTAAGTTGAAATCTGATCGAATTGAATTGTAGTGTAAAACAGCTTCCTGATAAATTCATCTACTCCCGAAGTATCCTCAATTTCCTTAAATTCATTGATTGCTGATTTCATGTTATCCCTGAACTCGTCATCAGTGGCCGGTGATCGCGAAACACCCAGAAGAGCAAAACTTTCAGGCAATAACTTCTGGATAAATAAGGAGTATAAAGCCGGGACCAGCTTTCTTTTTGTCAGATCCCCGGAAGCTCCGAAAATGACATAAATAAGGCTATCGTTAGTTTTCATTTTTCTTACTATTTGGTTTTAACGATATGGTATCCGATCTGGTTAAACAATTAATGCTCTCACGAATTTAAAGCAATGTTTTCAATCTATTTAATTTTTTATAAAAAAAGGGGTAATCTGAGAAGCAGATACCCCTTTTGGGTTGTCAGGTCTTTGCTAAAATCCTGGCTGTTAGGAACATATTATTTTTTGGTTTCTTTCTTAAATCGCATGTACCAAGTAAGTTGATAATAATCCGGATCATCCTTTAAAGCAACTTTTTCGGCTTCCTCAGATGATTTAACATATGGGATAAGGACATCGCCACCCGGTTGCCAGTTGGCAGGAATAAGAACCTGCTGTTTGTCGGCTGTTTGCAGTGCAACGAGTGTTCTTTCAATTTCACCGAGGTTCCTGCCAACATTCATCGGATAGAAGAACATGGCCCGGACTTTGTTTTTCGGATCAATGATAAAAACGCCTCGTACATCCTTGGTAGAACTTGTAGCTGGTTGAATCATGCCATATTCTTTGGCGATCGCCAGATTCTGATCAGAGACTAATGGGAAATCAATCTTGACCGGCTCCCTGTCTTTGTATCTTATCGTTTCCATACTTTTTTCCCATTGAATATGGTTCTCTAATGAATCAACGGAGACAACAACAATTTTAGCCCCGATCTTCTCAAAATCTTTTTGTGAAGCAGCGAGCTCCAGAATTTCGGAAGTGCATACCGGGGTAAAATCTGCAGGGTGACTGAAAAGAATTTTCCATTTAAAATTATAATCACCTGGAAAATTTACAGTTCCATTGGTGGATTCAGCAGTAAAAGAAGGTGCGGTTTCCCCAAGCATGGGAAAGCTTATCCTGTTTTTTTCCTGGGCCCACATCTGGGTTACCAAAAAAAACAAAATACTTGCACTCAGAATGATCTTTTTCATTTTTCTCTATTTTTGGTTTAGTTATTATTGAAACTACTAGTTATCGCCCTTATTCATTCACATTTTCCACTTGTACGGGCAATTCAAATTAAAGTTTATTTGGATTTAATAAACACAAAAGTAGGAAATATATTATCTGATTTCGATGGAAAAGAAAAAATTTAACATTTTTTTAATTTTCCTTCAGCAACGTCACGTGCTACGTAAACGGAAACTGAAATCTTGTAAGAGAAAAGACAAGGGGAACTTGGCGTTGTTATTTTTGCTTATGTTCTTTCTCCAGTTTCTCAATCCGTTCAACGATTTCCGGGAGATTGCGGAAATGGACAATCGATCTTCTGAATTTTGAAACTTCCATGGCAGGTGCGCCAAGATAACTTAACCCGGGTTTGGTAAGGCTTTTTGATACGCCGGTCGCTCCGCCCATCGAGGTATTATCGGCAATGGTGAGATGGGGGGCCATAGAGACATGCCCGCTGATCAGGCAGTTTTTACCCAACTTTGTCGACCCTGCAATCCCGGTGGCAGCGGCAATATAGGTGTTCTCACCGATTTCACAATTGTGGGCAATATGAACCAGGTTATCGAATTTCACCCCTTTCCGGATGATGGTCGATCCTAAAGTTGCCCTGTCGATGGCACAATTGGCGCCCATCTCCACATCGTCCTCGATAACCACATTACCGATCTGCGGTATTTTCTTATTCCCCTCATTCTGGGGAGCAAACCTGAATCCGTCGCTTCCAATGACCACACCGGCATGGAAAATACAGTTTTTCCCGATGACGATATCGGAATAGATCTTAACCCCGGGATAAAGTATCGTATTGTCGCCTATCTGGGTATTGTCGCCGATATAAACCTGTGGATGGATCTTTACATTGTTCCCGATCTGGGTGTTCTCCCCGATATAGGCAAATTCTCCAACATACGGATTTTCACCCAATTTGGCTGACTCAGCAATAAAACATTGTCGGGAAATACCTTTTTTATTATCTTTTATCTGGTTATAAAGCTCCAGTAATTTAGCAAAGGCTACTTCGGCACTATTCACCCGGACGAGTGTGGCTTTAACAGGATGTTCAGGGACAAACGATTTGTTGACAATGACGATGGACGCTTCCGTTTTATAAATATATTGAGTATACAGCGGATTCGAAAGAAAAGAGATGGAACCGGGTTCTCCCTGCTCGATTTTTGAAACTTTATGAATGGTAACATCCGGATCGCCTTCTATTAATCCGTTGACCAGTTCTGAGATCTGTTTTGCAGTGAATTTCATAGTTGCCAATTGAATTAGATTAGATTTTGGGGCACAATGTACCAAAAATAATTAGTTTATCAGCCTGAGATGTCGGTATTCAGGCTGATTTTCAAAGTTAACTTTTTGCGCCATTTACAATAACGGGGAATTCTTAAGCGTGTATTTGTAATAAAGCAACAAACTATCCGTAAACCATATCCGCAGACATCAAGTCATTCGAAACCAATACAAAAAGCGCGAAATATTTGATCGTCGGCACTAAACTATTAATTTTGTATCCATAAAGGTGATTAATACTTCAACAGAATTAAAAAAGGAGATCTATTATGAAAACAACATATTTCTGGTTAATTGGTTTTATTTTTATCACAATGCTAATAAACACAGGAATAGGCCATTCGCAAAGTCTGTCATCAACGCTTAAAGAAGAAACTGTAAATTACAGTGCTGATGGTGCCTCTTTAAGAGTATTTGTAACTTTCGACGATAGTATAAAAGGAAAAAGGCCGGTTATCATAATTGTGCATGAAAAGAATTCAATATGCCCATTGAATACAACGCAGAGACTGATAAAAGTTCATGGAATGAAATGAGAATCTTCTTGGACAGGATATTTAAGAAATGAAGTATTTTATTTCCAAGGTTTATTTACTGTTATCAATACTTTCTTCGGATATCAGCACAGGGACGAAACCCGGGGATAATTTTCCGTTCCCGTCATCCAGGTTGTATTGAAATAACGATACAACATCAAGATCCGATCCTGTCCATTTACCGGGTCTGATGACCAGAAAGGTTCTGACCGGTTTGTTGCATAGCTCCCCATTGACCCATGAGCCAGTGTTTGCATAGATACCTGTATATTGTTTACCCGGGGGATAGACTTGCAGCATTGGATTGTGAGTATGCCCAAAAACAACAATCTTATAAAGTTTTGGCGTCATATACTGCATATATTCATAGGCAACCGTAAGATAAAGATCAGTACTGCCATTTATGATGGCCATCAAGACAGGCATTTTAACCGGGACAGCATTCCCGGTTTCCGTGGAAGACCAGACATCTTCAATATTTCCGGCAAACATATCCCGGACTCCATTGAAGCTGAAAGGGATCGAATAATTATCTATTCCTGCCATCCGGATGTTTGCAGAATCTGCTGCAACCGTGAGGGAATAATGAATTTTAAGATATTCGTAGGCGGCAGTCCAGGCAGTTAAAAATTCAATCTGACCGATAGCGGATCTTAGTTCCTTTTGTTTATTACTCCCTTGTTCCATTAATCCTTCCGCATCCAGTCTAGAAATAAAATATCCCGGAGGCAGGACGTGACCAGGATTCGTCAGTGGTTGGGGACAATTGAAGAAATCATAGCGGTGACCGTGCTCCATAATG
Source organism: Bacteroidales bacterium (assembly GCA_023229525.1). Classification (GTDB taxonomy): domain Bacteria; phylum Bacteroidota; class Bacteroidia; order Bacteroidales; family FEN-979; genus CAIVAT01. The sequence continues at coordinate 85,070 of JALNZC010000004.1, forward strand.
ATTTCATCCAAAGGTGAATATTGTCCGAGACCCGCTGAATCTCCCTGCCAAGTAACTCCCGGGATAATTTCCTGAAGGATTTCTTGTGTTAAAAGCATATCATGGTTCCCGGGAACATAAATCAATTGGACAACTCCACTTGATGCAATGGTTCTTAGTTTATTGATAATGCTGAGGTTTGCAGGTGCGTTTGCAATTGCCAGAAAATAATCCCTGGACGTGTTGATCCCTGTCAGGGGATCAAAAGGTGAAATACGATACGGAACAACCCATTCGTCAAACAGATCACCAAGAATGACCAATTGTTTCACCTGTGGACAGGTAAGCGCCACATTCAACAAACTTTCCAGGGCGGCTGCATTCTTACTGAACCAGCAATACCCAAGGGCCAGGGACCTTGGATCACCCATATGGATATCACTGATACATAAAATTGAATTCCTTTGTGTGGTATCGTTATCAAGAACCAGATCCTTCGCGGTTGTTCTTATTTCAATCGAAGCAACCGAGAGAAGTGTCACGCCGGAAGTAGATTTCAAACCAGTCTTAATGGTGATCAGATATTTCCAGCCATCAAGCAGATGAAATCCCGGCTGAAGGACGATGATAACCTTTCTCCCGGAAGAAATCGTAGTAAACATTGAGCCCATAATACCATTCTTGTCGGAAAAAGAAATATTCCCTTCTATTGTTGCAGCATCAATAGGCTGACTGAAATCCATTTCAATAGACCGTTCCTGATAATCCAGCGAATAATATAATTCGTTTTGCATTACCGAGCGTGGCAGATTCACAGTCAAATACAAAGGCTGGTTCTGATTCTCTTCTTTTCTACAGGATTCTAGGAGAATAATCTGGCTGCAAAGAGCCAGTACCCATACGAATAAAAAAATGCGATTGGATTTCATGCGCCGGTTTGTTTATTGATAAAGAAATTCAACACCTTGATTTCCTTCTTGTCCTATCAAAATTATAAAATTTTATCCGATATTGAGTATCGGTAAAAGTGAAGCCCCGGATATATCATTTTATCCAACTCAAATTTATTTGAAATTAGCATAGATTGGAGGACTATACTTGATTTTTTTGTATTTTGCGGGTGAAATTCCAATATAAAGGAAAGGAATAAGAAAAGTGAATCAAGGAAATCCTGCATCCGTAACGCAGACAAAATGCAAATATTCTCCTCATGAAAATTACCCCGGAAAAAGTGAAAAACGAGATAGATACTTCGGTTTCGGGACATGAAGTTCCAGCTGGAACACCTTTGAATCCCATTATTGAATCAAAGCCGGCAGCCACAACTTTTTCAGTTCAAAAACCTACTATCGAATGGGGGTTATATGATATGCACGGCAATGTTTGGGAGTGGTGCAGTGCTTGGTATGACGAATATCCGACAACTGAGCAGACCAATCCGGCAGGCCCCGAATCAGGGACTTTCCGCGTGTTTCGTGGTGGAGGTTGGCGAAATTATGCACAGCTTTGCCGGTCTGCTTTCCGCTTCAACTTCTTCCCTGACTACCGCCATTTTAATATTGGCTTCCGGCTGGTTTCCCTCGGGTAAACAGCAAATCAGACTATATGAAACGATCTCGGATAAAAAACATACTGTATTCATTAATTATTTTTCTTTTTTCCTTTTCAGGGCCCCTGATGTCACAGGATTCAGTCAAGGTTTTGGACCGGGTGTATGGTTTGGATCAAACCCTCTGCAATGGGAAAAAATACATTTATAAACCTCCTCCGGGCTCCAGGGGACATCAATATTTCCTATCACCGGCTTACTCTACCGGCAGCGTGACCCTAAAAGGAAAATGCTATCAGGATATCTCGCTGAATTATGACCTGTTAAATCAGCAGCTTTTGTTACACTATACTGATGAGACAGGGGCCATGAATATTCTCGAAGTGTCAAAAGCGTGGCTTAAAAGCTTCAGCTTGGGTGATAAGAATTTTGAATTCCTTAACCTGGAACAGGAACCGCGTTTCTTCCAGACTCTGGGCGAAGGTACGGCCAGGATACTTTATTATTGGAGAAAAACCCTGAATGTGGAGGGTTCCATCGGATCTTTTTACCTAACCTTTTCCGCTCCTGAAAGAAATTCGTATGTCTTGATGGGCGGACAGCTTAAGCCGTTCAGTACAAAACGCAGCCTGATCAAACTTTTTGACCCTGGGCATAGATCGGAGATAAAAAGCTACCTGCGTAAAAACAAAGTTAAAGTAAAAAAGGCTTCCGACCAGGTGATGGCTAAAATGATCACTTTTATTGGCAACCTGAAGTAATGTGATGAAATTGCTGCTGTTCATACACCTGTTGTTTTTTGGATATCCCGCTCAGGATAAAGGTCCCGACACGCTGATTTCCTGTCATATCAAGGAAATGCCGTTCACGGCATTCTGCGATTATATTTACCATGAATCCCGGGTGAGGATCTATTTTCGCGAATCCTGGGTACAAGGGTTAAAGGTGACCCTTGATGCAGACTCAATCAGTGTAATATCAGCAACTAAAATTGCCCTGAATGGCACAGGCCTCGAAGTATCGGTCTGGAATAATGACCTGATCATTATGCCGGGTGAAAAACTACAGGAGGGGTTACCCCGTTTTGAGACACAACAGTTGCATCCCGACAGTTCCGCTCTGGGGACCAGGACACTCACACAGAGCGAAGAACGTTATCTCACGGGAAGAAAGGCCGAGGTGATCCAAACCCTGCGAATCGGTAAAAAAGGACTTGTACTGAGGGGTTCCAGTGTAACTATTCGCGGGCGGATCACGGAACAGCAAACCGGAGAAGCAGTGATTGGCGCCACGATGTACATAGTGGAAACCAAAGCAGGTACGGTCACCAACCAGAACGGCTTTTTAAGTTTGGTTCTCAAACCCGGCACCTATACTGCCGTTTTTGCCTTCATGGGCCTGGAGACAAAGAAATATTATCTTGAAGTGATTTCCGACGGGGAGTTCAACATCGAGATGAAGAAGTCGGCCATTCAGATGAAGGAAGTTGTGGTTTATGGCGACCGGCAGATGAATTTCCGGTTCAAGGATCCCGGGTTGGAAAAGATCTCTGTTAAATCGATCAAAGAGATACCGATGATGATGGGGGAACGCGATATTCTGAAAGTCTCGGAAATGTTGCCGGGTATTGTCACTGTAGGTGAAGGTTCGGCCGGACTTAACGTGCGGGGCGGAAACTATGATCAGAATGCCTTTTACATCAATGGAATACCGATTTACAACACCGCCCACCTCTTTGGCTTCTTTCCTGCCTTTAATGCCGATATAGTAAAAGATTTCTCCATTTACAAAGGGCATATTCCTGCCCAATACGGCGGACGGCTTAGTTCGGTATTCAACATCATCGGAAGGCAGGGGAACCGCAAACGTTTCACCGCCCATGGAGGGATCAGTCCGGTGGCCGTCAACCTTTCAGTAGAAGGTCCGTTAAAGAAAGACACGAGTTCATTTCTGATCAGTGGTCGCTATCTGTACTCGGACTGGATCCTCCGCCAGATCGATGATCCGGTGATCCGCACCAGCAAAGCCGGATTCAACGACCTATCCGCTTCCTGGAACTATGATTTTCGCAAAAGCCAGCTATCCCTCTTTGTATATCATAGCCAGGATGAATTCAAGCTCTCCGATATCAATTACTATAAGTATTCCACCAATGGCGCTTCGATCAACTTCAGCCATTATTTCAGCGCAGCGCTAAGCGCCGACTTTTCAGTGACCGGATCTCAGTACGCCTTCGGTACCGTTGATCAACAGGATCCGACTACAGCTTACGAGCATTCATTCCAGATTGGCGATTACCGCGTCAATGCCGATTTAACACACAACCTTTCGTCTAAAAATACCCTTCAATATGGGGCAGGCATTACCTATTACAAACTTGACAGGGGAACCGTAACGCCCTGGGGCGATAAATCTCTGAGAGTGCCAGTCGGGCTTGGCAAGGAACAAGGTATTGAAAGCGCTCTTTATATTTCCGATTCTCATGATATTCTTCCGTGGATGAACATTTCCCTCGGACTCAGATTCACCCTTTTCAATCCGCTGGGACCCAAGACGGTTTACACCTATTATCCCGATGGGCCTATGGACCCACGTTATATAAACGATACCCTGCATTTTGGTAACGCACAGGCAATCAAATGGTATTTTGAACCGGATATCCGGGCTGCAGTAATCATGCGTACGGATGTCAATGGTACTGTGAAGGTGGCTTTCAATCAGCTTCACCAGAATCTCTTCGTGCTGAATAATACCATTGCCTTGTCGCCAAATTCCCAATGGAAACTGGCTGATTATCATATTCCCCCGGCGAGGAGCGACCAGATCTCTGCAGGAGTCTTCAGGACATTTCCAAAGCAGGGATGGGAAACTTCTCTTGAACTCTATTACAAACGAACCCTTAATTACCCTGAATTCATCGACGGGGCGGATTTCCTCGGTAATCCACTCGTGGAAACATCCGTTTTGCCCGGCAAACAGGATGCATATGGTATAGAATTCCTCCTCCGTCGTAGCGGACGGAGATTAGAAGGTTGGGTGTCATATACCTTTTCGCGTTCCATTGTAAAGGTCAATGGTGATCAACCCTGGGACCGTATCAATAACGGACTCGCCTACCCGGCAAACTACGATATTCCGCATGTGCTGAACACGGTGATCATATACCATTTCAGCCGCAGGGTAACTGCTTCCGGTGTCATTACCTACCAAACCGGCAAGCCGGTAACCTATCCCGTTTCAGTCTACTATATCAATGGCACCCCTTACGTAGATTATTCCAATCGCAACGAATACCGGATTCCCGACTATTTCAGGCTCGACCTGTCGCTGACCATAGAGGGAAATCTCAGAAGAAATAAATTTCTTCATAATTCATTAATATTCAATCTTTACAATGTGACCGGGAGGGATAATCCATATTCGGTTTTCTTTAAACTGGAAGATGGAAAAATTAAAAGTTATCAATATTCAGTCATTGGTGTACCCATATTCACGATCACCTGGTTGTTTAAACTCGGGAACTATGCATCGGATTAAAAATATCCCACTCATAATTACCTTGTTGATGCTGTTCTCCTGTATCAAGCTTTATGATCCGCAGATTGACAGCAATGCAAAGAATAAGTATGTTGTATCAGGAAGGATAACCAATACTGAAGGTTGGCAGGAGGTCGATGTTTCTCTTTCTTCACCTATCGAATCTCCCTCCTATGTTCCGGTATCGGGTTGCAGGGTAAATATCCTAGATGATAAGGGTAATATTTTTTTAATGGAAGAATACAACCCGGGGCAATATCTTGTTTGGATCGGTCAGGAATATCTTAAACCCGGCATCTCATACAAGGTCATGGTAGTAGCTCCCGGAAGAGAAATACTGGTGTCCGGATTTGATAAGATGCCGGCTGGTCCTTCAATAGATTCTGTATATTATTCCGTTAATGTTATTCCGACACCAGATCCTGATGTAAACCATAGGGTCATGCAATTTTATGTTGATTTGAATGCAATCGGTAACTACAGTCAATATTACAAATGGGATGTGGTGGAAACCTGGGAATATCACGCCGCCCACCCTCTTGAATATTTTTATGATGGCACCTTTCACGAAGTTTATCCGCCGGATTATTCCAAAAATAAATGCTGGTCCACCAATTTGGTGAAAAATGTCTTCACGGTTTCCACGAAAAGCCTCTCTCAAAATACTTACAAACAATACCCTTTACACTATGTTGACGGACATACTTCACGCCTGGGAATACTATACAGCATCCTGGTTCGTCAGCTCGCCCTGACCGAGGAGGCTTACAATTACTGGGAACAGTTGCGAATAAACAGCAATGAACAGGGCGGACTTTATGAAAAACAACCCCTTGCCATCAAAGGCAACATCCAGAATGCGACCAATCCCGACAACGAAGTACTGGGCTATTTTTATGCAACATCGGAATCTACAAGAAGATATTTTTATCATGATATTGAAGGAATTCCCCTGGATTTCAGCAATAGTTGCAGCGAAGATGTCCTGGGGCGCTTTGGATGGAGAGAATTTAAACCGGACGATTATCCCGTTTATTATTATTATAATGCAGTCGGGGCGTTGAAGATATTAGGCCGCGAATGTGTCGATTGTCGTCTTATGGGCGGAACAACCGAAAAACCTGATTTTTGGCCAAATTAACATGAAAAGATTTTTTACACGATATTACCTTGTTTTATTTATACTGATGGCGGCCGGTTCCGGTCTGAAATCACAAGATCTTTTTATCAATGCAGGAGGTGAAAGGATACAGGTTTGTACCGACAGGACGATGTATGTTTCCGGCGAGAAGGTGTATTTTTCTGCGGTTATATATAATATAAAAAATCACTACGCTGAAGAATTCAGCCGGATTTTTTACTGTGAGTTGATCACGTCTGACGGGAAGAAAATCGCCGGCCGGAAATATCTTCTTCAAAATTCCTGTGGCCAGGGATGTCTTACCATTCCTGAAGGAACCATATCGGGAATTTATTTCCTGAAGTTTTATACCCGCTTCATGAGAAATACCGGAACGGAAGATTATAAATATATCCTGTTGAAGATCATCAATCCATTTAAAACGGAAGTGCTTTCCGGAAATGATCGCATTGACACAATAGATCTGGCGGGGAACAACAAAGAAATGTTTACAGGTGATCAATCTTGTAAAATCTTATCCTCCAAAAAAACTTTCTCGCCCCGTGAGGATATCCATCTAAACATTAACGTGGATACGGGAAAAGGATTACCTGCCAGGTTATGCATGTCCGTTATCCCTGAAACTACTTTTAAGGTTTCGGCAGCCTCTAAAAAAATCAAACCGGATACTGTTAATAAAGGGGTGTACTTCCCTGAGACCCGTGGCATATCACTATCGGGGAAGGTAATTGGAAAGGAATCCGGCAAACCGGTACCTGATGCCAAAGTGAATCTTTCCATCATTGGCGATAAGGATCTTCTGGTAGTCCGGACCGATTCTTCCGGAAAATTCTTTTTCGCTTTGCCTGATTATTATGGTAAGAAGGACATTTTTCTTTGTGCCGATGACTTACCGGACATCAAACCCGAAATACTCATTGACAATGATTTCTGTTCCCGGCCGGTAAATCTTCCTTTTCTCCGGTTCACGCTCAATGAAGAAGAAACGAAGGCCGCATATAAGCTGGCGGTTAATTCAAGGATCACATCCATGTTTAATGTTGATACCATCGCCGGTGACTCCACCGGACAAACTACTAATGTCTCATTCTATGGAAAACCAACGGAAGTGCTTATCATGGACAAATACATTGAACTCCCCACGATTGGGGAATATTTCAATGAACTACCGGGAGCGGTGAGGGTGAGAAAATTCCAGGGTAAAAAACAATTCAGGTTTTACAACACGCAGGAGGAAATGTTATTATATGATCCACTTGTGCTTGTCGACTGGGTTGCAGTGAATGATATTGAAAAGATCCTGGCTATGCCTCCCTTTGAAATTGAACGGATTGAACTCGTGAATTCTCTTTATGTCAAAGGAACCGTTACTTATGGCGGGATCATCAGCTTTGTGTCAAAGAAAAACGATTTTGCGGGTATCGACCTTCCAAAATCAGGAACATTTATCAACTACAGTTTTCTGGAAAAATGTACAGACAACATTCCATCGGTTCCTTTACCCGCGAATATTCCCGATTCCCGCAACACCGTTTACTGGAACCCAGATGTACAGACAAATGATACTGGGAATGCCGCTATATCATTCCCTGCACCCGATACACCGGGAAAGTACGACATCCTGCTCAGGGGAATGAGTAAAACCGGAAAGGTAGTTACAACGAAAGAAACGATTGTTGTAGCCGGCAATAAGCCTTAATTGTTATATCGAATATCCCTCCTGGTGGCTTGATATTTCATTACAGCTTGGTAAGTTTTTTTGTAGTAACCCTAGATCCATCCGACAGGGAATAAACGTAAAGTCCGCATGGTACATGCTTGAGATCATAACTGACGGTGTACGTTCCCGGTTTTTTGTCTTCATCAATGATTATATTAATCTCCTGACCGTACATAGAATATAGTTTCAGGCAAACATGAGCTTCTTCCGTAATGGTGAATTCAAAGGTTGTCAGGTAACTTGCCGGATTGGGATGGTTCTGATAAAGAATGGGATCACCTTCAGTATGATCAACCTGATCACCGATACTCGTCACGGTTGGGGAATAACCTGCAAAAAAAATATCTATTCCTCCGGAAGAATTTAAAATCGCCGTCCCGGCACCCGGGTCAAAATCAACGTTACTTCCCATAAAGCATCCCGCAATCCTGATCTTTCCATCATGGGTCAAGGCAAGGGTGTTTCCCCAGTCGGAGTATGCCCCTCCTATCCTTTTTGCCCATTCAAAATTGCCGGAGTCATCATAACTGGCAAAATAGATATCCTCCATTCCCGCTGAACTGAGGTATGCTGTCCCAATCCCGGGGTCAAAGTCAACATTGGTTCCCATGAAGGCTCCTGAATGATAAACCTGATCCTGGGAATCAACGGCGACTTTAACGGCATAATCATCCTGCAGACCTCCTGTTTGTCCTGCCCAGAGATAATTCCCCGAAGTATCATATTTGGCAATGGCAATATCAGAACCACCGTTTGAACTCAGAAATGCGGTTCCGGGTCCCGGATCAAAATCAATATCTGAGCCATGGAAAGTAGAGGCAATGATCACATTCCCCTGGCTATCCGTGACAATATCCCCGCTGCTGTCATCGCCGGTTCCCCCAATCCGGTTTGCCCACAAATAGTTACCGGAGGAATCATACTTGGCAATAAAGATATCGAATCCTCCGGCAGAGGTCAGAAATGCAGTGCCGGCTCCAGGATCGAAATCGACATTCCCCATGAATGGCCCCGAAATAAATACATTCCCTGATTGATCAGTAATTATCCCGTTCCCGACTTCATAATTCGGTCCACTGACCTTTTTTGCCCAGACAAGTGTTCCGTTCGTATGATACCTGGCTATAAATATGTCACCTGAATTGGCTGTTGAACTGAGTAAAGCGGTACCGGGTCCCGGATCAAAGTCGACATTGGTACCATAAAAATAACCGGTGATGCAGACGTGGCCTGAATTATCGATGCAAACATCATGTGACCCCTCTCCCATGGGACTCCCGATATTAAATGCCCAGAGGTAATTGCCGTCGGTATCGTAGTTTGCCAGATAGATATCGGTGTACCCGGCCGTACTGATGATCGACGAACCGGATCCGGGATCAAAATCAACATCGGATGACTCGAACCAGCCTGTAATATAAACAGACCCTGAGCCATCGACGGCGATTCTTGCACCAATATCATCATTTGTTCCTCCGATGGCTTTTGCCCACAGATAATTTCCCGATGAATCATATTTGGCAAAAAAGATATCGCTTCCGCCAGCCGAATTCAGAAGCGCTGTTCCCGGACCTGGGTCAAAATCGATATTGGTTCCCTCGATATTGCCGATGATATATACATTACCGGCAATGTCGGTTACCATGTCAAGACAGTTCTCGTTACCGGCTGCTCCGATAGCTTTAGCCCATTCATAATTTTGTCCCGGGGATGTGATGCAGGAAAAAATTGAAAAACAGATCTGGAATATGATACATACTTTTTTCATGGCAGATTTATTCTAATTTTCAATTATTTTGTGATTGGCATACATCGAAAATTTAATGACGGTTACACCATTGGCCGGAGTCAGATCCGGTTGTTTCAAAATCAAAAATAAAACGGAGTTGAAGAAAAATTTCAGATCTTCTTGCGGATAGCCGGTTTCACTTTACGGATGACCGGAAACAGTCACGGTGAAGGTTTCAATTGACCTCACCCTCTTCACCCCTTTTCCTTCTTTGCACCTCATCCCTAACCCCTTTTCCTCAAGGAGAAGGGGAGGAGGATATGATCCGTTCTGATATGATCTGCAAATTTATTTTAATTACAATGCAACTTTTATTTACATAATCTTCCTCTATAAATCTGGTGGATTTTTATGCGGTGCGTGTAAGAATTACAATTATTATGTAAGTTTCTCTTATAAATCTGGTCTTGATTTTTATTTGTCTGTGTGAAATTTAAAAAATGTCATGTACATTTGAGTAAAATTTTTTATTGTACTCTTTTGGACTGGAATAAATTATTGGATTTTTATTATAAAGTTCTAGACATGCGATTTGATATTTGACAGGGAAAGCCCTGTGAGGAGTAAGGATTTTTAAAATAGCAACCAAATAGCAACATATAAAAACAAGGCATTATGGGCAATCAAAATTATTTTTTGAAAGGAAACTTCAAGCAGACGGTTTCAGCCATTCTCGCAATCCCTTTGCTCTTGTCTATGGCGATTTCCCCAGCTATGGCAGATAACGTGATATCCAGCGGAACCACATTTAAAGTCTTATCCGGGACCACAGTCTTTTCTTCTGAAGGACTTGTGATAAAAAACGGGGCAACCCTCGATAACGCGGGAACCTTAATCCTGAAAAAAAATCTGGCCAACGAAAATGTTACGCCAAATTCACTTGGTTCCGGTACGGCTGAATTCTCGGGAACGGCCAATCAAACCATAGGCGGTCAGAACATTATTCAAAACCTTACGGTAAACAATGTCACAGGAGTTACAATTGGTGATAATACCACGGTAAATGGCGTCCTGTATTTAACCAATGGCACAATTACCCTTGGGAGCGACAATCTGCTTCTTGGGCAATTGGCATCCATTACAGGCACACCATCTGCATCCAACATGATTATCGTAACCGAGACCGGCCAGTTGCGCAAGGAGTTCCAATCAGGCTTTACCGGTAGTTTCACATTCCCGGTTGGTGATGATAACGGAACATCAGAATATTCGCCTGTTACCCTTAATTTCACAGGGGGAAGCTTCGCCGCAGGAAATTATGTAGGGGTGAGCCTAAAGAATGAAAAGTACCCCGACGACAACATCACGGGCAATTATCTGAAACGCTACTGGACGATCACCCAGTCGGGGATCACCGGGTTCACCTGCAATGCGGCATTTCAATATGTTGCTGCAGATGTGACGGGAACTGAAAACGTGATTTCCTGTACCAAAGTAAATCCGCTGCCGTGGGTCACCTATGCCCTTACCAACGCCGGAACCCATGTGCTTTCGGCAAGCGGGATTACCACCTTCAGTTCTTTCACCGGTGTTAAGAGCGCCACGCCACCTGCCAACCAGGAGCTGGCCAACATCGATATTCCGAACGGAACCTCCACTTGTTACGATGCAACCCAAATTTTAACCGTAGCGGGCAACGGAAACACTTTCATTATTGAAAACGGCGGGAATGTTACGCTTGTTGCCGGAAGCAAAATATTTCTGCTAGCGGGAGCGAAGGTCAACAGCGGTGGGTATCTTCTCGGACGAATCACAACCAGTGGCAATTATTGTGGCGCCACATTCAACCCGCTTGTTGCCAACAATCAGAACGGAGAAACGCTCGGGATTGATCCAGCGGCCAAATATCAGTTTTTCAAAGTTTATCCCAATCCCACAACCGATATTGTCATTGTTGAGTTGTTAGAAGAGGGCGTCTCGCCAACGGTCAATATAACTGTTTACAGCCTGCAGGGCGAAAAACTATTGCAAAAGAGCTTGACAAGCGAATCGAAATTCCAGTTTTCACTTTCCGGCAAACCGGTTGGCATCTACATGGTTCATGTACAATCGGGCGACCGGTCGGAAATTGCGAAGGTCATTAAAAACTAATTGGCATTGAACCCACCCCCGGCCCCTCCCTACGTGTAGGGAGGGGCCGGGGGTGGGTAATAAAATTTACTGTTCAACCCCACCAAAACCATTGACCCATGAAAAAATTATCCTTTTTAATTGTTATTCTTCTGCTTTTTAGTAGCGCATTGTTTGCCCAGGTGGGCATCAACACGGATGGCAGCCAACCTGATTCTTCGGCAGGGTTGGATGTTAAATTTACCGATAAGGGTGTTTTAATCCCCCGGATAACCTTTGAGCAACGCAACGCCATTGGCAGTCCGGCCGAAGGGCTGATGATTTTTTGTACAGACTGTGGCTCCAATGGAGCCTTAAGCATATATTCAAACGGGGCATGGAGGACATTTTCTCCTTGTAATTCCATCGCTCCTATAGCCGGAACCCATGTTGCTTTACCGACCCAGATAACCTGGAACTGGGGTGAATCTCCTGGAGCCACCGGATACAAGTGGAATGCCATAAATAACTATAGCACGGCGACGGATATAGGTTTGATCACTACAAAGACAGAAACGGGGCTTAGCTGTAATACTTCATATACAAGGTATCTTTGGGCATATTCTGGCTGCGGGACTTCAAACCCCACAACCCTGGTCCAATTAACGCAATCATTTCCTTCGCCGCCGGTTGTGGGTACCCATATTCCTTCAGCCGCTCAGATCATCTGGAACTGGGATACCACTAATGGCGCTACGGGATATAAATGGAATACAACGAATAACTATAGCACAGCTACTGATATTGGACTGGTTATATCAAAAACTGAAATTGGTTTGGCCTGTAACGCCCCCTACACAAGATATTTATGGGCCTATAATGATTGTGGGAACTCGGCTTCGTCCATCCTGTCCCAAACAACGTTATCTAATCCTGACCCACCGGCTGAAGGTGGCCATGTGCCCGCATTGAATATGATTGTTTGGCAATGGAATGCTGTGCCAGGCGCTACAGGTTACAAATGGAACAACATAAATGATTACAACACAGCGACCGACATGGCCGCCGCTACTGCAAAAACCGAAACCGGCCTTACCTGCAATACTCCTTACACCCGTTACGTATGGGCATACAATGAGTGCGGTTATTCTATACCTGTTACATTAACGCAATCGACATTGGCCTGCTGGATCTGTGGAGATCCCTTTATCATCAACCATGTTACTGGAGTAGTAGCCCCGGTTGATAAAACAGTAACGTATGGCACTGTTACAAATATACCCGGCGAACCATCAAAATGCTGGATTACCAGTAACCTTGGGTCTGACCATCAGGCAAATGCTGTTAACGATGCAACCGAAGCTTCAGCAGGCTGGTACTGGCAGTTTAACCGTAAACAGGGGTACAAACATGATGGTACAAACCGAACACCTAATACCACATGGATCAGCAGTATCAACGAAAACTCTGACTGGTTACCAGCCAACGATCCGTGTGCCCTTGAGCTTACCAGCGGCTGGCGTATACCAACTTATTCTGAATGGAACAATGTCATTGTCGTTGGAAACTGGACAAATTGGAATGGACCCTGGAACTCTGATTTAAAGCTCCATGCTGCCGGGTACCTCTACAGCGATGGTTTGCTGTTCAACCGGGGCTCACTCGGATCCTACTGGAGCGGTTCGCAGAGCGGTGCCATCTACGGCTGGAACCTGGGCTTCGGCGGTGGGTACGGCGGCATATACGGCAACAACAAGGCGTTCGGCTTTTCCCTACGCTGCGTGCGAGACTAAGACAATTAGATTTATTTGATCATTTATTTTACTCAAAAACCGCGTAGCGGTCGGAAAAAAATTGACAGTTATCCACCCCCGGCCCCTCCCTACGAGTAGGGAGGGGTTTGGGGTGGGTAATAAAATTTCCTGTTAAACCCAACCAAAGATTTGATTCCCAATGGTTTCTTCAAAAATTGGTAAAACTTCCATATTCCGGTATTCATCACAAAAAATTATATACCGGCGAAACTGCTACCTGCTTACGACCACCGTGTATGAGATCCTGCCTCCTGACTTGAAATAGAAACTGACAATATAGCTTCCCTGGGTATGTGTTGTAATATCAATGCTGAAATGTTCTTTCAGGAAAGCTTGGTTTGATTCATAAACCGCTTTGCCTTCCATATTGACAACCATCACCTTTTGAAGGTCGTGGAGCGCTTCTTTCCTTATGTTTACCTCGAGGATTCCTTTTGTAGGGTTAGGGAACAGGTTTATCTTGCTTCTCAAATCATCGTTGATACCTGTCGAGGTAATAAACATACCCACAAGGTTGTGGTTGTCATTAACCGTTAACTCATAAGTTGACGAGTCGGAAAGCAGGTTACCGTTTTCATACCAGCCCTTAAAGTCCCATCCTGTTTCGGGTTTTGCCGTCATAGTAGCAATTTGCCCGGGTTGAAAGATACCGTCTCCTGCAACATCACCCCCCGTAACCGGGATATCCACAGCATTGACCTGGAAGGTTCCGGGGCTGACATAAAGGTCCGATTCCCAAAGTCCGCGGCCGTAAGTCGCAGCCCTGATCTTACCCTTCATATATTGGATCTGAAGATCAGTAACCACCACGTTGGGCAGGTTCTTGCTGAAGTTCATCCAGTCGGTTATGGAGGTATTCATGAAAAAGACCCCAACATCAGTTCCAATGTACAGGGCTTCATTAGCGCTGTCCTGATACCGGATGCAGTTCACGGGAAGATTAGGCAGGGTCCCTGAGATATTGGTCCAGTTTGCTCCGCCATCATATGAACGGTAAACTTTTTTTCCTTGCTTGTATCCTCCCATGGAAACGAACAGGGTATCGGGATTCTTCGGATGTATCGCGATCCCTGTGATCATGCAGCTGTCAACAGGCAGTCCCGAATTCACTTCAGTCTGGGATGCCCAGCCGTCGGTTGTCCGGTAAAGGGAATACTGGGGACCAGCATACATTACTTGTGGATTACTGGCTGATATCTCGATGGTCCTAAGCAACGTATCCGAAGCTGGGTCAGGGGCCGGGAAGCTGGAAATCTTCAGCCAGGTGTTCCCCCTGTCTTCAGATTTATAGATGTTCTGGTATCCTGCATATAATATTTTAGGATCCTTTGGGTGGATGATATAGGGTGTAACCCAGGCTCCCTTGGGTTTGCCCGGGATGTTTCCTGATATAGTAACCACGTTCTTCCAGGCAGGGTCTGTCGTTCTGGTGATCACACCTTCGGAATATGATGCATATTTAATATCAGGGTTCACATAATCGACCAGGCATTGCATACCGTCTCCACCGATGACATCCGGGGCAAGCCAGGTTCCGGCAGAGTCAACTTGGGAACCGTTGTCCTGGAACCCGCCTATTACGATTTCGGGATTGGTCCAGGAATTCCCGATACGGTAAATTTGCCCTATCTGCATACCCCCGGTTATATCTGTCCAGGAGGTGCCTCCGTTTTTGCTGTAATAAATACCTCCGTCATTGCCTTCAAGAAAAGTTCCTGGCTGCAGCGGATGGAATGCAAACCAGTGTTTGTCGGCATGCACCGTAGGAAACTCAGGTAATTCCGAACTCCAATAGTTCACCAGTCTCCAGGTTTGCCCTGCATCAGCGCTTTTCCATGTATTTACACCACCCAGCCAGCGTTCAGAAGAGTTGGAAGGATTGATCAGATAGAAGAGATCGTAAGACCCCTGACCTCCGCAGGGTTCATCATGATTCTGAGGGTCAGGATAAGCGTTGAGTAAGTTGTTGCTGCAGTTAGGCAGGACTGTGAAAAACTTGGAGAAGCTGGCCCCGGTATCGGTTGAACGATACATTCCTTCCAACCCACCTTCGTGATTGGTGCATATGGCTTCCACCAGAGAGGCTAGCTGAGGGGTGACGGAAAGTTTGATCCGGCACGCATAAGTAAAATTGCTGGTTTGCTCCCAGTTTGTGCCTCCATCGGTCGTGCGGAATATCTGTCCTGAAGTGCTATCCACTTCTTTTGTGGCAGCATATAGAATGGATAGATCACCAGGGTTGAATAGGATTTCAGTGAAAAATCCTTCCACCTGCTTGGTCCAGTTGACTCCGGCATCGATGGTCTGGTAGATGCCGTCAGAGGTTGCGGCGTAAAGCATGGATGAATTGGTGGGATTCATGATCAGCCTGCGGATCAACCCTACATCAGCTACCTTCCAGCTCAATCCTGTGGGATTCCAGGTTACGCCTCCATCGACCGACTTTAAAATACCTATGCTTTTCGTATCTCCTTCGGGAGTTGCGTTGATGTCGTGTAAGCTGCCTCCGTCTCCATCACCGGTCGCAATGTACATGATCAGAGGATTGTTCGGATCAATTACCATATCGCTGACACCGAGCACCGGACTGCTATCGAAATTCGTAGTCCAGCTTTGCCCGTAATCGGTGGTCTTCCATAATCCTCCCGAAGGAGATCCAACCCAGAAAGTATTCACGTTGGTTGGATGAAAGGCAATACAGTTGATACGCCCCAGTCCGGCATAACCGCTTTTCGTACTGAAAGGCCCCATGGGGATCCAGTTCGCTTCCGGCCCGAAAACGGGAGCTTTGGTGTGTGAGGTTGTGTATTTTGCCCATTCCCTCACTACAACATCATTAGACGGGAAAGCTCCATCACGCCCTACACGCTGTTCCCAGAACCATTCCCACCTGCGGAAGGGTTTGTATCCCAGACCCTTTGTGATTTTGCGGTCCTTCCAGTAGTCATTGAACTGTTTACGGACCTCGAAAAAGTTCAGCGCCGGTTGTTTGCCTGAAGGTTTGTTCTGTGCCTCTGTTCTGCCTCCGATAAAGATCATGATAAGCAGGAACAGAATGACCAATACCGGTTTTAGTATGGCCATTTTGAGGCAGTTAATCGATAGCTTTTTCATAAAACGATATTTTAATGAGAATGCTTTCTTTTGTGCACAACATTAATTTCTCACACAGCGGACGTTGTATCCGTCGGTCTTAAGAGAGTAGTTCCTGTATATTTCCGTAAAATCATTGCGGATGTCATACTCCCATGCAGTGCTTGTACCGTTGACTGTGGCTGTCCACCAGTACCCATGCCTGTTGATTTGACCAAACCCATTGGTACTCGAATAGCGGTACCCGTCAGGGAAAGCTGTAAAACCTGAAGAATTTGTAGCGCCGGTATTGGGAGAAAACCAGAGGCCAGTGATGGCTTCCACGGTACCCGTCGATTTAAGTTTTCCACCTGCAACTGAATCTCCGCCCAGGTAAGTAATAAGAGTAGCCCATTCTGCATCGGTAGCTACATGCCAGCCTGTTGGCGCCAGTTTTCCGGTATTAACTGCAAACCAGTTGTACAACGCACCATAAACCGGTTTCCAGGAGGCATCATTATTGTACCAGCAATAAGCCGGAGTTGACAGACTACCCCAGGTACTGTCGGTAACATTTGGTATTGCCGTCCCATCATTGAATTTTGTCGTTTTCAGGTTCTCAACCATCCACACCTGTGTCCCAATGGTAATGAAATGATACACATTGCCATCGGCATCGGTTACAGTGGTTACCGGTTGAGGGTTGTCATCTGAAGATTTCCTGCAGCCAAAGTTTAAAATCATTAATCCTGCTAACAGGAGAAAAATCCAGTTTGTCGTTCTTGTTTTCATTTGATTGGTTTTAAAAAGTTTTTCTTAAACTTAAATACAGTGAATGCTATAGCCATTGGTTGTATAAAATGCTTTAGAGGGAATTTAACATCTCAGCATTGCTGAACCTGGCAACAAAAATACAATCCGGGTCCGCATTTGTTGGATAAGGTAACTGCAAATTGTGACAAACCGGAAGGGTATGTGACGAATTGGAAGAGTATTTTAAAAGTCAGGAATAATTCCCCGGGTTAAATTCGGGAATTATGAGGTATTCTCTGAACCGCTGTCATTCATTTTGATTTCTTTTCCCCGGGAGTGGTGATGGAGCAGGGATCTGGGAAACTCCCTGGATACCGCAACAGGTTCATCCAGATATTCCAATTCCAACTCGAGCGATCTTGAATTTCCGTTAACCTGTTTCACATACTGAAGATTGACTACATTGCAACGGTGACAACGGACGATTGTCGGTCCATCTTTGACCTGTTCATGAAAATGCGAAATAGGTATTCGTACCAGCTCCTTTCTTGTTTGACCATCCATACGATAAAAAATGAAGGTATAGTTTTCATTGGAGCGTGCACATATGAAATCCTTTCCTGAAAAATGAAGCTGTACTGCCCCATTTTTGTTCCTGATGGTAAACTCCTTCATCATGTCTTGTTCGGTAACAACTGGAGGCCGGGTCTGCTGTTTTATGGTTTCCCTGGTTTTTTGTATCAGCATAATTTTGTCAATGACGAAAGTAAGGAAGAGTACCGGGAACACTCCAACGCTGAAAGTAAATAGTGTAAACGGGATGAAATCATAATGAGGCAGAATATCTGCACCCGCAGTTCTGGTGTATATCCAATTGAATATATTGACGAGCATCGTATTCCCTAAACAAAGGAATATATATTTTCCGATGGTGTATCGTTTTGGGTCAAACATCCCAGGGGAAAAAAGTGGGAAAATAAATAACCAAATGGAAATGAACAACATGGTTGCAATCCCGTATATTGAGATGAAGAGTGTTTTGCTGACCGGTATCTCGCGAAGGCCATATGGTAGAAAGATCCTTAGAAACAGGAAAACAAACAAGCCGAAAGTAAAGGAGATCAAAAAACGGGCAAAGACAGAGGATGGGAACAGGAAGGGCTTGTTAAGCCAATTGGAAAACAAATGAATCAATTTTTTCACCTCTCTGATCTCCTTCCTTAAAGAAATAAAAATAGTGAATAATCAGAAGATAAAACGGGTAATCACTATTATCCCGGGTGCTCTTGGTTAATTCTCAGACCCTGGTATTATTGATAAAATTTTTATGTATGGAAACGAGAGTGTTCTAAAGTAAATAACCCTATTGCAATGTACTCATATCAATTACAAACCTGTACCTCACATCACCCTTAATCATCCGGTCATAGGCTTGATTGATATACCGGATATCAATGACCTCCACATCCGAGACAATATTGTGAGATGCGCAATAATCCAGCATTTCCTGGGTTTCGGCAATTCCGCCGATGAGCGATCCCACAAGGCTTCTCCTCCCACCGATCAGGTTCGTGGCATAAACCGGTTCAGGGACAGGTGGTACACCCACACAGATATGTACTCCGTTGGTGCGGAGTAGTTTCAGATACTTGTTGTAATCGTGCTGAGCTGAGACAGCATCAAAGATAAAATCAAAATAGTTGCTCATTGATTTTACCCTTTCTTCATCAGTCGTCAGTACGAAATTGTGTGCGCCCAGTCGCTTGGCATCGGCTTCCTTGGATGGTGAAGAGCTCAGCATGGTGACCTCTGCACCAAAAGAGGAAGCGAATTTAACCGCCATGTGACCGAGCCCTCCGAGACCCAAAATTCCGATCCTGTGACCTTTTCCAACTTTCCAGTGGCGCAATGGTGAGTAGGTCGTAATTCCAGCACATAGCAAGGGCGCTATTCCTTTCAGATCCTGCTTTCCGGAAATGTTCAATACGAAGTCCTCATCCGCGACGATCCGGTTGGAATACCCTCCGTAAGTCGGCGTTTTACCGTCCTTTTCGTAGGCATTGTATGTCCAGATCACCCGATCAAGACAATATTGCTCAAGACCCTTACTGCAATTGTCGCATGTCCCACATGAATCGATCATGCAACCGATCGCAGCCAGATCACCGGTACTGAACCGTTTCACATCTTTTCCCGTTGCTGTAACCCGTCCTACAATCTCATGACCGGGAACCATCGGAAAAATAGAACCGCCCCACTCATCTCTTACTTGGTGAACATCAGAATGGCAAACACCGCAAAACAGAATATCAAACTGAACATCATGCGGGCCAGGATCACGTCTTTCAAAACTGAAAGGCGCCAAAGCATCGTTTGCTGATATGGCAGCATATCCTTTTACTTTTATCATATTTGTCTAATTTTAAGGTTCATACTAACGGTACAAAATTAATATCATTCATAGTCTGAAAGCAAATTATAATCCACTTTTGGGGAGATTTTTTTACTGACCGGGTTGCAATATGAGCTAACTTTCAATATATATATATATATATAACGGGCTCCGTTGAATTAATTTTGTAATCAATTGGTATGAACCCCTATACAAGCCCATGATCCCGGTTCCGACCCAAGAGGTGGGAATTTACCCTGAAGACCTCAACCCTTACATCCCTTCTCCTTAAGTAGAAGGGGCCGGGGATGAGGTGATTAAATTGATAGCCGGGTTGCTAACAGTAGATATGCTTCCTTATAATGATGGATTCCGGTTAATTGGTCTGCTGTTCACAGTAATCACTCCCACTAATGGTTGACCCGCCATTGATGCCTTGGTATGATATTTTCAGGCTTCCGTTTTTTACATTGCCGGTGGCCGTCATCGTCACGTTGGTACTGGTAAGTACAGGCACCGTGATGGTCCAGGGAAGCTGAGGATTCTCAATAGTGACTGTTCCTGTAATTGTAACATAGCTAAGTGATACAATGGCGCCATCTCCTGTTTGGGTAGCAGAATATTTTACATTCATCTCTACCGGGGGCTGGTTTACAGAAGCGCTGAGATTGCAAGTGATCTCTTTGTCCTTTTTACATCCGGGCAAGCTGAATAGTACGATGGATAAGAATACGCAGGAAAGAAGAAGTTTTTTCATAAAAATGGGGTTATTGGTATTAAAAATTTATCAAATCTAAAAAGAAATACCGTCTTATAAAAATTTGAAGTGTTTCTACGAGATCTGGGAAGGAGATGATAATGAAGAACCGGTAATGATCCGGATACAAAAACCCTGCGGTATTTTATCAAATGGTTTGAGGTGAAGGTACTTCCGTTTTTTCTGATGCACATATGACCTTTATTTTCTCAAATGACCAGGGCAGATCGTAATTAAAAAGAGTCCCATAAGGTTGTTTTAAAAGTCTGATGAGGTGTAGTATATCTTTATCGAATTCCGGTTGAATCCTGGCTTCGAGCTCATTCCAATCGGGGGCGCATAACTTCAATGTAATAAAGGATTCGGGATCCATCGCTGATAAGGTGATCGTTCTCAAGTCGTCAGTTAAAATTCTGTTTTTGGTCCGGCTGAGGTGGCGTTCACCAAATTCGGAAAGAACCTGCATATATTTTTCAAAAAGGATATATTCATTTAACATAAAAACAATTCCTGTTGATTCAAACGCTCTCCAGAACGACCGTGGATGCAACTGACATAAAAACCGGCCAAGCATGAAAGCTCCGGCAGAAAAGCCACTCAGTTTTTCCTTCTGACATTTCAGCGTCATACTTTTGAAAAACAGAATTTTACGGTCAACCGTCAGCAAACTGTAGATTTTATGCTGATCCATATGAGATCCAAGTCCGCTTTTCAAAATTTCCGTATAGTAATAATCCATGTGGGCATCAAACCAACCATTAACGAATTCTTTGGCTTTCTCAGGTTCCTGATCATAATCATTACGGATAAGTTTGACAAGGTCGGGGAGTGACATAGCCTCCTCCGTTTTCAGCGTATTGAGGATCTCCCTGTATGCATGATACGCTTTTGCCATATTGATGAATACCTTTTCCTCCTTCGGTTCCATCTCCAGAGATCGTCCTTCAAGATATTTCTGAAATCGCGCAGGTTTATAAGTAGCTTTCCCGATGTAAATGCAGTGATGTTTGCTGGATACCGTTATCCATGATCCTTCATGGATGATCATGCCTGTATCGTTGATGAGGGCATTTTCGGCCAGGTCCATATGATGGTTCTTCAGATTGATAAAAGCCGGTATCCCGTAACCCAAACAGGCAGTAACCACGTGAATTGCCAGGGGATTCATACTCAGGATGGCATCCAGTTCTCCCATGAAAATGGTTTCCGAAGGAATGAAATTTTCCTGGCACAGGCAGACTTTTTCGCCCTTTTTCTTCGCTTCCAGGGCTTTGGCCATAGAGAAATAGATTTTTGCTGACACGGCAGACCGCGGCAATACAGAAACTCCATAGCCGAAAAGGGTCAGTGATTTCAATGAGAGATCGTCAATCCGTTCCGAAAAGATCTGTCGTAAATGGTACGGCCGGATCAGTTGTATTACTCTTTTTTTAAGGATGATCTTTCTCTGGTACAGGTCAATTGCGGTAAGAAGCGTTGATCTCCCGGTAAGTTCGGACATGTTCAGCTGAAGAATGGCAAAAAATGAAATCCCTTCAAATGACTCTACTGCGAATTCAATGGTTGCAGGAGATTTCAATTTCACTTCCAGTTTTGGGAGCATGGGTGTGAAGTGAAAAATAGCCGGAAATTCTTCTTTTATTTCGTTGCGGTCAAAATACTCTCTTTGTTCGGCATGAACGGTTCCGGTCATGATCTCCTCGCCGAAAATTTCCCTGACACTTTCAATCTGCATTCCAAGTCCAGTCCGGGGATGGCGGCTGTAAAGGACGCCAGGATAAGAATCGTGATTACGAACCGTCCAGACCATT
The DNA here is from genome assembly GCA_023229525.1 of Bacteroidales bacterium. Taxonomy (GTDB): domain Bacteria; phylum Bacteroidota; class Bacteroidia; order Bacteroidales; family FEN-979; genus CAIVAT01. Next base: position 107,433 of record JALNZC010000004.1, read on the forward strand.
TTTTGAAGGATCAGCGCGGGAAAAGTTGCATGACCTCGCTGAAATGTGTAGATAATATCCTGGTTCCGCGTAAAGAAACTATGGGCAACACGCATGAACATCAGTGCCTGGTATTGTGCATCGTACAATATCCGGTCATCAATGGTTTCAATTTTTTTGAAAAGATAACCTATGTGTTCTTCAATATCTTCAGAAAATGGAGCACAATCCCTTTTCATTGATCTGAAAAACTCCTGAAGCGGGTCAAGGATCTGACAAATGGACTGGAGATTATTCAGATATATTTTATTGGCTACCGAACGGCCATATCGTAATTCCAACGATCGGATGCAGAGTTTCGTTACTCCGACATTCAGGTATGTCGGCATAAGACCTGGGATATAGTAAGGAGTGGCAGATCGCATGGCAAAAATCAAAGCCTGATCAGGATCGCCAAGTTTTTCACCGGTCATTTGCTCCAAATTTGAAATTGCGGCCAGGAGACAAGTTTCCCTTTCCCGCGCATTCAACTGGTAAGAATGCGAAGTAAGCACGCAGAAATCCGGAACAGGATAGCCTTCCTGGTATAAATCCAACAACACTTTGCCTTTCTGACTTAGCAGGATTTCATCATAAGGGTTTGCAGTTGAAGCCGGGACTATGGATTCATTTTCAATAAAAACCGGGTTCAGAAAATTCGATTTAAGCAATGCTAGATATTGCTTTAACATCATCTCCTTTTCTTCGTTGGCTGAAGAATTACCATTTGAGGAAGCAATCAGAAGATTCAGGTACTGGTTGGCTTTCAGTCTGTCCGACCGACACAGGATCAAAACATCAAAATTTTCTATTGGCAACAGATGGAAAGTATGATCAACAGGATCTATATATTCCAATTCCGGTAATGGAAAATCAGAATGGTTAACGGTTGATACATTTTCGGCTTGTCCATCCAATATTTTCCGTATCACGGAATAATTCGGATAAAATGCCCTCAGGCGAAACTCTTTGTACGATTTTTGGTACATATTTACCAGCAAGATGATACTTTATTTATCATTAAAGCTTCTGAAAATTTTATTTTTATCCGTTTCTTAGCTGGACTAAAGTTAATAACTTTATCATTTTAGCCAATAGTTTAATTTTACCTGAATCTTTGACTTTTTTCCACATCTCCTTCCGGGATCGTTTTTGGAAATGATCAATCGGCTATTTGACTGAGAAGTTGTTAAAGGTCGGCTATCAATTGTTTGAGCCGGGTTTCGGTAACTTTCATGTTAAATTCGAAATCGTAATAACGGGCCAGGGAATTTGCATAGCTTTCCTGTGCCTGACGGACTTCGAGCGCTGTTGTCTGCCCCAGTCTCAGTCTTTCCATTGATATACTCAGGTTTTCTTTTGCCAGAGCCAGATTATTTCTTTCAATACCAAGTAAAGTTCTTTGATCCTCATAATCCGTAAGTGCGGTCTTTAACTGTGTGTTGACCTGCAACTTAACATTGTCGAGGTTATACTGAGACGACTGTAACTGGATCTTTGCCGTCCTGACCTGTCGTAAGACATTTCCTGCCTGGTAAACCGGGATGATCAGACTGCCGCCTACAAGGGGGCCGAAAGAACGGTTTGTGATTACATTTGAAGCGGTGTTATCATTTTGCTGGTAATTGTAGGATGCCACCAAATTCAGTTTTGGGAGACTGTAGGTCTTGTATTCCCCCAAGCTAAGCCTTTCAATATCGACCTGTTTCTGATAGGACAATACGCTGGTGTTATTGATATACAGTTTGTTCATCAGATCGACGGGATCCGGTTGATAATTAAGGGGAATGGTATCGACAACTTCAAACTCGGTTTCCGGATCCCGGGTAATTAGCTGGTTAAGCGCCCGTTTGGAATTACGAATCGTGTTCAGCTGATTGATCTCGGCTTCCCTGTTCACATTCAGGTCTATCTTTGCCTGGAGAAGGTCGTTTTTATGCGCTATCCCCATGTCATACCCTTTCTGTAAGATTTTAACCCTTTCAAGGCTATATGCCATCACATCTCGTATGGCAAGCAACTGTTGTTTCTGTACGACGACCTGGTAAAATGCCACTGTTACATTATATACGGTTTGTATGACGATATCCCTGAACTGAATTTCTCCCAGTTTCTCAATCTGTGTCAGTTTGTTCTTGGTGATGAACATCCTGGTCCCGTCAAACAGGGTCCAGCTCAGCGCGGCGCCTGCGCTGAATGCATTAGCGGTACCGGCAGATGAGGTTATGGTACTTCCTGACGAAAGGTTCAGGTAAACATTATTCACCGAATAATTGTCGGTACCGGTTACACTGATATTTGGCAGCATTCCGGCATTTCCCAGTGTATTATTGACTTTTGCAACATCGGCATTATTTCTAGCCACAGAAACATCGTAATTGTTCTTCAAGGCAATTCCTACCGCTTCTTCCACGCTCAGCAGAGATTGGGCTGATAAGCCATATGTCGCCGTCAGCAAGCCAAATAGGATAATAATATGAATATGTTTATTCAGCATGGCTTTCGGAATAATCCGGAATTTGTTCTCTTTTTCCCGACATCATCACATACATCGATGGGATAACGAAGAGGGTAAGGATGAGTGAAAACAGAAGTCCACCTACCACGACTATTCCGAGGGGAGTACGGCTTTGCGCGCCTGCGCCCAGTGCCAGTGCGATAGGCATAGCGCCGAAAATCGTCGCCAGTGAGGTCATCAGGATCGGGCGCAGGCGTGCAGCAGCAGCCTCAAATGCCGCATCGGATTTAGATAATCCCAGCTTCCTTTTCTGGTTGGCAAACTCAACGATCAGGATGCCGTTCTTGGTGACAAGGCCCACCAGCATGATCATCCCGATCTCGGAGAAAATATTTAGTGTGCTCCCGAAGACGAACAACGAAAGCAAGGCGCCGGTAATGGCCAGGGGGACTGTGATCATGATTATAAGTGGATCGATAAAACTTTCAAACTGGGCGGAAAGGATAAGGTAGATCAGCACCAGGGCCAGCACGAAAGCAAAAGAGGTATTTGAACTGCTTTCGGAAAAGTCGCGTGAAGGGCCGAGTAAGTCGGTATTAAAGCTATCGTCCAGCGTTTCCTTTGCAATCCTTTGCATGGCAGTTATACCCTCTCCAAGTGTTTTACCCTGGGCCAGAGAAGCTGATATGGTTGCCGATTTATACCTGTTATAATGAAAAAGAGTGGGGGGTTCGCTGCTTTCTTCCATCCGTACCAGGTTATCCAACTGAATCAGCTGACCGTTGTTGGCCCGCACATACATAGAGGCTATGTCGGCAGGCTTGTTTCTGTTTTCTCTGTCAAACTGACCAATTACAAAATATTGCTTTTCATTTCTGAGGAAATAACCGTATCTCTTTCCACTCAAGGCAAATTGAAGGGTATTGGATATATCGATCGCATTCACCCCAAGATCTGTCGCTTTCATCCGGTCGACGATGATGTTGATCTCGGGTTTATTGAATTTCAGGTTTACATCCACGTTCCCGAAGGTGGGATCCTTACGCGCCAGATCAAGGAACCGTGGGACCACTTCCCTTAGTTTTTCGAAGTCAAGATTCTGCAACACAAACTGCACCGGGAGCTGGGAGCCCGCCGAAAGTGATGTTGAAATGGTCTGTTCCTGGTTAGGAATTATCCTTGCTTCCGGAAATCCCTTGTATATCTTTACAAGCCTGTCGTAGATCTGCTGCTGGGTAGCCTTCCTCTCATCCGGTTCGGTAAGGAAAATATTGATAAACCCTGTGTTTGATGAGGTACTCCCGAATCCTGAACCTGTCCTGGAAAAAACAAGTCTTCCTTCAGGCAATCTCAATGCCAGTGTATCAGTGATCCTGTTGATCAATTTGTCCATCCAATCGAAGTCAGATCCTTCAGGGGCTGTTACCGAGGTCCTCAGGATGCTGTGATCTTCCAGGGGAGCAAGTTCCGATTTAAGGGAGCGGAACAGGACCACTGCCAAAACAAAGCAAACCCCAAGTATCATAAGGCTGATCCATTTCCGTTTCATAAACTGGGTGAGCAGGGAACGGTATCCGTTATCAAGTCCGGCAAAAAAAGGTTCTGTTTTCTGATAAAACTTCAGCGATTTGATGTCTGCCCTTCCCAGTTTCACGTTCAGTACCGGCGTCAAAGTAAGTGAGACAAAGGCTGAGATCAGCACAGCACCGGCAAGCACAATACCGAATTCACGGAACAGTCTGCCTGTAAAACCCTGGAGGAAAATGACCGGGATAAATACAATGGCCAGTGTAAGCGAAGTGGCTAAAACCACGAAAATGATCTCACGGGTCCCTGCAAAAGCAGCCTTGTACTTGTCCATACCGTGCTCGATTTTCTTGTAGATATTCTCGGTGACGACGATACCGTCATCAACTACCAGCCCTGTCGCCAGGACTATTGCAAGAAGCGAGAGGACATTCACGGAAAACCCGAAAATGTACATTAGGAAAAATGACCCTATAAGCGATACGGGTATATCGATCAGCGGGCGAAGGGCGATAACGGTATTCCTGAAGAAAAGAAAGACGATAAGCACAACCAAGCTAATGGCGATCAGGATGGTTTCAGCCACATCCTTCACCGATTGTCGCATGAACTTGCTTTTATCGTATCCGACATCCAGGGTCATCCCCGCCGGTAAATTCTCTTTTATTTGGCTAAACCGTTTATAAAATTCATCGGCAATGGCGATCTGGTTTGAGCCGGGCAGGGGGATCAGTGCAAGGGAGACACCTGTTGCGCCATTTAGCCTGACGATCGTCTCTTCCACTTCAGCGCCAAGCACCGCTTCGCCGATATCACTCAAGCGTATGACCTGGTCATTTGTCTGTCGGATGATCATATTGTTAAAATCATCTTCGGTTGTCAGCCTGCCATAAGTTTTCACGATGAGTTCTGTGGAATTCCCCCTGACCTTACCCCCGGGAAGGTCCACATTCTCTTTCATCAGCGCTGTATTTACATCTTCGGCAGTAAGGTTGTAAGCAGCCATTTTCCTCGGATCCAGCCAGAGGCGCATAGCCGGGCGTTTCTGACCGTAAATCACAACAGAGCTCACCCCGGGGATGGTCTGTAACTTTTCCTGTAACACATTTTCTGCATAATCGCTGAGTTCCATGGGGTTCATGGTGGTACTCAGCACAGCGACGGTAATGATGGGATCGCTGTTGGCATCGGCCTTCGAGACAATAGGCGGGGCGTCCAGATCCTGCGGAAGATTCCTTGCAGCCTGGCTCACTTTATCACGAACATCATTGGCTGCCTTCTCAAGATCGGCGCCAACATTGAATTCAACCGTTATATTGCTGGATCCAGTGGCGGAAGAAGAAGATATCGACCTTACACCTTCAATCCCGTTAATGGCCTTTTCAAGCGGCTCGGTAACCTGCGACTCTATGATATCTGCATTGGCACCTGCGTAAGTAGTCTGAACATTGATGGTTGGCGGGTCAATGGCAGGATAAAGTCTCACACCCAGGTAGGAAAATCCCACAAAACCGAAGAGCACGATGATCAGGCTCATAACGATGCTGGCAACCGGCCTTTTTATTGCGAAATCGGAAATTGTCATCAGTATTTATCTTATTTTCGCAAATTTCAATTCCATATCGGATTTGATGAACAACACACCGGTGACAACGATGGTATCACCTACATTCAAACCTTGTGTGGCCTCAACGGTTCCTGCTTTTCTCACCCCTGTTTGAATGGATACAAAAACAGCTTTCCCACCCTTTGAAACGATCACGCTTTTATTTCTTTCCTTCATGATTATGGCTTGAGTGGGAACCATCAATGCATTGTGGTTTTCGTTCAATCTGAGTTCTACATTGGCATAGGCCCCCGGTGTCAGAGAAGGATCATGCGCCGATACTACAGCCCTTGCTTTGAGGTTACGTGTGTTGAGCTCTATGCCTTCTTCCGTTGCCATTACTTCAGCATCGAATTTGGTGTCGCCGCCTTCAATCGTGAATTTAACCTTTGTTCCCCGATGTATCATCGAGCTGTATTTTCCGGGGACTGCAAAATCAAGTTTCAATTTGTCAGTTTCACGAATGGTGGCAAGGGGTGTTGATTGTGTCACCTGTGCGCCGAGACTGATATTCCGTAATCCTATAACACCATCGTAAGGGGCCAGCACTTCGGTTTTTGATATCTGTGCTTTAAGCAGATCGATATCGTTTATTATGGAAGAAACCTGCAATGCTTGTTGGTCGTACTCCACCTGACTGATACCATCGACCTTGAGCAGTTCAGCCTGACGATCAAGGATTTGTTTGCCAATCTCATACTGGGTCTCGGCCTTTTTTAACTGGGCCTGAAGATCCAGGTCGAAAATTTTCACCAGCATGGTGCCCTGCTTTACAAACTGACCTTCAGGGAGGTTGAGCATAACTACCCGCCCCGGCATCTCCGGCATCAGCGTGGTTTCTTCAAACGGCATCAGGGTGCCCGAAATATTTATGGTTTCATCGATCACGGATGGAGTGACAATATATCCTTCAATAGAGGAAATAGCTGCCACGTCTTTCCCCGCTTTTTTCGTTTTATTACCGGAACATGATATACCACCGATAATAAGAAAAACCATGAGTAAATTCAGAACCGCTCTCCTATTCATATCATTCAAAAAATTTTCCAATTCGATAAAATTTGTCGCGAAATTATTTAATTCTCTAAAACGAAATCTAAGAAATAGACTATATCTATATATTTGACGATCAGAAGTTTTTTTTTGCCGATCAAAACAATTTCCATAGTTCATGAGATTCTTTTCGATCATTGTGCAAGACTATTGAACTTTTTTGATCAACCTGAAAAAAGTATAATCTTCAATATAACCTTCAGAACAATTACTGAAACGGTAGTCTAAGGTGATTATTTTACTATTAGAGGAGGACCGGAAAAATGTCACCAAAATCCAATACTATTATGAACTTGCCTGGGCACTCCTACATGGGTAAAATTTCTTACATTCACAGGGTCAATTTAACGAACGTTACCATGATTATGAATTACAGGAAAGAACATGATTTTTTAGGAGAACGTGAAATCCCGGATGAAGTTTACTATGGCATTCAAACGCTTCGGGCCAGAGAGAATTTCGATATAACCGGCATCTCTGCCTCAAGGTCGCCCCTGTTGATAAAGGCATTCGGCTATGTGAAAAAAGCGGCAGCCCTTGCGAATTTTGAATGCGGAGTTCTTGACAAGCAGAAAACGGAGGCTATTTGCTATGCCGCCGATCGACTGATCGAAGGTGAGTACAGGGATCAGTTCGTCAGTGATCTTATCCAGGGAGGCGCCGGTACTTCCTGCAACATGAACGCCAATGAAGTGATTGCCAATATAGGACTGGAGAAGATGGGTTTTAAAAAAGGAGAATACCAGTTTCTCCACCCGAACAATGATGTCAATTGCAGTCAATCGACCAACGATGCATATCCGACTGCAATGCGTCTCGGATTGTTTTTATCCATCAAGGATTTTATGATTTCCCTCGAGAAACTGCAGGAATCCTTTAAAAAAAAGGGACTGGAATTTGACCAAATGATCAAAATGGGCCGCACCCAGTTACAGGATGCCGTACCTATGACGCTGGGCCGGGAATTTCAGGCTTTTGCGACAACCATTGGTGAAGATGTCCAGCGAATGCTTGAGGCTCAGTCACTAATCACGGAAATCAACATGGGAGCCACCGCGATCGGAACCGGCGTCAATGCACCCGAAGGGTATGCACAAAAATGTGTCGAACACATCCGGAAGATCAGTGGCATACCTGTAACACTTGCGGAAGACCTTGTTGAGGCAACCTGCGATACCGGGGCTTATGTGCAGCTAAGCGGAACGTTGAAGCGATGCGCTGTAAAAATCAGCAAGATATGCAACGACCTTCGTTTATTAAGTTCCGGTCCCCGCTGCGGATTGAACGAGATCAACCTTCCTGCTTTGCAGCCGGGCTCCTCCATCATGCCAGGCAAAGTAAATCCGGTGATTCCGGAAGCAGTCAACCAGACCTGCTATTACGTAATTGGCGCTGATCTGACGGTCACTCTGGCTGCAGAAGCCGGGCAGCTGCAGCTGAACGTCATGGAACCGGTTATCGGATTCAGTTTGTTTACATCCCTTTTGTTCATGACCCGGGCATGCAACATGCTGCGGGAAAAATGCGTGGATGGCATAACGGCAAATCCGGAACACATGAAAACCATGGTGATGAACAGTATCGGGATCGTTACACAACTTAATCCCATTATCGGGTATGAAGCATCAGCCGGTATTGCAAAAGAAGCGCTGCAAACAGGAAAGAGCATTCACGATATTGTCGTAAAGGAAAAAAATCTGATCACCCAGGAAAAATGGGATGAAATATATTCGGTTGACAACCTGATCAATCCCAAATACATTAATCAGTAAGCAGAAAAATCCTGAAAAGTTATTTAAGGTGCCTTCATAAATGCATCCAACCGCTTCCAGAAATCTCCTTTTTCACCGGTAGTCATTATATAATCGAGTCTTCCCAGGAATTGCTGAAGGTTAAAGTAATCCTTGATGAAGGTCGTAAATGAGGTATTTACCGACATGCTGCTGGTCAGGTTTTCCTGCTGGGCATCCAGAACATCCAGGATGCTTTTATTCGCAAGCAGATATTGGTTGTTAACAATTCATTTCATCCCATTGGATCTCTTAAGAGGAATAATCAATCGACTACTTGAAAATAAAATATACGGCCAGTATCAGAAAACAAAACCCTATGAAATGATTAAAACGAAAAACTTCATTTCGAAATACAACCAGGGTAAAAAAAGTAAAAACGACCAAAGTAATTACTTCCTGGATGACTTTTAACTGCCATAAATTAAAAGGGCCGCCATATTCGTGAAAGCCGATCCTGTTTGCCGGTACCTGAAAGATATATTCGAACAGAGCGATTCCCCAACTGAGCAGAATGATTGCAGGAAGGCCCCATTTACCGAACCAACCAAGTTCTTTGAACTTCAAATGACCATACCAGGCAATGGTCATAAATGTATTGGAAATGAATAGTAATCCTATTGTGTAAAGTTCTTTCATGCAAAAAGGTTAAAGGTGTTTATCATTAAAATTATCAAACGTCAGAAATTTTCCGTTTCGTATATAGATACCATCATCTGGGAAGGCATCATTAAAAATCAAGTTGAAAAAAAACTGTTCTTGTAAACCCGGTCTGCCTCGCTTACGGGGATCAAGAATATTGAACTTCCCGGCTTTACCTTTCGAAACTTATTATGGAATACCCGAATTGCATATTGATTCCCTGCCAGATAAATTTGATAACTGGTTCATCGATATCTGTCTTGCAATATAGTCAGATAGTCATTTATAGTAAGTGGATTATTGACTATCAACAGATTTCTTTTTCTGTGAGGTTCCCGTTGATCGGATTAATTGCTTTTGCTGTGATTAAAATCTTGTCGCTAATTTTAATGTTTTAAATTTCATCCATGGTTGTAATGATCTTTGTAATCGTGTCATCTACGGAAACAGTCAAGGTATTATTTTGAATATCTAAAACAATTCCTGTAAGCTGAATATCTGTTTTAATTTTAGTATTGTCAAAGATATCATTGGGTTTCCCTTGTTTTTGTATTTTGCCGTTTTCTATTACATAAACAAAGTCTGATAATTTGAGGACTTCATTTACATCGTGACTCACCAACAAAGTCGTAGCTTGAAAGTTTTTATGTGCCTGTATTATTTCATATTGCAGAACATTCCTCGTTTCACTGTCCAATGCAGATAACGGTTCGTCCAATAATAATATTTGAGGCTTTCGTGCCAATGCTCTTGCCACCGCTAATCGTTGTTGCTGGCCTCCTGAAAGTTTCCCCGGTTTTCTGTTGCACAATCCTTTAAGATGAAAAATATCCAATAATTCGGAAATATACCCGGTTTCTTTTTGAGGCCGGGCATATAAAAGATGTTCCTTCACCGTCATATTGGGAAACAAGGCATAATCCTGAAAAACAAATCCGATGTTTCGCTGCTGGGGTTTTATGTTTATCTTTTTGATGCTGTCGTACCAAATTTCATTTCCTACGGTTATAAATCCACCATCAGGCTGTGTTAATCCGGCAATAATCCTTAGAAGTGTAGTTTTTCCAACACCTGATTTTCCAAAAAGAGTAACAAGTCCATATTTTGGAATTTTTAAATTAACATCTAATACTTCGATCCCGTTATTAGTGTGAATTTTTTTACTTACATGCAATTCGATTAAAATTTCTTCCATTTTAAAAATTCCCGATTTACACTGTAAATAAAAAGCAACACTACAAAACTGAATAAAAATAGAAAAATGGCATATTTATTGGCCATATCGAAATTTAATGCCTGAACCTCATCATAAACGGCCAGGGCTGCTACCCTGGTTTTACCCGGAATATTTCCGCCAATCATCAGTATTACTCCAAATTCGCCGATGGTGTGGGCAAATGTCAAACATACACCCGTAAGCAACGCCGGTTTGATGTTTGGTAATAAAACCCTGAAGATGGTTGTCATTCTTGATTTTCCTAATGTATATGAAGCGTCTTTAAGGGAGAGGGGTAAATTACTGAATCCGTTTTGGATTGAATTTACCATGAATGGCAGATTAAAAATGATTGAACCGATTAATATTCCAAGGAATGAAAATGCCAGTCGAATGCCAAGATATTGGTCGATAAAACTGCCAAACCAATAATTCGGACTGAAAGCCAGTAGCAAATAAAACCCCAAAACGGAAGGAGGCAAAACCAAAGGCATGCTCACAAAGGCCTGTAAAACAACTTTTAAACGGAATGTTGAATAAGTTAGAAAATAGGCAATGGGGATGCTGATACAAAATAAGATGATCGTTGTGAGTGAGGCTAACTTTATTGAAATCCAAAAAGTTTGAAAAAAGACTTCATTCATCTTTGATGTGACTATTAGTTTTCATTTGGTAACTTGAATCCATATTTGCCAAACAATCTGCGGGCTTGTTCTGTTTCAATGTAATCAGTAAACTTTAAAACCTCTTTGCTGGTTTCCGGTTTTTTAATAATGACATACGCCTGTTCTAATTTTGAATAACTTTTTTCATCGATTGAAAAATACTTTCCTTTTGATTTCATCTCCGGCGAAAGCGCCAATGAAAGAGCAATTAACCCTACTTCCGTATTCCCGGTTAAGACAAATTGAGCAGCCTGAGATACGTTTTCACCTTCAACAATTTTGTCTTTAACCCGATCGTCCATTTTATAATATTTCAAACATTCCATAGCCCGTTTCCCATAAGGTGCGACCCGTGGATTGGCAATAGCAATTTTTTTAACATCGTTATTTCTTAACAATTCAATACCCTTAGAAACATCCAACGAAGCGCTCCACATTACCAAATGTCCGATAGCGTATAATTTTGGTTTACTTCCCGTTAAATTCAGAGAATCCAGTTTTTGAGGATATGAAATATCAGCGGAAAAGAAAATATCAAACGGAGCTTGATTTACAATTTGTTGATACAAATTCCCTGATGAACCATAAATAACTTCGACCTTGATTTTGGGATTGGATTTTTTGAATTCATTTGTCAGTTCGTCCATTACAAACCGAAGATCTGCAGCAGCTGCTATTGTAACTGTTTGGGCTGATAAACTGTATATCGCTATAAAGCATAAGTATAAAATAACTAAAATTCGTTTTCCCATCCGGTACAACCTCTTTCTGCAAAAATCGACGATATTTCCATATCAACCAAATTTTTAAGTATTCGAAAATCAATTGTTACTGACCGATTTTTAAAAACGCTATTTTTGCTCCTCAAAAAAGAAAATGAAACCAATTCTTATAACCGGCATATCCATCGTCAATCTGGCTTTGATCTCATATGCCATAGCAATAGTTATACAAAACCGCAAAAAATCCATCACACGACATGTCCTCACCTTTCTGACTATTGGAATTATCTTCGATATTACATCTACCATCTGTATGATTATAAGTTCCGGGAAAGTAATTACTTTTCATGGTATGATCGGATATTTTTCCCTGGCAGGGATGTTAATCGATACAATAATGTCTTATGTCAACGTAAAAAGACATGGATTGAATTCTGTTCTGTCGAAAAAATTTATCCGGTGGTCGCAGATTGCCTTTTTTTATTGGTTATTGGCATATATTACCGGGGCAATTATTGTGATGTCACGATAAAAAACCGGAGGGAGGGTCCGTTTTCGTATTACATCATAATTATCATTGGTTTCGCAAGAAGTAAAAAAATTCCCCACTGATTTGAGTGAGGAATTCTTTCTTTTTTTTTCTTACCGTTTTCTTGTCCCGTTTTTTTAAAACCCGTCTTAAAATCCGTAAAATGTAAATGGGTTGGAGTCAATAAAGTCTTTGGCTGCACTGCCGGCGTAAACTTCATTATTGGTGAGACTGAGTTTTTTTACCGGGGCATTTTCTGAAAAGTTAACCGTCTTGAAATCAACCCAGAATACATTCGGGGTGTATGCCGACTCGAAATAATACACTCTGTCCTTCTGATCAGCCACAGTTCTCCACAGGGTGGATGAGATATTGGGTTTACCGGGAGTCGAAACCCCGATCGGAACCGAGACGTTCCTGATTACACTGAATACACTTGCCACTGCCAGATATGTGTTATCAGTCTGGGGAATAGTATGAATATAATATGACGCTCTCACAAAACGGTCAGCAGCGTTGTTAGTACCGGGTAACATAACAGAACCCCCGATCTCCTTCCAGTATTCATCAAGAGCCATCTGCTTTTCGAAGATCGGTGAATTGGTCATCACCTGATATGAGCGGTCATGATGGATCACCAGCTTCCCGCCTATATATTCAAATATTGCATTATCGCCGGTCGAATCAGAAAGAGATAAATGCAGGTTGGCCATTACCGGTTTTCCCGGAACATTCAGAGTGAACAAAGCAAAGGTTTCCTGTTTCAGATTGTTCACCGCTTCATCCACAGTGGCAAAGTTATCCAGCACATATTGTACCCAGGCAGAGATAGGAAGCCGGGGTTTCTTCTGATCCCAAACAGGGTACTCAGATTCAGAAAGCCAAAGTAGGTTTGCCGCCAGTCCGCGTTCGTTCATACCATCGGCGCTGCTGATATCGTAACCTGTTGCGACCACACTACCGTATTTTGATTTCCAGCTCAGCATGTTTTTCCCTGCTTCCCCGCTCCTCTGCATTCCCCTAGGAAATATCCAAAGGTTGGTACGCATATTTTCGTACCAGTCCATTGAGCGGGCCGTAAGTACCATCCCATTGGGACCTTGATACATCACCCTTGAACAAGCGTCAGTTTTCAGTGAAAAGGCAGCTATGAGAAAAACTACCGGAAATGTCGTCAAAAACAATTTAATCAGAGTTTTCATATAGATTTTGTTAAACGGATTATCCGTGTTTTTTCCTTAAAATTAAACCCAAAGATAGATAAAATTAAATTTAAGTTTTGCTTCATCTGGCTCCTTATATGCATTACATTTTTCTAAATGATCTTGCATAAAGTCTATACTTCCCACAATGGTTCCTGAAAATTTTTGCGCTTTGTCAGGCATTCAAAGATAGGGGACAGGATCATTTTCTCTGGTTAGTTTTCTTAATGTTAAAATGTAATCATCCCGAAAAACGGTTGGAATTATTATCCTGGTCTGATCTACTTTCACAAGTTCAGTATTCATCATAATCCTTGAAATTCGTCCATTTCCATCTAAAAAAGGATGCACTTTGCGAATCATAAACATCACAAAGATAGCGCTGGCGAATGGCTCGGTCAATGCCTGGTAAAAATCAAAACCTTTGATTAATGTGCCTTTCACAAGCTTGTAGTCTACAAAAAGTCTATCTCCTGCTCGGTTGTTTCTGTCATTAAATTGACCTGGATTTTTTAAAAGTCTTGGCCCAAAGAGGATATAATATTTATTGGTCTGGTATTCAGTAACGCACCAATAAGTTTATTAAGTTTTTAAAACTCAGAATGGAGCCCCAGTTGTTCTAAAATAAACCGTGCTCTTTCCCTGACTTCTTTTAACCCTTCCTCATCTTATTATCAGCTATAGAGTTTTCAAACATACTTAATCTTCAACAGGTCAATGCCATAAGAGATTGGATGGGAAGACTATAGGAGTTTGGATTGGTAAAGTCAAAAGGCTAAACCAAGGGAATGATCATTTCGTAAACCCTGAATTCCTGAGAAAGGTTGGATTTAAAGGAAAAACAAATCTGAAGTAGATAGAAGATCATCATGTCAGGGAGTTAGTTCTTGAGGATTTGAAAACTTATCCGGGAAGCTCTTTATCCGACATTCATCAGAGAATCGGTAAAGAAATAAAAGTTTCAATCTTAAGAAAGAAGATAAATAAACTTATAAAAGATCATCTTGTTTCACGTAACGGAAGTAAGAAATTCAGAACTTATTCTTTATTTTCACAATGACCGTGAAAAAAAGGTTCGAATATTGAATTTTGAAAATTAAAATCACATAAATAAAACATATTGATCATATTGTCAATTAGTTATATTTTCATTTTTTGAACAAAAACGATTGTTTATTTACCAAAAACAAAAAGTGCAAAGTGCAAATATTTACACTTCGCACTTTACACTTCGCCTTGCGTGTACCCGGAGCCGGAATCGAACCGGCACGAGTGTTACCTCATTGGTTTTTGAGACCAACGCGTCTACCTATTCCGCCATCCGGGCAAAATGGCGCGGCAAAGATATGAAATCTTTACACCCGCAAGTTGTTAATACTTTAATTTGCTCAAGGCTGATTTATCCCATAACTTAGCACCCCAAAATTCCATCTCTTTTATGGCAGCAAAAGTGAATATCTTCTCCGGTCAGGCAACAGCCTACCTGGCCGAGAAAATTGCCCAGAGTTATGGCGCTGAATTGGGGAAAGTATCCGTGGTTAAATTTGCCGACGGGGAATTTCAACCCGCTTTCGAAGACAACATCCGCGGAACTGATGTCTTCCTTGTACAGAGCACTTATGCTCCTTCCGACAACCTGCTGGAATTATTGATGCTCATCGATGCCGCCCGCCGGGCTTCGGCCCGTACTATAGTGGCCGTAATCCCATATTTCGGTTATGCCCGTCAGGACCGTAAGGATAAGCCACGGGTCTCCATCGCGTCCAAACTCGTGGCCAATCTGCTTTCGGCTGCCGGCGTTAACCGTGTCATTGCCCTCGACCTGCATGCCGATCAAATCCAAGGATTTTTCGACGTTCCGGTCGACCACCTCTATGCTTCTTCAGTATTCATTCCATACCTGAAAAGTCTTCACCTTCCCGAGCTGATTTTCGCTTCACCCGATACCGGCGGTACCCGTCGCGCAGGATCCTATGCCAAATCGTTTCATACCAACTTCGTGATCTGTTATAAACACCGGTCAAAACCCAACGAAGTGGAAAAAATGGCGCTCGTTGGCGATGTCAAAGGGAAAAACGTGGTACTGCTCGACGATATTGTCGATACCGGCGGGACCTTGTGCACAGCAGCCGCCATCATCATGGAAAACGGCGCTGCATCTGTCAGGGCTATGGTTACACATCCGCTGCTTTCGGGGAACAGTTACGAAAATATCGAACAATCCTTACTCGATGAACTGATTGTTACCGATACCATTCCTTTGCATTGCGAATCGTCAAAAATCAAGGTCGTCAGTACGGCAGATCTTTTCGCCGAAGTGATCCGCCGGCTCCGGAAAAAGGAATCGATTTCCTCTCTCTTCAAATCATAAAGAATTTTTTCTACCTTTGCAGCCCGAAAAAAGATGGCAAGGAAATGAGGTGGCGAGGTGGCGAGGTGGCGAGGTGGCGAGGTGGCGAGGTGGCGAGGTAGCGAGGTAGCGAGGTGGCGAGGTGGCGAGGTAGCGAGGTAGCGAGGTGGCGAGGTAGCGAGGTAGCGAAATGGAGAGGTAGTGAAATAACGAGATAGCGAGGTGGCGAGGTAGCGAAATGGAGAGGTAGTGAAATAACGAGATAGCGAGTGATAATTTTCATCCTGTATCCTGTAACCTGCATCTTGTATCCTGCATCCTGTATCGGTAAAGTAAATCATTAACCAAAATTATTCAAACTATGAAAACGGTATCATTGAGCGGTTCTCTTCGCGAGAACGTAGGGAAAAAAGATGCCCGGAAAAACCGCAGGGAATTTAAAGTTCCTTGTGTGATGTATGGCGGGAAAGAACAAATCCACTTTGTGGCTGATGAAAAAATGTTACTTAAGATCATGCACACTCCGGTGGTTTATATTATTAAACTTGATGTGGCCGGTCAGGTACACGACACCATCGTGCAGGATGTGCAGTATCACCCCGTCACCGACCGAATGCTGCATGTTGATTTTCTGCAGATAATACCGGAGAAACCTGTCGTTATTGGAGTTCCGGTGAAAGTTATAGGTGTAGCCCCTGGAGTACTCCGTGGTGGTAAACTGATCAAAAAAATGCGTAAACTCACCATCAAGGCGCTTATGCCTTATCTTCCCGATGATGTCACAGTGTCCATCGACAATCTTGAGATCGGTGATTCGGTGAAGGTTTCCGACATGAAATTGGAGAATGTGACCTTCCTCGATCCCTCAAGTAACGTGATCGTCGGTGTACGTACCGCACGAGTTGTGGTTGAAGAAGTTGCCCCGGGCGCTGAAGTTCCCGCGGAAGGCGCTGCTCCGGCCGAAACCGAAAAGAAAGCAGAGAAGTAATTTTTACCGATTCTTTTTGCAGGGAAGGTGTAGGGTGTTAACTTTACACCTTCTTTGTTGCTGGAGGAAGGGTCGCTTCGCTCCCGATGCTGGATGCTGGATGAAAGGTCGCTTCGCTCCCGATACAGGATACAAGATGCAAGATACAGTTTGCGGGTTGCGGGATAAAAATTTAAGGAGGTGAAAATGTTGCAAAAGTGGTCTTGGCGAAAACTTTGAATGTGCAGTATGATTGTGCGGCTCGAAACGCAGCCACGCTGCGATGTTTTCACCGGAGTATCGTCATCTGACTATCGATGACTGCTTATTAAATGATTTTAAGTATTAAGTTTTTTTGACTTCTGACTTCTGACTTTCAAAGTATGAAATATCTGATTGTCGGTTTGGGAAACATCGGGGATGAATATACCGACACGCGTCATAATATCGGTTTTATTGCTGCAAATGCGCTGGCGTTTTCATTCAAGACTGCGTTCGTGACCGGCCGGTATGCTTCCGTTGCAAGGATGTCGCTGAAAGGGCGTACCATCGTGACGATCAAACCATCCACCTACATGAACCTGAGTGGCAAGGCCGTACGGTACTGGATGCAAAAAGAGGATATTTCAAAAGAACAGGTACTCATTATTGTTGATGACCTGGCGCTGCCACTGGGAACTTTACGGTTGCGGGCCAAAGGAAGCGACGGCGGCCACAATGGGTTGATCAGCATCATTGAGACCATCGGGACCAATGAATTTGCCAGACTGCGTATTGGAATCGGCAATGATTTTGCCAAAGGATACCAGGTTGATTATGTATTGAGCCGATGGACTTCCGAAGAAGAAAAGATCCTGATCCCGAAAATGGAAGCTACCGTAGAGCTTATCAAAAGCTTCGTTCTGATTGGCGTGGAACGTACGATGAATTTCTTCAATAAAAGATGATGGCTGGTCACAAAATGTTTGACGTGCTGAAAATTAAAAGTGGAAATAATGATAAATATAACATATAATATAATACTTTTGCTTTTCCCACCCACCTTTACTCATGAAAAATGCCATCCTATTTCAGGTTCTGATTTTACTCCTCGCCTGCAATAGTTCTCTGATCCGTGGTCAAAATATCACATTACAGACCTGTTTTTCTCTCGCACATAGTAAAAACCTCCTTATCAGACAATCCCAACATGGTGTACAGGCAAAAAAATATGCCCTGGCGGCAGAGAAGCTTTCAATACTTCCCACGATTGATCTGTTGGCAGGTTACAACTACCTAAGCAATCCGCTTACGATCAATCTCCAGACAGTGAAAAACGGGGTGGTTCTCGGTTCATCCCAGCAAAGTGTCTATACGGCCAACGCGGTTTTCCAGCAAATCACCGGTCAAAACCTGCCGGGACCAGTACAGCAGGAGATATACAACTCTTCCAAAAATATCATCGAAACCGCATACCCGGACTACAATCCGGAATTGAGCCAGCAGCAATATTTTACTGCCGGTCTCTTCGTCAGGCAGCCGATATGGCTTGGGGGAAAACTTGGCGCTGCCCGTAATGTTGCCGCAACAGAGCTGAAATCGGGAATTATCAATCAACAAGTGGTTGAAAATGAACTGGATTTTATCATTGCCCTTCAATATATACGGATTCTTTACCTGAATACGTTACTAGCGCTGAATAAGGAAACAGTGACTTCCTTTGAGAAAAATGAAAATTTCGTAGCTGCACTCGTAAAAAACAACATGATTCCGCCATACTATCAAAACTGGACGAAAGTCCTGCTGGTCCAGGCCCGGAGCCGGCAAAACAATACTCTGCTGGATAAACAAAATGCCCTCAGAGAAATGAATCGTTTACTTGGTGTGCCGGAAGACACAGTATTGAGTATCGAGGGTCCTCTTCGTTACGACCAAATTGCATTGCAGTTCCGGGAAAATAATCAATCTTTGCTGAATCCATTGCTGCTCATGGCAGGGAATAACACACTCCTGGCCAGGACTAACATCAAAGGGGCCCGGTCGCTGCTTCTTCCGAATTTCTTTGGGGTTGCCAACATTAATCTTTACCAGAAAGACCTGCCTGTGACTACACCGCCCTGGATGGTTGGAGTTGAACTCCAGTGGAGTCTGTTCGACGGATTTAAAAATTATCAGCGGGTTCAGGTTACAAAACAAATAGCAGAGGAAGCTTCTTTAATGGAAGAAAATACGCGTACCGGAATCAATACAAAGATCGTGGTGGCTCTGAACAGGCTAAAATCGCTGCAGCAGGACATCGCAACCCTCGACAGCGCCCGAAGTGAGGCCAAGACCACCACAACGCTCATTGGTGATCGGGCAAGGAATAATTTTTCTTCACCGAAAGACATAAATGATGCCATGGTAATCCAGGAAGAGATTGAAAAAACTTATTACACCGCTGTTTACGGATATTACATTGCACTGACTGAATATTTTAACCTTACCGGAGCCTCCCATCGGATTACGGAATATCTGAATTAGAGAAGACTTCTCTTCTGCCCCTCCCTTTGGATAGAGAGGTTAGGACAGAAGGGAAAAATTAAAAAAATTTTTCATGAAAAATTTTATCACCCGATACTGGACCATTTTTGTTCCTGTAGTTATTTTGACCGTAGCCCTGATTTTTCTCTTAAAAAGAAGTAATACCAACGAAGGAAACATGGTAATCGGAATGGCAGATGCAGAGTTCGTCAATATTTCCTCAACTATCCCTGGAAAGTTGGACTCCCTGCTGGTACAGGAAGGCGACACGGTTAAAGAAAATCAGTTGTTGGCGATACTCGGCAGCACAGAGGTGAACTCTTTTCAACAGCAAGCCAGATTAAACCTGGATGCTGCAACAATACAACTTCAATTGTTACGAAAAGGGACACGGCCTGAACTGATTGGCATGGCAAAGAATCTTTATCAGGTGGCCCAGCAACAATATGAAGTTGCGAAGCAAACCAATGACAGGATCGAAACACTTTATGAAAATCAAGTGATCTCGGGCGAAGAACGGGATCTGATCCAGTTGCAATACCGGTCATCACAACATGAAATGGAATCGGCTAAAATGAATCTCGAAATGCTGCAGAAAGGGAATCAACCTGAATTAATAAAGGCAGCAGAGATCGGCGTTCAGCAGGCCGAACAGGGACTTCAGTTATCCCAATCGATCACTGGAGATGCACGTATTTTCTCCCCTGCCGAAGGTATTATTTCGTCGGTTGTGATCCACAAAGGTGAATTTGTCTCTATTGGTTATCCCATCATAACCCTGATGAAGAAAGGCTCACAATTCATCCGGTTCAATATCAGGCAGGACGGGATGAAAGACATTGCACAGGGACGGGTTTTTAACGTCAGTATGCCAGGGTGCACGCCTGAGACCTTTGCCATCCGGGTTTCACATATCGAACCTACATTGGAATTTGCCGATTGGGTTCCCATCAAAGAAAGCGGGCAGTTTGAACTCCGCACTTTTACAGTTGAGTTTGAACTCGTGAATCCATCATCCATCCACGGATTTCGTCCCGGAATGACCGCCTCATTAATCCATCCCTGAATATGACCGTTCTGCGCATCATGATCAGAGAATGGCGAAGAATATTGACTTTACCGGTATTTTTTTGGCTTTTACTGGTTTTGCCACCTGTTTTATTTTTCTTTTATGCTTTTATCTATGAGAAAGAAAAAATAAAAGATTTACCCTTTGCCATCTGGGATGAAAGTCATTCCGCTGCTTCCAGGCAGCTAACTTTCTTGCTGGAACAGATGGAAAGCATCCACATTACCCATCAGATAAAAAGCCAGTCGGAACTGGAATTGTTGATCCTCAAAGGGGAAGTGATGGGCGCCGTGCATTTTCCGGTAAAAATGGAAGAACACATCCTGAGCGGTCAACCCGTTGATATCACACTTTATACCAATGCTTCGTCGCTAGTGCCTGCCAAACTGCTTTTCAAAAATGCCTCGGAGGTGATCATAATGGGCGGGGCAGGGATAACACTGGAAAAACTGATTCAAACCGGGATGAACCGGAATAAAGCTATGGCATTGGTACAACCGGTCAGGTTAACGACACTTCCGCTGTATAATCCCGGGTACAACTATTTTCAGTACCTGGTGCCCGGATTGATCACTGTTGCCCTACAGATGATCATCATCATGGTGAGCGTATTGCTCTTCAACTACGAGACAAAAACCGGATCGAAGCAGGAGCTTTATGCCCTGGCCAGGGGATCGGCACTTCGCATTCTTTCCGGAAAGATGTTTGCTCACCTTGGTGTCGCCTGGATCAATTTCATACTCGTAACCGGTATTATCTTTCCTATCTTCGGGATTGGGCAAGACATGGCTACCTTTCATTTTTTTATCCTATACACCTTGCTGGCCATGGCCTGTATCAGCATCGGATCGCTGATCTCAGTCATTATCAGTGACACAATGCTGGCTACTGATATCGCTCTCTTTTATACGGCGCCTGCATTTGTCTTTAGCGGATATACCTTCCCCCGGTGGGCCATGCCGTGGTATGACCAGTTTTATGCCTGGGTGATGCCCTATTCCTCCTTTCTTGACGGATTTGTAAAACTATACCAGATGCAATTGCCCTTCAGATATGCCTTTTCTGAAATGAGTGTCTTGTTGTTGTTTGTTCTGGTGACGTTTCCTCTTGCCCTATTGGTATTAAAAATTAAAATTCGGAAGGAATTTATCGTCCAATGAAGGTTATACGGGACATATTGTCGGTTTTTTTCAGGGAGCTGAAGCTGATTGGGGAAGATCACAGCTTGCTCCTCACCCTGCTCATTGCTCCCGTGCTCTATCTGTTTTTTTATGGCAGCATCTATTCGTTTAAAGAAGAGGAGAAAGTGAAGCTGGCTGTGGTTGATGACGACCAGAGCAGTTTGTCGCGTATGTTGACTCAACAGATTAACAATCTGCAAATGGTCGATGTGCTTCTTGAACCTTCGGTTGACAAGGCACAACATCTGATGTACGAAGGCGTGTGTCAGGGTTATCTCTATATTGACAAGGGGCTTGAACAAAAAGTGCTTACGCTTCAGCAGGGAAACGTCGTCCTTGCAGTCAATGCCGGGCGTTTTCTCCCTTCAAGCGACCTTATTGCTTCGGTTACAAAAATTTGTCTGGCCGTAAGCGCTGGAGTACGAATGCAATATTTCGAGATGAAAGGATTACCCGAAAAAACCTCTCTGAAGGAAGCGATGCCTGTAAATCTCGACTACCGGCCTATGTTCAACGATCGTTCCAGCTATGGTGCATTTCTATTGCCTGGTTTGCTGATGCTGATTTTGCAACAAACCCTGCTTTTAGGTTTGGCGGGAAGCGTGGCATCAGAACGGATGAAAAAAAACCTGGTTAATTGGTTCTCGGTTACCAATGATCATATTTTTCATGGAATTATTGGAAAAGGATTGTTTTATTTCTTCCTCTTTGCCTGTTATGCCCTCTTTGCACTGACCATTAACTTTTCGGTATTTCATCTCACACTAAAAGGAAATGCCGGGACGCTGATGTTTTTAATCACGCTATTTTTACTTTCATTGATCCCCATGGCCATGTTGATTGGTTCATTCTTTAAATCGCAGCTTCTTTGTTTGCAGATCATGGCCTTTTCATCCTATCCCTTCTTTCTGATCACAGGGTATTCCTGGCCATTCAGAATGCTACCCATTTTTATTCAGGTGATTTCTTCCCTTTTGCCCACCACACCATTTATGCAGGCATATATCTCGGTTACCCAGCAAGGAGGAACGCTCAGCGACAACAGCGCCACCGTAATCCATCTGCTGGGTCTGGTGTTATTGTTTTCATGTCTGTGTTATTGGAGATTGAAGTACCTCGTTATACGCAGCAGGGAATATTCGATCCTTGAACATAAATTTCCTGTTCACTGACTCCGTTGTACGCAAAGGAGAATGAACTCACAAGGATTCAGATGATTTGGTGGAAGATCATTTCAATTATTAAAAAAAGTATTTGATTTATCTGAACCCATTTAGCATTAATTCTGAGAAAAGGATAACTTTGTTTAAGGAGCCATTCAGATTTCATCATTGATTTTTACTTTATTGTGTATTATCGACAGGTAATCCAGACACTATGCAAAATTTCAGGAAGGCCATTTTAACATTTCTAAAGCGTGTACTACCTCAACCGTCCGGCAAGCCTGACAAGGGGATGACGCCCCTGGTACTTGAACTACTCCGGCCTTATCGCGGTTGGCTTATCGTGGTCTTCGTCGCGATGCTCATTGAAACGGCCATGAGCATCGCAGCGCCATGGCCGTTGAAGATCATCATCGATAACGTGGTCGGGAAACACAAACTACCGGAGTTTCTGGCTTGGTTACGCGATTTTTCGTTTGGCGAAAACACACTGGCATTGGCGGGTGTGGCGGCAGCTGGTACAGTGCTCATCGCAGTGATCGGGGCGGTCGCGGGCTATATTGACAACTACTATACCGAGAGTGTGGCACAGTATGTCGCGAATGATCTCCGTCAACGCCTCTATCATCACCTCCACCGCCTCTCGCTGAGGTACTATGACACCCATCAGACCGGCAACCTGCTAAGCACGATCACCTCCGACGTAGGCACGATCCAAAGTTTCGCATCAACGACACTCCTCAGCATCCTTGTCGATTCGCTCACCATCGCCGGAATGGTTGGGGTAATGCTTTACCTCAACTTCGACTTCGCGCTCGTTGCGGTAGGCGTGACACCGTTCCTGCTTCTCTTTGTCGCCCGTTTCAAAAAGGCAGTGAAGAAAGCCACGCATGAGGTGCGCCAGTGTCAGAGCGACATCGTGGCCGTCGTGCAACAAGGGTTGGAATCCGTGCGCTCGGTTAAAGCATTTGGGCGACAGGATTTGGAGGAAGGACGTCTCAGGGAGGCAAGTATGGAAACTGTCGAGGCAGCACTGAAGGCCCGGCGCATCAAATCGTTACTTTCGCCGATTGTCTCCGTAACCATCTCACTTTGCGTGGCGTTTGTGCTTTGGCGCGGGGCGGGACTGATTCTCCGCGATGCGATGACCATTGGCGCTCTGACGGTTTTCCTTTCTTATCTCAGCAAGTTCTTTAAACCGGTACAAGACCTCGCAAAAATGACCAATGTCATCGCGCAAGCGATGGTCGGTATGGAACGTATCCAGACCATCCTCAACGCTGATACCATCATACCACAAAAACCCGACGCACACATTCCGGCCAAACTCAGGGGCGAGATTGTTTTTGATCATGTTGCCTTTTCATACGACCCTGCTGCACCGGTGCTGCGCGACATCAATCTCACAATCAAACCCGGCCAGCGTATTGGGGTCTGTGGTCCGACAGGTGGCGGCAAGTCCACAGTATTGAGTCTCATCCCACGTTATTACGATCCGACCATAGGACGGGTGTTGATCGATGGTCTGGATGTGGCAGACTACAAACTCGACCTCCTTCGTGAACAGATCGGTTTCGTTTTGCAGGAAACCGTCCTGTTTGCCGGTACGATCCGCGACAATATCGCGTATGGCCGCCCCGAGGCTACCCCTAAGGAAATTATTGAAGCAGCGAAGATGGCCAACGCACATGAATTCATCTCGCAGATGCCGCACGGCTACGATTCGCTGGTCGGCGAACGCGGACTGACTCTTTCGGGCGGACAACGCCAGCGCATTGGCATCGCCCGCGCCATTGTTCGTAATGCACCCATCCTCATCCTCGACGAACCGACAGCTGCACTTGACACCGAGTCGGAGAAGTTGGTTATGGAAGCATTGGAACGCCTGATGAAAAGCCGCACCGTCATCACCATTGCGCACCGGTTGAGTACCATTCGCGACGCCGATAAAATTGTCGTTCTCAAAGGCGGTTTCATTGCGGAGGAAGGCACCCACGATGAACTGATTAAACGCAATGAAATTTATGCCGGTCTCTACCGCATACAGACTGGAGGCAAATCCGCCCCTCCTGCACCTGAAGATGCCGGTTATTCAGACCATGACACCAAGCCCTTGCCCGGTTCATAACCTAAATTCTCTTTATATTCTCTTTATATTCACCGTTCCAAATTTCGCATCCCCATGTCAAGCCGCTCCCTGATTGTTCTCCCCGATGAATCCTCGAAACCTTTCCTCGACGCAATTAACGCTGCAAAGAAATCGCTTCAGGTCAAAATGTTTGTCTTTTCCGACCCTGGTTTACTCAATGCCGTTATCGCTGCCCACCAACGTGGGGTGAAAGTCCGAGTAATGCTTAATGCAGCCCGCCGCGACGGTGAGGATGATAATGAGGAAGTGCGTAAAGCCCTCGAGCGGTCGGGCATCGAAGTGAAGGACAGCAATCCCGACTTCGGCATCACACATGAGAAATCCATGGTGGTGGATGAAGTCATCGCGTTCGTGAAATCGCTCAATTGGGCGACAAAGAACCTGAGTGAAACCCGCGATTACGCTATAACCACGACGCACCCTCATGGGGTCAGCGAAGTCATTGCCTGTTTCGATGCCGACTGGCACCGGCAGGAATTCAAGCCTGGCCTGAGCGCACACCTGATCTGGTGCCCCGCCAATGGGCGCGAACGCATCGCCCAGTTCATTGATAACGCGAAGCATACTCTGTTTATCCAGAATGAGCGTTATCAGGACACCGTCATCATTGAGCGTCTCGTACGCGCCAGGGAACGTGGCGTTAAAATCCATCTCATGGCACGGCCACCACATGCGTTGAAAAAGGAGAAGATCATCGAAGGCATTGGCGGACTTCGCATTATGGACGACGTAGGTATCAAGGTTCACAAACTCAAACACCTTAAACTACATGGTAAGATGTTATTGGCCGACGGGCTGCATGCCATCGTGGGTTCGATCAATCTCGCTCCTGGTAGTTTTGACGATCGCCGTGAATTGGCCATTGAAGTTCATGATGACGATATTGTGGATCGACTCCACAACATCGCTCGCCATGATTGGGAACATTCGTATCCACTTGATCTCACCGATGAAGGTTTATTCGTGGATCTTGAACAGCACGGCCAGGGCGGTTCGGAGAAACTGGTGCTGAGAATGGACAATGCGCATGAGAAGAAACACAAAAAGTAATTGATCTGTTTTTTAGAAATCTTTTTTACAATGAAAAAAGATTAACTTTGAGAAATTCATATTTTACCGATACTTTCAATTAAACAGATACAAACACAAATACAAACATAAAAATAAACAATTATGGCACTGCACGAAAAAGAAAAAATCATGGCTAAAATGGCTGAAGATATTTATACTTCAACCGATTTACGGATGAGTGTTCCAAAATACCAAATTCCGGAAAAAGATAGCAGAAGTGAAGATGTATATTCCATCATTCATGATGAACTGATGATAGATGGGAACTCAAGATTGAACCTGGCAACTTTCTGTTCAACATGGCTCGATGGAGAGATCCATAAATTAATGGATGAGTGCCTGGATAAAAACATGATTGATAAGGATGAATATCCGCAAACTGCTGCAATTGAAGAACGTTGTGTGCATATGATTGCAGATTTATGGAATGCACCTAAAAGTAAAAATACCATAGGTTGTTCCACCACGGGCTCAAGCGAAGCAGCCATGTGTGGAGGATTAGCCATGAAATGGCGTTGGCGCGAAAAAATGAAAGCTGCCGGAAAAGATACTTCAAAACCAAATTTAGTGACAGGTCCGGTACAAGTTTGCTGGGAAAAATTCGCCCGTTATTTTGATGTTGAGTTAAGACAAATACCAATGGAACACGGGCGATTATTGATGAATGCTGAGGAAGTTCTAAAACGTTGCGACGAAAACACAATTGGCGTTGTTCCTACACTTGGTGTAACATTTACCTGTCAATACGAAGATGTAAAATCAATCAATGATGCCCTTGATGAATTGCAGAAAACAAAGGGACTGGATATTCCCATTCATGTGGATGCTGCCAGTGGTGGTTTTGTGGCTCCATTCCTCACTCCCGAACTTGTATGGGATTTCCGTTTACCCAGGGTAAAATCCATCAATGTATCAGGACACAAATTCGGGTTA
This sequence comes from Bacteroidales bacterium, assembly GCA_023229525.1. GTDB lineage: Bacteria > Bacteroidota > Bacteroidia > Bacteroidales > FEN-979 > CAIVAT01. Next base: position 134,246 of record JALNZC010000004.1, read on the forward strand.
TCTCCGCTTGGAGTTGGCTGGGTTATTTGGCGTGAAAAATCGGATCTGCCGGAAGGATTGGTTTTCGATGTAAATTATCTGGGAGGCAACATGCCAACTTTCGCACTCAATTTTTCACGCCCAGGTGGTCAGATTGTTGCCCAATATTATAATTTCCTGCGTTTGGGCAAAGAAGGATATAGAAGGATTCAACAGGCCTGTGCAGATCATGCTACCTATATTGCCCGAAAAATGGAGAAAATGAAAATTTTTGATATCATTTACGACGGTCAGGGCGCTCTCCCCGGTGCATGCTGGACTTTGAAAAAAGATGCAAATGTCGGTTTCACATTATATGATTTATCAGACCGTATGCGGAGCAGGGGCTGGCAAATTGCTTCTTACTCCATGCCTGAAAACCGTGAAGATTTGGTTGTACAAAGGGTTTTAATCCGTCATGGCTTCAGCCGTGACATGGCTGATCTTTTAATAGCTGATTTTGAACGTGCACTGAAATGGTTTGAAAAACATCCGGTCAATAATTCCAAAGGAATTGAAGAAGTAAAAGGATTTAATCATAATTAATTCGAAATATTATTAACAAAATAAGCATGGAATCGACAAAAAAATTAAATATTACAACTACCCGCCTGGTATTTATGACGGGTGCCGCTGTATTTAGTCTTCGTGGTTTATCTTTTATGGCGATTGAAGAATTAACCATGTTTTTCTATGTATTATTCGGAACAATATTTTTCCTGATTCCAGCCTCAATGGTTTCGGCCGAACTGGGTGGCGCTTTCGGAAGCACCGGCGGGGGTGTTTATACATGGGTTAAAGAAGCATTTCATAAAAAATTAGGATTTCTTGCAATCTGGTTACAATGGATACAAAATGTGGTATATTATCCTATTCTCCTGGGATTTGCAGCCGCAATTATTGCCTATATGATAGGGAAGCCCGAACTAAGTAACAATGGCGTTTATGTTGGAATTTTCTGTATCGTCGTGTACTGGCTTTCAACTATCATTACCCTGAACGGCACACAAATTATGTCGAAAATTGCAAGTTATGGCTTCTTGCTTGGTACCGTAATTCCGGGCGCTGTTTTAATTATTTTTACAATAATTTACATTGCACAGGGAAATACTTTGGCCTTTCTGCATCCTTCCGCAGTTGACACCACCTCTGCCTATGTGTTAAATGGGATCAGTTACCCAAGATGGTTTCCCCATATTACCAGTTTGGACAATGTTACTTTTCTGGCGGCAGTAATATTAATTTTTGCCGGCATTGAAGTCCAGGCGGTGCATGCAAACGAATTAAAAGATCCATCCAAACAGTTTCCGAAGGTTCTTCTTCTTGCCGCGGCATTGATTTTCTTTCTTCAGATCTTAGGATCCCTCGCAATCTCCGTTGTTCTACCGGAAAGCAAGATTACTCTACAATCAGGTTTGATGCAGGCTTTTGAAAACATTTTTGTGAGTATGGGCATGAAATGGTTGCTTCCCGTAATTTGTATCCTGATGGCATTTGGGGTTCTGGGAAGCGTTATCTCATGGATTGCAGGTCCGAGCCGTGGTCTATTATGGACCGCGAAAGACGGTTTATTACCTCAAAGTCTTGCGAAAGTCAATAAAAAAGGAATACAGCAAAATATTCTTATCGTTCAGGGACTGATTGTTACCCTTCTGGCATCCATCTATTTTATTATACCAAATGTAGGAGTTGCTTTCTTTTTACTGGGAGCTTTAACCATTGGATTGTACCTGATTATGTATTTGCTGATGTATGCGGCCGGTATAAGTTTACGATACTCACAACCTGACCTCCCGCGGTCTTATAAAGTACCCGGAGGTAATGCAGGTATGTGGGCGATTGCAGGTACCGGATTTTTAGCCGTATTGTTTGCATTTGTCGTGTCATTTTTCCCTCCCTCCCAGCTTCCGGTCGGAAGTCCGTTTGAATATGTAGGATTAGTTATTGGAGGAACGGTTCTCTTTACCGTATTGCCATTTCTAATTACTCTTGGGAAAAAATAGATCATAAAAATAATTCGGTTATTGCATACATCGGTTATATTCGTTTCTTTTCTGATGCCTTATGGACAGGATCATTAAATCCAACAACTGAAAGCACGTATGGATGTCTTGGGAAAGAAGTTGTCAGCACAGGACTCACACTATGTATACAAATTATGCTTATAATCAACAATTGTCTGAAAATGGTTATGAAGAATCTCCCATTTAATGTCAGATTTTCAGATATTCACATTGTTCATTTGTTCGTAAATTTTCTTCTAATCCTGAACAGCAACGTTTTTTTTAGCCCTATTCTCTTATAAACTTTCTATTTTTACCGAGGATTTCACGCTAACAAAACTCCCGGTAAAATGGAAAAAATACTGGTCATCGGATGCTCCGGACAAATCGGATCGGAACTTACACTCGAACTGCGAAAAATTTACGGCAATAACAACGTCATCGCCACCGATATCCGGCCTGCTCCGGTTGATATTATCGGATCGGGACCTTTTGAAATTCTCGATGTACTGGATGCTTCCAAACTGCAGCTTATTCTCGAACATGAAAAGATCACGCAGATTTACCATCTGGCGGCTATTCTTTCGGGGAATGCCGAAAAACGTCCGCTGGCTTCGTGGGACATCAACATGCGTAGTCTGATGAACGTACTGGAACTGGCCCGTGAACTGAAACTGAAAAAGATCTTCTGGCCAAGTTCCATCGCCGTGTTCGGACCTTCGACCCCAAGAATGAATACCCCCCAGTACACCATCATGGAGCCCAATACGGTTTACGGTATCAGCAAGTTAGCCGGCGAGAGATGGATTGAATACTACTTCAATAAGTATGGTGTGGATACCCGAAGCCTCCGTTACCCCGGACTGATCAGCTATAAAACCGAAGCGGGTGGCGGTACAACCGATTATGCTGTAGAGATTTTCTACGAAGCCATTAAATACAAAAAGTACCAATGTTTCCTTGGACCTGATTCTGCCCTGCCGATGATGTTCATGCCCGATGCCATCAAAGCGACCATCGATGTGATGGAATCCGATGCCTCGAAACTCTCCCTGCACTCAAGCTACAATGTGGCGGGTATCTGTTTCACTCCCGGAATCCTGGCCGGAGAGATCAAAAAACACATCCCGGAATTCGAAATAACATACAAACCCGATTTCCGACAGGCAATCGCCGACTCCTGGCCTGCCTGCATTGACGATAGTGTTGCCAGGAAAGACTGGGGATTGAACTACGTATATGATCTCGCAGGAATGACGAAGGAGATGCTGAATGAAATTGGGAAAAAACTGGCACAGTAGGGAACCAGGGTGAAAGCACCGGTTTTAGGTCATGCGTTGTTTATCCCAGGAATTCCGAGAACTTTTCGTCGATATGTTGGTTGAACCACCGGTCAATGACTGACTTTCTGAATCTCCATTCCTTACCAAGCTTAGCCGCCGGAATTTTACCATCCTGAGCCCAGGTATATATCGTCTGAGGCTTAAGTTTAAGATATCCGGCCACCTCTTCCAGTGTCATAATATCATCCATGCACTATTTCTTGATTTGATTTAGGATCTTTTCTGCCTCGGCCGCTTTATTTCGGATGGTGTCGACAGAACTTCCGGGAACCTGTTTCGATTCTTGTTTTTCAGATTTCTGGGGAGAAACCAGTTGCTCAACCGAATATACGATAGCTGTATAAAAATTACCTTCATATTTTCTGAAGAGTTTAAACTCCTCATTCTTTTCACATAAAAAAGGCCTTAAGTTCCAGGCCAGCTGGATTCCAACAAATGCAAGGATGATGATCCATATCCTGAATACGGTGACACCGATCTGGGGATAGATATTTTTATTTTCACAGGCAAATTTTAATGCTTCTACCATCAGCCTCATTCCAAAAATTCCTGCAAAAATAAAAATGGCAACATGAAGAAGCTGCAGGAAATGATAATTGCCCCCAGTTACCTGAAAAACCACTACAATCGGAGCAAATGATAATGCGATAGTTGCGGTAAGGACAACCCCACTTAAAACAATCACCCCCATCTGCCGGAAACTCATTTTCGACCCCAGTACCTGCTGAATGATGAAAAAAGAGGGAAAACAGATGATAACCGTAGAGAGAAACAGGATAATTACTTTAAGACCGGTGACAATGGATTGCAAAAAACTGTGATAGCTACCCATAACCATACCGTAGAGAAAGGCGAATCCGCAAATCAAAAGAAGTTGATTAAATATCAGTCTGTTGGACTGTTTTTTATTGATTTCGTCGAAATACGATTCCTTGTTCTGGAAGATTTTAAATACTTCCTTGATCCCTGTAAAAGTATACATAATGGATGAGTTGAAATTTTTACAAATATAATCAATATTTTACTGTTTACTACTGTTTTTTAATATATTTTATTATATACTGTTAATTAGTATATCATAAACGAAGTATACAAACGCTCGAATTACTTTGAATTCAAAGCGAATATGACAAAGGAGATGCTGAATGAAATTGGGAAAAAGCTTTCGAAAAATTAAAGGTAATATCTCACCATCGGCCTGTTCACCGAAGTCCGGTCGACAATTTTAAAGCCTGCCCGTTCAAAGGATTTGTATAAACCAATCCAGGCAAAGGAATCGGGAAGTTTCTCTGTGGTGGGAATGGTTGGATATGCTTCGATGATTTTTACCCCATGTTTTCCGGCATAATGAATTACTCCTTTTAAAAGTTGCGCCGAAATCCCGATTTTTCTGAAATTTTTATCGATAAACATACAGGGAATAGACCATACCGGCAGATCATCAATGGGTTTGTGTACCCTCGATTTACTCAGTTTCAAATAATCCCGGCGGGGTGCAAAAGCACACCACGCGATGGCCTGGCCTTCATAAATGGCAATGATCCCTGAAGGTTTATTGTTCCACACCAACTCCTTCATTGCCAGTTTGTTACCATCTTCAAATTTTCCTTCCTGAAAATCAGATTTGGTCAACCGGTAATACATGCACCAGCAATTGCCACAGGCCCCTTTCGATCCGAAAAGCTGTTCAAACAGTCCCCAGTTAGCCGGTGTTAACGGTTCAAATATCAGATCGTTCAAAAAATCAAGATCTTTGGTACTCATCGACTTTTTCATGCTTATTTGAGATATGTCATCACTGGTATTTTCACATCCGGCTCATTTTTAAGCACCGTTGCATGAATTTTGGTGATAAATGTCCTCGAATGATTGATGTCTGTCACGGTGGCCTGGCAGCTATATTGATGCCAGCGGAAACGTCTCCCTCAGCCTTACTCCTTTTTCGGTTTCCTGCACTGTGCAACATTCGTGGAGAATATCGTGTTCGAAAAAGAGGATATAACCTTTCTGTGCTGCTTCATTCAAAAAAGCTTCTTTTTCCAGAAGGGTGATCAGTGGCCGTGTATCGTAGCTCATCACATAGGGCAATGGAATATGTGCCGTCGATGGCAGGAGATCGGCCATATAAACCAGGGTTTTGCCATCAAACCGTATAAAAGGGATAGATTGTCCATTCGTGTGCCCGTTGAAAATCCGTATCGAAACTCCCGGAAAAAGTTCCGAATCCTCCTCAATGAATTTCAAGGTTCCTTTTTCTTTAATCGGAAGAATATTTTCTTTTAAAAACGATGCTTTTTCGCGATTGTTGGGATCGACTGCCCATTCCCATTGCATCCGGCTCGTCCGGTATGTGGCATTTTTAAAAGTCGGGATATAATCAGTCCGCTCATCATTCCACCGGATTGCCCCTCCGGCATGATCAAAATGAAGATGGGTCAGGATAACATCGGTAATATCATCCACTGTATAACCATAATTTGCCAGGGATTTCTCAAGGGTATCTTCCCCATTCAGGTAATAATTTGAAAAGAATTTTTCAGATTGTTTGTTCCCGATCCCGCAGTCAATCAGGATCCGGCGTTCTCCCTCTACAGCAAGCAGACAACGCATCGACCAGTTACACAGGTTGTTTTCATCACAGGGATAAAGCTTGCTCCAAATTACTTTGGGCACCACGCCGAACATGGCGCCTCCGTCGAGTTTCAGGTTGCCGGTATGTATGGGATACAGCTTCATTAGGTTTCTGATTAGAAAAACTTAAAAATCAAAATTCAAAACTCAAATCGACACTTTAAACCGTAAACATGACAATTTTAAAATTGTTCATTTTGAGTAACAGTTTTGATCTTTGAGTTTTGACTTTTGAATTATTTTCAGATATATTCCTGTACCTCCATCTCCCCTTTCAGTACCCGGAGGGCATTGGATGCCATTGATTGGATTTCATTGTCGCCTGCATAAAGGAATATCGGGGCAAATTTTTCCACATTGTCAATGATATTCCTCACCACGAACTGACTATGGGCAAGGTCGCCGGTGATCAGGATGGCATCAACTTCTCCTTTCAGCACTGCGAACATTTCGCCTATGCATTTGGAAACCTGGTATGCCATTGCTTCCATGATTATTTTTGCATGGGTATCGCCTTCGTGGATGCGATATTCAATTTCATTGATGTCCATTGTGCCCAGATGGGCATTTACCCCGGCGCAATGGGTCAGCAGGCATAACATTTCTTCGAGGGTTTTTTTCCCACTGAAACACATTTTAACCACATCTCCTAATGGCAATGTCCCGCTTCTTACCATAGAAAAGGGACCATCGCCTTCAAAACCCTGGTTCACATCAACCACACGGCCTTTGCGATGAGCTCCAACCGTGGTTCCATTCCCCATATGTACGACAATGAGATTCATCTCCTCGTATCTCATTTTGTGGGTTTCAGCATGCATCTTGGCAACGGCTTTTTGATTAAGCGCATGGAAAATCGATTTGCGATGGATCTCCGGTGAACCGGTGATTCTTGCCACATCCTGCAATTCGTCAACCACAGTCGGGTCGGCAATCATTGCGCTTGTACCGGGGACTTCAGCTGCAATAGCATCAGCCAGCAGGCCCCCGATGTTGATAATATCTTCACCGACGGGACTGTGAATCAAATCCCTTTTCAATAACTCATTGACTTTATAAACTCCCGATCGTACCGGTTTTATTAATCCACCCCGGGAAATTACAATGCGAAGCTCATCCAGGGAAAAATCATTATTTTTTAATTCCCTGATTACAATTTCTTTACGAAACTGAACCTGATCATATATCGTCCTGAAAGATTCCAGTTCATCGGCCGAATGTTTCCGGCTGATCATGTACAATAGCTTATAGTTTTGATAAACAGCAATTTGCGTCAGAAAATCTTTGGGATTGACAACCAAAATATTAAAAGGGGTCATAAATCAACTGTTAAATGATTTTACATATTCCTGCGATACTGTCCGCCTACTTCGAACAATGCATCGGTTATCTGTCCGAGGGAGCAATATTTTGTGGCTTCCATCAAGCTTTCAAAGATATTATTATTTTTTATGGCAGCCTCTTTGAGTTTATCGATCATGGAAGCTGCTTTTTCTTCGTTGGTTCTATGATGTTGCTCCAACATGGTGATCTGATATTGCTTTTCTTCTTCGGTTGCCCGGATGACTTCCCCCGGGATAATTGTCGGCGAGCCTTTGTGGGAAAGGAACGTATTTACCCCCATGATCGGAAGTTTCCCGTTATTTTTCATCGTTTCATAGTAGAGCGATTCCTCCTGGATCTTACTCCGTTGATACATGGTTTCCATAGCGCCAAGTACACCACCCCGTGCCGATATTCGTTCGAATTCAACCATCACAGCCTCTTCGACTAGGTCAGTGAGCTCTTCGATGACGAATGCTCCCTGAAGCGGATTCTGGTTTTTCGCCAATCCCAATTCATGATTGATGATCATCTGGATCGCCATGGCCCGTCGTACGGATTCTTCAGTCGGCGTGGTAATTGCCTCATCATAGGCATTGGTATGCAGGGAGTTGCAATTATCATAAATTGCGTATAAGGCTTGCAGTGTGGTGCGGATGTCATTAAAATCGATTTCCTGGGCGTGCAGCGACCGTCCCGATGTCTGAATATGATATTTCAGCATCTGGGATCTTACATTCGCTTTGTATTTATATTTCATCGCTTTGCTCCAAATCAGCCGTGCTACGCGCCCGATCACCGAATATTCGGGATCGATGCCATTGGAAAAAAAGAAAGAGAGGTTTGGTGCGAATTTATTGACATCCATGCCGCGTGAAACGTAATATTCCACGTAGGTAAACCCATTCGCCAGGGTAAAAGCAAGCTGTGAGATCGGATTGGCACCTGCTTCGGCTATATGGTAACCCGAAATGGAGACCGAATAAAAATTTCTTACCTGGTTGTTGATAAAGTATTCCTGGATATCGCCCATCATCTTTAACGCGAAATCTATCGAAAAAATGCAGGTGTTCTGTGCCTGGTCCTCTTTCAGAATATCCGCTTGAACAGTTCCGCGAACATGGCCCAGGGTTTCAATTTTTATTTTGCTATAAACTTCCGGTGGAAGAACTTGGTCGCCGGTCACCCCGAGGAGCATCAAACCGAGTCCATCGTTACCCGTTGGTAGCTTTCCGCGATATTGCGGTCGTATCGTCCCCCGCTTTTTATAAATTTCAGTGATCTTGTTCTCTACTTCTTGTTCCAGTCCGCTTTGACGAATATACTTTTCACATTGCTGATCGATGGCGGCATTCATGAAAAAACCCACCATGGTAGGCGCCGGTCCGTTGATGGTCATGGAGACGGAGGTATTTGGATTGACCAGGTCGAACCCGGAATAGAGCTTTTTTGTATCATCCAGGCAAGCGATCGATACCCCGGAATTACCTATTTTACCGTAAATATCGGGTCGTAAATTCGGATCAAATCCATAAAGCGTGACAGAATCATAGGCAGTTGAAAGACGTACGAACGGCATTCCGCGGGAAACATAATGAAAACGCTTATTCGTTCGTTCCGGCCCTCCTTCTCCGGCAAACATCCGCGTAGGATCTTCACTTTCGCGCTTGAATGGAAACACCCCGGCAGCAAAAGGGAATTCTCCGGGAACGTTTTCCCGTAAATTCCACTTGAGAATTTCGCCCCAGTCATTGTAACGGGGCAGCGATATTTTAGGGATTTTCAACCGGGAAAGTGATTCCGTATGGGTTTCGACCCTGATCTCCTTTCCGCGGACCCGGTAAGTATAGTAATCACCCCGGTAAGAATTGACTTTTTCGTTCCAGTTTTTTATGATATCATGGTTCTGTGGGTCGAGTTCCTTGACCATATGCTCATATAGCAAATCCAGTTCAAGCAACATACCTGTCCGGTTGCAGGGCGCAGGAGCAACATCCTTTGTCCCTTCAGTCAGATTCCGAAGCGTCTCAATGGTTTGAGCAATTCCGAATAATTTTTGAGCTACCTGCGATTGTGTCTCGGTCCATTGGTTGTAATTCCGTACTGTTTCAGCAATTTCTGCCAGATAACGCGTCCGGGAAGGTGGAATAATTACAATTTTTTCTCCCGGATCCATGATGGTCTCACGTCGACCAGGGAAGGAAGCTCCGGTCTTTTTTTCGATGATCCCCAGTAATTTCAGGAACAGTTCATTAACCCCGGGATCGTTGAACTGGGAGGCTACAGTCCCATAGACCGGCATATCTTCTGTAGACTTGTCAAAATATTTATGGTTACGCTGGTATTGTTTTTTAACATCCCTTAGTGCATCCTGAGCTCCCTGTTTATCGAATTTATTGATGGCTACGAGATCGGCAAAATCAAGCATGTCGATCTTTTCCAACTGGCTGGCTGCCCCGTAATCCGGTGTCATAACATACAAGGTAACATCACTGTGGTCAACGATTTCGGTATCGGATTGACCGATGCCCGAAGTTTCCACGATCACCAGGTCGTAACCAGCCGCTTTCACAATATTGATGGCATCTTTAACATATTTCGACAAGGCCAGATTCGATTGCCGTGTGGCTAATGACCGCATAAAGACCCGCGGGTTAAAGATGGCGTTCATCCTGATCCGATCGCCTAAAAGCGCTCCGCCTGTCTTTCTCTTGGTGGGATCAATCGAAATGATAGCGAGGGTTTTATCCGGTTGATCCGAGAGGTAACGCCGGACAATTTCGTCGATCAGGGATGATTTTCCTGCTCCTCCAGTTCCGGTGATACCGAGTACCGGAACGGATTTATGTGGAGATATTTTCGCTATTTTTTCCAGGGTGGTACTGGCCTTTTCCGGATAATTTTCAGCAGATGAAATGAGTGATGCAATTTCCTTTACCTCCCGGTTTCTGATCTTTTCAGGTTTAAAATCCGATCTATCACCCATTGGGAAATCACAGGCCTTAAGGAGATCATTGATCATGCCTTGCAACGTCATTTTCCGGCCATCGTCCGGTGAATAAATCCGTGCAATCCCGTATTCATGTAATTCCTTTATCTCCTGCGGGAGGATAACACCTCCACCTCCCCCGAAAATTTTGATATGACCGCATTCTCTTTCATGAAGCAGATCAAACATGTATTTAAAATACTCTATGTGCCCCCCCTGGTACGAGGTGATGGCAATGGCCTGGACATCTTCCTGAACAGCGCAATCCACTACTTCCTGAACCGACCGGTTATGGCCGAGATGTATGACTTCTGCTCCGCTGGATTGGAGTATCCGGCGCATGATATTGATGGCGGCATCGTGACCATCAAACAGGGCAGCCGCCGTCACGATCCGGATATGGTATTTCGGTTTATAGCTTTCAGGAGTCTTCATGGCATACCACCATATATCATTTTTCGGAGATGATAATAAATTCGTTGCAGGAAATCAGGGCTGCAATCACTCGCTCATGATTGCCCTTGAAATAATCATTTGCTGAATTTCGCTGGTCCCTTCATAAATCTGGGTGAGCTTGGCTTCACGCATGAGCCTCTCTACATGGTATTCTTTCACATAGCCATATCCGCCATGGATTTGGACCGCTTCGGTGGTAACATACATGGCTGTTTCGGCAGCCCAGTATTTTGCCATCGCACTTGCTGTTCCGTAAGATTTTCCCTGATCTTTAAGCCAAGCAGCTTTGAGACAAAAATAACGGGCAGCTTCAATACGGGTATGCATCTCTGCCAGTTTAAAACCAATGGCCTGATGATTGATAATTTCAGTGCCAAAAGTTTTTCGCTCCTTTGCATATTTCACTGCTCTTTCATAGGCGCCCTGAGCAATGCCCAGTGCCTGGGCGGCAATACCAATTCGCCCTCCTTCGAGCGTTTTCATGGCAAATTTGAATCCGAATCCATCTTCACCCAGCCTGTTTTCCTTTGGGACCTTCACATCGGTGAACATAACGGAATGGGTGTCGCTGCTGCGCATTCCCATTTTATCCTCATGGGGACCAAGTGTGATACCCGGGGAATGACGATCAACAATAAACGCATTGATCCCTTTGTGCCCTTTGTCAGGATATGTTTGGGCAATTAACACATAAACCGCTGCTGAATTTCCGTTTGTAATCCAGTTTTTCACGCCATTTACCAGATAATGATCGCCTTTGTCAATGGCAAGAGTCCGTTGTGAGGTTGCATCAGAACCGGCTTCCGGCTCCGAAAGTAAAAATGCACCAATTTGTTCTCCACGAGCCAGTGGCTTTAACCATTTTTCCTTTTGCGCTTCCGTCCCGAATGCTTCTATGCCATAGCAAACCAGTGAGTTGTTTACCGACATGATCACGGATATAGAACTATCGATTTTCGAAAGTTCTTCCATGGCTAGGACATACGAAATAGTATCCATGCCACCCCCATCGTATTTGGGGTCAACCAGCATACCAAGAAAACCCAATTCGGCAAGAGCCTTTACATGTTGGGTGGGATATTCGGCTTTAGCGTCGCGTTCCAGGACGTCTTTGATCAGTTCGCGCTGGGCATAATCCCTGGCCGATTGCTGGATCATGAGTTGTTCTTCGGTGAAAGTAAAATCCATAGCAACTTGTTATAATATACTAATATTAAATGTTTTGTGAATCCTTGCGATTGCATTCCCCGTCGCTCTGCAACAAGGTTAGCGAGCAGGAAGTATAACTTCAAGGATTGAAGATTCCTCGCAGCAAGCCACGAGGAATCTTCAATTATCTGTACAAATATAAAAATAAGAGCAGAATGAATCCACCTGCAGCCCAAAAATATTTAACCGATCCCAATACGGATCCTGATGAGCAGTTACGGTTTTTTCTGATATGTGGCCGGCAGTAAGGATTTTGGTGTCCACATGGTGAGGAACCGTATGACCTTGGTGGTATCATAACCTTTTACATCCGGATTATAGTATTCAAAAGCATCGGAATCCTGTGTGTTCAGTCGTTTACCGTTTTTATCAAGAATCACAAAAACCGGGTAGCCAAAACGATTGGGATATTCAAATTCCCTGAAGATTTCATTATCCCGTTTATCTTTTTCGTGGGGAACATTCAGCAAAAAATAGATGTAATTCGCTTTCATCAGGGAGTCAACTTTCGGGGCTCCATTTACCAAGGCATGAAAACGCATACACCAAGGACACCAATTCCCTCCGAACTGGATCAATATATTTTTGTTCTCCTTTTTCGCCAGTTCCAGCGCTTTTTTCAGTTCACCCCGCACATTCTGGTTTTCGTTGTAAGGCTTTGCCGGAGTTTGAGCCATGCAATTACCAATGAAGAATTGACAATGAATAATTATCAATATCAGAAAGGTCCTGAACAGTTGTATCATGACAGGGTTTTTAAGGTTAAAAAACTGATAAACCATTGAAATTTACTCACTACCGCACTATCTCAATTCCTTGCCTTTTCACCTTCATCCCTTCATACCTTCATTCCTTCATTCCTTCATTCCTTCATACCTTCATTCCTTCATTCCTTTATTCCTTTATTCCTTCTCACCAACTCGCCATCTAATTACATTCCATACATTTCGATGATTTCCTGCTTGCTCTTGCCCAGGATGTTGTATTTTTTCCCGACTTTTTTGAAGGCATTCAGGGCTTTTTCGAGATGATGTAATTCGTGACCGGCAGATATCTGCGTTCGAATTCTTGCAGCGCCCTGCGGTACGACCGGGAAAAAGAACCCGATAGCATAAATGCCCTCTTCATAAAGGTCACGCGAAACATCCTGCGCCAGTTTTGCATTGAAAAGCATCACAGGTACTATGGGAGTATCGCCAGCTTTAATGATCAATCCGGCGTCGATCAACCCTTTGCGCCAAAACTCCGTGTTTTTTTCTAATTTGTCGCGCCGGTCGGTGGAAGCAGAAAGTATCTCGAGTACCTTAATGACGCCGGCCACCACCGGTGGGGCAATGGTATTGGAAAACAGATAGGGACGGGCTTTTTGACGGCACATTTCAACCAGCTCCTTACGTCCCGAAACACATCCGCCGGATGCGCCTCCGAGACCTTTCCCGAAGGTTGTGGTAATGATATCTATTTTACCCACGACGCCAAATAGCTCATGGGTTCCGCGTCCGGTTTTTCCGATGAAACCACTGGAATGAGAGTCATCAACGAAAAGCAGTGCATCATATTTTTCGCACAGTTCCACCATCTTATCCAGTTTTGCCGTGTCACCATCCATCGAGAAAACGCCATCGGTAATCACCATTTTTAACCGTTTGTCGTTATGCAACTGCAGTTTTTCCTCCAGATGTTCCATGTCGGAATGCTTGAATGTGTCGTGCATGGCGCTGCAAAGGCGGATCCCGTCGATGATGGAGGCATGGACCAGCCTGTCGGAGATCATCACATCATCTTTGGTCAGTACCGCTTCAAACACACCGGCATTGGCATCCATACAGGACGGAAAGAGAATGGTATCTTCGGTACCGAGAAAATTCGTCACCATCTGCTCCAGGGTGCGGTGAATATCTTGTGTGCCACAGATGAAACGTACCGACGACATTCCGTAGCCGTGTGAATCGAGCCCGGCATGCGCTGCTTTGACCACTTCAGGGTGGCTCGACATTCCGAGGTAATTGTTGGCACAAATGTTAATGACTTTTTTCAGGGCGGCGCCCGCCGGAAATTCAACTTCAATATCAGCAGCCTGAGATGAGTGGATGTAGCGTTCCTGTTTGAACAGACCGGTTTCTAAAAGACCGGAAAGAATTTCGGAATAAATCCCGCGGGTTTTTCTTGTAAAGGCCATGGTTTCCTCCTTTTACTTCAAATATTCCTTAACAAGCATACAGATCTTATTCACCGAATCGAAAGCTTCCGGAGTCGCCTTATCATCAGGGATCGATATCTGGTATTTGTTTTCCAGAAACCGTTTAAGGGATACCATCGAAAAGCTGTCGACTATGCCCCCCGAAATCAACGGGGTATCATTGGTAACCTCAGTATCGTCTTCAACATATTCTTTGATCACATACTTTTTAATAACTTCTTGCATTTCGTCCATTTGTAGTTCTCCTATACTTTAGTGAATTATGATGTTGGGGATTATAACTTATTTAGCAGATGAATAGAAAAGTCAAAAAAACTCAAAAATCAAAGGTCAAAAATCAAAGGTCAAAAATCAAAACTACAATTCAAAATTTAAAACCTGAGAAAACAACAATTCTCTTCATTAACTTCAAATTTCGAATGTTCTATTGTTCAGGTATTCGTTCGATATTCAAGATTCGTTGTTCAATATTCGATATTCAATTGATCAATCATTTTCTAGTGTCGATGTATCTCCGATCTCCTCACCCCATTCTTTGGCATGCAGGATCCGGCGCATGATCTTTCCGCTGCGCGTTTTTGGCAAGGTGTCTATGAATTCTATTTCCTGGGGCATGGCAAGTGGAGATAGTTTCTTTCGAACGAAATTCATGATGTCAAGATCGAGGTCTTTGCTGGCGATAAATCCTGGTTTGAGGGTCACAAATGCCTTGACGACTTCCATGTTCACAAAATCGGGTTTAGCCACCACAGCCGATTCCGCAACCGCAAGATGTTCGAGCAGTGCCGATTCCACCTCGAAGGGACTTACGAGATGTCCTCCGGTATTTATCACATCGTCGTCACGGCCTACAAACCAGAAATAACCTTCGTTATCGATAGAAGAACGGTCACCCGGCAGATACCATCCGTTCTGGAACTTTTTCCGATAGGTCTCTTCGTTTTTCCAGTAAGTGCGCATCATCGCAGGCCATCCTGGTCTGATCGCGATCAATCCGATTTTTCCGGTCTCATTGAAGGGTTCATAGGTTTCGGGATGTATGACGGTGGCAGTTATCCCCGGAAAAGGCTTGCCCATTGAACCGGGTTTGATTTTCATCCCCGGGTAATTGGAGATCATAATGGATCCTGTTTCGGTTTGCCAGTAGGTGTCGAGGAAAGGTTTGCCGAATACCCGTTCGCTCCAGATCACCGCTTCCGAATTCAGCGGTTCTCCCACAGAAGCAAGATGACGGAGGGAGGATAAATCATATTTTTTAATTACCTCTTCACCTGCTTTCATCAGTGAACGAATGGCAGTTGGGGCCGAATACCACATGGTGATCCGGTGTTTTTGGATGAAACGGTACCAGTTATCGGCAGAGAAACCGGCATCGAGTACGCATTGGGTTACCCCATTGCTGAAAGCGCCGATGATCCCGTAAGAGGTACCGGTAACCCATCCCGGATCGGCAGTACACCAGTAAATATCGTCATCCTGCAGGTCAAGTACCCATTTCGCAGTAAGATACTGGGAAATTAAAGAATAGTGGACATGCTTAACTCCTTTAGGCTGTCCTGTTGTCCCGGAGGTATAGTGTAAAACTGATGGAGATTCGGCTGTTGTAGGATATATATCAAAGTGATCGACTTTCCCGGCTTTCGCCAGATCGAACGCCACTTCACGGTCGGCAAGGGGTTTGCCCGGATCGGCATCAACGATGATCAGGTGTTTCAGGTAGGGCATCTTATCCATGATTTTCCTGACCTTGGGAGCATGTTTTTTCTGGGTGATGATAGCCGTGGTTTGCGCATTGTCGAGACGTATGAAAAGCGATTCATCCCCGAAAGCCGAAAACAACGGTTGTGCAATGGCTCCCATTTTCAGGATACCAAGAAATCCGATGTACAATTCGGGGATCTTATCCAGAAAAAGGCAAACACGATCTTCCGGATTGATACCAAGATCCTTGAGAAACTGGGCAATCGTATTGCTGTTGATTCGAATATCGTTATACGTGTATCTTTTTTCAACCCCTGTAGAGCCTTCCCAGATCAATCCGGGTTTGTCAGCTTTGCCCATCTGGCAGATGCGGTCGGAACAATACCAACCGATGTTGATCACATTTCCGGGTTCGTAGTCAAGTTCTTTCTCTGCAATTTTCCAATCGAAATTTTCAATCCGTTCATGGTAAGATTTAATGTTCGACATACGTTATTGGTTAAGGGGAGTTATGGTTTCAGTTTCGATGACTACAATCGCGGTAGCCATTTCCTTTAAGTGCGATAAAGATACATGAATTTTTGAAATGGCCAACTCTTCTGTCCACTCTTTTGCTTTCCCGAAAACGTGTATATGGGGTTTCCCTAATTCATCATGATATACCTCAATATCTGCAAAACGGATTCCGAACCGCCAGCCTGTTCCAATCGCCTTTAACATGGATTCTTTGGCTGAAAAACGGGCAGCATAATGCTGATATTTGTTTTTTTTCGATTCGCAGTATTCAATCTCACCCGTAGTAAATATTTTATCCCTGAATCCTATATCACGCTCCATTACCTTCTGGATGCGGGAAACTTCAATGATATCAGTTCCTATGCCGTAGATCATAAAAAGATCGATTCATTTCTGGTTTAATCAAATAGCGCCCAGTTTTTTCCCCACTTTTTCGAATTTATCCAACACAAAACCGATTTGCTCATGGGAATGGGCAGCGCTGATCTGG
Source organism: Bacteroidales bacterium (assembly GCA_023229525.1). Lineage (GTDB taxonomy): Bacteria > Bacteroidota > Bacteroidia > Bacteroidales > FEN-979 > CAIVAT01. Next base: position 151,125 of record JALNZC010000004.1, read on the forward strand.
ACGCGGATTCGCGATTTTCCTTTCGGTACCACCGGGTAATAGAATCCGATAACATATACTCCTTCGTCGAGCAGGGCATTGGCAAAGTCCTGGGAAAGTTTGGCGTCGTTGGGAAGATGGCCGAAAAGAACCGGGACGATCGGATGGATTCCGGGGACTATCCTGAACCCGGCATCTTCCATGCCTTTCCTGAAAAGCTGTGTATTATCGAACAATTTATCCCTCAAAGTCGTGGTTTCCGATAACATATTGAGGACTTCAAGGGTAGCCCCGGTAATCGCCGGGGTAAGTGTATTTGAGAAAAGATATGGTCTGGAGCGTTGACGAAGAATTTCTACGATCTCTTTTCTTCCTGAGATACAACCCCCGGAAGCGCCTCCCAGCGCTTTGCCAAAGGTGGTTGAAATGATATCGACACGGCCCTGGGCATTACAGTATTCGACCGTTCCGCGGCCTGTTTTTCCGACAAAGCCGGTGGCATGAGAATCGTCAACCATCACCAGGGCATCGTATTTTTCTGCCAGATCACAGATTTTATCTACCTGGGCAATGATCCCATCCATGGAAAAAACACCATCGGTAACAATCAGTTTGTACCGGGCTTCCGAGGCATCCTGGAGCACCTCTTCCAGATCCTCCATGTTGTTGTTTTTATAACGGAAACGCCGGGCCTTGCAAAGCTTTATTCCGTCGATAATAGAAGCGTGGTTCAGTTCATCGGAGATGATGGCATCCTGTTCCCCCAGTAAAGGTTCGAATACCCCTCCGTTGGCGTCGAAAGCAGAAGAATAGAGGATCGTGTCTTCGGTGCCGAGGAACTCACTCAGTTTTGCTTCCAGATCCTTGTGGATTTTCTGTGTACCGCAAATGAAACGAACAGAGGACATTCCATATCCGTACCGGAAGAAAGTATAATTCGCCCCCGCCATGACCCTGGGATCATTGGATAATCCGAGATAATTGTTGGCACAGAAATTCAATACCTTTTGACCCCGGTCGGTTTGAATTTCAACACCCTGGGGGGAGGTAATGATCCGCTCGTTTTTATATAATCCGTCATCATGGATGCATTCGATCTGTTTTTGCAGATGTTGCTTGAATTTGCCGTACATTTTTGTCGTTCAGTTAGCGTTTAACAAGGGATCAAAATTAAGAATAAATCGCTAATTTTGATCCTTTGAAAACCCGCTTCTATGAACCAAAGGACTATACTTATTTCAGGATTCATTATGATGCTGTTACTTTTGGGTTTTTTGTCTGGTTGTAAAAAGAAAATCCCGGCGCCCGATTATCCTCAGTTAATAGGCCACTGGACCGGATCAACAACCCAGGACGAACCATTCAAATTATCGGTCGAAAACTTTGACGGAACCCTGTATATTACCTATTATAAGTTGATCGTTGTTTTTAATACCGGTGGCTCACGGAACATTGAACAAAATAAACCTGATGGAATTACACAAATAACCGACAGGTCCTTTAATATTTCCACAGGCAACGGTATTTATGGACCCGGGTATATTGAAGGAACATTCAACCTCAACACCATGACACTTTCCGGAACTTTCAGGATTTATAATTCTACCATTCAGAATGATTATATCACTGGATTTTATACTGCGGCAATAACGTATTAATCGTAAAATCAAACAATAAAATAATATCTTACATTGTTACCGGTGGTTTTGTTTTTATTAACTCTCCGATCGCTGTCCGATCTCCCTTAGATTCAATTTTCTTAACCGTGGGGCTTTTTTTGCAGTAATACCAACGATAACCAGCGTCATTGCCCCACCAAAAATTACGGAGGGAATTAAGCCCATCAGCTTAGCAGCCAATCCTGATTCGAACGAGCCAATTTCATTGGATGAACCAATAAAGATACTGTTAACGGCGGCGACACGGCCGCGCATCGCATCAGGGGTAATCAGTTGCATGGCAGTGGCGCGGATGATCACGCTGATGTTGTCGAACATACCGCTTAACATCAGCATGGCGAGAGAAAGGTAAAAATTCCTGGAAAGGGCAAAGCATATGATACTTAATCCGAAACCGGCCACTCCGATCATCAGATACCGGCCGGCATGAACCATGGGTGGGCGGTGTGCCATTACCAGCGACATCATGACGGCGCCAACCATGGGTGATGCCCGTAAGAAACCTAACCCCTGGGGCCCCACTTTCAGTACCTCTGCAGCGAATACAGGCAGCATGGCAACGGCGCCGCCAAACAGTACGGCAAACATGTCGAGCGACATTGCTCCCAGCAGTATCTGGTTTTTAAATACAAATTTTAACCCGGAGGATAGCCTTTCCAACAGCGTCTCACCTTCTATGTGTGCAGGCACCAGGTGGTTTTTTACGAAAGTCAGAAGCAGCAAGGCAAGCAATAAAAAAAACAAAACACTCAGGTAAGCGACCCTTACTCCAAAAAATCCGTAAACCAATCCACCGATAGCGGGGCCGGTAATAGCGCCAATATGCCAGATGGTGCTGTTCCATGTCGAAGAATTGGTATATAGATGTCGTGGAACCAGTTGGGACATCAATGCGATAATGGAAGGGTAGAGAAAAGCCCTTGAAATTCCTGAAATAACAACCACACCATAAATAGGGATAACCCCAAATAATGCAATGATTCCCAATTGTTTTATCGAAATGAGAAAAAGCAGGGACGTACCCACAAGGAACAGAAGTGTGAAGATAAGGATGATGTGTTTCCGGTTGTAACGGTCAGCTACATGTCCGGCAAACAAGGCTGTGGCTATGTTGGGAAGGGCTTCGGCAAGTCCGATAAGGCCTAATGCAAATGGATCTTTGGTCAATTCATACATTTGCCATCCGACGATGATACTTTGCATCTGGAAGGCGATCGTAGTAAAAAAACGGAAGGTCAGGAAATAACGGAAATCCCGCACGCGCAATACTGCGTAAGCATCATGCTTTTCATTATAGTCCTGATTCTCCATGTCATCATCGAAAAAAACCCGGACAAATTTTGACCGGGTTTTCCATTCTTATAAAATCAATTTGGTATGAACCCCAGGGCAAGCCCTGGACCCGAATTCCGCC
>JALNZC010000053.1 GCA_023229525.1 Bacteroidales bacterium
TCAGTATCATAAGGTGCGAATTCCGGACGCATCATCGATCCTCCATCAATAAAGGGAAGTGTGCCGCGGATGCCGACTACACCACCCCATGTACGGAGACCGATGGCTTTTCCAATCTTTAACTTCTTGAACTGATACGGGAAAAGATCGCCATCGGAAGCAGAATAATTGTCAATCAGGACACATTTTGGACCCCATTGCATCTCCAGGCGGCCGGGAGCGCCTTCGGTATTGCGGGCCATGTTGATCATGGTCATCTGACGGGCCAGTCGTTCAATGATCATAGGCGAAACGTTTCCTCCGCCATTGCCGCGGTCGTCGATGATCAGGGCCCGTTTGGTCAGTTGAGGATAGAAATGTTTGGCAAATTCGTTAAGGCCCTCAGGGCTCATATCGGGAATATGGATGTAACCCACTTCGCCGTTGGTCGCATCGCTGACTTTCTTAATATTGTTCTCAACCCATGTATAGTAATAAAGATCGGCTTCGTTATCGGTGGGTACAACGATGGTTTTGCGGACACCAGTTTCCGACGCAGCTGCATTTACGCTCAGTTCAACCTGCACCCCGGCTTTATTGACAAGCAACTCAGCAAGATCGGTCACATTCTTTGTCGGTTTCCCATCGATGGCAATGATAAAATCGCCTTCTTTCACGTCAACACCGAGTTCGGTAAGCGGTGACCGCGTTCCCTTGGTCCAGTTTTCTCCTTTCAGAATCTGGTCGATCCTGAAGTATCCCGACCCATCGCGGCTAAGCTTGGCTCCGAGTAATCCCATTTTGATCCGTTTGGGTTCGGGTTTATCTCCACCTCCCACATAGGAATGGCCGATACTAATCTCTCCGACCATCTCCCCGATGATATAGTTCAAGTCGTTACGATTATTCACATAAGGTAACAAAACCTCATATTTCTTCTGCATTGCAGGCCAATCCAAACCCTGCATATTCGGGGCATAGAGGAAATATTTCATCTGACGCCACGACTCGTGATAGATCTGGTTCCATTCGGCCTTCAAATCAACCATTAGCTTCATGTTCGAGAGATCCGCCCAATCTTTCACTTCAATTTTTCCACCCTTGGGAAGATCGATCACGCCATATTTTCCATGGTCGGAGACCACCATTTTCTTTGTATCGGCTGAAATTTCATAATTACTATAATCACCCAGATTGGTTTCTTTCTTATCTTTAAGATTGAATAACATCAATCCACCGGAACCGCGACCTCCACGACCGCTGCCACGGATGTAATAAACATTTTCTCCAATGGCATTGAGTCCGTAATAGGTACCGGCATCAATCGGTAAAACCACGATCCGGTTCAAGATGCCATCCAGATCAACCTTGACCGCTATATCCTTCTTCTCCTCTCCGTTTTTCTTTGAATCGCCCACTTTCTTCTCGTCTTTCTTTCCATCCTTTTTTACTTCTCCTTTCTCATCACCTGCCGCTTTCTCGTCTTTCTTTACGGCTACTTCATCATTTTCGGGAGCAAAGGGATTTGGTATGCTTTTGGCCAGAGTCAGGAAGTAAACCTTGGTCATATCAGTGTACACATGGTTCCACTCCGTCCAACTGTAAGTCGGATTGAAATCGCGATTGGATGTAAAAAACAGGTACTTACCATCGCTGCTGAAGGCCGGATTACCGCAATCGTACCAGGAACTGGTCACAGGAGTCTTTGTTTTTGGACCTATCTCGTAAAGGAAAATCCGTGAGGTTGACCTGCGGTCGGGGAAAACATAAGCAATCCACTTGCTGTCGGGGGAAAAAGCGAACTCACTGAATTCCCAGCTTTTCGACTGATCGACGAGGGTCACTTCTTTTGTTGTGACATCTACATATTGCAACCGTAGCATTTTATCAGGCCAGAGTAATTTTTTACTGTCGGGCGACCAGATCATACCATACTTATATGTATCGGCATTGGTCGTCAGTTGCACGGGTTCACCGCTTCCATCTTGTTTTTCGATATAGATTTCATCTTCACCGGTTTTGTCGGAAATATAGGCGATGTACTGTCCGTCAGGCGACCAGGCCACATCACGATCATGAACACCGGGGGTTTCCGTCAGGTTCTTCGTGATGCCGCTTTTGGCCGGAACCGTCCAGATGTCGCCACGTGCGCCAAAAGCGATCCGTTTGCCGTCAGGCGAAAGAGAGAAAGTGTTGATAAACTTACTTGCATCTTTCATCAGATCCCTTCCGGTGATCATATCATTAACAATGCGGATGACCACTTTCTCCGTTTTCTGGGTTGCCAGATCAAATGTATAAATAAAGCCACCATTCTCAAATATGATGGACTGATCCCCAAGTGAAGGGAATTTGATATCGTATTCCTTGAAGTCGGTGACCTTCTTCGTCTCTTTGGTTGTAAGGTCATAACAATAAAGATTGACCGGCCGTTCCCTTTCCGAAACAAAATAGATCTTATCTGCCACCCACATGGGAAACATATCCTGAACAATATTTTTTGTAATATTCTCGGTTTGTTTGGTCTTGAAATCGTAGATGGATATATCATCCGCCATACCACCCTTATAATGTTTCCAGGTCCGGAATTCACGGAATACACGATTGTATGCCAGTTTCGACAGGTCGGGAGAATAAGAACAGAAACCACCACAGGGCAATGGAAGTTCAATCGGCATCCCTCCATTGATGTTAGCCAGAAACAATTGGCCCTTGAAATCGTTGAACGATTGTTTTCGTGACCGGAAGACGATGGTCTGGTTATCCCGCCAGGTCATTACAATATTATTGGGGCCCATGCGGTCGGAAATATCATCACGACCAAGGGTTGCGGTGTAGGTCAGCCGCCTGGGTATTCCTCCTTCCGCAGGGATCAGATATACTTCGGTGTTGCCATCATACTGGGCGGTAAAGGCTATCTGTTTGCCATCGGGCGAAAAGCGGGCAAACATTTCGTATCCATTTTCGTCGTTGGTGAGTTTACGGGCAATTCCACCGGTTTTATCAACCGAATATAGATCACCGGCATAAGTAAATACGATTTGTTTTCCGTGGATGGCCGGAAAGCGCATTAACCGGGCTTCATCTTGTGCATAAAGTGCGCCGAAAACCAGCAGTGTAATCAATGTCAGCAATAGTTTTTTCATGATTGTCAGATTAATTTTTACATGATATAGTTTTGGATTTTCGATTTCCAATGATGATTTTGCAATTTTTTCGAATCGCCAATCGACAGAAAATAACGATAGCAAATTTATTCAGAATTATTAAGAACCGTCAACCTTTTCGACATCTCCGGTGATTTTTTCGATGAACAACGTGTTTCAAAGGAAATCTGTCCATTCTGAAGCCGGTTCCTTGAAATTTTCTACCTTTGCAGCGGCAATAGTTCGAGTAACTCAAAACTCAAAACTCAAAATCGTAAATCTGAAATCGTAAATCGTAAATCTAAAATTATAAAGTTGTGTCTATAGAAATTTCTTTCAGCGGAAATAAAAAGGTCGATGCCCTCATTAATGGCTATACAGTTAATACCGATCAACCTCTAAAGGATGGTGGCGACGCCACTGCACCCACTCCATTTGCTCTTTTTCTCGCTTCCTTGGGAACCTGTGCAGGGATATACTCGAAAGGATTTTGTGATCAGCGTGGCATCAGCACGGAAGGAATGCGGTTAACCATGGATTATCATTACGATCCTATTCAGAAAATGATCGCAAAGTTCACCATACGTATCCACGTTCCCGCTGATTTCCCGGAACAATATGACAACGCATTGATCAAATCGGCATCGCTCTGTACGGTGAAACGCCATCTGAATCCGTCCATCGAAAACGAGATTACTATAATCCGGGAATAACTATATGAGACGCGCTGCGGTGCATCTCGATCGTAAAGACGCGCTGCGATGCATCTCGATAGTAAAGGCGCGCTGCGATGCATCTCGATCGTAAAGACACGCTGCCATGCATCTCGATAGTAAAGACGCGCTGCAGCGCGTCTCAGTCATAAAGACGCGCTACGGTGCATCTCGATCGTAAAGACGCGCTGCAGCGCGTCTCAACTAACAAATAACTCAAAATATGACTCACAAACCTTCAGGTTTCAACTCAAAACTCGTGCACGGAGCCGGCGCCAAAGACCCAATGGGCAGTGTAATCACACCTATCTATCAAACCTCAACTTTTGCTTTTAAAAGCGCCGATCATGGCGCTGCCTGCTTTGCCGGAGAGAGCGACGGATACATCTATACCCGTATCGGGAATCCAACCATCCGCGATCTCGAGAAAACCATTGCTTTGCTCGAAAACGGTTACGACGGCATCGGTTGTTCTTCCGGAATGGGCGCCATTAACACTGTTTATATGAGTTATCTTGGTGCAGGGAAGCACATCGTCAGCCACAATGCGGTTTATGGACCATCCCGCGGGATAATTGAAAACACTTTTCACCGGTTTGGTGTTGAATCTTCCTATGTTGACACCACCGATCTGGAACAGGTAAAAGCAGCCATAAAACCCAATACGGCATTAATCTACATTGAATCACCGGCCAATCCTACGATCGGTATTTCAGATATTCCGGCTATTTGTGCCCTTGCCCATCAACACAAGATCCCTGTATGTGTCGACAATACATTCTGCAGTCCATACCTGCAAAAACCGCTCGTTTTGGGCGCCGATATTGTTCTCCATTCACTGACTAAGTTCCTCAATGGTCATGCCGATATTGTCGGGGGAATTATCATCACAAAAACCGAAACCGATTATAAAAAAGTCCGTTCCATGATGGTATCGCTGGGATGCAACATGGATCCACACCAGGCTTTCCTCACGCGGAGAGGATTGAAAACACTGGCCATCCGCATCGACCGTGCCCAGGAAAATGCCATTAAAGTCGCTGAATTCCTGGAATCACATCCAAAAGTGGATTGGATCATGTATCCGGGATTGGTTTCCCATCCGCAATATGAACTTGGAAAGAAAATGATGAGCGGTCCCGGGTCCATGATCAGTTTTGGACTCAAAGGGGGACTGGAAGCAGGCAAGAAGCTCATGGACAATGTTGAGCTTTGCGTGCTGGCCGTCTCCCTGGGTGGTATTGAAACCCTGATCCAGCATCCTGCTTCCATGACCCACAGCAAATTGTCAGCGGTAGCCAAAAAGGAAGGGGGTATCAGTGATGAACTCGTACGGCTTTCGGTGGGCATTGAAGAGGCAGAAGACATCATTGGAGACTTGGAACAAGCCCTTGCAAAAATTTAAGCCGCGGTTCTCTGTAATGAACCAATAAATTAAATCGGGGAATTAAGAATTCCGGTGTATTTTTGAATTTTCATTTAAGGTATAAATGAAAACTTCGAAATTCATATTCCTAGTCCTCGCTCAGATAACTTTTTTTTGTCTGCTCTTAAATCCGGTGAAAGCCCAGCGCGTCGCTCTGGTACTCAGTGGCGGAGCGGCAAAAGGCGGCGCCCATATAGGCGTGATCCGGGCTTTGGAAGAACAGCAGATACCCATTACCTATATTACCGGCACCTCCATCGGAGCCATTATTGGGGCTATGTATGCCAGCGGGTATACACCCGATGAAATGGAAAATCTGATGAATTCGGAGGATTTTCAACGATGGGCTTCAGGGGTTATGGATGACAAATATATTTATTATTATCGCAAGGAAGATCCGAATGCTTCCTGGATCACAACCAATTTCGATTTCAATAAAAAAATAACTTCACTCCTACCCACGCATCTTATCAAAACCTACGAGATCGATTTCCGGTTCATGGAATTGCTCGCACCAGCCAATGCCGTTTGTAAAGGTAATTTCGATAGTCTGATGATCCCTTTCCGATGTGTTGTATCTGATATCGATTCTACCCAGGCTCTGGTCCTTGGTAGCGGGGATTTAAATGCAGCTGTACGAGGATCAATGAGCATCCCGTTAATTTATAATCCCGTAGTTATCAACAAAAAATTGGTCTTCGATGGAGGCATGTATAACAATTTTCCTGTAGATGCTGTTATCCGCGATTTTCATCCTGATGTGATTATCGGTAGCCGCGTAGCCCAGCGATATGATAAACCGGATCGTGATGATATCATTTCACAAATCCTCTCGATGCTGATGGAACGGCAAAGCGATACCATTCTTTTTTCCCGGTCGGTTATGATCGTTCCGAAACTTCCTCCGACCAACCTCCTGGATTTCTCAAAAACATCCATCCTCGCCGATAGTGGTTATACTGCCACCATGCGTGAAATTCCCAAAATCCGTAAGCTCGTTCACGATAGTATCCATCCGGCTACCATGGTTTTACGCCGTCTCTCCTTCAATAAACGGAAACCCGGACTCATTTTCGATTCCATTCATATTACCGGTTTGAATAAAAGCCAGGAAGGATATGTACGCCAGATTCTCAAACACGGGCAGCCCACTATAAGCATCAACAATCTCCGTCCGGAATATTTCAGGTTCATCGATGAAGGGGTTATCAAAAGTGTTTTCCCTGTAGCCCGATACAACAGTAAAACCGGTTATTACGACCTATATCTCGATATTCAGAAAACAAACAGTTTCGGGGTCCAGTTCGGAGGAAACTTTTCATTGGGGACCATTAGCGAAGCCTTCCTTCAGTTACAATACAGAGTACTCTGGACAAACGCTTTCCGCTTTACCGTGAATGGGTATTTCGGAAAAGTATACAGCTCCGCTAAAGTCGGGGGCCGCATCGATTTTAATTCCAGGAAACCCTGGTTTGCAGAATTGAACTATACCTATAATCACTTCAATTACTTCAAATTTGCAAGCTTCTTTTTTGATGATAAAACGCCCAATTATCTTATTGAGCAGGAATACTTTGGTAATCTGAGACTTGGAATGCCCATTTCCAACAAAGGGAAACTTTCCCTGATAATGACTTATGCATTTACCAACGATAAATATTACCAATCGAACCTGTTTTCGAGAAACGATACAGCTGATCAGACCAATTTCAATTTTTTCGTGCCTTCCGTATGCTTTGAGATGAATAGCTTGAATCGTAAACAATTTGCAAATGCCGGAGTGCGTCTTCTTTTATCACTTTCATACATTTATGGGCGGGAAGATATGCTCCCGGGATCGACTGCTGCGTCTAAAAATCCGGTCACTCAGTTTCATAACTGGTTCCAATTCCGGTTGATTTATGATAATTATTTTCAGTCGCTTGGTCCTCTGAAATTTGGTTTTTATGGAGAAGGCGTGATTTCTAATCAACCCCTTTTCTCGAATTATATATCCAGTCTCCTTTTTTCCCCATCCTTTCAACCATTTCCCGAAAGCCAGGTGTACTTTCAGCCGGCATTCCGGGCGACCAATTATGCTGCAGCCGGATTGAAATTAGTTCTCAGGGTCTATAAAAAGATTGAATACCGGCTGGAGGGGTACCTTTTTCAGCCTTATCAGCAGGTCAAAGAAAACCCAGACAATTATTCCCCCTATTTCGGCCCAATACTCGATGACCGCTCCTGGATGGCATCAACTGCAATGGTATACAACAGTCCACTGGGTCCGGTAAGCCTCGGAGTTAATTATTACGACAAACAGCCCGATTCGTTCTCGTTGAATTTCAATTTTGGCTTTATCATTTTCAACCGTAGGGCGATGCCCTAAGCAGGGCAATGAACCGAAAATTCGAAGAGGGAGGGGGAAAGGAATTAAGAATGAGGAATGAATGAAGAATTAAGAATAATCCAGCATCCAGCATCCTGAATCCTGAATCTTGCATCCTGCATCATGAATCCAGCATCAGAGAGCGCAGCGAGCTTTCATCCAACACCAATGAAATTTCCTCATGCTATTAGAAAATATTCGTATTTTCGCAGCACAAATGATTCATCATTATTACCGGCAAATGTCGGACGCTATCGATTATTTTTAATAAAAGGATGATTAACAACGTATGAAAAACGTGAAAAAAGCACCCCGGAATCCAGAACTGGAAAAGAGTACCGGCCTGGAGGAACAACACATCTCTGTAATCCTTACAGCAGATCAACAAGACAATATGAAACAATCTGATTTAACGCTCGTGGAGGAACCTGTATCAACCGCAGACACGCCAATGACCCTGGAATCACCAGCCGAAGCTGACTTACCTAAGGATTTACCGGGTAAAGCAACCGGTGAAATTGTTGCCACAGAAGAACAGAATGTGGTTACAGAAAATCCTTCAGACGAAAACACCGAAGTATCACCGGTTAAGATGGATGTAGAACCTGAAACAGTTCCTCTGTTTGAACCGGTAATTGAACTATCTGCGGAACCCGAAAAAAACCTTCTTGAGGAACCAATTAAAGAAGTTCTTGATGAACCAGTGAAAAATGTTCTTGAAGAATCTCTGAATGAAGTTCTTAAGGAACAGGTGAAAGAAGTTCTTGATGAACCAGCGAATAACATTTCTGAGGAAAAGGTGAAAGAGGTTCCTGAAGAACCGGTGAAGGAAGTTCCCGATGAATCAGTGACGGATGTACTTCCTGAACCCATTACAGATCTTGACGATCACTTGGATGTTAATCTGGACAATCATTCAGATGCTCACCTTGAGGCTTTGAGCGAAGCTGCTGCTGAGCATATCGGGCAGGATAATGCAGTTAATTATGATTCTTACACGCGCACGGAACTGGTCGATCTTCTCGAAAAAACAGTTGCCGAAACTGATATCAATGCAGTAAAGGCCAGGATCGCACTGATCAAGGTCGCATTCCTTAAAAAGAAAAAGGAAGAAAACCTCCAGAAATATGAAAATGCGATGGAGGAAGGAAGTACAAAGGAAGAGCTCGCAACAGAGCAAGATGAACTCGATATCAAATTCAATAATTTTTTCACTATATATAAAGCCAACAAGGCCCGTTATCTTGAGGAGCAGGAAAAGATCAAGCAGGAAAACCTGAAAAAGAAATTCCTTATCCTCGATGAACTCAAAACCCTCATCAATAGCGAAGAAACCCTCAAGAAAACGTACGATGAGTTTAAAATCCTCCAGGAACGATGGAAGGAAGTCGGTATGGTGCCTCGTACCGAAATCAATAATCTCTGGCAAAATTATCACTTCCTTGTTGAGAAATTTTTTGAAAAAGTAAAACTCAACAAAGAACTCAAGGATCTTGATCTCCGGAAAAATCTCGAAGCAAAGATGGCTCTTTGTGAAAAAACCGAGGAGTTACTGCTGGAAACATCTGTTCTTAAATCATTCAAGAAACTTCAGAAATATCATGAAGAGTGGAAGGAATTGGGACCAGTACCTGCAGATAAGAAAGATGAAATCTGGGAACGCTTCAAAACCGCAACAGATAAGATCAATGAACGTCGCCGCGATCATTATGCCATCATTGAAGAAGATCAGGTCAAAAACCTGGAAACCAAAACTGCCCTCTGTGAACAGGCTGAAGTCGTCGTCGGTTTACCCAATGATTCGATTCGGGATTGGCAGGAAAATACCAACAAGGTCAATGACCTGCTGAAGATCTGGAAAAGCATAGGCCCTGTCCCCCAAAAAGTCAACGCCGAGATCTGGAACCGTTTCAAAACAAGTCTGGACAACTTTTTTGCCAATAAAAAGGAATATTTCGATAAGCTGAAAGAGCAGCAAATGCACAATTACAATCTCAAGGTTGAATTGTGCATGCAGTCCGAGGCATTGAAAACCAGCACCGACTGGAAAAAAACTTCCAACGAGCTGATCCGTTTACAGGGAGAATGGAAAAAGATCGGGCCAGTACCCAAGAAACACAGCGACAAGATATGGAAACGCTTCCGGTCCGCCTGCGATGATTTCTTCAATGCAAAACAAGGTTACTTCTCCAATATTCAGGCCAGTGAAGGTGAAAACCTCAATAAAAAGCTGGATGTTATGAAACGGTTACGGGAATATCAGTTCACTGACGACAAACCTGCCAACCTGGAGGTATTGAAGAACTTCCAGCGCGAATGGACCGAGATCGGTCATATTCCCATTAAAGAGAAAGACAAGGTGCAGAACGATTTCCGCGCTCTGATCAATGAACATCTGGATAAGTTGAAAATCAGCGAAGTTGAGATGAGCACCGTGAATTTCCAGGCGCGGGTCGATCATTTAAAAAACGATCCCAATGCACGACGGGTGATGGGTAAAGAGCGGGAATTCCTTGCTACGAAGATCTCGAAAATGAAAGAAGAGATCATTCTGTGGGAAAATAACATCGGCTTCTTTGCCAAATCTAAAAGTGCTGCCCTGGTAAAAGAAGAATTTGAAAACAAGATTAATAAGGCAAAAAGCGAGCTTAAGGTACTGGAAGCAAAGATGAAGATCCTCAGGCAGCAGAGTTAAGAAGAGAATCCAGATGCAGGATACAGGATTCTGGATACTAGATTCTGGATGCAGAGTCGTTATGTGTCCGATAAATGCGTGTTGCACTCGCTGATTCAGGAAGCAGGATTCTCCCATCTCCTTGAGGAGAGGGATTAGGGGGTGAGGCCTTAAAATCTAAACTCTTAAATCCAAATCATGTCTGGCAATTCATTCGGAAAGGCACTGGTGCTCACTACTTTCGGTGAATCGCACGGAAAGGCTGTAGGTGGCGTACTTGACGGATTCCCTTCCAATATTGAAATTGACATTGACTTTATCCAATCGGAACTGAACCGCAGGAAACCCCTTTCAGCCATCTTTTCGACCTCCCGCGAGGAAGAAGACTGTGTCGAGATCCTTTCCGGATTGTTTGAAAATAAATCAACCGGGGCTCCTATTGCTTTTCTCGTATATAATGCGGATCAACGTCCTATCGATTACGAATATCTGAAAGAGGCATACCGTCCTTCCCACGCGGATTTTACTTACCAGCAAAAGTATGGTCATCGTGATTATCGAGGCGGAGGACGTGCTTCTGCACGTGAAACACTGGCCCGGGTCATCGGCGGGGCATTTTCCAAGATCCTTCTGAAACGGAACGATATCACCATTCAATCCTGGATCAGCCAGATCGGACCTTTCCAGATGCGCAATCCTGCTTGTACCTCACCCCCTAACCCCTCTCCTCAAGGAGAGGGGAACATCCAGCATCCAGCATCCAACTTCCAGGATACTGCATCCTGTATCCTGCATCCTGCATCTGTTAGCTTACCAGCTGAGGTTCTGGATTTTCTGGATCAGTTGAAACGAGACGGCGATACAGCCGGAGGGATCATTTCCTGCAGTGTTACAGGAGTTCCGGCTGGGTTGGGGGAACCGGTCTTCGACAAACTCCAGGCAGATCTTGCCAAAGCCATGTTAAGCATCAACACTGTAAAAGGTTTTGAATACGGATCGGGTTTCGGGAGCGCATCCATGAAGGGATCTGAACACAACGACTGCTTTGTAAGTGAAAAGGGTAAGATCAAAACATTAACCAATTTTTCGGGTGGTATCCAGGGAGGAATTTCCAATGGAGAGGAGATCTTTTTCCGGGTAGCTTTTAAGCCCGTTTCATCACTGATGAAGGAACAGGAAACGGTGACCACGGATGGAACCCCGATCCGGATCCCGGCAAAAGGGCGCCACGATGTCTGTGTTGTTCCCCGTGCCCTTCCCATTGTCGAAGCCATGGCCGCCCTGGTACTGGCGGATCATCTTTTAAGGATGAGCTACAACCTTTGAAATAAGGAATGAGAAATGAGGAATGAGGAATTAGTAAATTCAGAAATCGTAACTTCAACTTGAACAATCCTTAAATCTAAATTAATTCCTCATTCATTCCGGTTCTTGTTGAGATAAACAGTGGAAGGAACCCAATCCCCAGATGATATCTACCGAATCAATACCGATAATGGTACGTCCGGGGAAACACTCCTCAAGGATTTGCATTGCCCGGTCATCTTCGCTACAACGGAAATTGGGGACAATCACGGAATTATTGGCAATATAAAAATTGGCATAGGATGCGGGTAACCGTTGACCTTCGTAGATCACCGGTCGTGGCATAGGAATCTCGGCGATGTCAAGTTGTTTATTGTCGGGTAACCGGAATGTTTTCAGTTTTTTCAGTGCTTCCTTCAAAACCGGATAGTTATCATCCGACCGTCGGGTCTCCACCATGGTGATCATCCCGTCTTCCCTAAAGAACCTCGAAATATCATCTATATGACCATTGGTGTCGTCTCCGGCAATTCCTTCATCAAGCCAAAGAACCTGATCGACGCCATAAAAATTCCGAAGATAATCCTCAATTTCGTGTTGTAAAAGATCCGGATTCCGGTTTTCATGCAACAAACACTGCATAGTTGTAAGGAGGGTCCCATTACCATTGAAGTCAACGGCTCCTCCTTCCATTACGATCCCAGGATAAAAAACAGGGATATTCAGCGCTTTTGCTATCAATCCGGGGATCTGCTCATCCAGTTCGTGGTCGTATTTATTGCCCCAAGCATTGTATTTCCAACTCACGATGATTTTGGGTTCCGCACTTCCTTTGTTCAGGAGAAATGCAGGTCCGTGATCGCGGCACCAGGCATCATTGGTAGGATGGATATACAAAGAAATCTTAGCCATGTCAATTCCCAGGGCGGACAAATCATGGGTTACTATCCCGGCCAAAGCCTCGTTCCGTACATTGATACAAACCTGCTCTCCTTTGGTCAATTCCTTGATAAAGCGGTTATAAACTGGAAATATCCGGTTCAAGGTACCCGGCCATGAATAGGAATCATCATGCGGATAACTGAGCCAGGTGGCTCGATGCCGTTCCCATTCTGCCGGAAAAGAATACCCCAGCTGTTTGGGAGTAAGAGTTGGAAACAGAAACATTTACGATTTACGATTTGAAAATTTGAAAATTTGAGGATTTGAAGATTATAAAAAACGATAAAGTATGCTGCATCCAGTATCCTCCATCAGGAGCGAAGCGACCTCTTATCCTCCATCGCGAGCGAAGCGAGCTTTTATCCTGTATCGCGAGTGAAGCGAGCTTTTATCCTGTATCGCGAGCGAAGCGAGTCTGCATCCTGTATCGCGAGCGAAGCGAGTCTGCATCCTGTATCGCGAGCGAAGCGAGCTTTTATCCTGTATCGCGAGCGAAGCGAGTCTGCATCCTGCATCAGCGAGCGCAGCGAGTTTTTATCCTTCATCGGAAAACCGATCCAGTATCGGTCCATAGCTGTCGATTCGCCGGTCACGCAGGAATGGCCAGTGGACACGGATTTCGTCAATGACAGAGAGATCGATTCGTTGTACATGAATTTCCTCAGAATCGTGCGAAGCCTCATACAGTATTTCGCCAAAAGGACCTGCAACAAACGACCCTCCCCAGAAATGCATCGCCTCTTCAGTCCCGGTACGGTTCACCGAAACCACAAAAACTCCGTTGGCGATGGCATGTCCCCGCTGGATAGTCTGCCATGCCTGGTATTGCTGAAGATTCACATTTCCTGATTGAGCCGGCGCCCATCCGATAGCTGTCGGGTAAAAAAGGATCTGTGCCCCAAGCAATGTAGTGATCCTGGCGGCTTCTGGATACCATTGATCCCAACAGATCAGTGTGCCGATACGCGCATACCGTGTTTCAAATACCTTATATCCGGCATCTCCGGGGGTAAAATAAAACTTTTCGTAGAAGCCCGGATCATCCGGGATGTGGTGCTTACGGTACTTTCCCAGAAATTCGCCATCGGCATCAATAACCGCAACGGCGTTGTGATACACCCCCTGTGCACGCTTTTCAAAAAGCGAAGCCACAATGACTACTTCCAGCTCCTTTGCCAGTTTCCCCAGTTGATTGGTGGAAGGACCGGGGATCGGTTCAGCCAGACTGAAAAAATGATAATTCTCTTCAAAACAAAAGTAGACAGAGGTAAAAAGTTCCTGGAGGCAGATGATCTGAGCTCCCTGTAAAGCCGCCTCACGTATCTTTCCGCAGGCCTTATCCAGGTTGGTTTTCTTGTCGTTGCCGCAGGTCATTTGGATAAGGCCGACATTCACTGATTTTTCCGACATTCCTAAAAGATATAAATTAAGCAAGACAAAAACGGTTGATGGTAAAAGGTCAAATCTCTTTCATGAGATTAGCCATTTCGATTGCCGCCAGTGCCGCATCGAAACCTTTATTACCACCTTTAGTACCCGCCCGCTCGATGGCTTGCTCCAGGTTATCGGTGGTAAGCACCCCGAAAATGACAGGAGAACCGGATTCAAGAGCCACCTGAGCTACTCCTTTTGAGACTTCGGCAGCCACATAATCAAAATGCGGGGTCGCACCGCGGATCACGGCGCCAAGACAAATCACCGCATCAAACCGCTTGCTACCAACCAGCTTTTTTGCTAGTATAGGGATCTCAAAGGATCCGGGTGACCAAACCACTTCGATGTTTTCTTCACCGGCGCCATGACGTTTTAATCCATCCAGACAACCAATCAGCAGTTTCCCGCTGATGAATTCGTTAAAACGGGCAATGACGATACCGAACTTCAGTCCTTTAGCGTCAAGTTTACCTTCTATTATTTTCATAACTAAAATTTATGATTTAAAATTTTAACACCTCACCCCCTACACCTCTCCTCAAGGAGAGGGGAGAATCCTGTATCCTGTATCCTGTATCCTGTATCCTGTATCCTGTATCCTGTATCCTGTATCCAGCATCCAACATCCTTTTATTTCTTATCCAGCAAACTATCCTCACTAAACGTCATCAAATGCCCCATCTTCTCTTTTTTCGTTTTCAGATATCTTATGTTGCGTGCATTCCTCCCGATCTCAATTGGGATCCGTTCAACGATCTCCAGTCCGAAGCCTTCGAGTCCGGATATTTTTTTGGGATTATTGGTAAGCAATCTCAGTTTTTTAATACCCAGATCGACAAGGATCTCGGCGCCGGTCCCATAATCACGCAGATCAGCATCAAAACCAAGGGCATTGTTGGCCTCAACAGTATCCATACCCTGATCCTGGAGCACATAAGCCCGCATTTTATTTGGGAAACCGATCCCCCTGCCTTCCTGACGCATATAAAGCAGAACGCCACGTCCTTCAGCGGCAATCTTACGAAGCGCGAAATCAAGCTGGTCGCCGCAATCACAACGCTTTGAGCCAAACACATCGCCGGTAAGACATTCCGAATGTACTCTGGCCAGCACGGGTTTACCGTCGGCAATATTTCCTTTGACCAATGCCAGGTGATTTTCCTTGCTGATCTTGCTGATATAGCTCACTGCCTTGAAATCACCGTATTTGGTGGGCATATCTACTTCGGCAGCTCGTTCGATGAGGGTTTCCGTTTTCCGGCGGTAATCGATCAAAGCGGCAATGGTGACGATCTTGAGCTTGTGATTCTTCACATAAACCAGCAGTTCCGGCACCCGGGCCATAGTGCCGTCTTCATTCATGATCTCACAGATTACGCCAGCCGGATAAAGGCCTGCCAGTTTGGCCAGGTCAACCGATGCTTCGGTATGTCCGGCCCTCACCAATACACCCCCCTCTTTATATTCAATCGGAAAGATATGACCGGGACGTGTAAAATCGCGTGCCTTGGTCTGGTTGTCAATCAATCTGTTAATGGTTAATGCCCGTTCCTGGGCCGAAATACCGGTGGAACATTCAATCGCATCAACTGACACTGTAAATGCCGTGCGGTTAGGATCGGTATTCTTTACCACCATCCTTTCAATATTCAATTCTTCCAACCGGTCACGGACAATGGGTAAACAGATCAATCCACCCGCATGTTTGGCCATGAAATTGACTATCGCTGGGGTCACTTTTTCTGCGGCAATCACCAGGTCTCCTTCGTTCTCACGGTCCTCATCATCAACTACCACAATCATTTTTCCCCTCCGGATGTCCTCAATGGCTTCTTCTATCGTATTAAAATGGTTGTTTTTCATCTTAGTCTAAATTATCCAATCAATCACTAAATCCCTCAATCTCTTTATTATTTAATCGACCTTTTCAACGTGTTAAAACCCGAACTTTTCCAAAAGATTCGGGTCTATATTTCCCACGGGTTTATCGTTTTGTAAAAGCTTTTCAATATATTTTGCAAAAAGATCACATTCAATATTCAACATCTCCCCCACTTTTTTATCCGTAAGGGATGTAATTTCCGCGGTATGGGGAATGATCGAAACCCTGAAAGAATGTTCGTCAACACCTGTCACCGTAAGACTGATCCCATCGAGCGCTACGGATCCTTTTTCCACAATGTATCTCAGGATCTCTTTTCCGGCTGTAACGATAAACCATACCGCATTATCCTCTTCCCATTGCTTTTCAATTTTTCCGGTACCATCGATATGACCGCTAACCATGTGGCCACCAAGCCGGTCGGAAAGCCGTAATGCCCGTTCCAAGTTCACCCTGTTTCCCGGTTTCAGATCACGGAATGTGGACCGTCGCATGGTTTCCGGCATAATATCCGCAGTAAAACTTTCACGGTCCATAGCAATAACGGTAAGGCATACCCCATTGGTATTGATGCTGTCGCCGGTTTTGATATCTTCAGTCACCTTCCTGGCGCTAACGATCAACTTTGCCGACCTGGCACCGGGCCTGATCGATCTGATAATACCCGTCTCCTCAACAATTCCCGTAAACATATTCGGTAATTAGCAATTATTAATAAACAACTAATAATTCTTAATTCTTCATTTTTAATTTTTAATTAATTTTAATGTATCCTTCCACCATCAGGTCTTTCCCAATTTTCCTGAAATGCATTTCGTTCACGGCAATGGCATCATCCATTGAGGGGATACCTGTTCCTCCGACCGCTGTCGGGGCTTCGCTTCCACCGAGAATTTTCGGAGCAATAAAGCTGACCACTTTATCGACTACACCTTCCTTTAGGGCAGAAAATGCCAGTGTGCTCCCTCCTTCGATCATGACGCTGTCGATTCCCATTAAACCCATCGATTCCAACAAAAATCGAAGATCTACCATGTTGTCTTTTAATGGACAAATCAATACCTGGGCGCCCATTCTTTCAATCTCCCGCAATTTATCTTTCGGAGCCAGGTCCGTGGTTGCTATGACAGTAAGTTGGGGATCGATCTGAAGGACATTTGCATTGATCGGAATACGAGCCCGTGTATCGGCAATGATCTTCAACGGATTTTTCCACAAACCAGGTGAATTCACGCCACTCCCCTGTTCATTGGGATCTTTTTTTCCTTTCAATGGGATACCGGCTCTCATGGACAAACTATCATTTCCGGGTTTCAGGCGGATGTTCAACTGCGGATTATCAAAAAGCACCGTATCCACTCCAACCATCACCGCACTGAACTGTTGCCGCATCCTGTGTACCCTTTTTCTTGAAGCTTCTCCAGTGATCCAGCGGGAAGCATTGGTCACCGTAGCTATCTTACCATCCAGGGTCATGGCCGTTTTTAAGACAACGAACGGCTTTTTTGTCGTGATGAATTTGATGAATACCTCGTTGAGGCTCTTTACCGCCGACTCCAATACACCCACCGTGACATCCACGTTATGGGACCGTAGAAAATCCACCCCTCTCCCGTTGATCAAGGGATTCGGATCGGTCATTCCGATGACCACCCTGCCAATTCCACTTTCAACAATAAAATTGGTACACGGAGGCGTTTTCCCATGGTGTGAACAGGGTTCCAGTGTTACATACATGGTAGCATCACGAAGCGATCCGATACCTATAAGCGATTTCCCGGTCTGTTCCGGAATCCGGATATCCTGAGCCGATCCGTCAGCACCCGACTGCTGTGCCCGTATCAGATCCTGCAATGCATTGACTTCCGCATGAGGCCCGCCGGAATATTCATGAAATCCCGTTCCAATAAAACGACCGTCTTTCACTACCACGGCGCCCACCATGGGATTCGGATTCACCCATCCGGCGCCCTTCCTGGCCAATGCGATCGCCCGTCGCATATATTTTTCATCCTGACTTAACATTCAATCCTAATTCCTAATTTTTAATTCCTTATCCCTGATAATAAAAAAAACCCTGTGGCAATAGCAACAGGGCATAATCCTATTTAAAATGAAAAATGGTCATTATAAATACGATTCTTCTTTCATCCAGACTATACTGTCGGTGCCGTAGTTTCAACGGCTCATTCCAGAAAACCAGGTTATACAGTTTCGCCTGATTTGTCGGGAGTCGCGGACTTTACCGCCGATCGGGAATTGCACCCTGCCCTGAAGAATCAACTTTTATTTTAAAGAACCTGCGGATTTCTGTAATCCGGCTGCAAAGATACTAAAAAACAAATCTTGTTAAAGTATTAACAGATTATTTATGACATTCATCGTTACTGAACAATCAACCGCTCTGTTTTGATCTGGGTATCGGTCTTAAGCTTAACGATATATACTCCTTTGGAATAGGCTGATAAATCCAGATTCCTGATCTCATCCCTTTCGTTCAGGACCAGTTTTTCAGAATAAACTACTTTTCCTGTGATGTCGCTAAGGGTAAGGAGAGCATCCTGGTTCCGGACGCCCGCGATGGCAACCGTCACAGAACCCCGAGCCGGGTTGGGCCTAAGTGTAATAGCCGGACCATTCCTTCCCGCTTCAGTAATGGCTACAAATTCGTCAAAGATCACATGCATGGTGCTTAATACGTTACCGGTACAGGGAACCACCGGGAGGGCTGCCAGTGTCAGATTGACGCTCAGGTTGTTTCTATCGCCATTCCCAGGAATATACGAAGTGATCAGTGCCGAAGGATTGGTGAATGTTCCATCACCGGAGGTTAACCAACCAAAGACCCGGTAGTTACTCGCGAAACCATTGAGGGAAATGGAGGCAACAAATTTGTTCACCAGAGTATCATTACCAGCAAATACCGTAGGTCGGAATTGGACAAAAACAAAGGCCGAATCGATTCGCGTCAGTGTACCGTCGCTTATCGCCACATAGTAAAGTGTAGTAGTATCCGGGCCAACCTTGGGATTTTGAAGGTTGGATGTAAATCCCGGAGGATTTGAAGACCAAGAATAGGTATAGGTTCCTGAACCACCGTAACCGAAAGCATTGAGTTGTGATGAATCGCCGATACAAAACTTCGCCGGATTGGCCCCAGCAAACGATGAAAACACGTTGTCAAAAGAGAAAGCAGCAATCTGAGTGATCCACCCCCATTCGGAAGTAACAGCGTAATATTCCTGGGTATACCAAAAAGTCGTCGGGTTACTCGGGTCTACACGCATGGAACTGTAATCGCCCCAACGGCTTCTGGATCCATCAGTCCCGGTCTGGGCCCCAGAACCATTCACAATCCTGCGTTCCTGGATGGTCATCTGATTCAGGGGATCATTTTTCAGTCTCCCGGTATATGCGATGGAGGGATACATCGAACTGCTTGAAATTGAAAATCCAAGTGCCATATTTCCGGCAGAATCTTGCGCCATACTGCCCATCCATCTTCCTCTTCCATCGCTTGGCGCATAGGTGGATTGCTGATAAATAGTCCAGGCTCCTGTGGTCTTACGCAACTCATACCAGCGGATACCTG
This sequence comes from Bacteroidales bacterium, assembly GCA_023229525.1. Lineage (GTDB taxonomy): Bacteria > Bacteroidota > Bacteroidia > Bacteroidales > FEN-979 > CAIVAT01. The sequence continues at coordinate 19,462 of JALNZC010000053.1, forward strand.
CAGCTCCTGTACCTAACTTAACTGTATGATTTACCACCATTGCAGCATGGTCATTGAACTTACGGTATTGGAGGCGATTCATCAACCGGTCGGTAATGGGATCTAGCAAGCGTGAAGTACCTTGTTGAGGGACTCCCTGCCCCGAAGTAAATCTTTGCCATGAAGGGACAGTGATATTAATTTTATTACCAAAAGTGGAACTTGCCGGTGTGACAAAATCGGCATGAAATTCATAAATACCAAGGTGATTCGACGCACTAATGGGGATATAAGTAAAATAATTTGGGGTACCCATAGGAGGAAACGCGCCATCACAATCGGAAGGCAAAACTCCAAAAGCTTCATTGCCTGAGTTGAGCATGAAAGAAATCCGGACAGCGGTGGCAGATCCCACCAGCATGGCGTTGCGGTCATAAGCATAAGCGCCAACCCCGGCGTACTGTAAACCAGAAATAGTAAACCGGTTGGCTGTCATGTAATATCCATCAGGCCAGATACCGAACTTGGGATAATCGGGCAATTGGTTAAAGGAATATTGGTAACGGTACCATGATCCCATGGGATCAGGAGTTTGGGATATTGCGATCATCTGGTAATTGGTGTTGCCATTGGGCAACGAAAACTGGGAGAACAGCCACCGGTCGGCCTGTTCATCATAAAGAACAATGGCATCTCCGGAGTTCACATTATTCGGCATTCCGCTCCAGATTGTGCTACTCGCAAAAGGGCCCATCAACTTTGACCCTAGCTTATTATAAATTGCATACGAGCAATTGACAACCTGAAAATAGTGATTTGGTCCTACATCGCCTTCAGTATCCGGAGGCGCGGTATTGTTCACATTTGGCAAGCCGGGAAAATTCAAAAGCGTTGTATCTGTTGTAAGAGGTCCAAGATAGGTCTGTAACCCCGGATCCATGAAATTAGGAATAACCGGTTGGGTATCGGAACCATCCATAAAATAGTTTTTCACCACTCCACCCTTCCATGTGTTGTCAACATGTGTCGGAGCAGTCTTGATCATATCACGTAACGGGGGTGAGATATCAAAATAAACGGGTAAATCCACCGTTGGTTTAAGAACTTCTTCCTGGTTCTGACCAAAAAGGTTCAAGGCCATGAAAGGAAGTATCACAAGAGATAAAAATTTTTTCATATGAATGCGGATTTGGATTGCTTAACGGACTAAGGTACGATTATTTCTGCAAATATCGAAATTTATTTAATAGGAATCAATCCGAATGTAAATCAATAAATAGATTTATCCTATAATTTTTTGAAAAGTTAGTTATCTTTGAATACATCTTCATTCTTTCTTCTTTTTTTACGTTAAAACCGGAACACTATGAACATCATCATTACGGGAGCAAGCAAAGGGATAGGATCAGAGGTTGTCAAAACATTGTCGAAACACAAGATTAACCATATTGTGGCTATTTCACGGAACGGGAAAGCATTGGATGACCTGGCTGCCGAATGCAAAAGGCTCAATTCCGATGCCCATGTCACTCCCTATGAATTTGACCTGACGCAGTTTGATTTTTATCCTGTCATTATTCCGCGGCTAGGGAAAATCATTTCCCGGTGTGATATTTTGATCAATAATGCAGGGAAACTAATCAACAAACCTTTTGATAAGTTAAGTCAGGATGAATTTGATGAAACTTTTAACGTGAATATTAAATGTCCTTTTTTATTCATTCAGGCATTGCTACCCATGATGAACAAGGGCGGGCATATCGTCAACATCGCCAGTATGGGTGGTGTTCAAGGGAGTAAAAAATTTATCGGGTTGTCGGCATACAGCGCCAGTAAAGGTGCTGTGGCAATTCTGACCGAAGCCCTGGCTGAAGAGCTTGCTTCCCGTGAGATCCGGGTGAACTGTCTGGCCCTGGGTGCTGTTCAGACCGAAATGTTCGCCACTGCTTTCCCCGGAACCAAGGCGCAACTGAATCCGGCGCAGATGGCGCAATTCGTTGCCGATTTTGCAGTGTATGGATCCCGTTATTTCAATGGGAAGATCTTACCGGTATCATTGTCAGTGCCTTAGAAGGATTGAGTGTCGGTTTAATATTTTTATCCTGCATCAACGAGCGAAGCGAGCCTGCATCCTGCATCTGCGAGCGAAGCGAGCCTGCATCCTGCATCTGCGAGCGAAGCGAGCCTGCATCCTGCATCTGCGAGCGAAGCGAGCCTGCATCCTGCATCAACGAGCGAAGCGAGCCTCCATCCTGCATCTGCGAGCGAAGCGAGTCTGCATCCTGCATCAACTAGCGAAGCGAGCCTGCATCCTGCATTGGGAGCGAAGCGAGCCTGCATCCTGCATCTGCGAGCGAAGCGAGCCTGCATCCTGCATCTGCAAGCGAAGCGACCCCATCCATCAGAGATAATCTTCTCCTGCCTGTTTCCGGAAAGGCCGGATGGCGCGGTCGTATATTCCATGGACATAAGCGATGGCAAGGCCGTAATTGGTGACGGGGATGCCGGCGTCTTTAGCGGGTTTGAGGCGGGAGATGAGTTGCCGGCGAGTGATCATGCAGCCACCGCACTGGATTACGAGGGCATAATCGGTTATGAGGCGGGGAATTTTATCCAGGCCGGCAACGACTTCGAATTCCAGCTTTTTTCCGGTGAAATTGTTCAGCCAGCGTGGGATTTTGACCCTACCGATATCGTCACACGAAACATGATGGGTGCATGATTCAAGGATGAGCACACGATCGCCATTGCGAAGTTTGCTGATGTGTGGGGTTCCTTTGAGGTAGCTGTCGAAATCGCCTTTCTGTCGGGCCAGTAAGATGCTGAAGCTGGTCAGTGGGATCTCTTGTGGGATGGCAGCATCAGCTTTAGGGAATACCTGGCTGTCGGTTATCACCAGGGCCGGTTTGGGATTCATGATACGGAAAAAAGCATCCACTTCCCTTTCTTTACAAACAACTACAATGCCGTCATGATCTAACACATCACGGATCACCTGTACCTGCGGAAGAATCATCCTTCCTTCGGGCGCTTCGATGTCGATGGGAGTAATCAGCAGTACTACGTCGCTATAGCGGATCAGGTCACCGACCAGTGTCTTTTTAAGGAATGCGGTTTCGGGCATCGATTCCCGGATGACGGACACCACTTCATCCAGGTTCAATGTATGAATTGCGCTGAAATCGAGTAAAGGAACATCATATTTTTCCCGGATCACCCGGGCAAGTTCCGGTTTTATTCTTTCTTCATCCGATTTATTATGGATCATGAAAAACGGGAGATCGTTGGAAGTGAAATCACGGATCAGGTTTTTCTCCGGCTCGTCAAATTCATTATGGGAGATCACGAGGATTGCCAGGTCGATGATCTTCAGCACCTCGCGTGTCTTGCCGATGCGTTTCAGTCCAAGGTCACCGGAGTCGTCGATGCCGGCGGTATCGATTATCACTGCGGGTCCGATCCCGGCGATCTCGATCGATTTTTTAACCGGGTCGGTTGTGGTACCGGGGATGTCGGAAACAATGGCAATGTCCTGGCCGGTAAGTGCATTGATGAGGGAGCTTTTTCCATTGTTCCTCCGTCCGAAAATTCCGATATGAGGCTTGGCATCTCGTCCTTTAGTCATGGCAGTGACATTCTATTTACGATTTTAGATTTTAACACCTCACCCCCTGACCCCTCTCCTTAAGAAGAGGGGAGAATCCTGCATCCCGCATCGGGAGCGTCGGTTAAAGATCACAACGCGGTTGCGGTGGAGCGTCGGTTAAAGATCACAACGCGGTTGCGTTTCGAGTCGCACGTCCATCCCACACATCCAAAGCTCTCGACAAGGCTGCTTTTGTGATCTTTCAACCCCCTTGTAGTATATTTTATCCAGTATCCAGCATCCAGCATCCAATTATCTATTTTTCATTCCTCCTCAAGGCCGGCGGCGATAATGGTATCACTGGTTGCGCCGGCTAATCTGAATTTCAGTATCTCCTGGTATTGCGGGGAATAATACCATCGTTTCAATTCATTTTCATCCGGGAATTCAATGATAACAAAGCGGTTATAGTTCCACTTCCCTTCGATGGTCTGTGGATGATCATCAATCACAAGGCATTTTCCTTTGAACTGATCGAATACTTCATCCACTTTTTCTCGATATTTATCATACGTCGCCTGGTTGTGGATTTTCAATTGTGCGACAAAATAATGGCTCATCCTTCTTAAAATTGGATACAAAGTTACGAAAACTGGGAAATTTTTTCCCCGGGAATGTATTACCTTTCGGTATAGAAGAAGATTAAAGAGAAGCAGAAAAAATGTCGAATGACAAATGACAAATGACGAATATCAAATATCGATCTATAAAATCAAATAATAAAAGATAAAAAAATGAAGATTGAAAAATAGGAAAAACATTAAATATGAAACGGATTGAGTTTAAATGTTTGACCAATAAAGGGCGGACATGGATATGCTTTTTTTTTCCGAATGATGAAGATCTTAAGATGCTGATGAAAGGATTACCTGGTGCGGGTTGGCACCCAGGGATGAAATGTTGGTATTTGGAGGATACATCATTAAACCGGGCGCGGTTGAAGGATTTATTTCAAGATCGCACTTTGTATGAATTCCGGAAGTTCCAAGATAAGTCAAAACAAGAGGCAGGTAATGGCTCTCCGAAGGCTATTCTTCCGGGGCTTGATCAGGAGGATTTTCAATTAATCGGATCGTTTAAAAAGTGGATGCGATACAGGAGATATAGTGAATCGACTATACGGACTTACAGTGAGATGACGGTTACATTTTTAAGGTTTATCAAACCGAAGCGTGCTACGGATGAGGTGATGAATGACATACAACGGTTTACTAACGAGTATATTTTGGTAAAGCGTTTAAGTTTTTCGTATCAGAACCAATTAGTCAATGCGTTGCGCTTATTTTATAAAGAGATCATGCGACAGGAGCTGACAGTGGAGCAGATTCGGCGTCCGAGGAAAGAATACAAGTTACCGAATGTGCTTAGTAAACGGGAGGTAAAGATGCTATTGGAAGTATTAAAGAATGTAAAGCACAGGGTCATGTTAAGTACTATATACAGTTGTGGTTTACGAAGAGGTGAATTATTGAATTTAAAGCCGGCGGATATTGACAGCAACCGGGGATTATTGATTATCCGGCAAGCGAAAGGACGAAAGGACCGGGTAGTGCCAATTTCAGAAAAGATAATCAAAATGTTAAGAGAATATTATATTCAGTACAGGCCGACGAAGTGGATGTTTGAGGGGGTGAAGTCAGGGGAACAATATGATGAAAGGAGTTTGCAGCAAGTATTAAAAAAGGCAATTTTTTTGGCTGGAATTAAAAAACCTGTAACTTTACACTGGTTAAGACATAGTTATGCGACGCATTTGCATGAGGCGGGGGTTGATATCCGGTATATTCAGGAGTTGTTGGGGCACAAGAGTTCGCGAACAACGGAAATATACACCCATGTCAGCGCTCGGAGCATCCGGCTCATCCGTAGTCCCTTTGATGACCTGTAATCAAAAAATAACACAAAATATAACTCGCAATATTTCTACGCCTATCCGCACCCCCTGGGTATCTAAACAGGGCTCACCAGGCTGCTGTTATAAGTGAGTTAGCAACCATACTGTCAGAAAAAATAAGTTCCCAAATCGAGAATTATTATTTATCTTTGCATCATCAATTAGTTACTATGGAGAGAATATTTGCAAAAAGCACTTTGAGGAACTTTTGGGAAACATATCCTGACTCAGAACAATATTTGAAAACCTGGTTTGATACAGCCATGAGTTCTAGCTGGAAGACTCC
>JALNZC010000054.1 GCA_023229525.1 Bacteroidales bacterium
ACCGATCCGTATCTCCAGTTTATTCTTGATGCGGTGCTTAAATTCATGACCGGCGACCAGCATAGCGCATCGGAATTCCTTGACTGGTGGGAAGATCAGAAATCAAAACTTTCCGTGGTCGTTCCGGAAGGTATCGATGCTGTGAGGATCATGACAATCCACAAATCCAAAGGGCTTCAATTCCCAGTTGTCATCTTTCCTTTCGCAACGGAAACCAAACGTTTGACCCGGGATCATCTGTGGGTTGACCTGCACGACCAGCATATCCCAGGAATGAGAACCGCGCTGCTGAATACCGAAAAAGCAATGGAAAACACAGTGTTCAAGGAATTGTACACGGAAGAGGAACACAAATCAATGCTCGACCTCATTAACCTCCTGTATGTGGTAATGACACGTCCCGAAGACCGTCTTTATATCCTGACTTCAACACCACCCAAGAAATCAGATGAACTGAAATCTTTGCCCGCATTTTTTGCCGGATTTCTGGAGGTTGAAGGACTTTGGGATCCCGGGAAATTGACTTACGAATTCGGGTCTGAAACTCCTCACAGCCCGAAAATTCCTGTTCCCACCGAAGAACCCCTGGTACTGCACAGATTTATTTCAAATGACTGGCGGAATAAACTTAAGATCCGCAGTCGTGCTCCAGAGATGTGGGATATGGAGGAACCGTTGAGTAATATCCATTTCGGGAACCGGGTACATGCATTGCTTGCTAAGATCAACAACATCGCTGGGGTGCAGCCGGCACTAACTGATGCTCTGACATACGGATTAATCTCTGCTGAAGATGTTGACCCGGTGAAAAAGATGTTGAATGAAATATTCCACCATCCTGACCTGGGTCCATTGTATTCCGACAAAGTGACCGTTAAAACCGAACCGGATATCCTTCTTCCGGATGGTCATGTTTTTCGACCCGACCGGATCGTTTTTGATCAGGGTTGTATAGCTGTGATTGAATATAAAACCGGGAAAAAAGATGAAAAGCATCTTCGACAACTTGAAAATTATGAAAACCTCCTGAGAGAAATGGGTTATCAGCAGATTAGAAAATTTTTGGTCTATTTGCATGAGAATATTGAAGTGTTACAAGTTTGATGTTGGAAGCAGGTTGCTTCGCTCCCGATGCAGGATGCAGGATACAGGATACAGGATACAGGATACAGGATACAGGATACAGGATACAGGATACAGGATACAGGATACAGGATACAGGATACAGGATACAGGATACAGGATACAGGATACAGGATACAGGATACAGGATACAGGATACAGGATACAGGATACAGGATACAGGATACAGGATACTTTATCATTTTTTTATTTTCTTCAAATCTTCAAATCTTTACATCTTCAAATTTTCAAATCGAAAATCGTAAATTATGGACTCAGGTTTTGACCCGGCAAAAAACCTTTACCGCGATTTAACTGGTAAAGATCCGGAGATTATCGACCCTATTCCGGGATCGGGCTCACCCCGGAAATATTTCCGGATGGGAGAGGAGGGACGTACTGTGATCGGGGTATATAACGAAGATAGGAAGGAGAACCGGGCGTTTCTCTCTTTTACCCGGACATTCCTGAATCAGCGGCTCCCCGTCCCGGAGGTATTGGCCGAAAGCAGCGACGGACTTTGTTATCTGCTTCATGACCTCGGCGATCTGACATTGTATAAATTTTTACAGGAAAACCGGAACCCCGCGGGGGATAACCAGTCTGTAACCCATGATTTTCCTGATGCTGCAAAACAGTGGTACAAAAAAGTTTTGGATTGGCTACCCCATTTTCAGGTGTCGACTCAACCTGATTACAACCTGTGTTATCCCCGTCCCGCTTTCGATCGCCAGTCGATGCACTGGGACTTGAATTATTTTAAATATTACTACCTGAAACTGGCGGGTATATCCTTTGACGAACAACACCTTGAAGATGATTTCCTGGTTTTTATAACTTTCTTGCTTCAGGCCCCGGCCGGACATTTCATGTACCGCGATTTTCAGTCCCGAAACATCATGCTTTATGAAGAACAACCCTGGTTTATCGATTACCAGGGTGGTCGGAAAGGCGCCCTCCAGTATGATGTGGCATCATTACTTTATGACGCCAAAGCAGATATTCCGGAGGATGTGCGGAAAGAACTTCTTGAATATTACTTCCAATCGATTTCCGGCATCCATTCCTTCGACCGGGAACAATTCCTTCGTTATTATCCTGGTTTTGTTATGATCCGTATTTTTCAGGCCTTGGGCGCTTACGGCTTCCGCGGTTATTATCAGAAGAAAAGCCATTTTCTGCAAAGTATCCCGTATGCTTTGAAGAACCTTGAAATGCTTCCCTATACTGTTATTTCTGAAAAGTTACCGGAATTGACCAAAATAATTGAAAGCATGATTAAGACCCCGGTTAAAATTTCATTGAAGGAAAGTACCACTGATGGCGGTATCACCGGATCCCCGGATCCTAATGTAATTTATTTTCAGGACATTACCAAACCTTACAGCCTTAAGGTACTCATTACCAGTTTTTCCTATATGAAAGGGCTTCCGGCTGATCTTACCGGAAATGGCGGAGGATTTATTTTTGATTGCCGGGCATTGCCAAATCCTGGACGGTATGATTATTACCGGCTTATTACCGGTATGGATGAACCGGTAATCGATTTTTTAAAGGCAGAGCCCCAGATGAATGAATTTCTAACCCATGTATTTGCCCTGGTTGACCAGAGCGTTAAGAGGTATCTTGACCGAAAATTTTCTCACCTGATGGTTAATTTCGGTTGTACCGGCGGACAGCACCGGTCGGTTTATTGTGCTGAAGCCCTTGCCCGGCATCTGAGAGAGCAGTTTACAGTAAATATCGTAGTGAAACACAGGGAAATGGAATAAGCGATGAAAGCACTGATACTTGCAGCCGGTTTTGGAACCCGGTTAAGACCAATCACTGACACCCGCCCAAAGGCATTGGTAGAGGTGGGGGGTAAAACACTTCTTGAACATGCCTTAACCCATTTAAAAGTGAATGGGATCCGCGAGGTCATCATTAATGTCCATCATTTCCCGGCATTGATCGTTGAATTTTTACGGGATCATGATAATTTTGGGTTGGATATATCCATTTCTGATGAATCGGATGAATTGCTCGACACCGGTGGCGGTATGAAAAAAACTTCCTGGTTCTTTGATGATGGTTCTCCCTTCATAGTTAGAAACGTGGATGTGTTGTCAGATCTTGATTTATCCGGGATTGCTGATTTTCATCATAGAAAAAATGCACTTGCAACGCTTGCCGTCAGGGAACGTGCGACAGCACGCTATTTTTTGTTTGATGAACAAATGTGCCTGGCAGGCTGGGAAAACCAGAGTACAGGGGAACGTCGTATTTCCCGTGCATCGGGACCATTAAAACCTTTTGCTTTCAGTGGAATACAGATCGTAAACCCAGCCATTTTCCCGATGATCACCGAGACAGGAAGGTTTTCGCTCACCGGGCTATACCTGCGCCTTTCGGAAGACCACATCATTTCCGGTTACCTTGAAATGCATTCATCATGGAAAGATGCAGGCAAATGGCCGCTTTAAGCATAAATTAAAAATTATAAATCGTAAATCGCAAATCGCAAATCGCAAATAACCCATGGCTTCCTGTTTTCTGGAAAAAACCGCACAGCACCTGATCGATAACTACGGGAAAGATCTTTCGGAGGTTTGTGTCATTTTACCCAACCGGCGTGCGGGACTTTTTCTAAGGAAATTCCTGGCTGCCTTACTGACAAAACCGGTTTGGTCACCGGTGGTTTTCTCCATCGAGGATTTCATGGCTTCGATCTCCGGTTTACAAGAGGTCGAACCGGTACATCTTCTGGTTGATCTTTATTCTATTCACCGCGAGATTGACAAGGAAAAGGCACAGCCTTTCGACGAATTCCTCAAATGGGGACCTCAATTGCTGGCTGACTTTAATGAAATTGACCGGTATATGGCTGATGCCGGAGAGCTTTTCAGGTACCTTGATGAGGTTCGTGCCATTAATCTCTGGAATCTAGATAAATCACCCCTGACTGAATTTCAACTGAATTACCTGAAGTTTTATCATTCCCTTACGACGTACTATTCGTTGCTTACCAAACGTCTGATTGAACATGGTCAGGGTTATCAGGGGCTTGTTTTTCGTCACGCCGTCAATCAGATAGAAAAAGGAGCAGCAACCTTGTTGTGGAAGCGGTTTGTCTTTACAGGATTCAATGCTTTGACCACGGCAGAGGAAAAGATCATGGAATATTTACATAAAGCCGGGAAAGCTGATTTTTTATGGGATGCCGACCACTATTACCTCGATTCCACTGACCAGGAGGGAGGAAGTCACCTGCGTCAATGGTTTGCGAAAGGCTGGCCGGAGGAGAAAAGGTGGATTTCTGATAACTATCGTGACGGTGAAAAGTCAATCGAAGTGATAGGTGTTCCGGATGTGACAGGTCAGGTCAAATTTTGCGGAGAACTGTTGATGCAGATGGGAGAGCAACTTGATGAACGTACTGCCATTATCCTTCCGGATGAAACACTGTTAATCCCGCTGCTGAATTCCCTTCCTGAATCCGTGGATTCTCTTAACGTGACCATGGGACTTCCATTGAAACAGACTTCGGTTGCAGGTTTTCTGGATCTTGTTTTTCAGATGCACCTCCATGCATCGGATATGAAGGCCGGAAAACCGGAACCCAACTGTTTTTATTACCGCGATGTCCTGAAAATTCTGCAGCATTCCCTCCTGATCCGGGTTGCTGAATCAGTCATGACCGATGATCCACATTTCTTACCGGATATGATCAATCGGATCCGGACCGGTAACCAGGTTTTCCTTCGAAAGGAAGATTTATACAGCAGCGATTTGTTCAGTGCCGGATTTGAATTTCTTGACCCGTTTTTCGAGCCCTGGAAAGAACCCGGAAATGCCATCCGTGACCTTCGTAAAATTGTCGAACTGATCAGGAACCTGGAACCTGAACATGCCTTTGTCTTTGCCCGGATCCTTCATCAGTTGAATCATATCATATCAACATATCCTGCATATTTTACCTGGCAGACCTGTTACCAGTTTTATCGTCAGATGATCGGAAGCTCCACGCTTCCCTTTTTCGGTGAACCCCTGAAAGGCTTGCAGGTAATGGGTATGCTGGAGACAAGGACCCTCGATTTTGACCAGGTGATCATCCTTTCCTGTAATGAAGGTATCCTTCCGGCCGGAAAAAATTCACACTCCTTTATCCCATTTGATATAAAACGTGAATTTGGCCTGCCAACTTATCAGAATCAGGATGCCGTGTACGCATATCATTTTTACCGGTTGTTGCAGCGGGCGCAAAAAGTCTGGTTATTATACAACACAGAGCCTGATTTGTTGGGTGGTGGGGAAAAAAGTCGCTTTATTCATCAGATCACGGGGGAATTGCCATCCTGGAATCCCGGGATCAAAATTCATGAGTGTTTTCTGAATTCCCCATTACCCAAGGGAGTGGCGTATCCATCCATCACCATTACCAAGGATGGAGATATTCCGGATAAATTATTGAAAAAAGCTAAGGATGGATTTTCACCGACAGCGCTCAACGCATACAGAAAATGCCCTTTACGTTTTTATTATTCAGAAATTGCCGGTTTAAGGGAACCCGAAGAAGTAGATGATACCATCGACCCAAAGACATTGGGAACTGCCGTTCATGAGACACTTCATCATTTGTACCAATCATTCAAAGGGTTCCCGCTTACTTCCGGAAATATTAAATCGATGGCTGACCAGGCGGATGAAGCGGTAGAAAATGCTTTTAAAGAAAAATATAAAGGCTCCGCAATTGCCTATGGTAAAAACCTGCTTCTGGTAAACGTGGCAAAGATCATGATCCGGAATTTCTTAAAAAACGAAGCCGAATCCCTTGAAGAACTGGAAGGAAAAGGACAAACCATGACTGTGGCCATGCTGGAGCATATACTTAGGGGAAGACTTTCAATTCCTTTCCGCGGGAGGTTGACGGATGTTTGGATCAAAGGGATAGTTGACCGTGTAGATCATATTGACGAGGAAAGACGGGTTATTGATTATAAAACCGGTTTTTCCGAAAAAAAGGAACTGAGAGTAAAAACATGGAATGATCTGCTACATAATCCATCACTCGACATAGGATTTCAGCTCCTATGTTATGTTTGGCTCTTACCCGCCAAAGGGAAAGATATAATGACCCGGGCTGGGATCGCTTCCCTCAGCAAAACGGGGAGTGGATTCATGACAGTTCAGATACCGATGGAAGAAGCTTGGAGACCCGATGCAGAAGGAAATTCAAGAAACGAACAACCGGATACGAACAAAACCACGGACAAAATAACCATGTCTGACCAGGAAGAATTTGAAACCCTCCTGATCGATCTGCTTACTGAAATATACGATGTGAATGCCCCTTTTCAACAGACAGAAGATACCGGGATCTGTCGTCACTGTCCATATAATGTGCTTTGTCAGCGTTAAGGAACTATCCTGTGCGTTAACAGGACTTTTTTATTTCGATTTATTCCGAGAAAACAGAGGCCTCATAAATATAGAGTTCCGCATCCTTCCATCCATCCCAACCGATACCGGCCTTATCCTGGGCGCAATGACCGAGAAATTCCTCTTTACTCCATCCCGTTTCGGTTGCCACCTGTGGAAGAAAAGTCCCTGATAAATACCCTTTTTTGATATAAATACCGTGTTTCCCTAAGACAATTTCATCAGGAGATTGCACTTTTTTCATTGGGGATAAAACCGAAATCTCTATCTCCATTTGATCTATTTCGCCGGGCGTAACCGGACTGAAGCGGCTATCTTCGGTGGAAGAGGCGATAGCCATATCCTGGACAACCTGGTATAGCGGAATATCTGCAGTAAATCGTCCGATACAGCCCCTCAGTTCTCCTTTTTCCCTGAGTGTGACAAATGCGCCAGTATTCATCAGCAGGTTATCCGTAAAGCCGCGGTTATCGATTTCCGGGACCTTACGTTCGCGAACATAGGTCGAAATCGTGGACCGGGCAATTTTCAACAGAGTGGATTTTTCCTCTTTGGAAAATCCGAAAGCCGCATCAGTCCCTGCTTTGGTTATTTTCGAAACAGCCAGTGACCAATATCCTACCACCTGTGTTTTATCGCCATATTTTGAATCACCGGAATTCATATATTGGACTGGTTTGATGGTAAGTCCGGGGTCGTTCGCAGTCATATATAACATGGTTAAAATGCTTGTCCAGCCACATAAATTGGTGACCAGATTTGGTACATTCCGGCTCTCATACTGATGAATCACCTTGATCAGTGAATCGGGTACATTCGAAACAATCGCATCACAGGTAACCTTATCTGCGGCGATAGCATCGGTATAAGATGGATAGTGAGAAAAATCGGTGCTGAAAACAAAGAGATTTTTTTCGTTGAAATAAGGTTTCAATGCCTTGGCAATCTTTTTACAAGTTTCTTCCGATTGGGTGCCAAGGACTATGGGAACAAGCTGAAAATTCTTTTTTAAGTGGTATTGCAGAAAGGGGATCTGCACTTCCAGACTATGTTCTGTATGATCCGCTTCCGGATTAAATGTGAAAACCGCATTCTCTTCGATAAGCTTATTTGCCAGGGGAATATTGATCTTCACTTTACCGATAGGCGTAACGTAATCGCCTATATTATATATCGAGGCTCCCATAAAAGAAACCTGGTGGCTTGAGGCGACCACAAAAATATTCTCATACTCCTTTTCCGGATCAAGCTGATTGTAGGCGCTGGCAGCAACCAATCCGGAATAAACGTATCCGGCGTGAGGACAAACGATCCCGATCACGCTGCTGATGATCCGCGGTTTACAGTCTGAAAAAAGTCCCGCCAAAGTGGTTTTCAACTCTTGTGGATTACCTGGATAGAAACGCCCGGCTGCTGCGGGTTGCCGGTCTTCTTGCGGAGGTTTATCCTGGGAAGAACAGCCTGAATGGAAACTGAAAATTAATCCCATAGCCAATGACCTTCTTAAAAATCGCTGCATTGTTAACGTTTTCTATGCGTTCCGGCCTCCGGCCTCCCTTACCCCGGAAGGAAGTTTTACCCTTAGCCCTGAAAGTTTTGTTTTCCGGGTTGTGAAAGAACCAGATTATATGTATTTTTGATTTACGCGGTCAGGAATGAAAAAAAGTGTTTTACAAACATTTTCCTGCACGGAGTAAAATTATTGTAAAGATACAATATGCTACCTAGAAAAGCAATTTGTATTGCACTTTTTGGCCTTGGTTTTTTTTCCATCGGGATGCAGATTTACCTGATGCGTGAATTCCTGACGGTTTTTTATGGTAATGAACTTATTCTTGGTGTCGTATTGGCAATCTGGATTCTGTTTACCGGAACCGGGGCATTTTTGGTAAAATTGTTTAATCCATTGAAGATCAGGAAGGGAATCATCCTGCTTTTGATGATGGTTTTATCAAGTCTTCCGGTTTTTATGCAGGTTGGTCTTGACCAGTTTAAAGCCTGGATCATTCCGTATGGAAGTATGGTCGGTCTTTGGGAAATTATTTGCATAGGAGGCCTTATCCAGCTTCCTTTTTGCATTATCAATGGGTTCCTTTTTTCAGCATTAAGTATGATGCTATCCAATTCAGTTGAGGTCGGATCACCTTTTCCTGAAATTCTGACGGGTGACAGTTCTCCAATGAACTCCGGCAATCAGCTCGGAATAGCATATTCATTCGAATCGCTTGGGAGCATGGTGGCAGGTGCACTGGTAAATTTTCTCTTGCTTTGGTATTTTAATACTTATCAAAGTATGACAATGCTTACGATAGGATTTCTCGTAATGATAATGATATATGCCTGTCTGATGAGCAGCCGGTTTCACTTTCTTCTCGTCACTCTTTTTTCAGCCATCTTTACCGGCTATCTTTTATTTTTTGATTTTCAGGGATTTTCTGACAAGATGCGATATCCCAAACAGCATATTCTCGCCAACCAGGGAACCCCGTACGGCCAGGTGGTGATCACGAAAAATGAGAACCAGTTTAATTTTTTCGAGAACGGATTGTTGTTGTTCTCCTCCGGTAATGAGATCAGTAATGAGGAGAATGTTCATTATGCCATGGTACAACATCCCAATCCTGAAAACATCCTTTTGATATCGGGTGGATTTTCCGGTACGCTGACCGAAATCCTTAAATACAAACCAGTAGTTGTTGATTATGTTGAATTGAATTCTGCCTTGATCGGTATTGCTTCGCGATATACACGCCAGCTTGAGCATCCTTCAATCAGGATGCATGAAATGGATGCCCGGAGATTTTTAAACAGGACGTCAAATTCCTATGATGTCGTACTGGTCAATCTGCCGGCGCCGTCCACACTCCAATTGAATCGCTATTATTCAATAGAATTTTTAAATGAGGTAAAAAAGAAAATGAGACCTGGCGCCGTTATCGCTTATAGTCTTCCAACCAGTTGGGAATATGTAAGCGAACAGGCCGGTAAGTTAAATTCTGTGCTCTGGAATACGTTGAAAAAATATTTCACCTTTGTTTTGATCCTTCCGGGAGGGCGAAACTATTTCCTGGCTTCCGATTCTCTGCTTTCCTTGAATATCCCCGGTTTAATTCAAAAAAGAGGTATCGAAACGGCTTATGTTAACCAGTATTACATTGATGCCGGGCAATTAAAGGAAAGGTCAGCTTACGTTACAGGTTCTATTACCCCTTCAGAGACTGTCAACCGCGCTTTCACCCCGGTTGCTGTCTGGTATCAGATGTCATGGTGGCTGAGTTATTTTAATATCTCACATGGTCTGATCCTGTTCATTTCCCTGATCATCCTGATAATTCTGTTGACAACCCTCAATCCATTAAGCGCGGGGCTTTTTGCTGGAGGATTCACATTGATCTCGGCAGAAATCATCCTCATCTTCGGGTTACAGATTTTATGCGGCTACCTTTTCCAGGCGATCGGAGCGATCATTATGATTTTCATGCTTGGACTTGCGGCGGGGTCAGGTATACGTTTAAAAAATCAATACCGGGATACTGTCCTTTTATATGGTGGTCTTCAGGTTTCACTTGCCATTTTCGCCATCCTGGTCCCAATGACTATATTGTTGTTGAGCCATTTTATGCCAACCGGCTGGGTTATCAATTTTGTTTTTGCAATTTTGGCATTTTCAGCAGCATTTATTGTCGGCATGGAATACCGCCTTGCTGCAATATTGTCGAGGAAAACACTGCAAAAAGTCGTTGCAGGGAACTATTCTGCTGAAATGTTCGGTTCTGCTATTGGCGCTTTTACAGTGACTTTATTCCTCATTCCTTCTATAGGGATATTATATACCGGTATCTTCCTGGCTGCCTTGAACCTAACCGCTGCCGGTACATTTTTCCTGATGCGAAAGAAAGTTTAGCTGATCTTTAACACCACCGATTCGTTTCAGGTAAAGGCACAATCGGCATCTCCATCTTGAATATTGTATTTATTCTCTTTAATAATATTATTCAATACATTAGAAATCAAGTATTGTCTCTCTATTTTCTTTTTATAGATGCTAATCGTTTTTTTGGTTGATAAATATTTTACGAGTTCAGGATGGAATGTAGAGAAAGTATCAATTCTCCAATTAAGAATATGAATATCAATAATTTTGATTACATGAGTCAGTGCACCTTTTTCCATATAACAATATGGTAGTTTTAAAATGCGATTTCTTTTCGTTAAAATTAGAAATGCCACCAATTCATCCAAATTATTTCGCACTTTCAAACAATAAAAGTCAAACGATTTGTCAACAGATGAAAAATAATATCTTTGACTATCGAAGTCTTTTGTTGGTTTTGAAAGAATCCATGGATAATCAATAATCCAATTTAATTCATTAATACCTCTTTTAAAAAGCGCTCTATCCTGAAATCTGGAAATGAATTTTCCGGTTTCATTATCAAGGTGATTAACATATTCTAATTTAACAGGAGGAAGTTTATTTTTACAAAATAAGAATCTTAAATCGAGCAAGGAATTTAAAAAAGCATCAATAACTTTGAGGAACGCTTTGATTTTTTGGAATATTCTTTTCTTTGGAGGTAAAATTGTCTGTAAATTCATTCGGATGTATAACCTAATCCCACTTTTTATAAGAGGGCTACCAAATGCGCCGGTTTTATTGTAAATTTTTTTTGTGAGAGGAACAAATTCGGTCGACAAAATTTTATTATCCCAAAGCATTAATGCCTTTCTGATAAGTTGTTCTCCAATTCCTTTCCCTCTTACGGAAGAATCTACCCAAAAACAAGAAAGCCAACCGCACTTATATGATTTTTCATTTGATAAAAATAATCTATCTGGTAAAACCCCTAAATAACCTACTATATCATTTTCTGTATAGACTAATATAAGGAGTATATCGTCCTTATCTGCTCGTGGATTTTTTATGTGAGAAATAGCTCTATGTTTAGTAATTGGAAGAGTTTTCAATCTAAAATACTCATCTGAGTTAATAAACTTCTCAAGCCCTTCTTTATTCAATATTTTAAAATCAATCATTATCTTTTAATTATATTCTTTCCCAAAAAAGCTTTAAAAACAAAATATAATAATTCTGAGTTATAGATTTCTTTTGCTGTTAAATAATCCATTTCAAAAGAAATGCGTTGAAAGTGGTTAGAAAAAATTTCTTTCTTCTGGCCGGCGCAACCAAAAGAAATATCCGCTATATTATCATTATAAACTTTGTTAAAAAATTGTTTTGATACTTTATAATCAGTAAATGGAAACGAAAAGGTTTTATAATCCAATGAAAATCGGGCACAAATACTTTCAATACTGCCTTTTGTTTGTCTGATTTGTTCGCCAAAATCTATAAAACGATATTCTGGGTGATCAATGCTATGAGCACCAAAAAAAAAACCTTTATTTTTAAGAGAATGAATTTGGTTGCTTGTTAAATATGGTTTATGAATTGAAAGATATTCCTTAAAATTATAATTTATCAGAGTAGCAAAATCATCTAAATAATTTTTATTCTGATACAAAATTGATAAAAACAATTTAGATATATCTTTTGTTCTATTAGAATGAGTAGAAACCCAATCAATCACTTTTTTGTCTGAAATTAGTTTTGGGTTATTTACTAAATAATCTATCAACAAACTTGCTTTATATCTGTAAAACAGATCCTTATTGTCAATAAAATCACTATTTAAAAAGCAGATTGCAGGAATTCCTTTTTGAATCAAAATAGGAGCAATAATATCATGGAATTCTTTCAATCCATCATCAAATGTTAAGAAGAATGATGGTTTTACGGGACGTTTATTATTCCGTGCTAATTCTTGAAATTCTATATAATCTAATGGTTTAAACACTTTTAATAAAAAATCTAAATCATGCATAAACCTTTTCACACTCTTTATTGAGTATAAATGCCGAATATGAGGTACGTTTTCATCTGAAATTATGTGATAAAAAGGAATAATCAACATCTGATTAGTTATATTTAACAGCAATCTTGTGGGAACAAAACTTCCTATTTTATAGAATGTCTTTATAAATATATTTCTGAATCCTGACATTTTATTTTATTACATCTCACTTAGTTGGGTCACACAAGGGAGTTTCATCCCTATGTTCCCTAGAACCGTACATGAACTTCTCGATTCTTACGGCTCTTCCGGTTCAATCACAAATGTATAAAAACATTATGGATAGCCTCTTTCTCATTTTAATTTCTCAAAACTTCAAATTTTTAGTAACTTTGTGTTAGACAGATTCAACATCCACCCGGTATTATATTGAAATCCTTGAAAAAGATCTCAAAACGTCAATTTTTCCGGTCAGGGCTGATCGGTATGGGAGCCATGGTGGCCGGATTGCAATCGGTTGAAGGATTGGCAAAAACACTCATCAATATGGGAGAAACAAAAATGCCTCCTTCTGGAGGCCTTGGTAAATTCAGCAAGGAATCTCTTTATTTTGTTGTTACACCTAAAGGGGTCAAATGTCAGATTTGCCCCAATAATTGTATCCTGCGGGAAGGGATGGACAGTATTTGCCGAACACATGTGGTAAAAGATGAAAAACTTTATACCATCGCTTATGGCAATCCCTGTTCGGCAAACATTGACCCCATCGAAAAAAAACCATTGTTTCATTATCTCCCGTCATCGAAGAGTTACTCTATAGCCACTGCCGGATGCAATCTTGCCTGCCTTAATTGTCAGAATTGGGAGATATCCCAACAGAGTCCGAAATTTACCCAGAATATCGAATTATTTCCCGCCCAGGTAGTCGATGAAGCCATCAACAGAGGGTGCAGATCCATTGCTTACACCTATTCCGAACCCATCGCATTTTATGAATATACGTTTGATACAGCGCGACTTGCCAGAGCCAGAGGAATAAAGAACCTGCTCATCTCCAATGGATATATCAATGAAAAGCCGTTGCGTGACCTGGCCAAATATATTGATGCAGCCAACATTAACCTGAAATCATTCAACGAGGATATCTACGCTAAATTAAATGGGGGAAGTCTGCAACCCATTTTGAATACCTTGAAAATTCTTAAGGAACAAGGAGTCTGGCTGGAGATTACCAACCTGATTGTCCCAGGTTGGACAGATGATATGTCCATGATTAAGGAAATGTGTGATTGGCTGGTGAAAAATGGCTTTGCTGACACTCCTTTGCATTTCAGTCGTTTCTTTCCCTTACACAAACTCACCAGTCTCCCGTATACTCCATTACTGACCCTTGAAAGAGCTCATGAAATCGCATTGAAAGTTGGAATTAAATATGTTTATATTGGTAATGTCCCAGGCACATTGGCAGAAAACACCTATTGCCCTAAATGTAAAAAAATGGTGCTTGAGCGTAAGGGGTTTACAATTCTTACGAATAATCTGAAAAATGCGACCTGCAAATTCTGCGGTACCGTCATTGCAGGAGTATGGGGATAGTTTAATGCCAGATGTTCCGGATATCGAGATAAACAGGCAAATGATCTGAAAATCCGCCGGTATAGCGTGGGCCAACATATGTCCGGCTGGGTTTATCCCCAAAATATGCTGGGTCTTCATTGAGTAAAAATCCAGCTTTATAGATATGGGCATCTTGATAATTGACCAATAAACCATTTTTTCCCAGTAAAAGGGTTTTTGAGATGATGAATTGATCGAGTATACTCCATTGTCCCCGGAATTTATGAGAACCTTCCCTGCTCGTTTTGGGTGCCATAAGGTTCACCAGGTCGCAATCACCGGCCATTGCGGAGTCGGAACGGGCGCCAAGCAATTCCAACAAACTTTCCGAATAGGGTTCATCGTTGAAATCGCCCATGATCAGGATGTTTGATAACTTGCAAGTGGTACCACCAGGCACCGACGCGTTATGTTTGATAATTGACGGTTGAAAATTATTCTTTGCTTCTGGTTGCAAACCCCTTGTGTTCATCTGAATCGAGTCAATAAGACAGCGTAAAACAGAGGCAACATAATTTCTTCTGGGCTGCGATTCCAGTGTCCCACCGCGTCGCGAAGGCCAGTGATTGACGAACAATGTCAGCGTATCGTTTCCCGATAAAATACCTTGGACCAGCAATATCTCCCTCGTTTGCGACAAGGTATCGAATGGGAACCGGATGCTGACACTCCGGCTGAAGATTGGTTTGAAGCGATCGGGACGATATAAAAGCGCCACATCCACTCCCCTTAAATCGGGAGATTCATGATGGATAAATTTATATTTCCAGGCTTTTAGCGGTGTTTCGTAAATAAGTTTATTCATTACATACCGGTTTTCAACTTCACACATACCCACTATCACCGGCGCTTCCCAGCCACCGATCGAAAGCAGGGTTTTTGCAACATGGTTCAGTTTGATCCTGAATTTTGAAAAAGTCCAGTGCATTGCCCCACGGGAGGTAAATTCATCGTCTAGTTTTGTGGAGTCATCATAGGGATCATATAAGTTTTCGACATTCCAGAAAACTATCCTGACATTTTGACTTGTTATTTTTAATGAATCTAAATTGGCATGATTTTCGACTTTGGAAATCCAATGACTTTTTGACAGGATTAAACCCGGTGCAACGAACCCGATCAAGCCAAGAAGAAGGAATGAAAAAGCAGCTTTCATTGTTCAAATATTTAGTTATTTAGTGCAACTTATTCACTGAAAAGTGTGTCTTTTATACATCAACTCCTTAATCGGGATGAATAACAAAAAGTAATACATCAGGGTCAGTTTTTAACTTTTTTTTAACAGGAGATTAACACATTTTAACAGCAGAAATAAAAATATTGGTTGATTCTTTGCGTTTGACAGCAGAATAAATAAAAATAAGATATTAGCATTTTAAAGTAAAAAAGAGCAAACCGGATAGCTGATCTGGTAATATAAATGGGAGAAGCATTATGAAACGAATTGCAGGAATTTTTTTAATTGCCCTGGTGGGCGGAGTTGTTTCGCTGGGATTATACAAAACCTTTGAAGGCAATCGGCATGTTTTTAGCCAGCGTCCCGATGGAATTCCGATCCGTCCCGTGAATTATAACCCAAGCGCTGCATTTAACCAGCCTGATTTTGAAGCGGCGGCAGCTATTTCCATTCACGCTGTAGTCCATATAAAGTCGGAATTCCAGAAAAAAAGTCTCGTATATGATGATTTTTTTGAATTTTTCAATTTTGGCGGTCGTCCACAACCAAAAGAATATATTTCTCCTTATTCTGCCATGGGTTCAGGTGTGATTGTTTCACCCGACGGTTATATTGTTACCAATAACCATGTCGTTCAGGATGCGACAAGTATAACGATTACATTGAATGATAAAAGGGTTTACCAGGCGTCGGTAGTGGGTACAGATCCGAGCACCGATCTGGCTTTAATCAGGATAGATGAAAAGGAGCTCCCCTTTTTGACCTATGGAAACTCAGATGAAGTAAAGATAGGAGAGTGGGTGCTTGCTGTTGGAAACCCTTTTAACCTTACTTCCACCGTCACTGCAGGGATAGTAAGCGCTAAAGCGAGAAACATCAATATTCTCGGTTCCCAGGGCGCTATTGAATCCTTTATTCAGACCGATGCCGCTATAAATCCCGGAAACAGTGGGGGAGCTCTGGTAAATACCCGGGGTGAACTGATCGGCATCAATGCTGCAATTGCTTCAGGTACCGGTTATTACACGGGTTATTCTTTTGCAATTCCTGTAAATATCGTCAGGAAAGTGGTCGGAGATTTTATGAAATTCGGGAAAATACAGCGTGCATTTCTCGGAGTTTATTACCGGGAAATAGATGATCAGTTCGCTAAAGATAAAGGTTTTACCGATCTAAGGGGCGTTTATCTTGATGATGTTACGGAGGGTGGCCCTGCTGAAAAAGCGGGATTAAAGAAAGGCGATGTTATTATCAGTATTGATAGTACTCCGATAAACGGGAAATCAGAATTGATGGAGGTTATCGGACAAAAGAATCCAGGCGATAAAGTGACTGTCAAGGTGCACCGGGAGGGAAAAGAGTTTGATCTGCCCTTAACCATGGCCAGTGAGGATTCGAAGCAGACCTCCTTGAAGGATGACAAGTTGATAATCCAAGGTGCTACTTTCCAGGAGCTTACGGAAAAAGAAAAGACCAGTTTAAATCTTGATTTTGGATTTAAAATCATTCGGCTCGATGAAGGAAAGCTGAAAAATTCCGGAATACGTGCAGGCTTTATTGTTCTGGCAGTCGATCGCCAGGCCATTCGCACCATGAGCGATTTGCGTGAAGCCCTTGCTAACCGTAGCGGGGGCGTGCTAATCGAAGGAATTTACCCGAACGGACTTCGGGCCTATTATGGAATCGGATTATGAGACAATTAAAAATATCGAAATCGATAACGAACCGGGAAACAGCTTCACTGGATAAATACCTCGTCGATATTGGGAAAGAGGAGCTTATATCCGCAGATGAAGAGGTTCTACTGGCACAACGTATCAAGCAAGGTGATCAAACCGCACTTGAAAAATTGTGCAAGGCCAACCTTCGTTTCGTGGTTTCGGTTGCCAAACAATATCAGAACCAGGGCTTAAGCTTACCGGATTTGATCAATGAGGGTAACGTGGGTCTTATAAAGGCTGCCCGCCGTTTTGATGAGACCCGCGGATTCAAGTTCATTTCCTACGCCGTATGGTGGATTCGTCAATCCATATTGCAGGCGCTGGCAGAGCAATCGCGTATAGTACGCCTTCCGCTAAACCAGGTCGGTTCATTAAGCAAAATGTCGAAGGCAACGATCAAGCTAGAGCAACGGTTTGAACGGCCGCCTTCACTGGATGAATTGGCTGCCGAACTCGAAATCCCTGAGCACAAGGTGGCAGAGACACTACGGATGTCAACCCGTACTGTATCTATGGATGCCCCGATCGATCAGGATGAGGATACAAAGATGATCGATGTATTTGTAAGCGAAGATACCCCGAATACAGATGAACCTCTTATCCACGAATCGTTGGCCAAAGAGATTCAACGGTCATTATCGACACTGACAGAAAAAGAAAGAGGGATCATCAACATGTTTTATGGTATTGGGGTGGCACACAGCTATACCCTCGAAGAGATCGGGACCATGTTTGACCTGACCCGAGAACGTGTGCGGCAAATAAAAGAAAAAGCCATTCGCCGTCTGAAACATTCATCACGGAGCAATCTGCTTAGGGCTTACCTGGGCTGAAAAAATACTTTTTTCGTGGTGTTTGAAATATTTGTACCTTTGCCGCCAGTTAATCATTTATGGATTGATGAACCGACACAATAAAAAAGGCATCTGGTTTTTTATCTTTTTTCAGATCATCGCGGTAACCATAATCTGTGTTGGATCATTAATCAATTTTCACCAGTATAAAATATGGGGGAAACCTTTAATTCCCCAGTTTGTCGGGTATAAACGTGAAATTGAAAAATCGATCAAGGTCATTCCTGCTATCAGGTTGGTTCATGACGATAACCTTGTTCAGAAACATTTAACCGGAATCTGCGGAATTTATCCGGTCGAAGTCGTTCGCATTTGTTGCGGTTCCGGCTCGTTTATCACCCTCAATCTGTCTTTTAAAATCCCCGGGTCGATACGACCTTATTTCTCCGGCCTTCGAGCCCCGCCTATTTCCTGATTTTTTATCCATTTTCTACTTTATTGCTAAGTAATCCAACTCCATTGGACTGGATTTGCGTTTGAAAAAATCATTTCCCTTTTTACTATCGTATTTATTACCTCAATAATTATTAAGATGAAAAAAAATATTACAGTTGCAGTTTCGGGCAAGGGCCTGATTATTATCATTATTATTATGATGCTCAGTTCAATCAGCTCTGCCCAGACCTCCGACTCGGTAATCATGTCAACCGGGTATGCGAATGAAATTTATTACAGCATGGCCAACGGCATCGTTAAAACGTCACCCCGGGCGACGAAACGCAGTTCCTCTATCCTGACAAATGATGGTTCCGGCGTAGCGCTGTATACATATCCAAAATCAGATACTACCGGCTGGGCCACCCTCGACACCATTGGCATATCTACCTGGAAACCCATGTACAATGATCCCACCGATTGGGAAAACGGGGCTTTTTCGCGCAACGCCAAAGGACATCCCGATTACGGATGGGGAATATACAATGAGGTTACCCATAATCTTCTGGGTGATTCATTGTTTGTCATTAAACTGCGTGATGGCAGCTTTAAAAAACTCTGGATCATCAAAAAGCTTTCTGTCGCGGATATTTATTACTTCCGCTATGCCAATCTCGATGGATCAAATGAAAACTCTGTAACTCAGGATCTGAGTGGTTTTACGAGTGAGGACTTCTATGGCTTTTCGCTGGAAGATAACACCCAGGTCCCATTTGAACCTCCCATCACCGATTGGGATATCCTATTTACCAAATACATGTCCATTCAACCGGATGGAACCCCATATCTGGTAACCGGAATATTGAGTAATCACGGTGTAAAGACTAAAAAATTCCATCCTGTTCCTTTGACCTATGATGACTTTGGAGCTGGAATATGGGATTCTACACGTTCTTCTATCGGGTGGAATTGGAAAGTTTTTGATATGAATACCTTTACTTATAAGATTATCGATTCAACGGTATATTTCGTAAAAGCCCTGAATGGCGATATTTTCAAACTATATTTTACCGGTTTTGCGGGGAGTTCAACCGGTGTCATCACTTTTATTCAAAACCGGGTTGCGGGTGCAGGTATTGTTGAACCTGCCGAAAATGCTCTTCAGGTACAAATATTTCCAAATCCTGCAACCGACAAAATCACATTACATATTACCGGGAAATCCGGTGAAGATCTTTCTTTGATGCTTACAGATCTGTCAGGCCGACAACTCCGTGCAGATCGTCCCGGACGATTGGCTGATGGGCCAAATGCTTTTTCAATGGATGTAACCGGGGTGCAACCCGGCGTTTATTTTGTGACCGTTTTAACCGCAGCAACCAAAACAGTAACTAAAGTAATCATCAGCCATTAGCATGAGAAAAAGCCCATTCAGCCTTCTCTTTGGACACCTTGTTTACCTGCTGGTGTATAGTTTCTTGTTTGTTGGTACCATCAACGGCCAAGACTTGCACCAGCAGGCTTTTATCAGGGTCATCGATCAGAATACCTTGGAACCGGTAGCTTTTGCCCATGTTTGCTTCGAAGGAATGAAATCCGGGTCCCCCAGATACGCGCTCACTTCCCTTGAGGGTACAGTTGCCAATGAGGTAAAAGAAATATCAAAAATTGCTGTAAGCTATGTTGGTTATTCCACTTTTAAGGATACTATCCTTCCCGGTCAATCCCTGGATGTGAAGTTACGATTACAGGCTTTGAATATGGATGAAGTGGTAGTCACAGCACAGTATACACCCGAGCGGATTGACAAATCCATTTATAAAGTGGAGGTCATCAATGCCCGGCAAATCGAACAAAAGGCCGCCACCAATATGGCTGAATTGTTGAAAGACCAGTCAAACATGCAGGTTTCACAGGATGGTGTGCTGGGCACCAGTCTCCGTATCCAGGGGTTATCAGGTGAAAATGTGAAATTCCTGATGGATGGCGTTCCGATGATTGGCCGGATGAATGGCAATTTCGACCTCAACCAGATCAATCTTTACAATGTAGATCATGTGGAAGTGATCGAAGGCCCTATGTCGGTCATTTATGGCAGTAATGCCTTGGCTGGCGTCATCAATATCATAACGAAAGAAAATAAATCTTCCCTGTTTAATGCTATGGCCAATACATACCTTGAATCTGTGGGGGTTTATAATTTTGATGGTTCAGTTTCATTCAATAAAAACAAAAATGGGTTTGCGCTCGATGGCGGCAGAAATTTTTTCGGAGGGTATTCACCTGTCGATACAAGTCGCTCCCAGACATTCAAACCACGCCGGCAATACTTCCTTGATGGGTATTATACATTTACAACCCGGACTTTCAAACTCAAGCTTGGCGCTGATTACTTCAATGAATTGCTTGTAGATAAAGGCCCGTTGCTTGGACCATACAATGAGACCGCATTTGATAACAATTTCACTACTATCCGCTATTCCGTGCGTGCAGAAACCTCCCTTCAGCTGCCCCATAGCCGTTTTCTCAATCTTCTTGCATCATGGTCGGTTTATAATCGAATCCGCCAGACTTTTTTTAAAGATCTGACAACCTTGAATGAAAATATTGTCCCCGAATCCTGGGCACAGGATACCACCACGATCAACTCCATCGTCGCCCGTGGGACCTTTGCCAAGAGTAATCCGGATAAAAAATTCAATTACCAGCTCGGTTTTGATATCAGTTACGAAAGCGGGACGGGTGAAAAAATTTCAGGCAACAGACAAGAAGCAGGCGATTATGCCGGTTTCCTGAGTGTGAAATATGATCCATTCAAACCTGGACCGGATGGCAGGGAGATATTATCGATTCAACCGGGTTTGAGGGTAATTTACAATACAAAATATAATGCACCGCTAGTTTATGCGTTAAGCGTCAAATGGGGCATTACGGAAGGATTGAACCTGCGTTTTTCCTGGTCCCGTGGATTCCGCGCACCGGCGCTCAAGGAACTTTACCTCAATTTTGTTGATGTAAACCATGATGTTAAAGGGAATCCGAATCTTAAAGCCGAGCAATCGAATAATTTTAGTCTGAACCTGAATTATTCCCATGAAAAGAAAAAGTTAGCATGGACCGCCGATATAACCGGTTTTTTTAACCTTATTGACAATGTTATTTTATTGGCGCCAATTGGTAACAATCTTGAATATACCTATGTGAACCTGAGCAAATATGAAACGACCGGTGTTCAGGCCTCCGCTTCATTCAATCTTTTACCCTCTTTCAAAGTACAATTGGGATTGGCTGAAACCGGTGTTACGGGTACTGCAGATCCGAATGCGTCTTTTGAGTCGTTAAAATGGTCAACAGAGCTTACAGCCGTCACTTCCTATCGTTTTATCAAACCTGAAATAACCCTTTCCCTTTTCTATAAGTATTCCGGAAGGGCTCCGCAACTGGCATTCGATGATAAAAAATTGGTATGGGGATGGGTCGATCCCTACCCGATGATGGATTTCACAGCCAGTAAGGGATTCTGGAACAACAGGATCCGGTTTTCTTTAAGTGTAAAAAATATTTTTAACACAATAACCATTCCTTCTACAGGTAGCGCCGACGGCGTTCATGGTGGTGGCGATGGTGGAATGAACATCAGCTGGGGGCGGACATTTTTCACAAAACTTTCATTTCAAATCAATAAATACAAATGATCCGATCGGGCCGGTTTTTTTTAATTCTGTTCACTGCAACATTGCTTCAATCCTGTTTTAAAAAGGACGACATGATCACCCCACATCCCCGGGGAGATGTTAAAACCGATACCATCCGGATGACAGAGAATTATCTGTATCAAGTCTATTATGATCTTGAATCTGGCAAGGTCGTGAGTTCCAACGAAAAATCTACTGCCGACCTCGGATTTGAATGCAAACCGGATGGCTGGCATGTGATTTTGAATACCAGTGATTTTATGAAGGTCGCTGATATGGGTCAGGTTCTATTTGGGGCTCCTTACGATACAACCGGTTTGAAAATGAGATTTGATAAATCGAATGGAGATCCCGATTCCACGGCCATTGGGACTTGGTTTACCACGATTGGAGCTGATACTGTTTCAAATGAGCATGTATATGCCGTCAACAGGGGTTTGGATGTTTCAGGTAATCCCTTGGGATTGTACCAGGTTATCTTTGATAGTCTGAAAAAGGGGACATATTATTTCAGGTATGCAAAGCTCCAGGGAGGAACGGTTTCCCACGGTTCAGTCACAAAAGATCCATCCGTCAATTATCTTTTTTTTAGTTTTCAATCCGGTACCGTTAAACACCTTGAACCTTCGAAATCCTCTTATGACCTGTTATTCACACAATATACAACGATGCTTTTTACCGATCAGGGTATTGCTTATCCCTATCTGGTTACCGGAGTACTATTAAATCGTGACCATGTAGAAGCAGTTTCTGATACCACCCATGCTTTTTCTGCCATTACTTTTGACCTTGTATCATCCCTTATCTTTTCAAATAATCTCGACGCCATAGGCTATAACTGGAAGTATTACAGTTTCACTACCGGAGCGTACACCATACGTCCTAACCTGGTGTATATTATCCATGGGATCAAAGGTTATTATTATAAACTCCGATTTATCGGATTTTACGATAAAGCCGGCAGAAAAGGATATCCGGTGATTGAGTATCAACGATTATAATCCGCAATCGGGATTTACTGAAAATCTGACCAAATCTTATTTCACGAAACATCCGGATTAATGGGTGATATTGACCGAAAAGGGTAATTTTGTGCCTGATTTAAATAGTGAACCTTGAAGACCATTCTCAAAACACAACCGAATTTCCGTGATCTTGGACAGATTCCTGTTGTTGATGGCCGGAAAATTAAACCCGGTTTGTTGTTTCGAAGTGGTGAACTGTTTTCACTTTCTGATGAAGATATTTCCACGCTTGAAAAGATACCATTACAGATGATCATTGATCTGCGGGCTCAGCGTGAGATTGACCGGCGCCCCGACAAACCGGTGAAGACTATAAAATCCATTGTTCATATCGATATTTTTGATGGCGCCCGGGACAGGTCGGAGAAATTCCTGAAGGAAAATAATGCCCGGGAATTAGCAACAGTACTTATTGGCGATTATCGCCGGATGGTTGTCGATCATGCGCCGGAGTTTCAAAAATTCCTTCAAATCCTGGCTGCTACAGCCCATCTTCCGCTGGTATACCATTGTGCTGCAGGGAAAGACCGTACCGGCCTGGCTACAATTTTTCTGCTCACAGCGCTGGGCGCTGAAATGGAAGTGATCCGGGAAGATTACTTGGCCTCCAATGCCTTGTCCCGGATTATCACCGACAAAATTATCCGTGAAGTGACAGATTCGGGGCAGAATGGTGAAATACTTCGTCCTTTGCTGGAGGTTCGCGATGATTACCTGGATGCAGCGCTGGATGAGATCAATAAACAATATGGCAGCCTCGAAAACTATGTGAAAAACATATTATTGGCTGACCGTCAGACCCTCCAGTCAAAATTCCTGACCCGATGATTCCCGTTTCAGCATTGATACCTGCTGCCGGAAAATCAGACCGGATGGGTTCCGAAAAAGCATTATTACCTTTTCTAAACGGATCGACTTTTGCCGGTCATCTTATAAATACATACCTGGATTTCGGATGTAAACCCATTGTATTGGTACATAACGAGAGATTGGATTTATCCCAGATAAAATCAGGATTTTTTGTCACCGTGATCAATGAAAATCAAGAGAGGGGACGGTCATGGTCCATTCATCTCGGTTTACAACAAATACCGGAAGGGTTAGCCTGTTTCCTGCAGAATATCGATAACCCGTTTGTCCAGCCCGATCTGCTAAATGAAATGATAGAGAAAGTAACACCGGATGGCTATGTTCTCCCTGTTTTTCAGGGTAGGGGAGGCCATCCTGTTTTACTTGGCCACAAAGCTGCTTCATTTTTTCGTAACAGGGAAAGGATTGGTGATTTCCGCGAATCCCTCAAGAACTTTGAGCGTCAGGAAGTCCGGTCTTCAAGTGATAAAATACTTTGGAACATTAACACCCGTGAAGATTATAGGAACGTCATGTTAAATTTTTAATCGGTTTATTAGAGATTATCTCTAATTTATCTAATTTTACTCACCGTCGCTGAAAAGTAGGCAGACATTAAACTTACCTTTATAATGCAGACAATTTTCTCAAAAGCGGATGAACTAAAAAATGCAAATGTGCGCGCAGCCCTGTGCATTGTAGTTGATTCACGGGGTTCTACCCCCCGTAAGCAAGGCGCCAAAATGATTGTTTTCGCTGATGGCAGCGTTTATGGCAGTATCGGTGGTGGCAGCGTGGAAAAGGAGGTTGCTGTTAAAGCCG
>JALNZC010000055.1 GCA_023229525.1 Bacteroidales bacterium
TCTGTATTGACAGCGAGTGGATACACGGGCACACTTATGTGGAGCACCGGAGAATCAACTCCGACAATTACAGTAACTATAGCCGGTATTTACACGGTAACTCAAACTGTAGGCGGATGCACAAGTTCACCGGGCAGTGGTACAGCAGCTCCGTTGGCAGTCCCAAGTGCACCGATTGTAGCGGTTGAGAATTTCTGCGGATACTCTGTATTGACAGCGAGTGGATACACGGGCACACTTATGTGGAGCACCGGGGAAAACACACCGTCAATTACGGTAACTATTGCCGGCACTTACACCGTGACCCAGACAGTAGGCGAATGTATAAGCCCAGCAGGCAGTGGTACGGCAGCTCCGTTGACGATTCCGGTTGCACCTGTAGTAACAGTTGAGAATTTCTGCGGATATTCTGTCCTGACTGCAAGCGCATACACTGGCGAATTGTTATGGAGCACCGGGGAAACCACACCTTCAATAACGGTGTTTGTAGCAGGCACTTATACGGTAACTCAAACTGTAGGCGGATGCACTAGTTCGCCAGGTAGCGGTACAGCAGCTCCGTTGGCAGTACCGATTGCACCGGTAGTTGAAGTTGAGAATTTCTGCGGATACTCTATACTGACAGCGAGTGAATACACTGGCACCTTGATGTGGAGCACCGGAGAAACCACACCTTCAATAACAGTACTTGTAGCCGGCACTTACACTGTGACACAGACAATAGGCGGATGCACAAGCTTACCGGGTAGCGGTATTGCTGCTCCTCTTCCACTCCCGAGTGCACCGGTAGTAACTGTTGAGAACTTCTGTGGCTATTCTGTGTTGACTGCAAGTGATTACACGGGCGATTTGCTGTGGAGCACCGGTGAAACCACACCATCAATTACGGTGACTTTAAGCGGCACTTATACTGTAACCCAGACAATAGGCGATTGTACGAGTTTGCCGGGCAGTGGTATTGCAAATCCGTTGATCATCCCGGATGCACCATCAGTAATCGTTGAAAACTTCTGCGGTTACTCTGTGCTGACAGCAAGCGGCTATTCAGGCACTTTGTTGTGGAATACAGGTGAAACCACTCCGGCCATCACAGTAACGGTAGGAGGCACCTATACTGTAACACAAACGGTAGAAGGATGTACAAGCTCACCGGGTATTGGTGTAGCAAGTCCTTTGATCATACCGGATGCCCCAACAGTAATAGTTGAAAACTTCTGCGGTTATTCAGTACTGACAGCCATCAATTATTCAGGAATACTGGTGTGGAGTACTGGCGAAACCTCACCACAAATTACAGTGACCGTAGCCGGTACTTACACAGTGACTCAGACAGTAGATGGATGTACGAGCTTACCGGGCAGCGGTATAGCAGCGCCAATGACGGTTCCGGGAGCACCAACAGTAACGGTCGAAGACCATTGTGGATATTCTGTACTGACAGCTTCAGATTACACCGGTACACTGCTGTGGAGTACGGGCGAAACTACTCCGAGCATCACGGTGACAGAAGCCGGTACTTACACTGTAATTCAGACAATAGGTGAATGTACGAGCGACCCGGGCAGTGGCATTGCTAATCCAATTGCTATTCCTGAAGCTCCGATCATTACTAGAGACAGTATGACCCTTACAAGCAATTATCCTGACGGCAACCAATGGTATTATGAGGGAACTCTTATTGAAGGCGCTACAGGGCAAGTTTATATCGTAACCGCTCACACCGGATATTACTCCTGTACTGTCACCATAAACGGCTGTACTTCTCCGATGTCGGATCCGGTATGGGTTGACGTAGTTGGAATCCCTGAAATGCCGTCAGGAGCTTCCTTCACAATTTACCCGGTTCCGAACAATGGTGAGTTTACAGCCTCTATACTGTATCCATCGGATGAAACCTTTAACATTGTTGTTTACAACCAACTCGGATCGAAAATCTTTGAATTGAAAGATATTCATTTGACTGGTGGTAAATGTGAACAACGTATCGATCTCCGTCCGATTTCCACCGGGATTTACTCTGTGGTATTTATGAACAAAGACCATAAGGTGATCCGTAAAGTTCTCGTGAACCGGTAAGCGGTTCCTGAGATTATAAAGATCATTAAATAAAAATAGCCGTTCCGATTTTCAGGAACGGCTATTTTTATTTCTGTTTAAAAATGTAGAGAGAAATTAGGAAATATCCTTTTTTTTTAGTTATTTCACTTTTTTTAAATTGAGTAAGTTGAAATAACCGAAGAATCAAAATAATACCGGTATTTATTAGAAAAAAGTAAGGGTGTGGAAAAGTTCTTACAAGCCAGTTTTAAAAATCTTATTTCATGAAAACAAGAATTACGAAAATGTTATTCGGCTTTTTAACCGTTGCTGCTTGTTCCTTACCGCTCGCTGCATTTTCTTATTTCATCAACCCTTATACGGAACGGTTTGTATTTGCTCCCGAGACGCCGACCCTGAAAATACAGGATGTCAGGGGAGTAGTACCCGGCCCTGTGTCAGTTTCCATTTATGCAAGAGATATTGTGAATATGGGCTCTTTCCAGTTTTCCATTGAATTCAACCCCACCCTGATGACCTATACCAGCACATCTGATTGGTATTCGGGCACCTCCGATGTTTTGATCGGAGAAATTTCTCCCGGTAAACTTACTTTTATTTGGTCGGCATTATACTCGGGTGTTACCATTACCGATGATTTGTTTTTCAATCTTAATTTCCAGTGGCTCGGATCATCATCAGCTTCACCTTTAAATTGGAGTGATAACCCCACCCCGCGTGAATTTGGTGATTATGATGGCATCCTTTTCCATCCGGTATATTTCAACGGAAGTGTGAATCCGGAAATAGATTGTGATGTGATACCCGGATCGATAGCAGCAAGCCAGACAATCTGTTACAATGGTGTTCCTGCAAGCATAGTTTCAACCAGCCCCGGTTCATGCTCCGGAACACTCACTTATACATGGGAATTGAGCGTCAACGGTGGAAATACCTGGACCTTAGTTCCGGGTGCAGCAAATCAGGGATATTCTCCCGGAGCATTGACAGAAACAACATTGTTCCGACGGATTCTTACTTCAAGCGATGGTCCTAATTCATGCGGAATACCTACAGAACCAGTTACTATTCTGGTACAAACAATTCCCACAGCTGGCACAATAGCGGGTTCACAGACCATTTGTTATGGCACAATTCCTGCACCCATCACATCGACACAGAATGGCACAGGATCGGGAACCATATCGTATCTCTGGCAAAACAGTTCAAATGGTATAGATTGGAATTTAATTCCGGGAGCTATTAACGCCGGTTATTCTCCTGATATACTAATGGCAACCACCTGGTATCGCCGGACCACGGTGTCAACCATAGAAGGCGCTTCTTGTAATTCATCTGTAAACACCCCTCCGGTTGTCATCACAGTTGAGTCTGTCCCGACCGCAGGTACGATAGCCGCAAGCCAGACTATTTGTAATGGCACAGCCCCTGCACCCATCGCATCGACACAGAATGGCGCCGGATCGGGGACCATATCATATCTCTGGCAAAACAGCTCAAATGGTACGGATTGGAATTTGATTCCGGGAGTTCTTAACGCCGGTTATTCTCCGGGTACACTGACGACATCTATCTGGTACCGCCGATCTACGGTATCAACCATAGGAGGAACTTCTTGTTATTCACCTGCACCCACGACTCCCGTTGTTATCACAGTTGAACCTGTTCCGACCGCAGGTACGATAGCCGCAAGCCAGACAATCTGTTATGGAGCAGTTCCAGATCCCATCTTTTCGGAAATTGATGGAACCGGATCGGGAATAATTTCTTACAAATGGGAATACAGCACAGACGGCCAAAGTTGGAATTTGATCTCCGGAGTTGTCAGCTCCGGTTATTCTCCTGGCGTTATAACCTTAACAACCCGTTATCGCAGGACCACTGTTTCAACACTAAATGGAATTTCTTGTCTTTCATCTCCTACGGTCACAGTTAACATTTTTGTTACGGGCACAGTGATACCTGCCGGATCGATTGCAGCCAGTCAGATTATTTGTAGCGGCTTCATCCCTGCAACCATAATCGGTTCCAATGTGGGAGAATGGTATACTTACAGATGGGAGTTGAATGTGCCTCCATCAGAGATATGGACGGAAATTGAAGAAACCACAGGGAAGGATCTCTTTTTCAACGCCGGGCTATTTGCAACCACGAAATATCGTCGTTGGACATTGGATGGCTCCTGCAGTTCTATGGAGCCTACCGTTCCAGTTGTCATCACAGTTGAGTCTGTTCCGACCGCAGGTACGATAGCCGCAAGCCAGACTATTTGTAATGGCACAGCGCCTGTGCCCATCACATCGACACAGAATGGCGCCGGATCGGGGACCATATCGTATCTCTGGCAAAACAGCTCAAATGGTACGGATTGGGATTTGATTCCGGGGGCCGTTAACGCCGGTTATTCTCCGGGTACAATGGCGACATCTACCTGGTATCGACGAACCACGGTATCAACTACAATGGGAATACCATGTAATTCACCTGTGCCTACAGATCCGGTTATCATTACAGTAGACGCAGTTGTTACTCCCGGATCAATAGCGGCAAGTCAAACAATATGTAACGGAAACGTACCTGATCCGATAACTTCCACCGAGCCAGGAACAGGTTCCGGAACAATCGCATACAGTTGGGAAAAAAGTATAAACGGGACAACCTGGAGTATTATTACCGGAGAGGCCGGAACAAGTTATACTCCCGGGCAACTCACCGAATCGACAATATATCGCAGAAGGGTCACTGCCGCAAATGGTTCAAATTCATGTGAAGCCGTTACATCACCTATATTCATTACCGTTCAAGATATTGTCACTGCGGGGACTATCGGTCCTTCGCAGGTTATTTGCAATGGTACAATTCCGGCATCTGTAAACTCAATAGTTGGAGGGACCGGATCCGGAAACATAAGCTATAAGTGGGAAACAAGCATCAATAATGGAGGATCCTGGACGATCATATCCGGGGCATCCGGACCGGAATATTCTCCCGGTTCGCTGACAATCAGCACAATGTTTCAAAGGATCACGATTTCAACCCTCGGAAATAAATCCTGTGAATCATCTCCTTCGGTTCCGATAACAATCACTGTTCATCCAGTGTTTGTCGCAGGATCAATCAGCTCCGACCAGCTCATTTGTCAAAATGCAATTCCTTCGTTGCTCATTGGTACAGCCCCGACTGGTGGAATTGGCCCTTATTCGTATCAATGGCAAAGTTCGACTGATAATATTAATTTTTCCGATATTCCCGGCGCCACAGAAATTAATTACCAGCCGAAAGCGCTGTCAGCGACCAAATTTTACCGTCAAATCCAGTCATCCGGAGGAGATTGCGGAACGCTCAAAACCAATGTTGTTAGTATAATAGTAACCCCATTACCGGCAGCTGTCGCTGGAGAAAACAAGTCAATCTGTACCGGTACGGGTACTCAAATTGGTGCGCCTGCTATAGCCGGCAGCGCCTATTCATGGTCTTCAGACCCGGCAGGATTTACTTCCTCCACTGCTGATCCGATCATTAATCCGCTGGTGACTACAATATATACAGTAACCGAGACCATCACGGCTACCGGGTGTACCAATAGTCATAGCGTTACGGTAACAGTAAACCCGTTACCGGAAGCCAATGCAGGAATTGACAGGGCATTCTGTTCCGATCCTGCAAATCCTGAAATCCCGGACGATTTGATACTGACGGATCAAACAATCGATAATACTATCTGTTATAATGCCTCACAAACGATTACTGTTGCCGGAAACGGTACAACCTTCGTTGTTCAGAGCAATGGTACTGCAAACATGATTGCCGGAGAGAAAATTCAGTATTTACCCGGATTAAAAGTACAAAGCGGTGGATACCTTCTTGGAAAAATTACTACGAATGGCGCTTATTGTCCGGGGCAATCACTGGTTACCCAGATCGGAGCGCCTCCGGTAGCCGGAAGTACTTATAGCTGGACCTCTGATCCTCCTGGCTATACTTCAACCCTTGCGAACCCTGTTGTGAGTCCAACGGTAACGACTACATACACGGTTGTTGAAACGATTACAACTACGGGATGTACAAATAGTAACAACGTGGTAGTGACCATAAATCCTGTACCAGCAGCAATCGCCGGTACAAACAAGGCTGTTTGCGTGAATTCAAGCGCCCAACTCGGAGCAACACCGGTACCAGGAAGTACCTATAGCTGGACTTCTGTACCGGCAGGTTTTACTTCTACAATAGCGAATCCTTCGGTAAGTCCTACAGTAACAACCACCTACATGGTTGTTGAAACGGTAACGGCAACAGGATGTACGAAAAGCAACAGCGTAGTAGTGACTGTGAATCCATTACCTGATTCATTTGCCGGTACAAACAGGGCAATTTGTTTAAATTCAAGTACACAACTCGGAACAACACCGGTAACGGGAAACACCTATAGCTGGAACTCGATACCGGTTGGTTTTACTTCTACGATAGCGAACCCGGTAGTAAGTCCTTCGAGCACGACTACTTATACGGTTGTTGAGACAATAACGTCCACAGGATGTACAAATAGCAACAGCGTAGTAGTGACTGTGAACCCATTACCTGCTGCATTTGCCGGTACAAACAGGGCAATTTGTTTAAATTCAAACACACAACTCGGAGCAGCGCAGGTAGCGGGAAGCGCCTATAGCTGGACCTCAGTGCCCATTGGGTTTACTTCCAGTGCAGCCAACCCGGTAGTGAGTCCTCTGGTAACGACTACCTACACGGTTATTGAAACGATAACTGCCACGGGATGCACAAAAAGTAACAATGTGGTAGTGACCGTGAACCCATTGCCGGCTGCATTTGCAGGTAGAAACAGGGCGATCTGTTTAAATTCAAGCACACAACTCGGAGCAGCTCCGGTACCAGGAAGTACCTATAGCTGGACCTCGGCGCCGGCGGGGTTTACTTCTACAGCCGCGAACCCGGTAGTAAGTCCAGCGAACACGACTACTTACACGGTTGTTGAAACGATAACTGCGACGGGATGTACAAAAAGCAACAACGTAGTTGTAACTGTAAACCCATTACCAGTCGCATTTGCCGGTACAGACAGGGCAATTTGCTTATATTCAAGTACACAACTCGGAAGAGCGCCGGTAGCAGGTAACAATTATAGTTGGACCTCGGTACCGGTTGGTTTTACTTCTACATTAGCGAATCCGGTAGTGAGCCCAACAATAACAACTACCTACACGGTTGTTGAAACGATAAGAGCCACAGGATGTACAAACAACCATAGTGTGGTTGTAACCGTGAACCCATTGCCAGCGGCAGTTGCCGGTACAGACAGGTCAATTTGTTTAAATTCAAGCACAGAACTTGGAGCAGATCCGGTAGCGGGAAGTACATATAGCTGGACCTCGGTACCGGTTGGTTTTACTTCCACGGCATCGAACCCGATAGTGAGTCCAACGATAACAACTACTTACACGGTTGTTGAAACGATAACTGCCACTGGATGTGTAAATAGCAACAGTGTGACAGTAACTGTTAATCCATTGCCGATCGCGGTTGCCGGTGCAAGCAGGACTATTTGTTTAAATTCAAATACTCAACTCGGAGCAACGCCGATAGAGGGAAGCTCCTATTACTGGACCTCGGTACCGGTCGGGTTTACTTCTACGGCAGCGAACCCGATAGTAAGTCCTGGGGTAACGACAACCTACACTATTGTTGAAACAATAACGACTACGGGATGTACTAAAAGCAACAGTGTTGTAGTGACCGTAAATCCTTTACCAGAAGCCATCGCAGGTACAAACAGGGCAATTTGTTTAAATTCAAACACACAACTTGGAGCTGATCCGGTAACAGGAAGCGCCTATAGCTGGACTTCTGTACCGGCTGGTTTTACTTCTACGATAGCAAACCCGACAGTAAGTCCTACAGTAACAACCGCTTATACAGTTGTTGAAACGATAACTGTCACTGGATGTACAAAAAGCAACAGTGTGGTAGTGACTATGAACCCATTACCGGCTGCAATTCCCGGGAAAAGCAGATCGATTTGTTTAAATACAAGCACACAACTCGGAGCAACACCGGCAGCGGGAAGCACCTATAGCTGGACCTCCGTACCGATGGGGTTTACTTCTACGGTAGCGAACCCGGTAGTAAGTCCTACAATCACGACCACCTACACGGTTGTTGAAACGAAAACTGTTACGGGATGTACAAAAAGCAACAGCGTGGTTGTAACTGTGACCCCATTGCCAGCCGCAGTTGCCGGCACAAACAGGGCTATTTGTTTAAATTCAAGCACACAACTTGGAGTAGCGCCGGTAGCAGGTAACAATTATAGTTGGACCTCGGTACCGGTTGGTTTTACTTCTACAGTGGCGAATCCGGTAGTGAGCCCAACAATAACAACTACCTACACGGTTGTTGAAACGATAAGAGCCACAGGATGTACAAAAAGCAACAGCGTGGTAGTAACCGTAAATCCTTTGCCAGCAGCAATCACCGGCGAAAACAGGATAATCTGTCAAAATTCAAGCACACAAATCGGAGCAGATCCGGTAACGGGAAGTACATATAGCTGGACCTCGGTACCGGTTGGATTTACTTCTACCCTGGCTAGCCCGATTGTTAGTCCTTCGGTGTCTACAACATATACCCTTGTTGAAACCATTACCGCTACAAGTTGTACAAACAGCCACAGCGTTATTGTAACGGTAAATCCAATATTACTGGTTGGTTCAATCAGCGCCAGTCAGACTATTTGTACCGGAACAGTTCCGGAACAATTAAATGGAGTTACCCCAGGAAACGGTACTTCTCCCACATATCAATGGCAGGTATCACAAAATAATTTAACATTCACTGATATCCAGGGAGCAACAAATAGAAATTATCAACCTGGTATCCTGATAACTACAACCTATTACAGGCAGTTACAAAATGCTTCCGGTACGTGTGGAGGCCCATTACCCACCAATGTTTTGGCGCTTACAGTGAAATCATTGCCGGTTGCTGCCGGAACGATTTCCGGGCCGACCTCCGTTTTGCAAGGTCAGACAGACTTGACGTACGCAGTACCGTTGATTACCGGCGCAACCGGGTATATCTGGACGCTTCCCTCTGGTGCATATATTACGGCAGGCGACAACACCAATAGCATTATCGTGGATTTTTCAACATCGGCGCTATCGGGTAATATAACGGTAACCGGAGCGAACAACTGTGGAAACGGAATTTCATCCCCGGAACTGGAAATAACGGTGACGCCTTTGGTGCCCACGGAACTTGCCCTCTCAGATATTCTGATCCAGAATGGTCAAACACAATGTTACAATGCCCTGCAAACCATTACTTTGGCAGGGAACGGCACTGGTTTTCTGGTTCAGAATGGAGGAAGCGTTACTTTGATTGCAGGACAAAACATCCGGTTTTTAT
The DNA here is from genome assembly GCA_023229525.1 of Bacteroidales bacterium. Classification (GTDB taxonomy): domain Bacteria; phylum Bacteroidota; class Bacteroidia; order Bacteroidales; family FEN-979; genus CAIVAT01. Next base: position 9,478 of record JALNZC010000055.1, read on the forward strand.
CCGGAACAACCGTCCTCAATGGAGGGTATCTGCATGGATATATTACGACAAACGGATCATATTGCGGAACACAGGCGCCTTCAATGGTTAATTCCTTACCGGATATAATTGCAAATGCCACGGATCCCGATCAGGAATTGCCATTTTTCAAAGTATATCCCAACCCGACTACAGGGAAGTTTATCCTTGAATTAACAAAGGAAAGAAATATTTCAACGATTGTTGTCCAAATTTACAGCATGTTTGGAGAGATGATTCTTAAGGAAGAGAAGACAGGGATCGGGAAATATGAATTTATGATTGGGGACAGACCCCCTGGAATCTATGTTATAAATGTGACCAGTGGCGGACAAACAGGTACGGCAAAGATCATAAAGAGGTAACCTATACAAAAGAGGCTGTCCCGTGAACGGACAGCCTCCTGATAAAAAAAAGAGAAGCGTTATCTGATTATAAAATAACGATTTTTTTCTGAATAACTGTTTTATCCGATTTTTCGATTTTGATAAGATAAACACCTTTTATTAGTGATGATAAATTCAAGGTGTTTGAAGTTAAATCTTCGATGGTATGCACCATTGTTCCTATACTGTTGTAAATGCTGACACGGGCATGGGTCGCTCCAAGCAGGTAAATGGATCCGGTTGTCGGATTTGGATACATCCGGACGGCTTCGAGCTTTTGTTCCTCCTGACCAACAGCAAAGGAAAAATTCAAGGTATACAAATTGTGGGCGACAAGGTTTTCTGCAAAAACATCAATGGTTGTAACACCAGGGAGTGTTGATGCGGGGACAACGATGACTGTTGCATTTGTATCTATTGGGATTCCTTCAACCTGAGGAACTATTGCGGTACCTCCCGGAAGTATAACATCGTAGAGATATGTATCGGAGTTAAAATCGGATAAAGGCACTCCGTCCATAGAAATATCGGTCAAACGCGCTTCAGTGGCAAATATTCCATTTTCATGGGAATAATCCGATTGATAAACCTCTTTCATGGAGCCATCCTGAACAAAAATGCCTACGATCAGATCTGTGAATTCCTCGATATGGGTACCGGCGAGGTTAACATTTTCATTGATGGAAAAAGGAATACGGTCAACAAGATTCGTTGTTGTTCCATTGGCATTCGGAACCATTTTCATCATCACATGATGGAAACTGGTTTCACCGTTTGTCATGTGGTTATTGTGTGTGATTTTTTCCATGACAACAATGTAAATGGTGGCATTGGAACAATTGTAAAAGGGAAGAACAGTAGCGTTGATCGTCATAACAGTTCCATTCAGGGAATGATTACCAATGACTTTCATTAAACCGGGTTGCAAATTGGCTTGGGTAAATGCTTGCTGTACTGCTGACATGCTGGTCGCTGTTTCTTCGCCATTGACATAAAGATCAGGGACAAACCCGACTCCGTAGAAATCTTTTCTAACCCCTCCTTCCAGTGTATAATAAGGATCTCCGGGAGAAGGCCAATTCATTTGGTATTTCACCAGGGTGATATCTTCTTCGTGGCTGGTACACCAAGGGACAAAGCCCGCATTAAACTGAGCGCATGGATTACAGGTCGAACTGGTAAATTCCTCAAAAAGTGGTTTTTTGGGTATAGAGTAGCAAACCTTAGTAATGGTTTTCTGCAAGGTGTCGTTGGATTGGTTATCATCCGGGCTGCCGTTGATCTTGTTTATCCAGACCGTCAGGTCGTGAGGTCCCAGAAAGGTATCAACCAATTGATTACAGGTAAAGGTGTAAGATTGTTGTGTTGCCAGGGATAAACCGGTAATGTTGGTGGTGTTAACCGGCCCATTATCGACGGTGTACTGAATTTCGGCATTCGTAATGGTGGTGAGTCCGAAATTAATGATATTCCCCTTAACCTGGGCAGGATCGGCAAAGTAGTTTGGTGTTGCGCTTAATGATACCAGTCCTGCGTCTTTATTAAGCGGATTAAAGAGCAGGATGTTATCGATATAAACATAATCCAGGTTGTACATATTTCCGGTGAGGAATATACAAATCTGGAATTCCGACTGTCCGACATCACTATTGGTAATTTGAACATCAATCTGGACTGGCCCAACATTTCCTGTAGGTACTCTTTCCCATACACTGTTCCATGTACCGTTGTGTGAACGGGTTGCCACACCGATTTTCGGAGCCGGGTTAGCGTACCAATCATAAAAATATTTAAAGGAGAGTTTAACAGATGTTAGCCCGGTCAAATCCATCATCGGAGAGATTAACCGGGTAGTGGTATTTTGTTGGACATACGTAAATTTTGCTTCCGGGGCAGACCCTCCCGCATTATTCGTATTGCTTGCAGACCATTGGGCCGGTAATCCGTTAATTGACCACCCTGACGGTGGCATCTGGCCTGCATCAAAGGATTCCCAAAGAAAAGTCTGCCCGAAAGAAATGGCGCTTAAGAATAACAGCACAAAGAGTAAACATTTTGTTTTCATAGGTCAAGATTTATTTGTAAAAGTTAACATATCGGAAATTATTATACGACAAAAATAATTAAAATCACGTTGGAATCTATTGTATTATAACATATTCAAGGCAAACGCATAGGCGCCGATTGACACGGCTTTAGATGTTCCCAGTTTGGAAATGCCCACTCCGATTTTCTTTTCAGGGTCAAAATTGACCATGTTTTCCGAAAAAGGGACAGGGATGACTTTGGATGTCGAGGTCAGAAAATTCCCGTAATCTATTGGGTCTTCGAGATTGTATGCGACTGTTTCGAGCCGTTCGAGGGGTTTACCAGACATTGTCTCAAAGGGATGGTTCATATCTTCAACTAACTTTGGCAAGAACAGCGGCCAGGCGCCAGAGAGTCCTCCCCCGATGACGACGAGCCCGTCGATCAACGTAATGGCATTGGCGACGGCATCGGCAGCGTCCCTTGCAAAGGCATCAAATGCCTGAATTGCTGCCTGACGATTACCTTTCATTTTTCCCATACCGATTTCACAGATGTCTTTGGGTTCAGGACAACTCTTCATATTCAGGCCGGTATTATTGGCATATTCGCGTTTGATGCCACGGATACTTACACTCTCCTCGGTATCCCAGTTTTTAAAGGTACGGTTGCGCATACGGTTGATCTCCCCGCCGGAACTGTTGTCACCGATATGAAGCCCGTTACGGGTCACTATTCCACCTCCGAAACCAGTTCCAAAGGTTACCCCGAAAAGATTATGATACCTTTTGGGATTACCTAACTCTTCCAGCTTTTTATTGATGCCGGGAAGAAGGCCCGCGATCGCTTCTCCATAAGCAAAAAGATCCCCATCGTTATTGATAAATACCGGGATACCGAATTTTTCACGGAGCATTGGCCCAAGCGCCACCCCGCCTCTGAAAAACGGAAGGTTTTGCAGATCACCGATAATGCCATTTTCATAATCAGCAGGGCCGGGAAATGCAAAACTGATAGCTACCGGTTGTTTTGTTAATGGAACCGGTTTTTGGTGTGTATCCACGGCTTTATGAACCAGCTTTGATTTAACCAGGTTGAACCCTTCGATTATTGATTTAAGAACAAGTTCCAGGCTGTCTCCATTGGCTGATAAACAGATCGGATCGAGAATTTCCTCTTCTGCCTGAACGGCCTTGAATACAAAATTGGTACCGCCGGCATCCAGCGTCATTACAATCCGGGAGTCATTGCTATAGTTCATCAGGATGAAAATTTATTCATTAACTCTTATAATTTACGATTAACGACTTACGATTTTTTTAAAATGCTTTCGTCCCTCGTCCTTCGTCCCTCGTCCTTCGTCCCTCGTCCCTCGTCCTTCGTCCCTCGCCCCTCGTCCTTCGTCCCTCGTCCCTCGTCCTTCGTCAATGTGCTTCCAACCAGTTTTTCCCTGTTTCCATTTCCACGAGCACCGGGACATCCAGCGGGATTGCCCCGACCATTTCCCGCTCCACAATGGTTTTGATCTTTTCAATTTCGTTTTGATGAACATCAAAAACCAATTCATCGTGTACCTGGAGGATCATCCGTGATTTCATTGATTGTTGACCAAGCGCCCGGAAAATATTGATCATGGCGATTTTGATCATATCGGCGGCCGTGCCCTGAATGGGTGCATTGATCGCATTCCGTTCTGCAAAACTTCTGACAGTCGCATTACGGGAATTAATATCGTGTAAATAACGGCGTCGTTTCATCATGGTTTCCACGTAACCCAACCGCCTGGCTGACGCGATGGTGTTCTCCATATAGGTCTTGATACCCGGATATTTCAAAAAATATTGATAGATAATTTCAGCGCCTTCTTTTCTGGTGATATTGAGCCGTTCGGATAATCCAAAAGCAGAGATTCCATAAATGATCCCGAAATTTACCATTTTGGCGTTACGTCGCATCTCACGGTTAACTTCCGCTAAAGGTACGCCATAGACCTTTGCTGCCGTAGCTGCATGAATATCATGACCAAGCTTAAAATCTTCAATCATCCCAGGGTCATGGCTCAGATGAGCAATGATCCGAAGCTCTATCTGGGAATAGTCGGCCGACAACAAAACATAATTCTCGTTTCTGGGAACAAAGGCTTTTCTGATTTCCCGTCCCTTCTCGGTCCGGATCGGAATATTTTGAAGGTTTGGGTTGTTGGAACTCAATCTTCCTGTTGCTGCCACCGCCTGGTTATAGGAAGTGTGTATGCGTCCGTCCCTGGGATTGATCAAGGTCGGAAGCACATCCACATAAGTTGATTTCAGTTTGGTCAGGGAGCGGTATTCAAGAATTTTTTTTATGATGGGATGCTTATGTTCCATTTTGGCAAGGACATCCTCACTCGTGCTGTTTTGTTTTGTCTTGGTTTGTTTAGGATTATCGACAATGCGGAGCCGGTCATATAAAATTTCTCCCAATTGTTTGGGTGATGAAATATTAAAGGTTGTTCCGGCATCCTGATGAATGTCGTTTTCAAGTATTGCTATTTCCTTTTCAAGTTCTCCGCTGAATTCTTTGAGTGAAGAGGGATCGATACGTACTCCTTCCGCTTCCATTGAAGAAAGTACCGTGATAAGCGGCACCTCGATCGTATCGAACAATGTCCGGGTATCGGTTTCCTGAAGCATGGGTTCAAACACATGTTTGAGTTGAAGGGTGACATCGGCATCTTCGGCGGCATATTCCTTAATGGTCTCGAAGTCTACTGTACGCATGCTGAGTTGGCCTTGTCCCTTTTTCCCGATCAGGGTTTCAATGGAAACTGGTTTATAATTCAGATAGGTTTCCGATAAAAAATCCATACCGTGTCGCATATCAGGTTGGATCAGGTAATGGGCTAGCATAGTGTCGAATAATGGACCTTTTACTTCAATATCATACCATTTTAACACGGAAATATCAAATTTCAGATTCTGGCCGATTTTCAGAACAGTTTCATTTTCCAAAATCTGTTTGAATTCCATCACGATCTTGAAGGTTTCGTGATAATTATCTGGCAACGGAATATAAAAGGCTTCATGGGGTTGCCAGGAAAAAGAAATCCCGACCAATTCTGCGTTACTCGGATCAACCCCTGTGGTTTCGGTATCGAAGCAGAAAGCGGATTGAATCTTCAAATCTGCTATAAGTTGATTACGTTTTCCGGTAGTGTCGATGAGATGGTAGTTGTGGGGGGTGGTTTGGATGCTGGATGCTGGATGCTGGATACTGGATGCCGGATGCTGGATGCCGGATGCTGGATGCTGGATGCTGGATGCCAGATTATCTGGATTGTTTTCAGTTTTCAGTTCTGGTTTTGAATTTTGACTTTTGACTTTTGAGTTTTCAAGGGTTGAAATCCATGTAAGTACGCGTTGCCCGAAAGTCCGGAATTCAAGTTCGTCAAAAAGTTTTTTAAGCCGGGATTCGTCGGGAGTTTCCATTTTCAGTTTTTCCTCATCAAAAGAGATGGGAACATCAAGGATAATGGTAGCCAGTTGTTTTGACATAAGCGCTTGATCCTGAAAATCAACGATTTTTTGCCGGAGTTTTTCATTGCTTATCTTCGCTGAATTGGCAATCAGATTTTCGATTGAATCAAATTCAGCCAGGAGTTTTTTAGCAGTCACTTCACCTACGCCGGGGATACCGGGAATATTATCAGAAGCGTCGCCCCAAAGGCCAAGTAGATCGATAACCTGTTCCGGTCGTTTGATACTGAATTTGTTGCAGACTTCATTTACCCCAAGAATTTCAATGTCACTGCCGAATTTACCCGGTTTATAAATGAAGGTATGGTTAGTTACCAACTGGCCAAAATCCTTGTCGGATGTCATCATATAAGTGACAAAATCATGCTTTTCTGCTTGTTTAGCCAGCGTCCCGATCACATCGTCTGCTTCATAACCATCAACATAAAGGGTTGGAATATTGAATCCTTCAATCAATTCATGAATATAAGGCAACGATTTAATGATATCTTCGGGGGTTTCCTGGCGATGTGCTTTATAGGCTTCAAATCCGATTTTCCGGACCGTAGGTGCAATGGTATCGAAAGCAACTCCGATATGGGTTGGTCTTTCCTTTTTCAGAAGATCAAGAAGAACATTTGCAAATCCAAAGATTGCCGAAGTGTTTATCCCCCTTGAAGTCATCCGGGGGTTTTTATTGAATGCAAAGTAGGCCCGGTATATAAGGGCCATCGCATCGAGGAGAAAAAGTTTCTTTTCTTGCATAGAATGACAAAGTTAAAACTTCTGCGAACTTAACAACCCATTGTTAAAATCTTCTCATTTAAAAATCATAAAACGACTTTTTCTTAGTTACATTTGATGATATTCAAAACCTCTTTTATGTTGAAGAAAAGAACCAAAGAAAAAAAGATTTTTGTGTTGGATACTTCTGTTATCCTTTACAACCATAACGCGATACACAGTTTTGATGACAATGATGTTGCCATTCCGATAACGGTACTGGAGGAACTTGATAATTTTAAAAAGGGCAACGATACCATCAATTTTGAAGCGAGGGAGTTCATCCGTATCATCGATAAACTGTCGAACAAAGCCACACTTACCAAATGGATTTCATTGGGAAGCGCCAAGGGAGGGAAGTTCAAGGTTGTCATGAATGAGCAAAGTGAACTGGATGCCATTAAAGTTTTTGGTGAGAACAAACCTGATCACCGGATTTTGAACGCAGCCTTGGTGATGATCTCTGAAAATTCCGGCAAGAAGGTCATTTTGGTATCGAAAGATGTCAATCTCAGGTTAAAGGCCAAATCGCTGAATATCCCTTCCGAAGATTTCGAAACCGGGAAAATCAAGGACGTGGAGGGACTTTATTCAGGTAAAACGCTGATCGAGAACCTTGACAGGACCATCATTGATTTCATCTATGAAGCAGGTTGGTGTTTGCCTGATGACATTGGTGTCCGAAATCCGTTTCCCAATCATTACTTCATACTCAAGAACGGGAAAAGTTCTGTTCTGGCTTTTTACAATCCTGTGACTGAACGGATAGAAAAACTGGAAAAACGGAGTTGTTACAAAATTACACCCCGGAATGCCGAACAAGTGTTTGCCTTGCATGCCATTTTAAACCCAGGGGTAAAACTGGTAACCCTTCAAGGCATTGCCGGGACGGGAAAAACCTTACTTGCCCTGGCCGGGGCGCTCGAACAAAAGCGGAATTTCAAGCAGATATATCTGGCCCGGCCTATTGTTCCCCTAAGTAATAAAGATCTCGGATTTTTGCCGGGTGATATCAAGTCAAAACTTGATCCGTATATGCAACCTCTTTGGGATAACCTGAAATTCATACAGAGCCAGTTCAGTGAAAAAGACAAGGAATTCAAGGTGCTGACAGAAGCGCTGGAAAATGAAAAGCTGGTCATTACTCCGCTGGCGTATATCCGTGGACGAAGTATTTCCAATGTTTGTTTTATTGTTGATGAGGCTCAGAATCTTACACCGCACGAAATAAAAACCATCATTACCCGGGCCGGTGAAAATACGAAGATCATCTTTACCGGAGATATCTACCAAATCGACACACCATACCTGGATGCGCAGTCAAACGGTCTTTCCACACTTATCGACAAAGTTAAAAAGCACGACATCTATGCTCATGTCCGCCTTGAAAAAGGAGAACGGTCGGAGTTGGCTAATTTGGCGAATGAATTGTTGTGATTGAGTGACTGAATGACTGAGTGATTGAGTGATTGAGTGATTGAGTGACTGAGTGACTGAGTGACTGCTCACGTTTTATTTTTCTTCGTAAATGACGGTCAGTAATGTTTGGCCGACTGCCTTTAGTGTGAGCTTATCGATGGAAGCCAGGTTGTCGTGGGTAGTATGCCAGCCGGGATAAAAACCGGTCCCACTGTTTTTATCGAGATGAATGATATCAATGGTTGGGATATTCCTGATTCTGTTGATCGGCAAATGATCATCGGTAATAAAACCACCCTGTTCAAAAAGAAAAAAAGAAGAATAGCCGATACGATTAGCAGCAGCCCAAACTGATTTAACAATATCACCGGCATATTGCAAGGAAATTCCTTCCATCAGAAAAGTCGCTTTTGAAGCGCCTACCATGTCGAGGAGGATTCCATACCTGGCCGTATAACCTTCTTTATGCGGGTTATTTGACCAGTATTGGGCTCCCAGACCCCATTGTTCGTCAGCATTTTCGGTAATTGGCAGATCCTGGGGAGGTCCATAATCCTCAGCATCGAATAAAATAATATCGACTCCGATCGGAGGCGCTTTCAATTGAAGTTGACGGGCTATTTCGAGTAAGACGGCAACTCCGCTGGCGCCATCATTGGCCGCATCGACAGGTTTACGCCTGTTTTTAGGGTCCGGGTCATGATCGGCATAAGGCCTTGAATCCCAATGAGCGCAAAGCAATATCCGGTTATTTGTTTCCGGCTTCCAACTGGCGATCAAATTTTGAAAAGCAAGAGTAGTTCCATTATAAGCGGTGACTTTGCCTTTTTGCACAATAATGTTTGGGGTAAAAGTCTTTAATTGCATGTCAAGCCAGGTACCACATTTTTCGTGTTCCTTGGTATTGGGGACACGTGGCCCAAATCCCAACTGGATTTTTACATTGGCATAGGCTGAATCGGAATTAAATTCGGGAACTGCCACCCGAGGTTTTTGAATCGTTGCTGATTGATTTTCTCCCTCCCTGCTTACAGGTTGGTTACATCCCACAAGTAAAAGGAGTAGCAAAATCATGAAAAATTCAGGTTTTATTCTCATTTGTTTTAATTTAATTCTGCGTTAAATTCCCCGTCCCAATGGGGCGGAATCCGAGTCCAGGGCTTGTCTGGGGATCATGCCATTGATTAATAACAACCAAAGGTAAACTTACCCTGTCAAGCCAGGGGTTCCAAATTTTTCCCGAAAGACAATCTCCTTCAGATTTTTTCTTGAGCGGGAGGCTAATTCTCTTGTTTTCAGTGTCCCGGGAAGAGACTCGGGGTCTCCGATAAAACCGATGGCGATGGCAGTCAATGGTTGAAAATCGATGGGAATATCAAAAAGCGCTATTGCTTTTTCAGTCGAAAAGCCACCCATCTGATGCACATAAATTCCCTGGTGCATAGCTTCGATGCTAAGGTGAGCCACAGATTGGCCCACATCGTAAGGGAAAATAGCGCTGGGATTGTTATTGCGGCTGTATGTCTTTTTCCCGCAGACAATGGTAAGAACCGGAGCAGATTGTGCCCAGACCTGATTTTCTTTTACAAGGGTCTCGAAAATCTTGTTCCAACTCTCATCAGGTTTAATGCCGATAATAAATCTCCAGGGTTGCTCATTCATAGATGATGCCGACCAGCGGGCCGCTTCAAATATACTTACCAGTCTTTCCTGTTCGACTGGTTTATTAAGAAAAATTCTGGGACTCCATCTTTTTCTCGCAAATTCATTGATGGGATATTGAGTGACTGCATCCTTATTCATGACCTGTTTTTTTAAACCGACGCTGAAACGAAAGAACCAGGGTAACCATCAAAAGCGCTCCTCCAAGCCATGAAAATATCCGGGCGAGATAATCACCGTGTTTTACATAAAAAGTAATTTTTTGATTGGCGTTGAGCGTGCTTTTGATTACTGCCGGCTTCCAGTATTCAGTTACCCCAGAAGCATCCCCCCGCTGGTTAATGAATGCAGAAATACCGGTATTTGCCGAACGTGCGATACAACGTCGTGTTTCGATCGCCCGGAGGTGTGCAAAAGAAAAATGCTGCCGGTGACCCGCTGTATTTCCCCACCAACCATCGTTGGTAATGATGATCATCAATTGTGCGCCATTTTGGACAAACCGGGCAAAAAATTCTCCGAAAATCGACTCGTAACAAATAACCGGTCCCACTTTTACCGTATTGACCGTATTATAAACTTTCCTGATGGAGTCGGTACCCAGACTACCCACTGTTCCCCCGAGATCGATAGCGTAATTTTCGAGCCATTTAAACCCTTTGAATGAAGGTAATATTTCAACACCGGGTGTAAGTTTTGACTTGTGGTAGAGTTGCAGGGAATCGCGGATATTAATCATAATGGCTGTATTATACGCGATATAAAAATGATCGGTATCGGAAAATTTCCGGGCAGACCTTGGTAAAGGTTCTCCTGGTAATAACTGATAAAAAGTAGAACCGCCAACCAATATATTGAGATCCGGATATTGAAAAAGAAGATTATGCAGATGTTGTATGCTACTAAAACTCGACAGGTCATTTTCCCACATATTTTCCTGAATGGCCGATTCCGGAGCAATCAGAAAATTGGTGTTCTTATCAAGATATGGGGTCGCAACTTTCAGGATCCTTCCGACCACCGCTGAAGGGGCCAATGTATATTGCTCGGAATAAGGATCAAGATTTGGCTGAACGACAACAAAAGTCACAGGGTCCTTTTTTTCACGGTAGTTGGAGTAGGTGACGTAAGAGAATATGAGTGGTGCGAAAATCCAGATAACAATGAATATTGAATATTGAACAAGGAATTTTGAATTTTGAGTTTTGAGTTTCTTTAATAGCTCAAAAACCAATATATTCCCAACCAATATCCAAATGGTCCCACCGAAAGTTCCTGTGAATTCATACCATTGTACCCATTTGTAGTATGAAGCAAAACCGTTTCCCAGGTTGAGCCATGGCCAATTCAGATCCCAGTTAAGATGAAGGTATTCGAAGGCTATCCAGTAACTGATCAATGCCGCATATCCGGCCAGTGGATGTTGCAATTTTTTCCTTGACCAATGATAAGTCTGGAAAATGATCGACATAAATAGAGAATTCAGGATTATAGCCAAGGCGGCTCCGATCAACGTAGAGTTTACAATCCACCATGTTGTCAGTATATTCCAGACGAAAAATCCCGGCCAGGAGCATAGCAAGACACTGAATTTAATATCACGGTCGCGATTCCGGGTAAGGATTTCCTCCAGGAATAAAAGCGGTACAAATCCAATGAACAATAATCCGGGGAATCCGCGCTCCGGCCAACCCAACGACAGGAGTAACCCTGAAATGATAGCAAGAAGTATGAGAAAGGTTTTTTTAGATATAAAATCTTTCATGCGTATGGGGAATTGCGCAAAAATACAGAATTTCTGTTGTATGCTGATGGATTATCAGTATACAGATTTTTCCGATGGTTGATTTCCAGGATAGCGAGCCAGATAAAGTTTGCGGACCTCCCTGCGCAAGAGTTCCCTGAATTCGCCGGTATTCATTTTTTGGGTAGCCGAGATAAACAAAGATGGAAGATTTTCTCTTGCCATCCAGGTTTTTTCGAGGTCTTCAAGCGTAATATTTTCTTTGGTGGCAGGAGATAGGTCGTCTGATTCTTTTGGTGTGAATTTATAGGCGTCAATTTTATTGAACAGCATTATGGTCGGTTTATCGGAAGCGTTGATATCGGTGAGTGTTTGTTTCACCACATTGATTTGTTCCCCGAATCCAGGGTGGCTGATATCGACAATATGGATAAGGAGATCAGCTTCGCGCACTTCGTCGAGCGTCGATTTAAACGATTCGATAAGGGAATGGGGCAGTTTCCGGATAAATCCTACGGTGTCGGAAAGAAGAAATGGCTGATCTTCAATAACAACCTTACGAACAGTGGTATCCAGTGTTGCGAAAAGCTTATTTTCGGCAAACAGATCTGACTTGGATAAAAGATTCATGACGGTTGACTTTCCCACATTGGTATAACCTACAAGTGCAACCCGCATCATGTTCTGCCGGTGTTTTCGTTGTGTAGACTTCTGTTTGTCGATATCCTGCAGTTTCTTTTTCAGCAGAGAGATCCGGTATCGTAAAATACGGCGGTCGGTCTCTATTTCCTGTTCACCGGGTCCCCGCAGACCAATACCACCACGTTGTTTCTCAAGGTGGGTCCACATCCTGGTCAGTCGAGGCAGGAGATATTCATTTTGAGCAAGTTCAACCTGTGTTCTTGCATAGGAGGTTTTAGCCCGTCGGGCAAAAATATCGAGAATAAGGTTATTCCGGTCGATAATCCGGCATTCAAGCACTCTTTCGATCGTCCGGATCTGCCCCGGCGAAAGGGCATCGTCAAAGACTACCATATCCACCGGATTATCTGCAATCCAGGATTTGATTTCCTTCAATTTTCCACTGCCGACATATGTTTTGGGATCGGCAAAATCCAGTTTCTGGATAAAATGTTTCACGGGGATTCCACCCGCTGTTTCAACAAGGAAAGCCAGTTCATCCAGGTATTCAGTAGTATGGTCAACATCCTGAATCCGGGTGGCCAGACCAACCAGTAAAACTGTTTCTTTTTTGGGATTTGTATCAATCATGAAAAAGAGAAGAATCATCGAACTTCAGGGTGAAAATATTTGTAACTTTACAAAACATACCCCCTCTATTCGGATCAGGCATGCAAAATTAACTTTTTTAGTTATGAATGAAAAAATTGACTTGCCTCCGATACACCCTTCACATGAATTGATTGTGCCCCTGTCTCTTTTTCCCGGAATGCAGCCTGAAGAATTATACCGGAAACTGATTCTGACTTCTCCCGATGGCATAACTATTACCGATATGCAAGGATATTTTCTTTATGCTTCTCCGGTGGTATATACTATTTTCGGCGGGGATGAGCACGATTTAACCGGAACGCGGATTTTCGACTGGATAACAGATGGTCATAAAGAAAAAGCCATGCTCAATTTCCGGAATCTTTTCAGTGGTATTGAGTTGCCAGATAATCAATACTTGTTGAAAAAGATCGATGGATCGGAATTTTATGGAGAGATCAATTCTTCGGTTCTGGCTGACCGGGATGGCCGAAAAGTGGGTATGATCGCCACTGTTCGCGATCTTACACGCCAGAAAAAGGCAGAGGAAGAACTGTTGCAAAATGAAATCAGATACCAACTGCTTTTTGAAACGGCCCATGACGCTATGTTTTTAATGAATGAAACGGATTTTATTGATTGCAACTCAAAGACACTTGACACCTTTGGTTGTCTGAAGGAGGAGATCATCGGAAAATCCCCACTGGATTTTTCTCCTTTATTTCAACCGGATGGAGTGGAATCGAATATACGGGCAAAAGAAAAGATAGGGAAAGCCCTGGCCGGACAACCCCAACGGTTTGAATGGAAACATCAGAAATTAAATGGTGTTTTATTCGATTCCGAGGTCAGTCTGAATGCCGTTACCGTTGGCAGTAAAAAATATTTACAGGCCATGGTCCGGAATATCTCGAAACGAAAAAAATCAGATGATCAGTTAAAAAAATTCAGCCAGTGTTTACTCTCATTCGGCGCCAACCCGCTTGAAAACATCAACCTGCTAACCAGTTTGTGTGGCGAAATACTCGGTGCAACCTGTGCTATCTACAACCGTTTGCAAGGTGGCCTGATTTGTTCGCTTGGACAGTGGAATATTCCCGATGATTATGTCACAACTTCAGATCCACACGGGCATATCTGTTATGACGTGATCCGGAACAACGGAGAGGATGTTGTAATCGTTGAAAATTTACCGGATACGGAGTATTTTAAAACCGACCCAAACGTTGCGAAATACAAACTTCGCACTTACCTGGGCAAAGTGGTTTCCTTCTCGGGTCAGCCGGTAGGCTCACTTTGTGCCGTTTTTCAGCATGACTATTTACCCGATGCCGCCGATAAATATTTTATTTCCCTTATTGCTTCGGCGATTAGTGTTGAAGAGGAAAGAAAAGCTTCGCAGGATAAAATGGTCAGTTATACCGAAGAACTCCGGGAGCTAAACAACACCAAGGACAAATTTTTTTCCATCATTGCGCATGACCTGAAAGGCCCGTTTAATGCAATCATGGGATTCTCAGATATTCTGACAACGGAGTGGGATGATTACACCGAGGAAGAACGTCAGAATTTTATACGCAATATCAACTCTTCTGCAAATAATACTTTCCGGTTGCTCGAAAACCTATTGGAATGGGCCATGACTCAAACCGGCAAGATCAAATTTCAACCTGTCCGTATTGATTTAAGCCAGATCGCGAACGATGTAGTAATTCTGTTGCGGGACCAGGCGGAAAAAAAGCAGATAAAGCTTTATACCGCAGTCAATTTCAATACTTTGGTAACCGCTGATGAAAATATGGTAAGGACTGTTTTCCGGAATCTTGTTTCCAATGCCATTAAGTTTACTCCTGACGGAGGACAGGTCAGAATATTGACCCGTGATATTCCGGCAACAAAAGATCAACCGGCAATGGTTGAAGTGTGTGTTACGGATACAGGAATTGGCATTGAAAAGGATTTATTGCCGAAGCTTTTCCGTATCGATGAAAAAACCAGGACCGATGGAACAGCGCTGGAAAAAGGTACCGGTCTCGGATTAATTCTATGCCGGGAATTGATTGAAAAAAATCATGGAAAAATCCAGGTAGAAAGCGAGCCTGGCAAAGGCAGTAAGTTTTATTTTACATTGCCTGACGCTTCA
>JALNZC010000005.1 GCA_023229525.1 Bacteroidales bacterium
TGTTTGAACTGTGGCAAAGATCACAGTTCAGTTTAAAATCTTTACCATGAGGCGAATCCGCAATCAGCCTTCCGGAGATGAATACAAATACCAATAACGACAAAATATTTAGTGACAATTTTCGCATCTTGTACCTTTTATTTTGTAAAGAACAAATGTATTTTGTTCAACTGTTACCGGCTTATGGCACTTAACACATGCCACATGTTGGTGTTTGCCATCCAATCTGAATGCAGTAGAATTATGATCAAAGTTCGTGATTTTCCAGAGATTATCATTATGGCATTTTAAACAATTTGTTACTCCGTTACTTTCGAATTGTTTAAAATGGATATCGGAGTGACACTGAATACATCCTTTTGTCAACGAGGAGAATCGTTGGATCTCCCGGCCATCTGCCTCTTTCTTAAAATGACAATCCCTGCAAGTTGGCTTCAGATGTGCGCCGGAAAGCACAAAACCTGTTTTTGAATGGTCGTAGGTAATGTTATTCCATCGGAATGGATTATGACAGTTCTCACAACTTGCATCCGGGTAAATTTCCTTTTTGATATATGTTTCGTGAATATCTTTATGGCAATCGACACAATGTAACCCGACAGATCTGAAACTCCATTTTTCCTGCTTTTTATGACAGGCAAAGCAGGGAGTAGCAAGATGGGCTCCTTCCAACTTGAAATTGCCGCTGTTATGCTGCTCTACGGTATAGGAAAATAGTGTAAATCCCTTTGTGTTATGACAACCGGAGCAATCCTGTACCACGCCTTGTTTGGTAAACTGATTGTTGTGGTAATCGGCGTGGCAATCCAGACAACGGGCATATTTCAACGGAGCTGTAACACTTGTTTTATGACACTTCTTGCAGGAAACGTTTTGATGCTTGTCTTCCAGCTTGAATTTGGTCCTGGAATGGTCGAAATTCGATATTCCTTTCACAGTATGGAATGATTCGGTGACGTGACACTCGGTACAGTTCTGTCCAAACTTGTTCTGATGCGGATCGGTATGACAATTCGAACAACTTTGAAATCCGATGCCTGCGAATTCCTGAAATTTTACTCCATTTTTTGTGGTCACCTCATGACATTTTACACAAGGGACCGACTGGTGCGTACCCGTCAGGGGATATTTGGTTAAGGCATGATTAAACTTTAAAGCCGGTTTAAAAGCATCAAATCCATGGCAATTTGAGCAGGCCGACGCCATTGTTTTCTGATGATAATCGATATGACAACCCAGACAGGCATTACTTAATCCGAGATAGGTAAATTTTTTATTTTTAACCTTAGTATCGGTAAAATGTTCTGCCTTATGACACTCTTTACATTCTTTTTTTGCATGGATTCCGGTTAATTTGAAACCGGTCAGATCATGGTTAAATTTTTCTTTGTCAAACCTGAGAATCTGAAAATTTACTCCATGGTGATCATTATGACAATTGACGCAATTCTTCCCCCGGATTTCCGTAGAAGCATGGTAGCCTCTTTTCTGTTCGATCCGTGATTTCAGTTCAAGATGGCAATCCAGACATTTTGCATTTGTGACCTTGTCACCCAGTTCATGGCATTTGGTACAATTCGAAATGCCTTCCAGGTGAGCATGAACAGCTGCAAGCTTTCCAGGGGAAATTTGAGCGATAACATCGCTTCCGGCCACGGATATCAAAATATAAAAACCAAAAGCAATCGCTTTTCTCATGATAATAAGACAAAATATCTACAAAAAGGTTTATCGGTGTTTTAAAATTGCCTCACCAAATTTTTTAGTGATCGTTAAACCAATTTTCATCAAGAACTGCGTAGGAAGCTCTCCACCGGCAAAGATAAAGACCATGTCATTTTTTATCTGCTGAGGTTCTCCTTCTTTATTTACAAAGGCAATGGTCACGGTATCTTTATCGATAGCAGTAAGATTGGTACTAAATCTGACATCAACAGTACCATCTGCTTTAGCAGCATTGATTTTTTCAAGGTTCTTGGGTTTTATCCTGCTGAAAGCTTCGTTTCTGTATGACAGGATTACCTTGTTTTGTTCCGATAGCAATAGGGCCGACTCAATGGCTGAATCGCCACCTCCGACGACAACAATGTTTTTCCCTTGAATGCCTTCGGGTTCCAGGAGGCGATAGGCAACTTTTTCCATTGATTCGCCTGGAACATCCAGTTTTCTTGGAGTTCCGCGCCGTCCAATAGCCAATAATACATTGAGTGCGGTGAATTTCTCCCCGGAGAGGGTTTCCACCCGGAAATGACCGTTTTCTGAGACGATGGCTTCCACTTTGGAGTTTTCTTTAATGGTAATGTTGTTCTTTTTCAGAACAGTATGCCACAAGTCAAGTAATTCCGGTTTACTTGTTTCATATAGTTTCAATTTTCCGAAAAGAGGCAGATCCATAGGGGATGTCATGACAATTTTTGATCTGGGGAATGTAAAAACGGTACCACCCAAAGTATCCTGCTCCAGGGTAAGACAATTAATATGATTTTTTTTTGCCGTAAGAGTAGCAGAAATGCCGGCAGGTCCGGCGCCAACAACGATGAGGTCGTAACTCGCCTGGTGTTGTTTTTTTCCGGCTTTCACAATATTTTCAACCGCCTGGCGGCCTTGTTCAACGGCATTTTTTATAAGACCCATACCACCAAGCTCACCGGCGATATAGATTCCAGGAATATTTGTTTCAAAATTCTGGTTAACATGAGGTAAATCAACACCCCGTTTTTCTGTGCCAATACAAAGGGTTATTGCATGGGTTGGACATGCATGAAAACAAGCGCCATGCCCGATACAATGAGAAGCGTTTATGGTTGTAGCTTTCCCGTTCTGGATGCCGAGAATATCTTTTTCAGGGCAAGCTGAGATGCAGGCGCCGGTTTTAATACATTTATTGACATCCACAACGGGATGGAGGGAAACCGGTTCAAAAAGCCCTTCCTGTTTGGCCTTGATGATCTTTTCTCCGACTAATTTTGAATTTCGACGTTCCCTGCGCAGATAAATAATAACAATGGTAAGGCAGATCAATAGCGCTACAGAATAAACCAGAATATTCTCAACAAGAGTTTCCATAGTTTAAAAAATCCATCGATAACCCAAGACAATGGTTACCGCAACATGGATGATCATGATGATGACCATGACAAGAGCAAAGGGAAGATGTGCTACATGCCAGTACTTAAAAAGCTTCTGCATGGTCACCAGTTGTTCTATTCTCCGGTTCAATGATATTTCATGTTTAACGAGTTTCAATACCTTTCGCAGATCTGAATGAGGAAGCTTATTCTTTTTAAGAACGACTCTGACGCTGCGAATGGTCTTCCTGTCCGTTATAAATTTCTTAATGTACTGTGCAATGAAATTTGCCTGATAAAGTTCAACCTTTCTCTTGGTTGATTCAACGATCAGATTGTGACTCGTTTCATCCAATTTAAAGGATTCCGAGAGCATTAATCCGATATTGGTTTTCATATCCCTTACTTCATTTAAACTTAATTCCCGCCCTTCTATTGTCCGCGGGATTTGAATATATATAAATCTTCCTATAATTCCACTTAAGAATACGGCGACCATGCTCCAGAAACTTACCGCTACCAATCCGCCAAATTTGAATGAGGTGTGAAAAAGAACCAGGACCGGTCCAAGTGTGCAAAGAAAAATATGGAATTCAAGCCAATGTTTTAAAACCCCAAGACGCGAAAGAGAACGCATCCTTTTTCTTACCATATATAATAACATACCAAATATCATGGAGAGGGATCCAAAGATTCCCAAACCGTGACCCAGGGTGCCCCCCGGTTTTAATAGATTATGGCTTTCGTGGAAAAATCTTTCCTCCAGGGGGACGTTATAATATGAAAATCCGATCAGACAAAGAAATACAAAAACGACTACAACAATAACAACTAAAGTAACAATATAAATTTTATGACCAATTGACATGAGATCCGATTTTGTATAATATATTAAATTTTTAGCTTTGTATGCTAAAGTAATAAAAATCCAGGTCAACCACAAAAATATGAAAATTAGAATAATTTTTTTCGTCCTTTTCATTGGTTTCGCTGCAATGATGATTTCCTGCGGTTTGAGCAACAGAAAAAAAGCAGCGAACCTTTCTCCGAATGCGCATGAAGTTGTTGCCGAAGAAGTGATACAGACGAGCAGGTATACCTATGTACGTGTGTCGGCCGACAATCAGGAATACTGGGTAGCCATTACCAAAGCGGATATCAAGGAAGGGAAGACGTACTACTGGTCTAATGGTGCTGAAATGAAAGAATTTACCAGTAAGGAATTAAAGAGAACTTTCCAGAGCATTTTTTTTGTTCAGGATTTTACCGATCAGCCGATAACCACAACAAACCCGGTGCCGGCTCCACAGTCAGGTGGCAAACAACCTCCGATCGAGCATGAAGGTATTCTCGTACCCAGGGCGGAAGGTGGAGTTACCATTGCTGAACTCTCTTCCAAAAGGAGTTCCCTGGCTGGAAAAACCATTAAGATCCGTGGAGAAGTGGTAAACTTTGCTGGCGGTATCATGAAAAAGAACTGGGTCCATATTCAGGATGGTACCAGAGATGGCAATAAATTTGATCTCACCATAACCACACAGGATTCCGTGAAAGTTGGTGATGTTGTACTTTTCGAGGGCCTGGTAACACTGGAAAAGGATTTCGGCGCCGGCTATTTTTATGATATTATTGTGGAGGATGCAGTCCGGAAAAAATAGGGAGAATTTCTTCCCTATGCATATGCGTTTCAGGCAACCTCCTTAATTCCCGATCACTAAATACCAATCACCGCTGACCTTGATCAACTTGGCGCTTTCATTTTCGGTTTCACCGTTGTTATAAATCACTTTATAACTGACAGTAGCCTTGTTCCCATCTTCAGATATTTTTTCTTCAATGATCTCCACATCTTTCAACCCCTGCTTCGACTCTTTTTGTTTGAGGGCCATCGGCATCATACCTGCCAGCTTAGCCGACTCTTCCGCGGTAAGTTTTTCACCTTCTTTCTTGACATACATTTTCACCACAGCCTCATACTGTTTATCATACAACAGTTTCACTCCTTTTTTTACTTTATCACCGGGGGTGTTTCCCATAATTCCGCCACCGCCGCCGCAAGAGAATAAACCAAGAACAAATAACATTGTCATTGCTGTGAGTAATCCGGATACTTTTTTCATAGAGATTGGATTTTAGTTAAACAATAATTAATATGAACAGACCCTGAAAAAATCAGGGCTTCGAATAAATGCACTGGGAAAGAGGATCTTTTTAATTCCTACCACGAACCGCAACTCGCTCAGCGGGTATTTGCCGGGTTCAATTCCTGCGGCCTGGTATGCTTTCAGGACCAACTCTGTACAATATAACCGCGAATCGGTCGTCAGATCGTAATCGTTATCAAATTCGGTTTTCCGGTTACAAAACTCCAATGCCTTTATCGCTACCAGGTGCAACTTTGATATTGAAAATCGGGACCGGTAAACAGCCCAATGACTTGCCTTTGAACCGTCGAGAAAACGTTGAATCGGTTCTTTTGACACCAGGGAGATTTTTTCTCCCGATTCACCCGGAACAGCATGGATGACATAGGGTTTGCCATGATCCATCACCACCAGGCCGATGTGCGAAAAGTCGCGGTTCCTATCGGCCAGGTATACCGCAAAACTTTCTACACTCCGTCCCCTCCGGAAAACCAGATCGCCATCGTGAAATAGAATGGAGGCAAACTTTTCTCTTTCAGGAACCTGCGCTCCACGGAAATGGAAATAGAACCCGCAAAAGATCAGTAGTGGCAGTAAAAGAATCAACAGGGTAAAAATAAGTTTTTGAGACATAATGATCCTGTTGTGACAAAGATATACAATCTTTTGAATTACAAATAATAAAAGTGTAAATTCCAATAAGATTGTATAACTCAGGGAATAAAAGTTATTCGTTCTTTAAAACCGGGATGATTTCTTTTTTCAATATCGATCTGACTGGAAAAAAGATCCATAAAACACCACTCAACAGGATCAGAAACAACGTTGTTAGAATATAAGTGTATGGGAAATGAAATGCCGGGGAAACCAAAGACGGCAGAATGCCGGCCAGTGCGGGAATGAAACCCAGAATAATGCCTGAAATAAGGATAAATACATGTTCTGTAACCAGGAGTTTCAGAATGAATTTTTTCGGAAAGCCCAAGGCAAGATAAAGTGCCAGTTCTTGCCTGCGCTCATGAATATTCCGCAATAATATTATCCCAAGGCCAAAAGTGCCCAGGATAACACCAAATGCGCCGAGGAACATAAATACCGAAATATACGTGTTCTCGACCGAATTAAATGTTGCAAGCCGTTCCGTTGTGGGAGAGACCATCATTCCCTGATCCTGAAAAAGATGTTCCAGCCGGTTTGCAATGATTTCCTGTTTCCCCGCCGGACCATTCACCAGTATAATTCTAGAACCGTTAACGGAGGGATAATAGTTTCTGAAAAGTGTATCGGAAATGAGCATGTTCCCCTGGAATATGGAATTATCAAGTCCTCCCATTAGCCTTAGGTATAATATTTTTCCTGATTCTGTACGATAAGTAAGCGTATCTCCTATTTTTTTCCGAAGTCCCCAGGTAATTACTGTTTGATCTGCAAAAGCCGGAATGACACCTGGCGACAAGTTATGGTTCAGCGCATTCCATGGATGCTTTTGATCCACAACCGGATCAAAGTTGATAAAGCTAAACGATTTCAATTTATCCAGATAAGCCGCATCAATTGCCTGGAGTTTCGGCTGACTGACCTGGTTCAGGTTCAGGCAACTGGCATCATCGCCATCCATCTGTTTGATCTGGAAATAATGAACACCGTTGAGCTCAGCCTCATCAGCCAATCCTGATTTCCTTTGTCCTTCCTTAGAATTCAAATCGACCCGGATAGGAATTGTGGTTTCGGCCCACAGAAGAAATCCTCCGGTTCCTGATTGCGGATTGGCGAATTCCGGTCCAATAGTTTTGCGGTTTGCGCCGGTTATTATAATACTGAATGTGCCCAGCGCCAGTAATGTTACTGCTGCCATAGTACGATTGCGATTCAGCGCTGCATTTTTGAATATTGTCTTAAAGAACTTTGGCAATCCGTTTCCCGGTGTTTCCGATAAATGCCACAGGAAATAATATAGTCCGATAACACCCCCAAGCAGAAGGGAAAATCCATATAGCATGAAAAGGCCGGGATTGGCTTCCGGTATCAGGAGAAAGGACAAAGCAATCATTCCCAGGGCAACCAAAGCAAAAAACAAGGCAATAAAACCAATGATCCTTTTGTGAGAAAGATTTCCCTTTAAAGATTGTGATGAAATACCCCTGACCTGTTCCGAAATGGATTTTCGAAGCACTCTTCGCAGTGTCAGGAATAGAACGAGCATGGTCATTGTTATCCCGGAAAGTGCTCCGGCCAAAAGGGTGACCGGATTAAGATGCATTTCCAGTGCGGAGGTTCGTACTGCATCCTGCCAAAGTGTATTCAACCCGAGCAACAGCAATCCATTGCAGCCGATTCCCGCGATGGAACCCAGGATACCACCCAAGATGACGATAATTGCAGCTTCCGTGAAAAGAAGACTCCCGATCTGTTTTTTTCTGAATCCCAACATGGTCAGTATTCCGGTTTCCCGCATACGGGTTGTAACATGTAAGGAAAATAACAAGGACGAAAGCAACAATGCGGCCAGAATGATAAAAAATCCCAGACTCAGAAAGAGCATGCCAAAATCGGTGGAATTAGAAGCAGCAGCGGTTCCTTCAACGAAAACAGGCCGGAAGATCATCCCGGATACTGCAGGATCGAGTTTATCCATTATGGATTTTCGGATTTTGGGTAACGCTGATGGTTGGTCAATGAACCGGATTGCAGTATGTGTACCAAACGGATTATTCCATATTTTCTGACCTGTTTTTAATGCAATAAATCCCTTGGGCGTTCCACGATATTGGTTCCAGTATTGTTCATCCTTAATTCTGATGCGTTTCAGATCAACCGGAGCTCCTGTTTCCCAATCACGGCAGTTTCCGGCATCCGCCATACCGGGAAAATCAGGCATAAGTGCCGGATCACAGAGTGGATCCTGCATCGAGAGGACCTTTTTAATAATGAAAACCGAACTATCTTCCTTCAAGGTCCGGGTATTTCCCACAATAAAATAGCGCAGCTTTATCGAATCCCCGGTACTGGCGCCCAGATCGTCCGAAAGCCATTTATTGATCAGGATCTCGTTACCGGTAAGATGTTGATTTAGCAAGGCATCATCCATGGCAGTCACAAAGGAATAAGGAGTCGATCTTCCCCTGAAAGAAATGGAATTCACCATATATGTCAGGATACCTTCACTTCCCGGAAGTGTTGATTTTATTGCCTGAGCCATGGTGTCACCGATAAATATCCGGTCGGATGTGATCCGGAAAACTTCAGCAGCCGATGTATCTCCTTTCCCTTTGCCTGAAATATTGATGTTCAGTCCGGCATCCTGAATGGTCCACGTTTGCCGTAAAAAAATATTTAAATTTTCAAGGTCAGTATACATTTTTCCACTTTCCCCGACCAGCAGTAGATTAGCCAATCCTCCAAGGTCAAGAACCCTGGCCATTTGTTTTAATGAAACAAAGACATTGTATGGTGCCGACTGGTTGCTTTTGAGGCTGAACCGGCCTGACTGCCGGTCATCGGCAATAGCGGTGACGGTAAATCTTTGTGAAACCGAGGAATACTTTTCCGAAACAAAGGGGGCATTTTGGGAGGCTTTACCTGGTTTGTTGATCCGGATAAGAATTGCATCACCTGTCTTAAGTCCGAGTTTTGCCGCGGCATTCCTACTCAAGATGGCTCCATCTTCTCGCAATGAAACAGGACATTGGTCCCATAACCGGTTGAAACGATCATCGATACCCACAACCTGAACCCTGTTGATCCTTGAATTTTTATCGCTGTTAATGGCAATTCCCTCGGATTGCATCACCGGTGCGATATTCATTCCGGTTTTTACAGATAATTCCCAGGCCAGATCCTGACGGAAAAAACGGTCGCCAGGCTGAAGAGCAAACCTGATTTTCCCAAGGCGTTTAACGGTGAGTTGTTGAAGACTGAACCTAACAGAGTCACCGACGATCAACGAACCGGTGAGTACCGCGGTGCTGATGACCACACCGGCAAGAATGCCCAGCCAGGGTTTACGAAAAAACCACAGATTCCGAAAGATTAGTCCTGTCCGGTTCATGATCAGGTTTGTTTTTTATCAATCTGTTCCAGCTTTCCAGCCTGTAACCGGTATATTTTCTCCATGTGAAGAGCCAATTCCATCGAATGGGTCACAATTACCATCGAAAGTTCCATTTCATGATGCAGGTTGGTAAGTAAAGCAGCTAGCATGGCTGCGTTACCGGAATCGAGTGAACCGGTAGGTTCATCGGCCAGCAATAATTTTGGTTCATTGATCAGGGCACGCACAACGGCAGCACGCTGGCATTCTCCTACCGATAAAGTTACCGGTCGCTGATGAATCTGCTCCTTCAAACCCACTTTCCCAAGAAAATGATATGCACGGTCGCGGGCCACTGTTTTTCGCATTTTATCCTTTTCAGGTAAAAGCGGCAGTAACACATTTTCGAGCAGGGTCAGCTGTGGCAATAAATAATGCAGCTGAAAAACAAATCCGATTTGTCCGTTCCTCAATTTTGCCAGTTGTTTTTCATCAAGATTACAGGTTTGTTCTCCCTGGATGATCACATTACCGGAGGTCGGACGGTCGAGCGTTCCGAGAATATTCAGGAGGGTCGTTTTCCCCGAACCGGAAGGTCCAGTAATGGCGATGGAATCGTGGTTGTTAATAGAAATGGAAATGTCGTTAAGAATTGGATGGTGGATGCAGGATGCAGGATTCAGGATGCAGGATTCAGGATGCAGGATGCTAGATGCTGGATGCTGGATGCCGGATGCCGGATACTGGGGGAGCGTTCTGGCGTATATTTTTGTAATGTTTTGAAGTTCGGCAAGGATGGACATTCGATTTTAGATTTATGATTTTAGATTTACGATTTTTCAGGTTTCTGATTCAAGTTTGGTGTTCGGTTTGGTTTTTGTCCTGGATAATCCGGGTGTATACTTTCACCATTTCTCCGGTGAGTGTTCTGCAGTTAAATTTTTCTTCCACGGATTTTCTGCCAGCGTAACTCATCCAATGGAGAGTTTCCTTGTTAGAGAGTACTTCTTCAAGTTTTTCAGTTAGCGCTTCTGGGGTATTTGGCTGGTACAGCACGCCACCACCGGAGGTTTCCACGATCTCAGAAAAAGCTCCGAGTGCAGGTTGAACGATGGGAATGCCGGAGGCCATGGCTTCTATCTGGTATAATCCGAAGGCTTCTCCTTTAAGCACCGGGACTGAAAGAACGGTAATGGACCTGAAAAACCCGGAAAGGGATTTCGCAGTGAAATCATGAAAAATATGGACATCACTTAAAATATTTTTCTTTTTCAATTTGTTCATTTGCCGGTGAAAAAACAATCTGTCATCACCGGTCATTCCTCCGGTGATATAAAGTTTTACGTTATTGAATTTCCGGTTTGATTTCAACCGGATGAAAGCATCGACAAGGATTTCAAAACCATTTTCAGGACACATTCTTGAGAGGAAACCTATGGCAGGGGGATTTGATGCCGGAAGATTGAAGGAATAATCTTCAGGCTTAACCCCGATCGGGATAACATGAAGCTTTTCGACGGGGATTTTCATTTTTTCCTTCATAAAAGCAGCAAAATAGTGGCTCACGGATACAAAAGCATCCACCTCCCGGCCTTTTCCGGCCATCAATTGCCAGATCTCCTCGCGGTTTGCCGGATCCATGGCATCTACCCATATATCCTCGTCCTGAAGTGAACAAACCACAGGAACTCCGGTCTCTTCTTTGATCTGGGCGGCCATTCCCAGCAACAGTGCATTGGAAAAATGTACCACATCCGGTTTTTCATAATCTTTAAGGAAATTCACCAATTCCTGCAATTCATTCCGCTGGAATCCTTCCTTACCAAGAAGCATGGATTTGGTGAGCTCTTCGAGACCGTGCGCACGGGTGGAGCCTGACTTTTTAGCTGCAAGTTTAAGGATGGATTGAGAATTCAGGAGATGTTCCATCCAATTCGGTATATTTCGCATGAATGGAAATTGTTGTTTGAGGTAAATATTTACGGCCCCATAAAATACCGGAACATCTGTTACATTCGAATCACGGTCAAGGGACAGGGGAAGATAGACCGGAAGAATGACCGCATCATGTCCTTCCTGCCGCAGTGCTGCAACAAACGCACTGTCGCGCAGGCAGTTTCCGCAATAAAAGGTTCCCCCAAATCCGGGAACGATGCTGACGATTTTCATAACAATTAATATTATTCCGTTAGAGACGCATCGCAATGCGTCTCTAACGGATAAATTCATGGTCCGAAGGCATATAACCTGCCGTCGTCGGCGCCTATCACAACCATCTTTGAAGTCACAGCAGGAGTACTGAATAGCGGACTCCCTATTTCATAAACCCATTTTTCCGAACCTGTATTCAGGTCAAGAAACCGCAACCGGCCATCACCCGAAGCTATGATGACATTGTTTCCGCAGATCACGGGTGAGGCATCCACTTTGCCCAGGGTTTTGAATTTCCACTTTAGCGTTCCTGTTGATGAATCAAAACAATATACATTTTTATTCTGTGAACCGGTGATTACCTTTTCTTCTGTAACTGCCGGGGAAGCCAGAAATGGCCCGCCACCACCAGTTTTCCATTGCACCTTTTTGGTTTTCATATCCACGCAAAAAAACTCCCCGTCGTAATTCCCGAAATAAACTTTATTCTGTTCAATTGCAGCTGAAGCCGGTATGTATGTGCCTACGTTGATTTTGTCCAGTTCTTTCCCGGTATCGGTATCGACCATGTGCAAAAATCCGTCACATCCACCGAAAACAGCCAGTTTTCCTGCCAATGCAGGACACCCGTTGATGTAATTCTCCGATTCGTATTTCCAGATTGCCTTACCGGTAACTGCATCCACGCTATGAAGGTTAAAATCATAACTTCCCGTGAGGATCCGGATCTGCTTTTTACTTGTATTCATAACCCAGTTAGGTGCTCCGGAAATCTGCCCTTCGGTTTCATATTTCCATTTTAATACACCGGTTTTTGCCTCGATGGCATACAGTATTCCTTCGAGTGACGAAGCATAAACCGTGTTCCCAAGAAGAAGTGGCGGGGCTTCTACCGAAGTCCCGGTTTTAAATTTCCATTTAAGTTTTCCATTCAGTGTCAGGGAATAGAGGTAACCGTCGTTTGACCCGACATAAATCGCATCATCACAGATGATCGGGGATGATTTTATCGCGTCGCCGGTTTTGAAAGACCAAAGCAGTTTCAGCGGAGGGACGATCCTTGCAGATGAATTCCCGGTCAACTGTGGATCTCCCCGGAATGATGGCCAGCAACCGGAACCTTTGGGCTGGCCATGAAGCAGGGTGGCAATGCTGAAAAACATTAACAGGATGAAAAATGGGCGATAATTAAAATTTTTCATGATTGTTTTCAGTCCAGTATGATTAAAAACCGGGATTCGGCCAAATATATAATAACGTTATAACGCATTAAATTTCCTCTCCTTTTTCCCTGCCAGAGCCCCTGTTGGACAGGCCTCGACACAGACTTCTGCCGTTTTTTCAAGCGCGTCCTTTATCGATTGACTGAACGGAACACCGATCCGGACGTCAAATCCCCGGCCAATGTAAGTGAGGCCTATCACTTCTCCTTGTTTTTGGGTAATTTCCACACACAATCCGCACCGGATGCACTTTTCCGGTTCGTAGATCACAAAATCATGCTGAATCGATTTAGTGATTTTTTTTCGATCAGGAGAGGAGAATCGTTTTTGTTTTGCGCCATATTCTCCTGCATAATGGCGAAGTTTACATGTCGAGGGTTTCCTGCAATCACAATGCAAACAGCGGCTGGCTTCCCGGATAGCTTCTTCCATTGTAAAACCACCCATAAAACCGCCCCCCGGCTCCACTCGTTTCTCTCTAACACTCTCTTTCAGGTATTCTTCAAATTCCTCCTGCTGAAGACGTCCGAATGAAGAGTTGAACGGATGTTTGATTCCCAAAGGTTTCCCGGTTTTTAAAAAATGGTCGGCCGACAATGCTGCTGCCTTTCCCTGGGCTACGGAACGTACCGCCATTTGCCGTTTACGGATCATATTTCCACAGGCAAAAATTCCCGGAGTCGGGGTTTCAAAATTGGTCCGGCTCACCTTGATGCCAAATTCACCGGTCTCCAGTCCGAAATCTTCAATGATCTGTTTCTCCTCACTTCCGGTAGCCAGGATGACTGCATTGAAGTGGTGAAGAAGTTCCGACCTGAAGCTTTCTTTGTCGATGTGATTATTCATTTTAAAAACTGCACCCATCTGGCGGATGCCGTCAATTTCTTCATCCAGAACTTCTTTCGGCAATTTATCGTCAGGAATTTTATAGCGTAACAAACCACCGGGTAAAGGATGCTGGTCAAACACGATACATTCGTGGCCCAAACGCAACAGATAAAAAGCAGCAGATAATCCGGCCGGTCCACTGCCGACAATGGCAACTTTTTTCCCGCTTCGTGTAATGGAAGGAAGAAGATCCGGATTTCTGCGGGAATCATTCTGTGCAGTAATCCTTTTCAGGAGACAGATTGAAACGGGACCGTCGATAGAGGAACGATGACAAGCATTTTCGCATGGAGCTGGACAGATATAACCCAGGATCAGCGGGAGTGCAATTTCTTTCCTTACAACCTGTAACGCTTTTTCGGGCTGGCCGGCAGCAATCAGCCGGTTCATCCTTGGAATATCCATGAATGCAGGACAACTACGCTGGCAGGGAGCTTCACAGTCGCCCACATGGTCGCTGAGAAGTAATTCCAGCGCCTCCTTCCGGAATTCTCTGATTTCGGGAGAATGGGTCAGAATGTTCATTCCTTCTTCGGCGGGGAAGGCACACGAAGGTATAAAACGGTCACGGTCAAGATCTTTGACCATACATACCATGCAGGAAGGATGGCTGGTGTGGCCTGCAAGGTAACACATCGATGGAATCGCAATTCCTATCAATTTTGCCGCCTCCATCAGGGATACCCCCTCTTTCACTTCTACGCGGATATGATCAATGGTCAGTTGCATGGGTTAATGGATGGTTACTGCGTTAACCGGACAAACCTGCCGGCAGATGTCGCATTTGATACATTTTTCCTGATTAATAACATGAACTTCGTATGGTTTGAACGGGATGGCTTCCGAGGGACAACGTTGTGCACATTTGGTGCATCCGATACATTCATCGGTTATGTTATATTCAATGATGGGTATACATTTTCCTGCAGGACAATGTCCTTGGATATGCGCTTCGTACTCATCCCTGAAGTAACGGAGGGTAGATAAAATCGGGTTTGGAGCGGTTTTCCCGAGGCCGCACATACTTCCTTTCCGGATGCTGAGTGCAAGTTGTTCCAAGGATTCAAGATCTTCGGGGACCCCATTCCCGTTCCTGATTTTTTCCAGTAGATCGAGCATCCGTCGGGTACCGACACGGCAGAAAATACATTTTCCGCAGCTCTGGTTCTGTGTGAATGAAAGAAAATAATGGGCGATATCGACCATACAGTCTTGTTCATCGAGCACGATCAGCCCACCGGATCCCATCATGGCTCCGGCTTCCGTTAGCGCTTCGTAATCAACCGGCAGATCGGCAAGGGAAGCTGGCAAACAACCACCGGAAGGCCCCCCGATCTGAACTGCTTTGAAATGCTTGTCTCCGGCAATACCACCGCCGATCTCTTCCACGATTTTCCGGATGGTAAATCCCATAGGAACCTCTATCAGTCCTCCCCGCCGAACTTTACCTGCCAATGCAAATACCTTAGTGCCTTTGCTCCCGGGCGTTCCAATACTGGCAAAAGCTTCGGCTCCGTTACGGATAATCCAGGAAACAAGCGAAAAGGTTTCAGTATTGTTAATCACCGTTGGATTCCCGTGAAGTCCTTTTACTGCGGGGTAGGGTGGACGTAGGCTCGGGATTCCCCGTTTCCCTTCGACTGAAGCAATAAGGGCTGTTTCTTCTCCACATACAAATGCACCGGCACCTTCAAAAATCCTGATTTCAAATGAAAATCCGGAGCCCAGGATGTTTTTCCCGATCATTCCCTCTCTTTCGCCAATAGCAAGGGCTTCACGAATGCGTTTAACGGCAAGAGGATATTCGGCCCGGATGTAAAAAAGGCCATGGTTCGCACCGGTAGCATAACCTGCGATCAGCATCCCTTCGATGATACGGAAAGGATAGGATTCAAGCAACATCCGATCCATAAAAGCCCCTGGATCGCCTTCATCGCCATTGCAGATTATATGTTTTTCAGGAGTGACCTGGTTTTTCACCATCTGCCATTTCCTTCCGGTTGGGAAACCGGCGCCACCGCGACCGCGTAATCCGCTGTGAGCTATTTCATCCACCACCTGCTGAGGGGTCATCTGAAACAGGCATTTTTTCAGTGCTTCAAGCCCGCCTGCCTTCCTGTATCCTTCAATATCGCAAGGTTTTACTTCTCCCCGGTTTTCAGTGGCGATGTTGATCTGTTGTCCAAGAAATTGGGTCAGTGGCGTGTCCCGTTGTTCCGTAAGATATTTTTGAAAGGATTTTGGAAAACCATCCACAAGCATTTCTTCGAACATGCCGATAAACCTTGTTTTTATCCGGTTCATTCGTCCGGATGGCTTAAAGTGACTAAGGATCACTTCCCTGACCTCTTCAGCCTGAATATGTGCATAAAAAGCAAGGCTTTCGCCCGGTTTGACGATTTCAAGTATAGGGACCTGGTTACAGATCCCAACGCAACCAACTTGTTTAACTTCAACATTGATTTTCGTCTCGGCCAGGGTACGTTCCAGTTCGTTTTTTACGTCGGAACTACCGCTTGCCACACAACAGGAACCAAGTCCGATCCGTATTTCCCCCTGTACAACACCAGGTAAAACCTTACCGGTTCTCTGTTGTCCTCCGGAATTTTTCTTTTTGGTCAGGAAATCGCGGAGGATTTCCCCGACATTTTCCGGTTGAACATGACCATAGGTGACTTCATCTATCTTAACCACCGGGGCCAGGGTGCAGCATCCCAGGCAGGATACTTTTTCAAGGGTAAAAATACCAAGAGTATCGGTATAGGAATTTTCAGCCAGTTTCATTTCACGCCTGAAGGCATCATATACCAGTGCAGAACCTTTTACATGGCAGGCTGTACCGGTACAAACCCGGATCATGTGTTTACCTGCCGGATAATAACGGAACTGTGAATAAAAAGTGGATATGCCTGTGATCCTGGAAGGAGTAATTTCGGTGATCTGAGCTACGTGTTGTAAAGCCTCCTCCGGCAGGTAGTTAAATGCCGCCTGAATGTCCTGCAAAATCGGTATCACTGCATCAACAGACCTGCCTCGCCGGGCAACAATAGCCCCTACCTTTTCGATAATCTCCGGTTTCTTCACCTTTTTACTTTATCTTTTATTTCGAAGATCTAATCAATATTTACGATTTACGATCCTGTATCCAGCATCCTGTATCCAGCATCCAGTATCGCGAGCGCAGCGAGCTTTCATCCAGCATCGCGAACGCAGCGATCTTTCATCCAGCATCCTTCCTCATTTTCCCACGCAATACAGATTTTTATCTCCCCGGATAAAGATTTTTCCATTGACCATAGCAGGTGTACAAACCGAACCTTCACCCAATTTTGGTTCGCTGACCAATGAAAATTCCTTATCTGCTTTAAAAATATGCATGATCCCCTGCTTATCCATCGCATAAATTTTTCCATCTGCGAGGACAGGCGAAGCATAGGTTGTATTTTCGAAATCGTGTTCCCAATATTTGGCGCCGGTTTTGGCATCATAACAAACTGCCGTACCATAACTTGTCAGCAGAAAAACATATTTATCCGAAGCGACAGGACTGGGGACATCGGAAAGATAGTCCGAATTTTCCCAGAGAAGTTTTGGCGTTTCGCCAATCTGCACAGCTGCCAGTTTTGAATAATCGTTGACCGAAAAAACAATTCCATCAGCATAAGCCACCGAGGGTCCAACCTCTCCCGAAATGCAATCGAGTTTCCAGAATTCTTTACCGTTGGCTGGGTTGTATGCTGCAACAAAAGGTTCTGCAGCAAGGAGTAATTCTGTTCGTTTACCTGTATGAATAACCACCGGTGATGCCCAGGAAACCTTCACGTTCCGGCTGGTTTTCCAGACAGTTTCTCCGGTTTTGCCGGATAAGCCCACGACGAATGCAGAACCCCTTTGGTCGTACTGAACGATCAGTAAATCACGATACATCATCAGAGAAGATGAATACCCGTAATGATTCGCAGGAAGCCCCAGGTTCCTTGCCCAGATGAGCTTACCATCGAAGTCGAACGCCACAAGGTCACCGTTGGCAAAAATGGCATACACACGGCGACCATCGGTTGTAAGGGTCGGAGCGGCCTGTCCGGTTTCCTTATTGACTGCAGGCGCTTTTTCCGGACTTCCGGGGATCTTATCCACCCTGGCAGCCCAAAGGATCTTACCGGTGCTGGCATCAAAACTGTAGACTTCCCTTTTGGTTTCGTTCGCTCCGGAAAGGAAAACACGATCATTCCAGACAACAGGTGAATTATATCCAGGCAATGGCACAGTCGTTTTCCATTTGATATTTTTACCGGTTTTCCCATCCCAGTTTGTCGGGATATTTTTCTGATAAACCACACCATTTCCGCCGGGACCGCGAAACGAAGGATAATTTTCTATGATCTCAGCCCAGGTTGGAAAGTCATTAAGCGCCTGCAACCCCGGTTTTGTATTGGTATCTCCTGTTGTTACCGGTGTAAGGAGATCGGAATTCCGACTTACATTATTCTGTCTTGATGATGGGCCATTTTTTGTTAAACCCTGGTCAGTAATCGTATCGGTTTGCCGTGAATTTTCTTCGCCCAGCATTTTACCCAGTTCATCATGGGTAAAGAAAGCAAGTACCAATGAAATCAATACGATCCCTATTCCCGTAAAGGCTACCCATTTCCGGTTGATTTTACGGTCGATCCAAAACGTATCGGTTTTGGCGCCGGGGAGATCAGGTATCTTTTTTTGAATAAAATCGATTGTTTTCAGGCAGATCACTACTACCAGGATGCTGATAAGCAGCAGGTACCCGCCGGTACAGATCTGCCATTGACTGGTGAAATAGGCTTTACGGGCCAGCAAATCCAGTGTGCGTAACTGGTCGCGTAATTGTTGGTCGTCAGGATTATTGCTGAGCCTTTCGATAGTGGTTTTCAGAACCGGTGTATTCAGTGGATCTGCCCGTTGCAACTGAAACCAGTTAACCAAAATAAGGATACAGAGTATCGCTGCAAAGAGAATGCTGACAAAAGCGATCTGCCGCAGTAACCGGATGGTTGAAGCCGGGTTTTTTTGTTCTTTCATGTGTTCACTTTCGACAGATCAGATTTAACAGGACAATAATCGACACACCGGGTACAGCTTAAACAGGTCCCTTTATTCGGAACATAATCGGTTCTCCAGATATTCAGCATGCGTCCTGCAATCACAACTCCAAACATAAGTCCGATGAATCCGCCCAGGATCCAACCTCCGGTATAAAAACGTTTTAACATCACGGATGCTTCCTCATTAACCTGCATTTGTGATTTCCCGGAAGATTTATAAGCTGTGATCTCAAATGGTTCGGATTGAATCCGGAGGGTAGCCGGATCCAGGAGTTGCCTGGCCAGTTTTACCTTTCCATTGACACCTGCCAAAGTCTCGTGCAGGCGTATGCCGGTCCACCCGCCGGCCACAATCAGGAATGGGATCAACGTACAAATAAGCATAAGTTTTCTGACCATAACCTGCCGGCTTTCCGGATTTCTGGAAGTCACCGGGAAATCGATGGCATCGTATGGACAGGAATCTTCACACAGACGGCATTGGATGCATTCAGCCGGAGTAATGGTGATATGCCGTCTCGAAAATCGGCTCACCCAGTTCAGTAATACGCCATAAGGACACAAAAACCGGCAATAGGGTCGCGCGATAAAAATGCCTGAAAGAAGTAATATTCCGGCAAAGACAAACATGCTGAACGAAGCGTTGAATCGAAAAATACCTACAAACGGATCATACCGGCAAATGATGAAATCCGTACCCGTAGCTGCATAGAGAACGGCTAAACCGAGATAAATATATGGGACCATCCCGAGAATGGCATTCAGTCGAGAACCCAATTTTTGCGGTCGAAAAGCAACCATATCCTGCATGGCTCCGAACGGACATACCCCCGCACAGAAAGTCCGACCAAAAAATAAAGTGAACACCAGAGGTATGATAAAAAAGGCGATCACAGTGAGGGGTAAGATATAATTATAATCAAACAACGCCAGGGTGATGTTCTGAATGGAACCAATAGCGCAAATACACCCTTCCCGATAAAAACCAAAGTAGATCAGAGAAAATACCGACATCAGGAAAACACCATTTCGTGAGCGTTTCTTCAATACGATCCAGGAAATTACCGATAATGAAAGGAGAAGCACCACCACATCCATTACGGCTAAAATTTCGGTCCGCGGAGACGGAACCTGTGTTTCGGGCTGAATATAGCCGGTCTCGAATTCCGGTTTTGGAAAACGCTGAACAGCAAATACACTCGTTGCCTGAACGGTTAACAATAGAAGAAGAATTATCACCAGTTTTTGCTTGGACATCCGCTATGATGATTTTAATTTTCCTGTCTCCGTCTCTGTCCCCATACCTTTAAGCAATGACGGATTCCCCGCCGGTACCCGGCTGAAGGCTCCCGACGGACAATTCCTTGCTATTGAACACTGGTTGCAGTTAACGCAACGATCGTGTCTCACCTGCAATTGGAGCGAACCATTTCCAAAGGCCCCGCAGCCCTTCACACATTTCCCGCAACCGATACATAAAAGTTCATCAATGGTATATTCAAAGAAAGGATCTTCGACAAATTTCCGTTTGAGCGCATTGGTGGGACAAAGTTGATTTTCGGCTGCCGTATTGAGTGTTTTGGTACCAGGTTTGAAGTATCCGCCGCATAGATCACAATAACCGCACATGGCGTAAACATGCACGCATTTTACAGCGGAAGGGGTAAGTACGCAATTGGTTGCACACCTTCCGCATTGAATGCATTTGGAAGGATCGAGCTGCCAAACCATTTGTCGCGATTCCAATGCACGCGGCAATTTGCAGTCTTTCGATTTGCTGCAACTCCCGCAGGTAAAATCAAAACCACAGTCACCCTCTTTGCCGGTCCGGAAAATCAATGCCCCGCTCAACAAACCCAATCCGGCAAGGATACTTCCACGGATCAATGTATTTAAAAATTCCCGTCTGTCTGGCATTGTTGTACTTCGGTTTTCAGGTTACTTTTTTTTAACAAATATTCTTACCATGAGTTTCACCGGATCGAGCACGATAACCCGGTCACGGGAATCGACAGCGAGGTCAAGCCCTTTTGTTCCTTCTTCGAAGGATGCGGATAGGGCAACAATGGAATTGAATTTCCCTCCGGAAGTGTAAATTTTGATCCTTTCAATCCCTTTTTCGCTTGTGACAAACGATCCGTCGTGAAGAAAAGCAAAATGCGAAGGATTGCAGCATCCGCAAAATCCTTCCATAGTCATGTTTGCTTCACCCCAGGTTGAAACAAGACGTCCATCGAAAGTATATTTTTCAAATTCATGTCTTCCCGGATTAACAACCCAGAGCGATCCATCGGGAGCGATCCCAAGATCGAAATATGGACTGGGAACGATAAACCCCGGGATCTTGTTCTCCGGATCTTTTTCACCAATCCGGTCGATCATTTTTCCGGAAAGATCGCAGCGGTAAACCACCTTTCGACCTGCATCGGCAAGAAACACCCATGTATCGGTCACCGCAATTGAGGTAATGATCGATTCTTCACCCGGACTTGTCCATTGGGTGATCAGTTTTCCCGAGCCATTCCAGATCTCCACATGATCCTCCATTCCCAGGTAGATATTGTCTTTTACATCCACCGTGATGCAACGGGCTGTTCCTTTGATGCTGAATTTTTTTAAAAAAACTCCGTCCCTGGAATAGATCTCTACCCCTCCGTTCCCGGCAATGTAAATATTATCTGCAGCATCCGTTGCCACACCGTGAATTTCCGCCAGCCTGGTATGTATCTGCCGGTCCTCGGTATATAAAGACTGAGTAGTATCAGCCGATTTTAATGCTTTCAGATCATATTCGTATGGATTCGGTTTGTTTTCGGAATGGCTGAAAAAAAGATCCCTGGTCATGAAAAGGATCAGACAAAGCAAAAGTATCAGGGCTGCGATGACGAAAATTTTCTGTTTCATTTTTTTCTGATATCAAGACAAACCATTGTTTTTGAATCGCGCATCAGCATATAACCTCCGGCTATCGCCAGCGGGCCCCACGAATCCTGTCCGTCGATGATACGGGTTTTATCCAGCACTTCAAAACCGGAAGGTGATGCTTTGGCGATGGTCATTTCCCCATCATCGTTAAGGATAAAGAATTTCCCGTCGGCAAATATATAAGGCCCGAGCCCAAAACGATCGGTCTTACCGCTGCTCATCAAAATCTTTTTCCCATCGCCCTCCTTACAACAAACGAACTGATTCCTTAATCCTCCTGCATCCTTGGGCTGGATCCCGTAAAGACAACCCTTCAGAAGGATGGGAGTTTGCTGTTCGGAGGCCAATCCTTCCATTGGTTTATATTTTTGAATAATGGCAACATGCAAACGTCCGTTTTCTTCATTTATTTGCAACAAAGCGGAACCGGCGCCATATCCTGCGGTCATGAAAATCCGGCCCTGGTCCATGATCACAGGGGATGGCGCTATTACCGAAGGAGAAAATTCCGTGGTTTCCCAAAGTATTTTTCCCCTGTCGGGGCCAGAGGCAGCAATTCCACAGATACCACCAACGGCACAATATACATACATTTTCCGTCTGCCGTATGTCATCGGCATAATTGAAGAATGGGACATTTTCCAGTTTTTTGAATTTGGCGTCTCCCAGACTTTTTTTCCGGTATTACAATCAATAGCGATCATCAATGATTTACCACCGGTTGCAATTATGGCGGTGTCGTGATCGACGAGGGGACACTGACCGGTGTACCAAAAGGGCACTTCGGAATTGAATTCCTTTATCAGATCAAGACCCCACCGCAAATTACCGGTAAGCCGGTCGACACACATTACATGGCCGCGTGGTCCGATGGTCACAACATATTTTTCCGTTACAGCTGGAATTGTCCGTGATAAACCGTGATTTCGTTTCAAATGCACATGATAGGCCCGTCGCCAAAGTTCTTCTCCTGTTACCAGTGAAAAACAGCGTAAGGCATCCTGACGATTGGTTTCATCATAATCCAGCAGGTACACCCTGCCATCGTAAATAGCCGGCGCTGCGTGCCCTTCTCCGAGCGTGACTTTCCAGAGTATCCTGGGGCCGGCCTTGTCCCAGATATCGATCAACCGGATATTTTCTTTATTGATATTGTCAAAATCGGTTCCCCGGAACCGGGGCCAATTTTTACCAGGTAAACTTTCACCTGTTTTAAAAAAAGTAAAAAATTCACCGATTTTGACGCTGTCCTGCTTGACACGCAAGGCTTTCCCACGATTATCCGATCCCGGAACCGAGATCCTGAAGGAAGAAGAAGGATCGTGAAAAAACCACCATCCCATTACGCCCAGACCAATAATCAAAAGAACGGGAATCAGGAATGAAGATGACTTATTTTTAAGTCGGTTCACAGGTTCAATTTTTTCTGATATCGTAAGCCATCAACTCCTCCCCGTGACGGATGTAAAGAATTCCGTTATAAATGGCAGGATGGGCCCAAAGCGGCCCTTTTCCCTGTTTTATTTTAAAACTGCTGATCAACTCAAATTTCTGCGGATTGGATCTTACCAGACCTACATTCCAGGTTTTTTCATCCAGGCAATAAAGCATGCCCCCGGCTGCAATGATCGATCCTTTGTTGAACCATTTTTCCTCCCACATTTTTTTACCGGTTTTCCAATCGATGCAACACCAGTTTCCATTTCCATTGGTGATCCAGTTCGCCCCATAGATATAACCGTCGATGTATACAACTCCCCCGTGATGGCAATCAAGAATGGTATCGGTCCAAACCAAATTGATCTTCGATCCGTCTTCAGACAGTTTAAACATTGCCCCCACGTGATTGTACCCTCCGGTGATGTACAAATACCCGTTGTTGTAAAGGGGTGTGATGGTATTGGTTTTGGGTGCACCGGGCCAGATTTTCAGGCTGGCTTCAGGGTGGAGAGCGGCATAATTAAAACTCCAGAGAATGTGACCGTTATCCGCATCCACTCCCAAAAAATACTTATTGATTGTGGTAACAATGATGTTTTTATCACCAACATGGATCAGAAGAGGAGAAACGTAAGCGCTGCTATCATTCAATGAAGGTGTTTCCCAAATGGGTTCTCCGGTATTTTTATCGACTGACACAAGGGTGGTTTTCGGACCTGCCGGAGAATAGATCACTTTGTTTTCATAAACAAGAGGCGATTCGGATACTCCCCATTCTCCCAAAGCTCCGTTGTAACGTTTCAAACCATCGAACGACCATTTGATTTTTCCGTCACTGGCTTGGATACAGGCTACAGTACCTCCTCCGCTGATCACATAGATGAAACCGTTTTCCAAAGTTGGAGTCGTCCTGGATTCCGGAAATGCTCCTGACCACGAGGGTCCGAACGGAACCTGCCAAAGTAATTCCCCTTTCATGTTAATGGCAGTCAGATAATCCATTGTATCTTTCATACCCGTCACATAAACCACAGTTCCATCACTTACTGCAGAAGAAAACCCTTGTCCGATGCCGGTTGCCGACCAAAGCAGCAACGGGCCTCGTGCCGGCCATTCGGTCATCAACCCCGTATCCGGATAAATACCGCTGCGCTGCGGGCCACGCCATTGAGCTGTAACCTGAGCGATAACAGGAAAATAGGATAAACACAAAAAAATAATGAAAAGATGGAATCTGAAAAGTTTCATTGGAACATGTTATTTTACGATATTGTATACCATCAACGAACTTCCATGACGAACATACAACCGTCCGTTTTTGATTACGAGGTGCGCCCAATGCTGGTCGGAACCATAAGGAACTTTAAAAGCGCTTATCTTTTTAAAACTATTGACCTCAGGTTGTACCAACGCTATCTCGCCATTGTCACCATAGCAATACAACATATCATCTGCAAAAATGATGTTCCCTTTTCCTGTGATTTTTTCCGAATACATATCCACACCGGTTTTCCAGTCAACACAATACCAGGCTTTCCCGTTATCATCGGAACCGAAAAGTTTTCCATTTACCAACACAGCCCCTGCCATTCGGTTCCCGATAGATGTATTTCTCCATAGCTCTTCAACGGAGTTGCCATCCGGAGACAGTTTCAACATTACACCACCTCTGCCATATCCCGAAACACAATAGATATATCCGTCGCGATAAATAGGTGTATTTGCATGTACTGAGTACGTATTGGGCTGGTCGTCGCTCCATAAAAACTTCCCGGTATCTGCATCGATTCCGATAATGGAACTGGCGGTATGAGTCACCAGGATTTTCCGGTTGGTGAGTTTGATCAAGGCTGGGGAGCAGTAAGCGCTTTCTTCCCCTTTGGCAGCGCATTTCCAGATCAGTTTTCCAGTGTTCCTGTCCAGGGCAATCACGTTATATTCAGGGCCTCCCGGTGTACAAAATAGTTTGTTCCCATCGATGAGCAGATTTTCAGTCATACCCCACTTTATATTGGGAGCCTGGTACTCTTTCAGTATATCTACTGTCCACACCAATGCCCCATCGTTGGCGTTACGGCAAACAAGTTTCCCAAAACCGCTTTCCAGATATATTCTTCCATCACAGATCAATGGTGTACTGCGCACCCCTGGCCAACTTTCAGTCCATTCCTCTCCGTATGGGACTTTCCAAAGTAATTTCCCGTTCAGGTCAAAGGAAAAAATATAACCGATACCGTTGATCATTCCCGTAATAAAAACACGATTGTCCGTAACTGCCGCCGAAGAATGACCCTGTCCAAGATCATCAAAATGCCATAACATCGCTGGTCCGGTTACGGGCCATGACTTCAGTAGATCGTGTTCAGGATATATCCCGTCACGGTTTGGACCGCGCCATTGGGCCAGTTCCTGAGAAAATACAGCTGAACTGAAAAAAACAGCCAGAGATATTGGAAAAATATTTCTTATCATAAAAACAGGTTTTATTAAGCGGTTTTAAAATCCTTCCAAATGCATTCAACGCCGCTCTGTGACGGAGTTAGCGATCAGGAATTATAATTTCAAGGTTCGAAGATTCTTCATAGTTTGTCATGAAGATCTTCAATTCGCCATCAAAATTACTAATAATTTCATCGGCTTTCCTCCTTCGTTCGTCGGGCACCTCCGCTTTCCGGACGATAAATCCTATCCAGAACTATTGTTTCGAAATATCTTTGCCGCATTAACATTTAAAAAAAACAACATGAAAACAAAAATGATCCTCCTGGCAGCCATCCTTGGTCTTCAGATCAATCTTTCAGCATCCAATCCAGGGACTCCAATAACTTCCATCAGCAATATCAACTCCGATTTTTTCCTATCCCTTATTCCGACAAACCCAAGGGAGGCCACTTTTGAAGAAATGACCGCTTTTGGTGTTATTGATTTTTCAGATATTGCTCCGGTTATGCCGGATGAAGCAGATTTTTCAGATGTCGTTCCGGAACCTGCAGTTAACGTTTCAATGTTGGCCCCGGTTCTTCCATCAGAAGCTGATTTTACCGACACAATCGAGGATGATATCCTTGATGTTACCTTGTTAGCACCGATTCCCCCGACGGAAGCCGATTTCGAAGACGCTTTTTAACCCGCAATATTTTCCCATCGTAAAGGAAGCTACTCAAAAGGTGGCTTCTTTTGTTATAATATTTTCTACTTTTGATCTTTAATTTAAAATTGCCTGTTGATGAATAGATTCCTTGTTCTCACTTCATTGGTACTCTTTTGTTGTTCGGTATCAGTGGCACAGTACCAACATCCCCAGCGGCAACAACCGCCACCACGGGCACAAACGAAAGAACTCACCCCATCTGAACGTTCAAAGATTTTTGTTGATCACATTGCCCCAAAGCTGAATCTGACAAAAGGGCAGAAAGATTCACTGACCACAATATTTGCCCAATATATCGAAAATGTTGAAAAATATCGTGCCGGAAATAATCCCAAGGTGATCAGCTTTATGGAGAAGATCCGTGATGATAAGATAAAGACGCTTCTCTGCGATGAGGTCAGGTTCGAAAAGTACCTGTCGATCATGGGAGAGATGAAAAACCAGGGTGCACTGCAACAAAAATCTTCACAGGAACCTCAGGAAGTTACTCCGCAGAATTCCATTGAAAACGGTCATGATCCTGTGAAACCGCAATAAAGGAACGAACGAATGATAATGATTTGTCTTTTGAATGAAGTAAAACACACATCGTGAAAGATTTTAAAAAATATTATATCGTTCCGGCATCACCCGATGAAGTTTATCGTGCCCTCACCAATCCTGTTACTTTAAGGTTATGGACAGGCGAGCCAGCAGAAATGTCAACCGAACCGGGTTCCGAATTTTCATTATGGGACGATAGTATTGCCGGGCAAAATATTACCTTTGAAGAAGGCAAAAAGATTGTTCAGGAATGGTATTTTGGTGATCAACCAGAAAAATCAATCGTTACGATCACGCTTCACCCGCATAATAAAGGCACTTCAGTTGAATTGCATCACACCAATATCCCGGATGATGATTTCTTGGGAATCACACGGGGATGGAGCAGCAGCTATTTTGGTTCCCTTTGTGATTTTTACCGGAAGTGATGATGAGTTTGCTACTTTTCCGGCCGGAAAATTTTGAACTTTCCGCGGATGATATTTTCCAGATTTAATTCGCTCAGACCTACTTTTCTTCCCGAAAAGTCAGTATTCTGATGGGCTAGAACGAATATTCCTTTCTCTTTAACTTCGAAAATAATGGCTGTATGGTGGTTCATGGTTTCTTCGATACGTCGGTTGCCCTCCAGATGTTTCACTTTTATCCCTTCAAACTGAATGATATCTCCGGGATAAACACATTCGTTCCGAACATTAACCAACCTGCCGAATTTATATTTTTTATCCCATTTTGCCCCATTAGAATTTAATGCTGTTGCAGCCAAATCCCAGCATTCGCCTCTTCCGACAGAGGTGTTCAGGCGGGTTTTAACAAAACCGATAATTTGTTGATTCAAAACCGGAATAGTGTCGCAAGTACCAGAAATTGCGTCCGGCTTTTCAGGGTTTACCAAATTCGGGCCCTTGAAAGCTAACATCAAGGGTATTAATAAAAATACGATGTTCATGAAATAGCAGTTATTTCGGCCTATAATCTGTCCGGTTTTATCTTCTGCTTCTTGACACCCCTCTTCCACCGAGGAATCCCCAGCCACCGCTGCCAATAATAAACCCGAAGGCATACCAAGCTCCATTGTTATTCGGGGCGAAGACTGAAACGTCGTCTCTCCAGAGCATGGCAAGGAAATCGATAGGAGCAATTATACCGTGCCAAAGACCGCCCCAAAAGCCGTATGTATGACCTTTAAGACATTCGGTGACAATTTCCCGGTTGGCACAACCAGCAAAAAGAATCAGACATGAAATGATAAACAGGGTTAACAAAAATCCACGATGTTTAAGAAATGCTTTCATAATTGATGGGATTTGTGAAATTTTTTGTTCAGATTTAAAGTTTCACCAGATTTTTAAACAACACTTTATCGGCAGCGATCTTATCGGAATTACCATATACACACAAGGCATTCTGGTCAAGGATATCCCCGACCAACTTAGCAAATCCGCGGATATCCTCTAATTTGGTTGCTAGTACGGCGTCGCGGTCTTTCTGAACATCCAGTGCAGTGCGTTTTGTGAAAAACATACTTACAGCCAGTTCTCCTTTTTGCGAAGGTGTCAGAGGTGAATCCAATTCGGCGATGGTACCAATAATATACCTGGTCATGGCGGCATCGTCTGCTTCGAATTTTGAAAGATATTCAGCGGTTGCCTTGTAATTTTCGACTGTTCCTTTCAGATTCGGATCACGATAGGAGTTGAAAATAAATGAACCATTCGGAGCAATGGAACAAAATCCGCCATAGGCGCCCCCGATCACGCGAATCCGCGTTTGTAGCCAGTCGGTCGATAGGATCTGGTTCAGTACACGCATCTTGCCGTTCCAGGTAAATCCCAGCTTTTTAAAATTATAACCTTCAATGACGTATTGTACTTTAGAGGCGGCCATCAGACCTTCATTCTTTTTTTCCGGTTGAAGTGACCATGTCTGGTAAACCGGCTTAATCTTCGGAAGTTGTCTGGTCAGCAATTCCAGTCTCCTGGCATATTCCTCCTGGTCTTTCTTTGCGCAGGTCACGGAGGAGATCAGATTTTCCTTTGTGAAAATAAGTGTGGCGACCTTTTTCAGATTTTCGCTTACCTGCCCGGCATTTTTATCGAACGACTTCAGTAAATTGGTTACGAACCAATAATAATCAACCCCACCGGACAATTCGTTGAACATGCCCTGTTTACTGAGGTATGATTGCAAACGGCGACTGGCAACCTGGTAACCGTTACCTTTAATATTGGCATCAAGTTGTGACTGGTGGCGTGCCAGCACCGTTTTCAGCCGGTCAGTATCGTTGTAAATAGTCCGGTCGAGAATTTCAGCACTGAGATCAAAGAGTTTATCCAATTTGATATTCATAGCTTTGGAGGTGACTACGAATTTTGGAATCAGTTTGTCATCGTCAAGGTTTTCCTGATAAGTACGTAGCGTTGTGTAAAACCCACCGGTATTGATGTTCAACGCTTTGTTCAGTTCGGCAAAGGAATAATTTTCTGTATTGAGCGATCCGATCACGTTGGATAACAGCGAAGCATATGGAATCAGTGTCTGCGGGATCACACGCA
Source organism: Bacteroidales bacterium (assembly GCA_023229525.1). Taxonomy (GTDB): domain Bacteria; phylum Bacteroidota; class Bacteroidia; order Bacteroidales; family FEN-979; genus CAIVAT01. Next base: position 29,197 of record JALNZC010000005.1, read on the forward strand.
GGTCGAAATAAAGATTTACATATACGACATCGTTGGTGAACTCTTCGTGGGTTAAAGCCGGTGTTCCTGCCATTGTAACCTGATCGACCGTATAAAACTGATTTTTTGGATCGATGTCTTTTATTCCGAGCATCGGGATCGTAGCAAGCGCCTGTGGAGTATCTTCCCGTTTCTGGTATTCGATCAGATCGTTGGTTTCTTTGATCAGTTCTGCGATACGGGTACTATTCAGGGTCGATTTATAGGTTTTCAGTTCAGCTTCGGTTTTTTCATTCCTATCCTTATCCAATCCTTGTTTCGGTTCAAGGCTCAATAATAGGGAATGGGGGTTATTCAGAAAATACTTTCTGATAATCACTTCGAGGTAGTCGGAAGTGAGTGATTTTTTCACTTCGGCCAATGGTTTTTCGTATTCCAGTCCCAGGAAAGGATCGTCGGCAAAAAAACAACCCGGTAGCATCTGATAGAGCAACGTCATTCCTTTCTGTGCATCATCGCCTTCGCGTAACCTGAATTCCATCCGGTTTATGACTCCCTCCACTTCTTTTTTATCCAATCCTTTGCTGGCTGCAGTTTTTACGGCATCCGTTATCACCTGGTAGAATTTTTGTTTATCTTCCGGATTGGCGTTCTGGGCCGTAATGGTAATGACATTTTGTTTGTAACCGGAGTTTGAAGCGCTCACATCTTGTCCTATTCCTGCCTGCTGAAGGGCCAACCGAACAGGCGCTGACTCCTGATTGACCAACACTTCACAAAGTATGTCGAGCGACATGGTAAGCGCCTGATCGGTATTATGACCTGCAACGAAATTATAAGAGAGGTAAGTCTGGTTCTTTGTATCTGATCCCTCCATAAAGGGATATTGCGCTGAAACCACTTTCATGGCTGTAAATGGTTTCTGGTCATCTATTGTGGCCAGTTGACCTTTTTTCTGGTAGTTAATAAGATAGGCAGAATCGATAAAGGCCATTTCCTTATCCAGGTCACCATTACCATAAAGATAAATATAACTGTTTTCGGGATGATAGTATTTCTTGTGGAAATTGATAAAGGCATCCTGCGTCAATGTGGGGATAACCGTCGGATATCCACCCGATTCAAATCCATAAGCATTATCAGGAAAGAGGTTCTTGAAAATCTGGTACCATAATTCGCGGTTAGGGTTGGAGAAGGCGCCTTTCATCTCGTTGTAGACCACACCGGTATACTTGATCGGTTCATCTTTCCCGGTAAGTTCATAATGCCATCCTTCCTGTTTCATAATACGCGGATCGGTATAAAGCAACGGATTGAAGACAGCATCGAGATATATATGCATCAGGTTGAAATAATCCTTGTCGTTCATACTTGCCACAGGGTACATGGTCAAATCCTTGGAGGTCATGGCATTCAGGAAAGTATTCAGAGACCCTTTAGACAATACATCGAATGGACTCCGCACCGGGAAATTTTTAGAACCGTTGAGTACAGAATGTTCCATGATGTGCGGGATCCCGTTGTCCGATTCAGGAAAGGTCTTGAAGGTAATACTGAAAGTCTTGTTGGGATCGTCGCAGGCAATCTTGATCAGATGGGCGCCGCTTTTTTCATGTTCGAAGAATAGGACTTCGGCGTTAACCTCTTTGACAAACCTCTTTTCGATCAGCTTGAAACCGTGATAATCTTTTTCTTGCATACAGGAGGTAAAAAGAAAAATGAATAATGTTGTGGTTAAACATAACGCAACAAAGGTCAAACAATTTTTGGGATGGGAAATCATTTTTTTCATGGTAGTTAAAGTTGGAATGTATAAGTGATGAAAATTAGTACTTTCATATGTTCCGGCAAAAAATTTTCGCCAGCGCTATGAAAGTTCTCGATGAATAGCATAATCAGAAGGATTTTCAATTATCTTTGAATTCAAGATGTAGGCTCACTTCGTTCGCGATGTAGGCTCACTTCGTTCGCGATGTAGGCTCACTTCGTTCGCGATGTAGGTTCACTTCGTTCGCGATATAGGCTCGCTTCGCGAGCGATAAAAGATAAAAGCAGATTGCCGGATTTTAAACACTATGGATCTTTCTTATCAACCAGCAACCAGCATCCTGCATCCTGGATCGGGAGCGAAGCGACCCTGCATCCTGCATCCTGCATCCTGGATCGGGAGCGAAGCGACCCTGCATCCTGCATCCTGCATCCTGGATCGGGAGCGAAGCGACCCTTCAGCCAACATCCAAAACATCAGATATATGTGGAAACTTTTATTACCTTTTCTGTTTGTCCCTGTTTTGTTACACTCGCAACCCGTTATTCCGCTCGGAGATTCAGATTTCCCCGGGGCTCTGGTGACTAATCCAACGGCCTATGACCCGGAGTCAATCTGGAATTATATGAATACCGGCGTTGATCTTTATCTCGAGTATGGTTTTAAATCCGTATTGGTGCAAGAAATTGTATGGGAACATGAAAAAGTAAAGGCTGAAGTCTACCGCATGGGCAGTCCTGAAGAGGCCTTCGGGATCTATTCGCTTTTGGTAATCAATTGCTTACAGCGGGATACTATCGATCCTTACAATTGTACCAACCTTTTTCAGTACCAGGAGGCATACGGCGACCTGTACATCTCAATTACCTGTGAATCTGTCCCGGAGCTGACGCGGAAGCATTATCTGCCTGTTACCAGTGCCATAAAGATGAAAAATCAAGAGAAAGTCCTGGATTTACCAGCTACTTTCAATTTACCTGCGGTGAAAAAGGGACGGGGTAACCTGGCCTATATTCAGGGTCCCGTTGGATTGCAGAATTGCATGTTTCCCATTCAGGATCTCTTCTTGAGCGTTCGGTTCGGGATGTATGCCACTTTGTTAACCCAACCCGACAACGATGTTTATTTTGCCCGGATATCATTTGAAACTCCCGGTGATATGTTCCGGTTTCTCGGGTATGCCGGACTTATGCAAGGGAATGTCCCGATCCCCAATACCAACAGAAACGACGGACTATACCGGGAATACAAGCAGTTAGATGCGCAGACCATATATTTCCTGCAAAGCCAGGTACCTTTTCCTATTGATGGGTTGATAAATCTGGGGCAATAATAGATTCCGATGCGATAAAAACAACAATTATTTGATCAAACCCAGTCCCTCCAGCGCCGAGACATCCGTTGGCTTGTTCAAAAGCACTTTGTTGAACATCACCTGCGCTTCCCGCAATTTTCCAAGTTTAAAGTTTGTCCAGGCATAGAGGATCATACTATCATAATCAAACGGATAAAGGTTGATTACCTTTTCCAGGTACTTTTCGGCCTTGGTATAATCTTTTCGTCCGTAAAAGATCGAACCCATCCGGTAATTGGCCTGCGTATTCTGAGGGTCTATCGCCAGTATATCGTTATACTGGTTGATAACCTGATCCCAGTTTCCCAGGGCTGAGGCTGGGTATACAAACCCGAATTTCGGTTCAATGGCATAAGGTTTAAGGTTGATTGCCTTTTGGTAATATGCAGCCGATTCAGTGAACAATCCGTTAAGGTAGGTTACCCATCCAAGTCGTAAGTTGATCTCGTAAGAATCTTCCTTGTAAACACTCTTTATGGCGGTGATCGCATCTGAAAAGTTTCCCCTGGATTCATATGCATAACTTTTCGAGAATGCCTCTTGCAGAATGGTGTAATTTGTCTGGCTAAAAAGGTTCAGAGAGCATACTAAAAAGATTGAAATAGCTGAGAGAATTTGGAGATTTGAAGATTTGAAGATTTGAAGAAGAATTTTCAAATCGTACTGCAAATCATAACTTATTTTTTTGTTTACTAAAGTTTCCATGTGATTCCTCCGATAAGGGTGTTTGTGTTGTATGGATTATTTTTTATTTGCGGGATTTCATTTATCTTTCCGGTATCAGGGTCGTGGGTTTTGATATAATAAAGTTGTTGACTCTCCTTTCGGAAATACTGGTAGTTGAGTGACAATTGGATATGCTTGCTCACAACGAATACCAATGTGCCGCCTCCGCGATAATCGATGATATCGCTGTAGTTATAAACGATTGAACCATTGAAAATATTGGCATTGGTATAATTTCCGAAATAAAAATTCGCTTCACCCCACAACCAGGGAGTGATTTTCACCCCCAGCACCTGACTGAGCAACAACCGGCTGTCGTTGCCCTGAAAGAAAACGGTCATAGAGGTAGTTCCATAAAAATCGAGGTTACCCAGAGGATAGTAGGTAAGCATAATACCGGCCTGTTTTTGTGTCTTTCCGTTCAGGTTCGACCAACTTCCGGAAAATGCCAGACTGAACCTCCCCAGGTCTTTCGAAATCCTGAGGGCTGCGACAAAGTTATTGAACGATGTGTCCTTGCGGTCAAAAGAGTAAATTACTCGGGGATATAAAAACGTATGCCAGGTATTGTCAAACGAAGTATAAAATGCAGTATCCTGAACGGTATCCCAACGGTAACTTGGGTTGATCGCGGTATAGCTGTCGTGGATCCAATGAAATGCCGGCATGACTTTAAGACCCCATGGAAGGGCCACTATGGCCCCAATGTATACCTCATGCTGACTTATATTATACTTAAAACTGGTGTCATATACGACCCATGGGAAAGTATAATTATAAATTTTTCCCCAAGTCGTGTCGGTGATGCTATTGAGCCGGTCTTCGCCGTGCCCATACTGAATGTATTTTGTTTTAGAGAAGTTGAGGTAATTGTAAGCCACGATAAGGTCTACACGGTTCGAAACCCTTATTTTCAAACCGAGGTTGGTGTAAAAGCTGTTGCCATAGAGATCCTGTTCACCATAAATGCTATCCTTCTCCATAAGGGTTGAGAGATTCTCCGGTGCCCTGTTATCGCTGATTGTATACCCTGTTTCAACATGGATCTGTTCCGGGAATTCTTGTTTTAAGTAAACCGTATCGCGATCTGCAGGAGGTAACGATGCTTTGAGGATACTTGCCTCTTCATTCCGGTTTGTATAGAGGTATGAACGGTAAAGATAATCTGTCACAAAAGGATCTCCGGAATTGAATTTCCTTGCCCTTGTGAGATGCGTTGATGCGGGAAAGTATGCATGTTTCTCAAAATAAGCAACCCCAAGTCTGACTCTTAGGTAATAATAATCAATGTCCTGCCGGAGCGCTTTTTTACCGACGAGGATCACACTGTCCCATTTTTGTTCGTTGTAGCATCGGAAGGTAAGCCTGTCGACCGTCTGGAAATCCAGTTTTATGGCGGCATATACTGGCAACATACCCCTGCAACCAAGAAAAAATAAAAGCAGCGCTAATTTTATTTTCATTGATCGGCCAACACTTTAATTTCCGTGGTTTTTTCATTTTCATGAATGATGAATTGCTCCAGTCCATGCAATCCGATGAACATTTCGCATTCCATTCTTTTAACTTCATGGCCACCGATACTGGCGCTGCTTACTGACTTGAGCCTGATACCTGTTTGCCTCAGCTCATCATCCATCCCAAGATAATTCAGACTGTATTCCGACTTTATGAAAAGGAAGAATGGTGCCGCGAAATCCTGCAATAAGCCCAATGCCCGGTTGTTGAAAGTATTGATGGCAAAAGTGTCTTTTACGAGCAGGTTGGGATAATAACCCATCATGATCTTGTATGCTCCAATGAAAAAGCGGAAAAGCAGCGATGAACGGTCGCCATCGAAGTGCGTGAAGAAATGAATGTCGCCATCATTGCGGAACCATGCCCGGGAATTGGTCTTTTCACAGAATATACAGGTTGTGTTTAGGGCGCTGATCTCCACTTCCCATTCAAGGGTATATTCATCATCGCCATCAGGATTCACCTTCAGTTTGAGTTTCTGTCCCGGAATAAAATGAAACGCTTTATCGAGCGAACTATTCTTGTTGACATTGGAGACGATGATCTGGTTTTCCGGATTTTCCCATGATCTGAGTTCGAAGATGCCGTTTTTATGCCGGATGTAATGGCTGATGGGATAATCGATAGTTTTTGAGCCGATATATGGTGTTCCCTGTATTTGAAAATGGAGGTGGGGAAGAGGCGATCGTCCGGAATTACCACAACTTGCCACGACCTGCCCTTTTTTCACGGCATCTCCTGCCGCCACCTTGAAACTCCCTTTCTTCAGGTGTGAAAGTTTTGAAAAGAGTTGATCACCATGGCGAAAAACCAAGGTATTTCCCCAACTATTTTCAAGATTCACTTTCCCGATATCATTCTCATCAATATTATCCACGATCTCCTCTACCCATCCATCGGCAGGTGCGATAATGGGTTTATTGTAGCAAAAATAATCTTCGCATAAAGAACCGTTTCCCCCAAATGTTTGTTCTTCATCGTTGACCACCTCGAAATCCCATGCATGGCGCCAATCGCCTTGGTGGGTTAATTTCCCGTTGTGTCCCTGGGTTACTTTCCATTCACCCCAGAATGGTAAGACAAACGGGAAATAGAGCGACTTTCCGAAGCGTGAACGGTAATTAAGATGAGAATAGAGATTAATTTCAGGTGAATATTGCTGGTAACTTACCAATTCCGGTTTATCGAAAAAGCGTTCGCGGAATTTCAGGGAATAGAGGAACAAAAGGACAACCATATTAAATGGCAGAGAATAGACCGAAAGCTGGAAAATTGAAAAAATAACCTGTGTACTTGTGAGGATGATTGAGATCAGCGGGGTGAGCAAGATCACCCAAAGGAATGACCACCTTGACGGAATGATAAAGAATCCGCCGATCGCGATCGATGTAAGGATGAAGTTGAATCCGATATAACTGTAACTGAGTTCATGGATATCGGCCCCAATGAAATTATAATAGGCATAGGCAGAAAAGAACCCGACAAGGGAAAGGATGAAAGCAATGCGTGAATAAATGAGGAGCCCGATTGCGACGAGTATTCCGGCAAAAAGGTGATACTGGAAAAAAATTGCTCCGAGGCAGGTAACATAAAGCCGTACCGAATCATGGATTCCAAGGTTCTTAAGCCAGTTGTAAGAAGAAACCATTCCCTGACCACCCAGCATGAACATTTCGTTGGTCATGTAAATGCCCCGTTCGCTCACGTGTAATGCGGTAAATTGCCGTGTGGCAAGGCTTACAAGCCATGTGCCCAACAAAAACGACAGACTGAGAAAGGGGAGACCGTATTTTCCAACCACTCCTTCGACCCAAAGTGTTATAAACAACGTGAATAGAGAGGCGAAAACGAGGATGATAAAAAACTGGAGACCGGGCTGGTAATAGACTCCAAGTGCAAGTCCGACGAGTAAGCTGTTAAACCCGTAATATCCTTTCCTGATATTGCTGCGGTTGAATCCGATGAGGTATGCCAGGATATTGGAAACCATCACGGCAATGATCCCGCTTACACCGGCCCACGGATCGAAAAATGTGATCACAATCAGTATCAGCGCGAAGACCTTATTGTCGGAAAAAAAGATCTGGGAATAGCTATTGACAATGCTTAAAAGAAATGACGGAAAGAGGGATTTCAGTTTTAGCACGGTTACAACTTAAAATTCAAAAATCAAAACTACAAGTTAAATTTTTTCAGATGGTTCGGTATTTTCTCCATGGTGTTCATGTTATCGAGAGTTTCCCTCATGCGAATCACATGGGTTTTTCCATCCTTATCGACAAGCACGACATTGGGCCGGAGTGCAATGAATTGCATCCATTGGGTGAGGTTGTATGCACCCACGTTGTGGATCACTACCTGGTCACCCCGGTTAAGTAACGGAAGTTCTGTATTTTCACGGATAACATCAATATTCATGCAGAGTGGTCCAAAAACGCAGGTGTCTTCGGTATATTGCGTAAAAGATTGTGCCGGGGTAATTTTATGATCATACCAGAAAGCGGTGAAAAGAATATTTACACCCACATCGAGAATGGTATTGCGCCGACCTGTACTGGATCGTTTATTTGAAATGACGGAACCAATCAGATATCCTGCTTCATCGATCAAGGCACGGCCGGTTTCAAGAATCAGCAAAGGCAATTTATCTTTTTTGAAATTGCTGTTTAGCAATGCAGTCGATATCGATTCGGCAAAGTCATCGAAGGTCGGATTGGTATCCGAACCCGGCAAATAGGCGTTTTTCAAAGTATTCCTGGAGGCAAAACCGCCACCCAGATCAATGTACATGATTTCATGTTTGAATTTCTGTTCCACTGAAATAGCCAACTCTGCCAGTTTTGATGCGGCTATTCCATAGGCAGACGGCGCGAGAATGAAAGTGCCGATGTGACAATGTAGCCCAACCAGCTCCATTTTACCCGAATGCATGATTTTGTTGATCGCATCCCATGCTTGCCCATTTTCATAGTTGAACCCGAAACGATCCCACATAGGGTAAATACCCGTATCCATATTGACCCGGATGGCTACCCGCGGACATTTTTTTAATATTTCGGCGAGCTCTGCAATCGAATATAACTCGTCGAGATGGTCAATATGGATAAGCGAATCATTGGTAATCGCTTTGGTGAGATCTTCCTCGCTTTTTTCCGGTCCGTTAAAGATAATCTTCCTGCCATCAACACCCAGACTGATGGCCTTGTCATATTCAAATCCCGAAACAACTTCGGCCCATGAACCCTCCTGGTGAAAGATACTGCACACCGCATTCAGGTAATTGGTTTTATATGACCATGCAAACTGAACTCTCGGATAACGAGTTTCAAATGCCTTCCTGGCACTTTTAATTGTACTGTGGATGGTCTTCTCCGAAAAAACGAAAAGAGGAGACCCATATTCTTTAACAAGCCTTGTCACAGCCACCCCGTCGATGTGGGTCATGGGTAAGTATTCAGTTCTTGTGCCAAATTTGTTCGGCATTCCCGATTCAAGCTTCTTAATGACCGGGCGCTCATACCTTATTTTACTCATATTAAAGCCGTATTAAAATCAAAACTCAAAAATCAAAACTCAAAATTAAATATCCCATTTTCAAATCTTCAGATTATTACATTTTCAAATTAACCCATCTTCAAATCTTCACATTATCACATTTTCAAATCTTCAAATTATTACATTTTCAAATTTTCACATCTTCACATCTTCAAATTATTACATCTTCAAATCTTCAAATCATTACATTTTCAAATTTTCAAATTGATCAAAGTTCTCCATAAATACTGATCTGCTCAAACTCCTCCCGGTCGACGATCATATCCCAGGAGTAACGGATAAACATTTTCCCTACCGTATAAGTCGGAAATGGTTTAACTTTCAATCCCATGGCGAGATTAACCAGCGCTTCAGGAATATTCTGGCCAACACCAACCGACAGGTATATCCAGGCAGGTAGGCGTGGATTGATTTCCAGAAGAAAGAGTTTTCCCTCTTTGTTCTTCATGAGTTCAAGTTCGAATCCCCCGCGCCATTTGGTGTTTTTCAAAAATTTGCGGGTCATCTCCAGCATTTTTTCATCTGCAATGGATATTCCGCCCCATGCCTTTCCTTTATCTGTTATGTACTGTTTGCGCATCGGAACCGCCGCAATGGTATTTCCTTTTCCATCGCCCAAACCTGTAACGTTGAATTCGGTGCCGTGGATAAATTCCTGAATGATGATCGGAAGTCCCCATTTAGCGCTGATCTTGTTAAAGTGACTTTTAAGTTGTTCAAAATTGTATGCAATGGAAGCATCGTAAAACTTTCCCTTGACAATCATTGGAAAGGAAAACTCAGATTCTAGGTTATGCATCGAATTCAGATCATGAATTGCCTGACTTTTCGGAACGTTGACCCCGTACCTTTCTCCAAAATCATTGAGATTTACCTTGGTTCTTTCCTCATACTGTGTCAATGTTGGAAGAAACATATGAATCCCAAGTATCTTCAGCTTTTCTTCAAGTTTGATAAAAGAATAGAGTTCGGAGTCGAAATTGGGAATGATCACATCTAAATTTTCCTTTTGCTGGATGTATTTTAACCGCTTTAAAAGGGTATCGGTACCCCCGGATGGATAAGGAATCTGGTATGTACGATCAACCAGATCGTGCATATAGATACCCGGTTCCAATGACTCATAAGAAAAACCGATTATCCTTACATCAAATGACTCCGCTTCCCGTAAAGCCCTGATAACTGAAACTCCGGGGCCCGGACTATCGATGGCATTGAGACCGGTAACCCCGATATTAAGCGTTCTTCTTTTCATGGTGTTCGAGCAGCTGGTTATGGAAAAGGATGTCGATAAAATCCTGATAGTCATTCTCAATCGTTATCCGGTCGGCCGTATACTTTTGCAGAAGGGCATCGATTATCTCATCTTTTGTTTTACCTGCCCTCACCATGCTTAGAATCTCAATCCCGATCGGATTTACTGAGAAAGATTCACCTGTGACCGGATTGAAAAGAAGACCCGATTCGCTGGTGGCAATATTTTTCCTGAGTTTCATAATGGTTTCTTATTATACAATGGGATCGTTACCCCAAGAAATTTTTTTACACCGCAATATTACGATGATATTATGACCTGATTATTGCGATATTATGATTATTTTGTATAACATTTTGCCGGAACCGGTCCGGAAGATCTGCTTTCCAACAAAAAAGGCTGTCAGCCTCTACTTTGCCAACAGCCTTTTTCAGGATTATTAAATTTCTATTCCTTTAACAGCTTAATATGATTGAGTTCGCTCCCCTTCCGGATATAGAGGAAATAAATTCCTTTCTGATTATCGGATAGGTTCAGTTCAAAAGTATTTGTGCCCGTGGATGCCTGTCTGGTCCCTGTTTTCAATTCCCTTCCTGTAATATCAATGATTTTGAATAGATATGAACCATTGTCGGCTGAAGTAAAGGTGACAATAGCCTTTTCCCTTATAGGATTAGGGTGAACCGTAAGATCGGAAAGGCCTGTGGTTGATTGTTCGTCGGCCGCAACAATTCCGGATTTAAAGATATCAGGTAATGTTGTAAAGGTTCCATCACCTGTAAATGGTGTCCATTCTCCGTTGCAGAAATTACTCAGATCCCATGAATATGGTGTGTTTGGCAGTAAGTTGTGAAGGGTGATATGATTCATGTGGGTATCCCTGAATATGTAATTGGTCGTACCGGTAGGATAATACCTCAGATGAGTCGGACCGGTAATTCCACCCCAGCTCAGGTCAACAGAATGGGCAGTGACATTGGTATCCGCTAGGTTTGTAGGGATACAGGTCGGGGGAGGAATGGTATCGGGTAGCGTAGTGAAGCTCCCGTTGCCGGTGTATGGAGTCCATTCTCCATTGCAGAAGTTGTTCAGATCCCACGAATAGGCAGTATCAGGAAGTAAATGGTTCAGTACAATGTTGTTGGAATGGGTCATCTTGTATTTATAATTGGTTGTTCCCGTAAGATAATACCGAACGTGAGTCATGCCGGTGATTCCTGCCCAACTCAATGTGACTGAATGGGGTGTTGGATTTGTAGCAGTGAGATCGGTAGGAATACATTGAGGCGGAATGGAATCCGGCAAAGTAGTGAAACTGCCATTACCGGTGTAACCTGTCCACTGACCATTGCAGAAGTTATTTAAATCCCAGGAATAAGCTGTTCCGGGAAGTAAGCGGTTTAGGGTCAGGTGGTTTGCGGTAGTAAACCTGTATTTATAATGGGTTGTACCGGTGGGATAGTATCTTGCCCACGTTAGACCGCTGATGCCCGCCCAGGCCAGATCAATGGTGTGGGCTGTCGCGTTTGTGTCCATGAGGTCTGTGGGTATACAGGTCGGTGGAGGAATGGTGTCGGCTAATGTAGTGAAGTTGCCGTTACCGGAATAACCTGTCCACTGACCATTGCAGAAGTTATTTAAATCCCAGGAATAGGCTGTTTCAGCAAGCAAGTGGTTTATAGAAAGGTTATTTGCAGTAGTAAATTTATATTTATAGTTGGTTGTACCGGTGGGATAGTATCTTGCCCAGGTTGGTCCGCTGATGCCCGCCCAGGTCAGATCAATGGTGTGAGCTGTTGCATTTGTGGCCGTAAGGTCAGTGGGTATACAGGTCGGTGGAGGAATGGTGTCGGCCAATGTTGTAAAACTGCCATTTCCTGAATATTCGGTCCACTGACCGTTACAGAAATTATTTAAATCCCAGGAATAAGTTGTGTTGGGATTAAGGCGACCAAGCATAATATGGTTGGCCGTTGTAAATTTATACTTGTAGGTTGTCGTTCCCGTAGGATAGTATCTCACATGCGTTGGCCCATTGATACCGGCCCAGCCCAGATCAACTGTATGCGAAGTTACGTTTGTGGCAGTAAGACTGTCGGGAACACAAGTGTTTTGCGACTGACTGTTACCTGCAATCATCAAAAAGGCCACAATCAATAACCCGTAAATGTTGAATTTGTAAATCGTTGTTTTCATGGATTCGTTGTTTGTTTTTGAATTGAGTTCTAAATTACAATATTACAGTGCTTCTTTTACAAGCGCGTTATGAAATTACGAAAATTTTGTATAAAATTTTTAAGGATTTGAATCCATTTGGATCCATCCGGATTGGTTTAACGTAACGAATCCAGTGATTTCCTTTCGACTGAGGGGTTGGTCTTGTAATCTGTCACAGAGATGCCGGTTATGGTTTTAAATTGGGTGGAAAGATACTGCACGCTGCTATATCCCATTATATACGCAATCTCACTCAGGGTGAGATCTCCGTATTCGATCAATTCCTTGACTTTTTCGATTTTGTGCAGGATAATGAATTTTTCCAGGGTAATGTTTTCGTGTTTCGAAAACAACCTTGAAATATAGGGATACGACATGGCGAACCGCTCAACCAGGTAATCCGAATTGCGAACCATGGCATTGTATGTACTGTGATGTATAAGTTCGATGACAGCTTGCCTGATCTGTTCCACCAGGATTTTTTCTTTCTGATTAATGATCTCAAATCCATATTTTTCCAGGATTTCTTCTATGGATTTCCAGGAAATTATTTTCGGGTCTATACTTAAGGTTATCGTTCCCATTTTGATCCCTATAATATCAATACCATCCATGGAAAATACGATCCGGAGTAAATGAATACAACAGTTGCTGGTCATGTTTTTTACATGAATGGTTCGTTGTGTCCGGGTTGATTTTTTTGGAGCCGGCATGGTCCTAGATCAGTTCGTGTCGAAACGAATCCTGGCGGATAAAGATGAATAATAATAGGGTAAATGCCCATAGGGATGAGCCTCCGTAGCTCACGAACGGCAACGGAATTCCGATTACGGGGAGGAGCCCAAGCGTCATCCCGATATTGATGGCAAAGTGAAAGAATAATATTGATGCAACACCGTATCCGTAAAATCTGGCAAACTTCGATCGCTGTCGTTCAGCCACGAGGACGATCCTGACAAACAGGGTGACGAAAAGAATTACCAGGATTCCGGAGCCAAAAAATCCTTGCTCTTCGCCAATCGTACAAAAAATAAAATCGGTGCTTTGCTCAGGTACAAAGTTGTATTTTGTCTGAGTTCCCTGTAAAAATCCTTTCCCAAAGAATTTTCCCGAACCGATAGCAATTAACGATTGATTCACATTATATCCGGCTCCCTTGAGATCGATATCCTGTCCAAGTAATACATGGATCCGGTCGCGCTGATGTTTTTCCAGTATGTTGTTCACGCTGTAATCAACCGAAAAAACAAACCCCACAGAAATCAAAAAAATAGCGCCAATAATCAGGATATTCCGTAAACGGCGTTTGATGAATGATAAAGTAAGGATGGTCAGGACAAGCAGACATCCGGCCAGAATTATCTTGGAGATCACCAGGGCAAGAACGCCCAATACGGGAAGTGCAATCAGCGCCAAAGGAAAATATCCGTAAAGTCCGGCACGGTAAAGTACAATGACCAATGCAATAAAAACGATGGCGGATCCGGTATCATGCTGAAAAAGCACTATTACACCAGGGACAAAAATGATCGCTGACGCCACTATGAGTGTGCTCAGTTTCCGGATATCTACGTCAAGTGTGCTCAGGTATTTGGCCAGTGCAAGGCAGGTCGCCATTTTCGCGAATTCAGCCGGCTGTATACCGAAACCACCAATCGCAAACCATCCCTTTGAACCGCTGATCTCTCGTCCGGAGAAGATGACAATGATCAGGAAAAACAAAAAGAGGCCGTAAATAAAATAGGCAAACTGGGAAAAAAATTTCGGATCGATAATGAGCGTCCCCATGGCAAGGATGAGCCCAGCGATGATAAAGAACATTTGTTTCCCGTATTTCTGCGTAAAATCAAAGATATGATGATGTGTTTCATCGTAAACGGCGGCATAAATATTCAACCAACCTGTGACCACCAGCGCCAGGTAGAGACCGACCATTACCCAGTCAATCTTGTAAAATATTCCCCTGTCCTCTCTCATTTTCAGGTAATTTTCCGTTGATAAGATTTCCGTTGATCATACGTTGTTCCAGATCCTTGCGAGTTACCTTCCGTTTAAGGTACTTTTCGATCATGAGGCTGGCGATAGGAGCAGCCCAGGTGGCCCCGAATCCTGCATTTTCACAAACAACCGAAATGGCGATCTGGGGTTTTTCACGGGGAGCAAAGGCAATGAAAATCGAATGATTCTTCCCATGCGGGTTTTGGGCGGTCCCGGTCTTGCCGCAAACGGTAATACTGTCGATTTTTGCTCCTCTTGCTGTTCCGGCAGTCACCACATTTGCCATCCCTTCGATTACGACATCAAAATAGGAAGGATCTACACTTACCTTTCGTTTGGTTGCAAAAGCCATATTGAGGCTATCTTTCCGGCCAATCGCACGGATAATATGTGGGGTATAAAACCATCCTTTATTGGCAATGATGGATGCCATGTTTGCAAGTTGTACTGGAGTTATCCCGATCTCACCCTGCCCGATTGCCAGAGAAATGATCGTCATCGAACGCCACCGGTCCTTCCCGTGATATTTGTCGTAGTAAGAAGCTGTCGGGATATTCCCATTCAGTTCATTCGGGATATCTATGCCTAACTTTTTACCAAATCCGAAACTCAGAATATGTTTACGCCAACTTTCGAAAGCCGCGCGCGTATTAATATATGATCTGTTATCCATGATCGACTTGAATACCCGGCAAAAATAGGAATTGCAGGATATCTGTATAGCGCCGATCAAGTCGAGGGGTGATGGATGCGGATGACAGGCAACCACCTTGCCGTTACCGATGGGAAATCCACCCCCGCATCCATAGCGGGTGGCAGGTGTAAGAACGCCTTCCTGCTGTCCGATAAGCGCATCGACCAGTTTAAAGGAAGATCCCGGAGGATAACTCGCCATTTGTGCCCGGTTGAAAAGAGGATTGAATATGGTATCCTCAAGCAACTGGGTATAATTTTTTTTTCGGATGTTGCCGACCAACAGATTCGGATCATAAGAAGGGCTGGAAACAATACACAGGATTTCACCTGTTGCCGGTTCAATGGCTACAATACTTCCTTTTTTATTGGTCATAAGCAATTCCCCGTAAATCTGGAGCTCGGCGTCCATCGAGGAATATAGATCGGTTCCCGCTACCGAAGTGGTGTCGTATTTACCTTCTCTGAAACTTCCTTTATCCCGGTTCAGCACATCGAAAACCCTTATTTTCATTCCCTTTTTTCCCCGGAGAATTTCTTCATATGATTTTTCAATTCCACTGATCCCGATGTAGTCCCCCGATCTGTAATAAGGATTTTTTACGATGATTTCCGGGCTGGCTTCCCCAATATATCCCAGGGTATGGGCAGCCACCGGATAAGAATATTTTCGAAGGGTGCGAAGCTGAACAAAAAATCCGGGAAAACGAAAAAGCTTTTCCTCCAGGTAACCATAATTTTCGCGTGTAATTTGAGCTTCAAAAATAGAAGGTCGATAAGGAGAATAATTACGGGCCTTCTCAAATCGTCGGAGGAATTCCTGTTTGTCGATACCAATCAGTTCGCAAAGTGCTGCCGTATCGGGGTTTTTTACCTGTCGTGGAATCACCATCAGATCATAAGCTGCTTCGTTATATACCAGAAGTTTTCCAAACCGGTCGAAAACCAATCCCCGGGCGGGATATTGGGTCATGTATCGCAAGACATTGTTATTGGCAGAAAGTATGTATTTATCGACCAGTATCTGCACATAAAACAATCGTGCCAGGAAAAGGAACCCGATCAGAATAAAAAATCCAATGATGATGTATTTCCGGTTTGCATACAGCCTTTCCATCGGCATTATGGTCTTCTGAGTATGATGGGAGGTGTGGAGTCCACGTTACTTTTGTTCAATGCCCGGTCGTAAATAAAAAATACAAATTTTATAGTATCGTGAATGGGCTTCGGATTCATCGGCAGGGTATCGACGATGATTCCTTTGATCGCCTTGTTCGGATAATCGGAGGTAAGATAGGGGATCCGGGCGCTGAAGGGGGGATCCAGATTGATCTTCACAAACCGGCCCTGTCGTTTTTCATAATAGTTGATCACATAATTATAATAATAATCCCCGTTTTTCTGGTAAGGAGGTAACGTATCACTTGCCCTGAGTCCGATATCGCCATTCCCGTCTGTAAAAGAGATGGTCAGGATGCCCTTTTTCGCCACGTTTCCGCTATCGAAAACTGTTGTGAAATCCCTAAAAACAATTGCGGGGATATCGGGGTAACTTTCTTGTTTCATGCAGGATGATAAAAAAATTATCCAAACGAGGAAGCCAATTCCTCCTGCAATACGGACCCGCCGACGTATGTTGTGAAACATAAATCCCTGTATTTAATGGTAAAGCATTACCTTTGTAAAGTCGCAAAATTACGATATTTTCAGTTTCTCCGGTTGAAAAACAACACATGGAATTCAAAGAAAAGCAATTTGAAATTACGTCAGAAGAATCATTCATCCATCAGGCTTTGGAGATTTTTCGTAATCAATACGAACACAACAAGATTTATAATACCTATGTCGATATGCGGGGTGTGAAGGCCGAATCGGTAACAAGGTTGGAAGAGATTCCGTTTTTACCCATAGAATTCTTCAAGACCCACGATGTGATTTGCGGTAATGCCCCACCTCAAGCCATTTTCAGAAGTAGCGGCACAACCGGTATGGAACGCAGCAGACATATGGTGACGGACCTCTCGGTTTGCCGGCATTCCCTGCAAAAAGGTTTTTCCAGGTTTTATGGTCCACCTGAAGATGTTCAATTCCTCGCTCTGACACCAACCCCGGAACAGGGGCCAGATTCGTCGCTGATCTTCATGATCCAGCATCTGATGGACCTCAGCCTGAGTCCTGAAAACGGGTATTTTCTGACCAGTTATTCCGGATTGACGGCCCGGCTTATGCAGCGTCGTTCCCCCGGAAAAAAAGTTATGCTCATCGGGCTGACATATTCATTGCTCCACTTTGCTGAAAAATACCCCGGGGATTATGGTCCCCTGATAGTTGTAGAAACCGGAGGAATGAAAGGACGACGCAAAGAAATGACACGGGAAGAACTGCATTCTATTCTTTCTGAAGCATTCAGGGTGGAAACGATCCATTCCGAATATGGGATGACCGAACTTTTATCCCAGGCCTGGTCGCAGGGTAACGGACTTTTTTCGACAGTTCCCTGGATGAAGGCGCTGATCCGCGATGTCAATGATCCTTTATCCTATGTGGAAACGGGACAAACCGGCGGGATCAACATTATTGACCTTGCCAATCAATATTCCTGCAGTTTCATAGCCACGCAGGATCTCGGCCGCCTTCATGAAAACGGTCAGTTTGAGGTTCTCGGGCGTTTCGATGCCAGTGATGTAAGAGGATGTAGCCTGATGAGCTATTAAATTGGTGGGCTGGTGAGAGAATGAGATATATGATATGAATGGAGAAGCCGGAAAAATTCAGAAAATTGATGGGGATAACGGTTCTGTGATTTCAGGGCTATCGTTTTCCGGAGATTTCACCTGTTTCGTAACCGGATATGCCTCCATCATCTCTTCGGGATAAGGCTTTAATAAATCAACCAGGATTGAATCGGTTTGTAGTGTTATCCAGCGGCGTTCATCTTCACGGTGAAGGATAACCGGCATCCGGTTGTGAATTTTAGCCACCAGCCTATTAGGGACGGTTGTAATGATCGTAAAAGAGTGAATGATTTCACCGTCAGTGGATACCCATTTGTCCCACAAACCCGCAAAAGAAAAGGCTTCCCGGTTTTTCATCCTGATATAATAAGGATTATTCTCTTTATCGCGGCGCCATTCAAAAAAACCCGTAGCCGGCACAAGACAGCGATGGTACCGGAATGTATGCTTAAATGATGGTTTTTCGAGAATGGTTTCCGCCCGGGCATTGATCATCTTTTTCCCGATTACGGAATCTTTGGCCCAGGATGGAATAAGTCCCCACCGGTAAAAATTCAGGGTAAGTGGATCTTCGTTCGAAATCACCGCTAAGTCCTGAGTTGGTGCACAATTGTACCGGGCTTTGTAAACGGCTGTCCGAACTCTGATCCCAAACCGTTCCCAGATAAGATTATCTTCAATAACAAAGGAATAGTTACCACACATATTCTGTTTCAAAGGAATAAAAGTACGATTTAAATTTATACTTTTGAAACTTTATAGAAACAGGCTTCAGGATGGTACAATCAGATAAAATTCAGCAACAGCACCATAAAAGGAGGCGCAGCAGTAAACCTGGCAAGTCCGGTCTTTCCCGTAATGCTGAATCGATCATTTCCAAGCACCTGATCAAAGTGCTGGGAATCGTATTCATCCTGGCAAGTGTGTGGTTTGCTTCCAAATCAGCAGGCGATCTCCTGAATTTTGTTAATGGCATCGGTTATAAAAACAGAGTAATACAACCATCGGGACAAACGGTTGCGCCAACTCCGCCCCAGACGATGGTCAGGAAAATAAGTACCGGGAAATTGATTTTGTTGGGTTCAGCTACCGCATTGGCAATCGTACTTATCTTATATGCTTCTTCCCGTTTCCACAGAAGAGAAATTCCCAGGGTAATGCTGCCCGTTTTTTATGCGTTCCTCGTTTTATCCGCCATTCGTTTCGGATGGCCAACACACATGACTTTTCCTTTGATCCTTTTTGCTTCGGGATTGTTGTTCTGGAACGGACGACAGCTAAATGCCAACCTCGTGTGCAGGATCAATGTGCTTTTTGCATGGGGATTCATGATGATTTGGTGGGGATTAAAACTGATATTGGGTGGATCGTCTGCCCTGCTCGTTCCTTATTTTATCTATTCGACGCTTTTTTATTTCATGTTTTACATGATGGGATTGGCTGGTGGATTCCATGGTCATCACAAAACGGCAAAGTTTTTCGAATTCCTGGTAATAATGGTCAATATCTTTGCTTACTTCCTTTGCACTGCAGGGGTGCTGTACAAATTTGGATGGAAAGAATATATTTGGCTACTTTCGTTGATCATGAGCATTCAGATCTTTACTGTTGTCATGTTGATGGAAAAACGGAATTATGACAGAACCCCTTACCTGATCCCGGGAATTATCATTCTCAGTCTTGTTTTCCCCATCCTGGTACATCTCAATTTTCTGATTCTCTTTTTAGGTATTTTCTCAGTATTGTTAATGACGTATTCCAGATTTTCAGAAAATAAATGGGCGCTCATCGCCTCTTTGGTCTCAATGACTTTGATGCTTGGCATCTATTGTTATGACTGGATTTTTAGTTATTTCCCACTCAATTTCCTGCAGGATATTATCCTTACTCCTGCCTCGCTGGACAAGGGACTGATCGCCAGTATTTTTATTCTTCCTGTAATCTGGATCAATCAGAAACTGATCAAGGATGTTGAGGTGGATTTCTCGAAAAAATGGTTCAGCCGTCACAGGTATGTGCGATTGTTTAAGGGGTTATTTCTGGGCGTCCTTTATCTCGCCTGTTATTGGATTTTTAACTATTTCCTGATGTTCTGGCTGAAAAACGGAGAAGCCCGTTTACTGAGTTGGTTTATTTTTTCCTGTCTTTACTTTCTTATTCTTATGCCAATGTTGGCCAGGCAAAAATCGTCGTATCTGAGGAACATGCTATGGATATCATTGCTTGTTTCGGTAGCCTATCCATTACTGCTTCATTTCAAACATGTGTTGTTACGAAATGAATCGCTTATCCAGAGTGGCTATTCCTCGTTCCCGTTTTATTTTCATTATGTCGGTCTTTTTCTTCTCCTGTTTCTTCTGTCGATGACAGGTTATTATTTTCGTCGGACATATAAAGAAAATCCCGCCCTCATCAGGGGAGTCTGGTTCTATTTTATCCTGATGGGCATTTTTTTGCTGCTATCGGAATTTGATCACCTGGTGGTATTAACCAACTATAAATTGGGAGTTCGTATCGAAGATCTGATCCTGACCGATCGAAATCTTCCTTATACCATAATTTTATTTGTCTACGCGACACTGATTCTGATCCTCGGTTTGTTAATGCCGGACCGCTTTCTGCGGATAACAGCCATGATCCTGATCGCAGCCGCAATGGTTAAAATGGCGTATAAGGACAGACAGAATTTATCTGTGACGGGTACGATCATTTTATTCTTTGTTTTCGGATCTGTCCTACTGATTTTTTCTTTTTTCTATCCAAAAATCAGGCAATACTTCAGCCATTCCGGTCATGGAGCCCATTCACACCATCACCATCACTCCCGGAAACAACCCGATATTATATCAGAAGAAAAGCAACAAGGAATCGATAAAAATACGAAGTGAAAATTATTTTTTTCCTTCGACCACGATAACAATTTCCCCCTTCACTCTTTTTTTTTCGAAATGAATGATTAATTCCGCTAGGGAACCGCGCACTGTCTCTTCATAAAGTTTGGTAAGTTCGCGGCACACACAGGCAAAACGGTCTGCACCAAAATATTCCGTTAACTGGTAAAGTGACTTCACCAACCGGTGGGGCGATTCGTAAAAGATCATCGTTCTTTTTTCATCTGCCAGTTCAGAAAGGCGTGTATGCCTTCCTTTTTTATGAGGAAGAAATCCTTCGAATACGAAATGGTCGGACGCAATGCCTGAATTAACCAGCGCCGGAACAAAAGCAGTCGGGCCGGGAAGGCATTCCACCCGGATATTTTCACGGATACAGGCACGGACCAACAAGAATCCGGGATCGGAAATGGCCGGGGTGCCTGCGTCGCTCACCAGGGCAAAAGTAGCCCCGTCTTTTATCCGGTCCAGTATGTTTTCGATGGTCTTATGTTCGTTGAACTGGTGATGGGAAATCAGCTTTTTATCAATTCCGTAATGTTTAAAGAGATTTCCGGTGGACCGGGTATCCTCAGCAAGGATAAAGTCCACCTCTTTCAGTATTCTTACGGCCCTGAAAGTAAAGTCTTCAAGATTTCCGATAGGGGTTGGAACGACATATAGACTGGTTTTTTCTGACATGATATTAGTCGCTGTTGGAGGGAGCCTCAGGTCATGTGTTCATCACCAATTTAAAACCGACCCCGTGTACATTGATCAGCTCCACCAGTGGATCCTCCTTCAGGTATTTCCGGAGTTTAACAATATATACATCCATGCTTCGGGCATTAAAGTAGCTGTCGTCATTCCAAATTTCTCTCAGGGCAGTACTACGATCGAGAACCTCATTGGCATGGGTACACAGCAAACGGAGCAGACCGGCTTCCTTGGAGGTTAGTTTCATTTCTTTCCCATGAATGGTAAGGGTTTGGCGATTATATTCGAAGGTGTAATTTCCGATGATATATGTGTTTTCGTTGAAGTTGGCTTTTCCCGGTTCTTCCGTACGCCTCAGAATAGCTTGCATCCGGAGCAGTAACTCCTCCATACTGAAAGGTTTGGTGATATAATCGTCAGCGCCGATTTCAAAACCCTTGAGTTTATCCTGTTGCAGTGCCTTGGCAGTCAGAAAAAGAATGGGTATTTTTTTATTCGTCGTGCGAATCTCACTGGCAACGGTAAAACCATCTTTTACCGGCATCATGATGTCGAGAATACAGAAATCGAAATCTTTTTTTGCAAAGGTCTCGGCAGCTTCCTGTCCATTGACGCATAAGGTTGTGGCATATCCTTTGGCTTCCAGGTAATTTTTCAGAATATTGCCAAGGTTGCGGTCATCTTCGGCCAATAGTAAACGGATTTGCGTTTTCTCCATTCGATTTTATAATAATAACGGCCAAAATACGATTTTATTCTTTTATGACAAAAGGCAGGAACACCTTGAATTTTGTGCCATTATTCACTTCACTTTCAAGGCTGATCTTTCCGTGGTGTTCTTCCACGATGGCCTTTACATAATTCAGACCAAGTCCGAATCCCCGCACCTCATGAATGTTTCCTGTCGGGACACGGTAGAGCTTATCGAAGATTTTTTTCTGCTCATTCTTACCAATGCCGATGCCGTTGTCTTCAATCTGAAATACAATGCCGTTATGAACATTTTCAGTGCTTATCCGGATAAGGGGTTTTTTTGGTGAATACTTGTTGGCATTATCGAGCAGGTTGTAAAAAAGATTGGCAACATGAACCTTATCGCCTTCAATGACAGCACGGGTGGCACCAAAATTTCGGATGATCTCGCCATCTTTGATTTCGACCTGGATACGCAAATTCTTTATCACATCTGAAATAATATCATGAACATTGATCTTTTCCTTGGTCATCTTCAGTTGACCTTTATCGATAACAGCTGTTTGCAGTATTTTTTCGGCCATCACCGAAAGACGCTTATTTTCTTCCCGGATCATGGAAAGATAACTTTCAAGAAATTCACCGGAACCGCGAAGCTCCTTGTCACTTAAGGCTTCACATGCCAGGGAAATGGTTGAAATAGGGGTTTTGAACTCGTGCGTCATGTTGTTAATGAAATCGTTTTTCATTTCCGATAACCGTTTCTGCCTGAAAATCGTGGTAATGGTGTAAGTGAATGAATATACAATCACGATGATGAGAATTATCGAAATCAGTAACATCCCCCACAATTCGGTGAGCAGGAACTGTTTTTCCTGGGGGAAATATATGCAGAGGTACTCCGGGCTGGTATAAATGTCGTTCTGGAACAGCGGGAATGCATATCCATTTTGGATCAGTTCTTTCTGGTATGCCTCTGATTTCTTGATCAGGAACTGGCTTCCCTCCGGTTTATAGATCCCGAATTCGTAACGTGTATCGATACCCCGGCTGTTAAGCACAGAAGAGATCAGCGAATCGAGTTCATCCTTCGTCAGAAATGTATCATAGGTAAGATGACGGTTGAAATTGAGCATGCTTTCATATTGATTGGTCTGCAAGGCTTTATTCTTTTCCATCCGCTCCACTTTCTGTACTACCTTGACCATCGCTTCGGTAACACTTCTTCGGAAATTGGCCTCCTTCACGGACGATGCGTTCTGAATCCAGTAAATCTGAATGCCCATCAATCCGATAAGTGCCAGAGTCATCGAAATTATGGTAAAGATGATGATTCTCCTGTTCATGGCTTCAAAGGTATCGAAAATTAGTTTTATTGGTTTAACACTTTTTAACGTATATTAATATTCCTTAACACTTTCGGGAAAAGAATTGACCTATTTTTGTGACGCGCAACAATCATCAGACGTTTTGCTCAGACAGCAAGTGCTTTTTTGGAATTAACATTTGTCTATTGAATTTTAAGTGTGTTCAGGCAAGGAACACACTTTTTTTTTGTGTTCTGGCGTTCTTCTTTTTATCTTCGTACTACCAAAATCACAGCAACATGTCACAGCTTAATATTGAAATTGAAAATGCCAAATCATTTATCGGAGATAAGTTCCTGCCCAGTTTCCGGGAAGAGTTGAGCAATTATCATCGGATGCTGGTCGACAAGACCGGTAAGGGAAACGATTTTCTGGGATGGATTGACCTTCCAGTCGCGACTGATGCTGATCTGATCAACCGGATCAACGAAGATGCAAGCTGGATCCAGGCGGTCGCCGAAGTTTTCGTGGTCATCGGGATCGGTGGTTCCTACCTCGGTTCCAGGGCCGTGATCGAAGCGCTTGGAAACCCATTCCAATCATTGTTGAACCGAAGAGTACATCCCCTGATCATTTTTGCCGGAGAAAATCTCAGTGAAGATTACCATGCAAATCTGCTGGAATTACTCGATCATAAAAATTATGCAGTGGCTGTGATTTCAAAATCGGGGACAACTACCGAACCGGCCGTCGCATTTCGACTGATCAAACAGCATCTTGAAAATAAATACGGAAAAGAGGAAGCGAGTAAACGTATCTTTGCCATCACAGATGAACGACGGGGCGCCCTGAAGAACCTGGCTGATAGCGAAGGTTATGTTTCGTATGTTATTCCCAATGATGTCGGAGGCCGTTATTCCGTACTTACCCCCGTCGGGTTATTACCCATTGCTGTTGCAGGTTTTGATATCCAGGCCCTGATGGATGGCGCACGGCAGATGCGTGAAGTTGCGCTTCATTCTTCCGATTACGAGCAAAATCCCTGTGCACTTTATGCTGCTGTTCGAAATATTCTTTACCGAAATGGGAAATTTATAGAGATCCTGGTTGCCTATGAACCGAATCTTCTCTATTTTATCGAATGGTGGAAACAACTTTATGGGGAGAGCGAAGGAAAGGAAAACAAAGGTATTTTCCCGGCAGGGGTAACCTTTACCAGTGACCTGCATTCCATGGGGCAATATATTCAGGAGGGTACGCGCACCTTATTCGAAACGGTGATCTCGGTTGAACAACCGGCGAGGACTTTGCAAATTCCGGATGACTCGGAAAATCTCGATGGGCTGAATTTCATATCCGGAAAACGTCTTTCAGAAGTAAACAGGATGGCCGAGTTTGGAACCATGCTGGCCCATGTCGACGGAGGAGTGCCAAACATCAGGATCTCTATTCCGGCAATCAACGAAAATGCGTTGGGCCAGCTCATCTACTTCTTTGAATTTTCCTGTGCCCTTAGCGGTTATGCCCTGGGAATTAATCCCTTTGATCAGCCAGGAGTAGAAGCGTATAAGAAAAACATGTTTGCACTGCTGGGCAAGCCCGGATATCAGAAGGAAACGGAAGCATTACTAAAAAGATTGAACCAGAGCGGGTAAGCGATAAAATTTACGATTGATCCAGTATCCAGCATCCTGTATCCTGTATCTTGTATCTTGTATCTTGTATCCTGTATCCTGTATCCTGTATCCTGTATCCAGCATCCTGCATCCTGCATTCTGCCAGTTTACCTCGATTTTTTTACGACCGATTCAATGATTTCCGGAAAGTGCCGGTATTCGAGTTGATGAATTTTTTCTGCCAGGGTTTCAGGGGTTTCTCCAGGGATTACCGGACAACGTGACTGAAAAATGATCTGGCCATCGTCATATTTTTCATTCACATAATGTATCGTGATACCTGATTCTGGATCCCCCGATGCAAGCACAGCCTGATGTACACGTGTACCATACATTCCTTTACCGCCATATTTCGGCAAGAGGGCCGGATGAATATTCAGGATTT
The DNA here is from genome assembly GCA_023229525.1 of Bacteroidales bacterium. Classification (GTDB taxonomy): domain Bacteria; phylum Bacteroidota; class Bacteroidia; order Bacteroidales; family FEN-979; genus CAIVAT01. The sequence goes on from JALNZC010000005.1 coordinate 54,643, forward strand.
TTCCTTGAAAAGCAGAAAGTATATTTTCCGGTATGAGCCAGAGGAATCCTGCAAGTACAATGTGACTGATATTCTGAACCGCAAGGATATCCGGAACGTAATTGGATCCGTAAAACTCTTTCCGACTGAAAACCACAGATGGAATTTTCAGGTTCCTTGCTCTTTCAAGGACATAAGCACGGGGATTATTGGTCAGAATGAGATCGATCCCGATATGCGGGTTTCCTGAAAAATATTCGACAATCCGTTGAACATTCGATCCGTTCCCCGAAGCAAAAAGGGCAAGACTGGGCATGAAAAAGAAATGTTTCAGACAAAAATACGAAAGGAAAGGTCAGGATTAACAGAACCTAACGACAAATGAAGTAATTCATTGACTCAAAAGGATAAAACTATATTGTTTGAGGGATGAGTGAACCTAACATATTTTGAAAATGACATTTTATCCGGAATGCATGTTTTGAAACTGTTAAAAAATCATAAATATTGTTGGTGGGAAAGAAGAATTTCTTTTCTTTGCAATCCGTTTAACCAAAAAAGAAATTAACATGTCTGACATTGCAGCAAAAGTAAAAGCTATCATTGTTGATAAGCTTGGTGTTGATGAAAGTGAAGTTACGCCCGAAGCTAGCTTTACCAATGATCTTGGTGCTGACTCTCTTGATACGGTGGAATTGATCATGGAATTCGAAAAGGAATTCGATATTGCCATCCCTGATGATCAGGCCGAAAAGATAAGCACAGTTGGAGAAGCTATTGCTTACATTGAGAATAACACCAAATAAGGAACTCAATAACACGAAGAGCCTATTCTGGATGTTACTCCCTGAACGATTTTAATGAATTGAAACCCCGCACTTTGCGGGGTTCTCCTTTAACCAATGAACCTTTAAAAGATGTACCCGTGGAATTAAGACGAGTTGTTGTAACTGGTCTTGGTGCTCTTACACCGATCGGAAATTCTGTTACAGAATTCTGGAATAATCTGATTAAAGGAGTAAGTGGCGCAGGCCCGATCACACGTTTCGATTCTTCTAAATTTAAAACCCAGTTCGCTTGCGAGGTTAAAAACTTCAACCCCGAGGACTTTTTTGACCGGAAAGAGGTTCGGAAATATGACCGTTGTTCCCAATTTGGCATTACTTGTGCCGACCAGGCTGTCAAGGATGCCGGCTTTGACTTGACAACCATCAACCATGATAAAGTAGGTGTGATATGGGCTTCGGGGATCGGTGGACTTGAAACCTTTGCCAGTGAAGTGATTGCGTTTGCACTTGGTGACGGGACACCACGCTTCAGCCCCTTTTTCATTCCAAAGATGATCTCCGATATCACAGCTGGTCATATTTCGATGAAGTATGGGTTTCACGGCCCTAATTTTGCAACTGTATCGGCATGCGCTTCTTCAGCCAATGCACTGGTTGATGCTTTTAATTTTATTCGCCTCGGAAAAGCAGATATTTTCGTTGCAGGTGGATCCGAAGCCGCTATCACCACGGTGGGTGTAGGGGGCTTTAATGCCATGCATGCACTTTCGACCCGCAATGATGACCCGCATACTGCCTCACGACCTTTTGATAAGGACCGTGATGGTTTCGTGATGGGTGAAGGAGCAGGTGCATTGGTTTTTGAAGAACTTGAACATGCCAGAGCCCGGGGTGCAAAAATTTATGCGGACGTAATTGGTGGCGGTTTATCAGCTGATGCACACCATATAACCGCGCCCCATCCAGACGGGCTCGGCGCTATTTTATCGATGCGGACAGCCCTGGCTGATGCCGGAATCACAATCGAAGCCATTGATCATATTAATACGCACGGTACTTCAACTCCGGCAGGCGATATTGCTGAACCAAAAGCAATCGTAAGTTTATTTGGCGACCATGCAGCCAAGATAAATATCAACTCCACCAAGTCGATGACCGGCCATCTGTTGGGTGCTGCCGGCGCCATTGAGGCAATTGCGACACTGCTTGCCGTAAAGAACGATATTGTTCCCCCGACGATCAACCATTTCACCGATGACCCGGAAATTGCCCCATTGAACTTCACTTTTAAACAGGCACAAAAACGCGTGGTGAAATATGCTTTAAGCAATACCTTCGGATTTGGCGGACACAATGCCACCGTGATCTTTACGAAACATATGGCTTAATATACTTGAGGTTCAGACCGTACAAACCGGGTTTTACTGATTTTTCCTCCGACAGGCAATTAAAAATCGCGATAAAAAGTATCCTCGGATATAAACCTGGGAATATCTTTTTATACCATCTTGCATTCCTTCATAAATCAGCAACACAAGAAACCCTCAACGGTCTTAAGGTCAATAACGAGCGACTTGAATTTCTGGGCGATGCTATCCTCGATGCTGTAACAGCTGATTACCTGTTCAAGATCTTTCCCACAAAAGACGAAGGCTTTCTCACGGAAATGCGTTCGAAAATGGTCAGCCGTGTTACCCTGAATAAACTTTCACGAAAAATGGGGATTGATCAGCTTATCCTGCTTGAAGGTTCCGCCTCCGGCGCCTTCCGGTCTTACCGGGGTGATGCCTTCGAAGCCCTGATCGGAGCGATTTATCTTGATAAAGGTTACGATTTTACAAGGAAGATCATCCTCGATCGCATATTTGGTTATTATTTCAATATTGACGACCTGGTTAACCAGGAAGTAAATTTTAAAAGTAAAGTAATCGAATGGGCCCAGCACGAAAAAAAACAAATCCGTTTCGTTGTTGTGGAAGAGGTGGGATCCGGTTATAAAAAGCAGTACATCGTTGAGCTTTTGGCAGACGACTGTCCTCTTTCCCGGGGTCAGGATTATTCCATTAAAGGAGCTGAGCAAAATGCCGCTGAAAAAGGTTGGCAAAAAATAAATAAGGAAACCATTGACCTTTGACCTGAGAATGGTTAACTTTGTTTTGATCAAACAAAGCGCCGTCGTATGGTAAAGAAAATTCCTTTCAACTCACGGTCTGAACCTTCGCAATATACACTGTTTGGCATCTCCTGTCACCTGAAAGATTACCGTTTGTCGTACTTGCTTAATGCCAAACTGGATCTTGAATTCACCAAAATGGATGATTTTCAGGGATTCTCCTTCTATTTTTGCCGCGACGAAGAGCTCTTCAACATTTACTATTTACTGTCGAACCGCATCCCTGAATCCATCCTGTTACCCGAACTGAAGCAGACCGATTTCCTTTTGATCGTGGAAGGCCCGATGAAAAAAATCAATAAAGACCGGTTACTTCAAAATATCAAGGCTATTCCGAACGTTTTAACATCCTTTGAGATACGGTTTACCACAATAAAAAATTATGAAAATATGCTTGCTGATCTCGAAATTCATTGTATGAAAATAAAAAAGAATTCTACCATGAAATATTCACCCATTAAAAAATAGGAGGAACTGATATGTTAGAAGAATTAAAGAAATCCATTGATAAGGGGCTTGATTATGCCGCCTTGACCCGGGATAAAATTACCCAGGCAGCCAAAGAACTGGCCAAAGAAAACAAGCTGACCAAAGAGGAAGCAAAAAAACTGTTGGATCATTGGTTAAAGAAATCGGAGGAAACACGCAAATCGATTGAATCCGACATTCAGCATCTTATTCAGACAACCCTGAAAAAGATGAATGTTCCAACCCAGGAAGATATCAGAATCCTCGAAGGGCGACTCAAAAAACTGGAAGTTTCTCATAAAACTCCGGCAAAGCCAAAGGCCGTTCCCACGGTGGGAAAAAGCACCAAACCTGTGGCAGCCAGGAACAAAAAGTAAATCCTGTGATGTTCTCTAAAATCGGTCTTGCTGTGAATGAAATCGGCAGGGCCCGTGAAATCGTTGGCATTGTTGTAAAATATGGGCTTAGCGAGTGGGTGACCACTTCGGGCCTGGGAAAGTTTTTTATTTCCAAAAAACGCCTTGCACGTCTTGAACGTTACAACCAATGGGAACGAATCCGAATGGCGGTGGAAGAACTGGGACCGACCTTTATTAAATTCGGACAGATCCTTGCCGACCGTCCCGATATCGTTCCGGAAGAGTTGCGTTCAGAGCTGAAAAAGTTGCAGGATGAAGCACAACCTATGTCCGACGAATTGGCCATGAAGGAAATCGAAAAAGAACTTGGCCGCCCGATAGGAGAGATTTTCAGGGAATTTGATTCCAACCGATTGGCTTCAGCTTCTATGGCTCAGACATACCGGGCTGTTTTGCTGAACGGAGAGGAAGTGTGTGTCAAGATCCAGCGACCGGGAATTGATAAAAAGATTGAGCTTGATCTTCACCTGATGACCTTTTTTGCAGGGCGTACGCAACGAAGTAATCCTGAAATGGAGGCTATCAACATCGTCGGAGTGGTCAAGGAATTTGGAAAAACAATCAAGCGTGAACTCGATTTCCGGCACGAAGCTGCCAATGTTGTGCGTTTCGGACATTGTTTTGAAAATGATCCCGACATCAAGGTACCCAAGATTTATTCCCAGTACGCTTCTCAGCGTATTCTTGTAGAAGAATTTGTCAGGGGAATAAAAGTGAGTGACCTGGAAAATCTCCTCAAGACGGGAAATAACCCGGAAATTATTGCAAGGAATGCAGTTCGCCTGGTTTTCGACCAGATATTTACCCATGGTTTTTTTCATGCTGATCCCCATCCCGGTAACCTCTTCGTATTGGAGGGGAACGTACTGTCATTTATTGATTTCGGGATGATGGGTTCATTGCGTCCGGAACACCTTAATTTTTTGGGACAATATGTACTTGGATACCTCGACAGGGATGCCCATTACATGACAGAGGCCTTGCTCCGGGTTTCAGGTAAACGTAATTTCACCCGTTCCAAGGATCTCGAATTCCAGATCAGCGAGTTGCTGGCTCATTATAAGTACCTGAGTATAGATGAAATGGATTTTGGCAGGATCATGAACGAGTCGGTCGACATCCTTGTCCGTTACGGATTACGTATTCCCGCAAGTATCTATTTGCTGGTGAAAGCCCTGATGGCCATTGAACGTGTTGCCGTAGTACTGAATCCTAAGATCGATTTTGCCCATGAAATGAGGCCCTATGCCATAGAACTCATGGCCAGACAATATAATCCCAAACAAATTGCCAAAGAGGTTTTCGATTCGCTTAAAGAATATTACAAACTTATCAAAGAATTCCCGTCTGATCTCAATGAAATTATTTACAAGATCAAGGAAGGAAGGTTTAAAACCCAAATTGAAGTCAAAGGAATTGAACCGCTGATGGAACACATCGACAGCGCCAGCAACAGGGTCGCCATTGCCATCGTTATTGCAGCCCTGATCATCGGCGCTTCCATTATTTCACAATGGGAACAAATACGATGGATCGGGACGATCGTTTTTGGTCTGGCTGGAATTTTTGGTTTCTGGTTGGTAATCAAATTATTCAGAAAGAACAAATTTTAGCTGTTTAACTCACCACCTCGCCAGTTCACCAACTCACTAGTTCACCAACTATCTCTGAATTGTTTTAAAAACCGCACATCATTTTCAAAGAAAAGCCGAAGATCTTTTATCTGGTATTTTAACATGGAAATTCGCTCGATTCCCATACCAAAGGCAAAACCAGTATAAATTTTACTGTCAATACCACAATTTTCCAGGACATTGGGATCGACCATTCCGCATCCCAGGATTTCAACCCATCCCGTGTATTTACAGATATTGCACCCAACCCCACCGCAAATATTGCAACTCACATCCATTTCGCCAGAAGGTTCAGTAAACGGGAAATAAGAAGGCCGGAGACGAACCTTTACTTTTTCGCCAAATATTTCTTTTGCAAAACAGATAAGCGTTTGTTTCAGGTCTGCAAAGGATACATTCCGGTCGATATAAAGTCCTTCCACTTGATGGAAAATACAATGGGCCCGCGCCGAGATCGCTTCATTTCGGAATACCCTGCCAGGGAAGATCATCCGTATTGGAGGCTGGTTTTTCTCCATAGTACGGATCTGAACAGAAGAAGTGTGGGTACGCAATAAAATATCCGGATCGCGGGTGATGAAGAAAGTATCCTGCATGTCGCGGGCAGGATGTTCAGGAGGAAAATTCAGCGCTGAAAAATTATGCCAGTCATCCTCGATCTCCGGGCCAACAGCTACTCGATATCCAATCCGGGCAAAAATGTCGATAATCTGATTTCGCACGATCGACAAAGGATGACGCGTCCCGGGTTCCAGGATTACCGGCCGGGTCAGATCAATATCTTTATCAGCGCCATCAACTTTCCCTTCAAAATTGGATTTTAATGAATCGATCTTCTGGTGTGCCTGGTTTTTCAATTCATTAAGAAGTTGCCCGACTTCCCGCTTCTTTTCAGGTGGAACCAACCGGAAATCGTCGAACAATATCGAAACAAGACCCTTTTTACTCAGAAATTTCAGACGCAGTTGTTCCACTTCCTCCCGGTTGTGAGCCGTTGCTTCGCTGATCTCCTTCAGAAGGTTATGGATTTTATCAATCATCTCCTGTTACCTGGCACCTATCCTTATTCTACAATTTTAATTGTCATTTTAATGTCGTTGACCGGCCGGTCGCGGGCGTCCTTTTGAACGGCAGCGATTTTATCTATGACATCAAGACCATCGGTAATCTCTCCGAAAACAGTATACTGTCCGTCAAGAAACGGGGTCCCGCCGATAGTTTCATAAATTTTTTTCTGTTCGGGAGTATAGGTGGTGCCGAGTTGGGCAGCGGATACCTTTTTCCCCTGGACAATATAAAACTGTGAACCGGAGGAAGCTTTGGTTGGATTTACCTGGTCTGCCTGACGGGCAGCCGAAAGGGCGCCTTTTTTATGAATAAATTCCTTATTGAATTCCGCGGGCACAGTATATCCGGGGCCCCCTGAACCGAGTTGTTGACCTGGTTTGGCGTTTTTCGAATCAGGATCTCCACCCTGGATCATAAATCCACTGATCACGCGATGAAATAAAAGTCCGTCAAAAAAGCCTGATTTTGTCAGTTTTACAAAATTGTCACGGTGTTTTGGGGTTTCGTTGTATAATATACCCTTCATGTCACCTAAATCGGTATGGATAATAAATTTTACCACTTTTTGCTGGGTTTTGGTTTGAGACATTAACGAAAGATTAAAACAAACAATTACTGAAAATACCATCAAAATGATTTTTTTCATATGCTATGATTTTTATATATGGATCGGCAAAAATAACAATATTGTGCTGAAGTGCTGATGTAAAATGGATATTACTGTTTAACGATCTTTTGAAGTAAAAATTATTTTTTCAAGGTAACATCGCCGGCAAAGCGGTTCATATGATTCAGCCTCCCCCAGCATAACGAGGTGGTCATCTTTCACCATGCGGTGGGTATACTGAGCCAGATCGCCGCAACTCATGCAGATTGCATGGACTTTGGTCACATCTTCAGCAATGGCCATCAAGGCAGGCATCGGACCAAAAGGTTTCCCCAGATAGTCCATGTCAAGACCGGCTATAATGACCCGTATCCCGTTGCTGGCAAGTGTGTTGCAAACCGACGGCAATTCATTGTCGAAAAACTGGGCTTCATCGATTCCCACCACATTGACATCGTTGGTCATTAACAGGATCTGGGATGCCGATTGAACAGGGGTGGATTGAATGAAGTTCTCATCATGCGATACCACGTTTTGTTCATCATATCGGGTGTCGATCCCGGGTTTAAAGATTTCTACCTTTTGCCGGGCTATCTTGGCCCGTTTAAGCCGGCGAATAAGTTCCTCGGTCTTACCGGAAAACATCGATCCGCAAATGACTTCGATCCATCCCAACCGGTTTACCGGATTATTTTTTTCAATCTGCATAGGGTTATCGATGTTTTGTATCTTTATACCAGAAATCATGACAAAATTATAAATTTCCCGCTACGCGGAAAAATATCGCAGCATGAATAAAAAGATTATCAAAGACGAGTTGCAATGGTTACTCGAAGCCATCAATGAGCAATATGAAACCATCAAAACTTACGAAGACAAAATTCCCCGGATTGAGTTTGATATCCTGATGGATAATGTACGCAAATTTTATGAAGATATGCGCATGCTGCAACGCACTGACCAAAACTTACCACAAGCAGAAAGGAAGACAAAAGCACCTGCAATTGAAAATCAAACGACCACGGAACAGCCACATTCAAAACCAATGGCATCAATGCCATCCAACCAAAATTCCTCACCCGAGATCACCGTCCGTTTTGAAAAACCCACAACTACCACGGATACCCCACCATTACCGCATCCTCCCGCCAGGGAGGCTCCCCGTAGGGATATTCCTTCGACAGGACGGAAGCTTGCAAGTACGGGGGAAGCTGACCTTTTTGCTGCTGAAGAACCCGTTTTCAGCATTAAATTGAAAGAAGCACGCGAAAATACATTGGGCCCTAAATCCGCCTCCACGCGGATCGATAATCTGAAAAACGCAATTACCATCAATGAAAAATTCATGTTCATCAATGAACTGTTTGAAGGAAACCTGCGGGATTACAACGAAACCATTGAAACACTCAATGGATTTAAAGACTTTAACCAGGCATCAGAGTACCTTGACCTCATGGTGAAAAAGAATTTCTGGAACACAGGTTTGAATGCATTTAAAAAATTGAAGGAATTGGTGGAACGCCGGTTTTAATCGGTATTTTGTGGGTACGCAACGCGAATCATGTGGGTACGCATCGCGAATCATGTGGGTACGCATCGCGAATCATGTAGGGACGCAACACGAATCATGTAGGGACGCATTGCGATGCGTCCCTACAAAATGGTTATTTCTGACAAAATCATTTCGACCTCCCCAAAATCAATCGCGGTAACCAGCCGCATACGATATTTTTTAAAATCCGGGATCCCTTTGAAATAACCGGCATACAATCGCCGGAGTTCCAATAATGCACTCCTTTCTCCTTTCACGGCAATCGATTTTTGGATGTGGTCCCGTAGAACGTCAATCCGTTGTTTAACCGAAGGTGGAGGTAACTCTTCATGCCTTTCCAGCCAGGATTTGATTTCATTGAAAATCCATGGATTTCCCATGGCTGCCCGTCCGATCATAATACCGTCAATACCATAACGGTTTTTCATCTCTTCGGCTTTCATCCCCGAATCCACATCACCATTTCCCCATACCGGGATCTTCATGTGTGGGTTGTTTTTAACTTCACCAATCAGGGTCCAGTCGGCCTTGCCGCTATATTGCTGCGACCGTGTCCTCCCGTGAATGCCGATGGCGCTGATACCTGCATCCTGCAGGCGTTCGGCAATATCAACGATCTCCCTATGCGTTTCATCCCACCCCAATCGGGTTTTAACCGTGACGGGTAACCGGGTCGTTTTTACCACCGCTTCCGCCATACTGATCATTTTCGGAATGTCCTGCATCAAAGCTGAGCCACCCCCTTTCATGACGATTTTCCGTACCGGACATCCGAAATTCAAGTCAATGAAATCGGGGTTTGCCGTTTCAGCCATTTGTACCGCCTGTTTCATTGAATCGACGTTGCTGCCGAAGATCTGAATACCAATCGGGCGCTGTACCTCCTCAAACTGCATTTTGATGCGGCTGTTCCAGGCATCACGGATGAGTCCGTCGGCAGAAATGAATTCGGTGATCAGAACATCCGCCCCGAACGACTTACAGATCGACCGAAAGGAAGAATCGGTGATATCTTCCATGGGAGCAAGGAACAGCGGAAATGTCCCAACGTTCGTATTTCCGATTCTGGCCAAATTGTATTAATTTTGACCAAAATTACCCAAAAACCTTGAATCTCATCAAACCCTCGCTTCTCCAAAGCCTGAACTCTTCGGCTCGGCTGCTCTTCTCGATCCTTCTTATCATCACATGCTTTTCGATTACTTTTCTCCTGGGTTTGGTGCTTGCCGTCCCATTATTTGGTATCAGCATGAAGGAGATTATCTTTTCCCTTTCCGACCTGAACGATGTCCGTACCCTCAAAATCCTTCAGTATTTTCAAGTTCTTCAATCCATTGGATTATTTATTATCCCTGCGGTCCTTGCCGGTTACTTTTTTGAACGCAGCAGCATCTCTTATCTGAAAATCAACCGGTTTTCCAAGGGGCCTGTTTATCTGCTTGTATTGGTCATTATGTTTACGGCATTGCCGTTCATCAACTGGATGGTTTCAGTAAATGAAATGATGAAACTGCCTGGATTCCTGAAAGATATTGAGGCCTGGATGAAAGCAGCCGAAGACCAGGCCTCCAGACTGACAGAAGTTTTTATGAAGATGCCCACTTTCGGGAGTTTTCTTTTTAATCTTATGATGATAGCTGCATTACCGGCCATCGGTGAAGAATTTATGTTCCGCGGATTGCTCCAGCGACTTATCGGCGAGTGGCTACAAAACATTCATGTTGCAATCTTTATTTCAGCATTTTTCTTCGCCGCCATGCATCTTCAGTTTTACGGATTTCTGCCCCGTTTCATGCTGGGTTACTTGTTTGGGTATTTGTTTTATTGGAGTGGTTCGCTCTGGGTGCCGGTTTTTGCCCATTTCATAAACAACGGAGGAGCTGTAGTCATCTCTTACATGGGGCAGCAAGGTGTAATCACGGGGGATTACGAAAATTTCGGATCAACCGGGAATGTTGTGCTAATTATTTCCAGTTTTGTCGTGTCCGGGATACTTCTAGTACTGGTTTACAGGCGACAAGATCAATCCTCAGTCGAAATCCTGAAATAAATCACTACATCCGATGTTGTTGTGTAATGATGAGAAATTCATTCGTTCAAAACTTCCTCCCACTAAACCAGCACGATCGGGATAAATTTGTCCCCAACCTTCGCAATTTCTTTATTTAATCACCTCATCCCCAGGCCTCTTCTCCTTAAGAAGAAGGAGTGCAGGGGTTGAGGTCCTCAGGTAAATTCCCCACCCTTTGGGCGGAATTCGGGTCCAGGGCTTTCCTGGGGTTCATACCAATTGATTTCCTGATCTGCAGATAAATCAGGTTATAGTATCTTTGCCTGTGAACTATTCCACTATGGAAAATCACTTTCATGATCTGCCAGAGGGCAGACTTTGTCCTTCCGATATCGCTGATTATCCGATTTTCTGATACGTCTGATGGATCTTACAACCCGCATAACCAATATTTTAAGATACTTTGCCATCGCTATTATTTCGATGTTGCTGCTGTTGTTGTTTTTCAGAAACAATCTGATTTCCATTTACCTTCAACGAAAAATCGACCGGTTCAACACTGCTTATCACGCAGATCTGAAAATTACAGGTGTAAAAATCCTGGGAATCGCATCAATCCGGATCACCGGGATCACACTGAAACCGCTACAGGGCGATACCCTGGTCAAAATTGACACCGCCTATGCATCCATTGGTCTGTTGAAACTTCTCTCCGGCCGGATAGCCATCCACGATGTACAACTGAAAAATTCATGTTTCACTTTAGTTCGTGAAGACAGCATCACCAATTACCTGTTTTTACTGAAAGGAAAAAGTGAATCTGCAGAACATATCCGGAAACCAGCAAATTTTGCCGTTGCCTCGGATCGTTTGATGGGTTTTATTTTCGACATTATCCCACGTTCTCTGAGCATCCGGAATTTAACACTGATTCATTTGAACAACCACCATCGAACCACTTACCATATTGATGAGCTTTTTATCCGGGATCACTTTTTCCATACCCTGATCCGGGTGGATGAGGAAAATAAATATACCAGCTGGGTATTGGCCGGTCGGTTGGATAATGGGAACCGGATCGCAGGCTTCCGGCTTTATTCCGCTGATAGTACCAGGATCGTTCTCCCTTTCCTTCAATATAACTGGCAGGCAGACGTCCGTTTCGATACCCTGACATTCAGCCTGGCGGAGCAAGATGCAACCGGCGACCTGACTCGTTTTTCCGGTTTTGCCTCAGTTTCTGGATTATCGATAAATCATGAAAAAATTGCAACTCAACCGGTGAATTTCGACAAATTGGCGATTGATTACCACATCAACATCGGTCGTGATTATGCCGAACTCGATAGTACTTCCACGATCATTTTCAACCGGTTGATGTTACATCCCTATGCCCGGTATCGCCCTGAACCTTCGAAACAGATCACACTACGGGTACATAAACTGTTATTCCCGGCCACAGACCTTTTTTCGTCATTCCCTGAAGGGCTTTTCACAAGTCTAAGCGGGATAGAAGTAACAGGGAATATTTCATGGAATCTCGATTTTTTTGTGGACCTTGCCAATCCTGATTCACTGCAGTTTGAGACTTCCCTAGACAGGCATCAGTTCAGTGTGAAATCTTATGGTAATTCCGATCTGACTCGCCTTAACCGTTCTTTTTCATACACAGCTTATGACCATGATATCCCGGTACGCACCTTTATGGTTGGTCCTGAGAATCCCAATTTCAGACCACTAAAACGCATTTCGCATTACCTTCATGTATCGGTCATGACATCTGAGGATGGGGGTTTTTATCAACACCGGGGTTTTCTTCCGGATGCCTTCCGTGAATCGATGATCACCAATATCAAAGAACACCGGTTTGCGCGCGGGGGAAGCACCATCACCATGCAATTGGTTAAAAATGTTTTCCTTAACCATAATAAAACCATCGCCCGGAAACTCGAAGAAGCGCTTCTGGTGTGGCTCATCGAAAACCAGGGACTATGTACAAAGGATCGGATGTTCGAAGTTTATCTGAACATCATCGAATGGGGACCACTTATCTATGGCGTCAACGAGGCAGCACGGTTTTATTTCAACAAGGATGCTTCCCGGCTCACCTTGAGTGAGTCGATCTTCCTTGCCTCTATAATTCCACGACCAAAAGGATTTAAATATTCCTTTGATGAAAACGGTCATTTGCGTGAATTCAATGCCGGATTTTACCGGTTGTGTACCGAAAAAATGGTGAATAAAGGATGGATCACCCCGCAGGAAGCCATGAAAGCTATTCCCGATGTAGATCTCAAAGGGCCGGCACGTCTTCTGTTGAAAAAGCAGGACACGATCACGTTGCAAGATGATGTTCATTAGCCGATCTGAATAAAAAACCTTGCAAGCAATTAACTTACAAGGTGTTAAAGTAATGGGGCGGAGAGACTGGGATTATCCGACTTCGGCGGATGATCCACAAAAGGGGAGCTTCAACAGTAAAAAGCGCGCACTGTGTGCTTCGTTTTTTCTTTGGTCCAAATGAGAAAGCAAGCTTTCCATTTGTCCCAAATAAAAAACGCCGCGATGCGGCGCTTTTCAATCTTGGCGGAGAGACTGGGATTCGAACCCAGGGTACACTTTTGGTGTACACACACTTTCCAGGCGTGCTCCTTCGACCACTCGGACACCTCTCCGGATCAATTCTCAGGCTCACGTATTCTGTATCGTGACAGACGAGACAGAAAAGCCTAAGGGAGTGCAAAGATAGAAAAATTTCCGAATCAAACAGTCATTTCCCCTCTTAGCGAGGTTTGCAAAAGTTGCTTAACACTATCCACAGAGTAACCGCAGCCCAACAGGTACATCAGCTTGGTAACTGCCGATTCGGTTGTAATATCATAACCTCCGATCACCCCGATCTTACTCAACCCGGCACTGGTTTCATATTTTCCCATCTCAACAGAACCGCCTTTACATTGGGTGACATTAAAAACGATAATACCGCGTGCAACGGCTTCCTGAAGCTGACCGAGGAACCAGGGAACCGTGGGTGCGTTACCAGAACCGAAAGTCTCAAGAATAACGGCTTTCAGGTCTTTTGTATTAAGAACGGCCGCTACCGAATTAGGTGATATTCCAGGAAATAATTTAAGGATTGCAATATTTTCATCAAGCACTTTGAGTGCTCTGAGCTTTTTGAAATTGGGCTTTAGTATCAGATGATTGTGATACTTAATATGGACACCCACTTCAGCCAGAATGGGATAATTTCCAGAAACAAAAGCTCCGAAGTGTTCCGCATTGAATTTGCTGGTACGGTTGCCACGGTACAATTTGTTTTCAAAACAAATCGCTACTTCAGGAACCACCGGAGTATCGAATTCTTTCGCTGTTGCAATCTCGATCGAGTTAATGAAATTCTCACGACCGTCGGTCCTGACCATACCGATGGGTAGCTGGGACCCGGTAAAGACCACCGGTTTATTCAAGTTCTCCAGCATAAAACTCAGTGCCGAAGCGGTATAAGCCATGGTATCTGACCCGTGAAGAACCACAAATCCATCATAATCCTCGTATTTTTCTTCGATCACACTGGCAAGATGGATGTAGAACGATGGATTCATATTCGAAGAATCCAGCAAAGGGTCAAAAGTATAGAAATCAATTTTGCAATTGAAATTTTCCAATACCGGAAGGTACTTATAGAGGATGTCGAAAGTAAGTGGACGCAACGTCAGGGTTTTCGGATCCTGTACCATGCCGATAGTGCCACCTGTATAAATTACTAAAATACTTGTTTGTCCGATCATAGTCAAAAGTTAAAAGTTAAAATTCAAAATTCAAAACCACAACTCAAAAATCAAATCTATTTATTCATCTTCAAATTTTCAAATCATCAAATCATCAAATCATCAAATCATCTTCAAATCTTCAAATCCTCAAATCATCTTCAAATTTTCAAATCCTCAAATCATTTTCAAATTTTCAAATTTTCAAATCATCTTCAAATTTTCAAATCATCAAATCAGCTAATTTTAAATAAGTTCTTGGCATTTCGGGTAGTGATTTCAGCGACCGTTTCCAAGGACACATTTGTAATCTCCGCAATTTTTTGGGCAATCAAAGGGAGATACGACGATTCATTGCGTTTCCCGCGATATGGAACAGGTGGAAGCCAGGGAGCATCGGTTTCGAGGAGCAGGTGTACCGGGCTAATGGTTTCAATTATCTTTTGGAGTCCGGAATTTTTATACGTCACTACTCCTCCAATCCCTAAATAGAACCCCAAACTGATAGCCCGCCTTGCCTGATCCAGATTCCCGTTGAAACAATGGAATACACCCCGAAGTAAAGAATTGTTTTCCTTTTCCACAATCTCCAGAACGATTTCCATTGAATTTCTGGTATGGATGACCGCAGGAAGGTCATGATTTATTGCCATGCGAAGTTGTTCCTTGAAAACAATCCGTTGTTCCTGGTCAAAGGTCTTATCCCAGTAAAGATCGATTCCGATTTCACCCAAGGCATAAAATTTGAGGGCCGGAGTTGCAAGCCATTTTTCCACAGTGGTAAGTTCATCCCGGTAATTTTCCCTGACCGAAGTCGGATGAAGTCCCATCATAGGATAACAAAGTTGAGGATGATGAGTTACAACATCGAGAAGTTTTTTATGATATAAAGAATCAATAGCCGGTAATAGCAAATGTGACACACCCGAATGTACCGCACGTTGAACTACAGCTTCACGGTCTGCGTCAAATTCTCCGGCATAAAGATGGGTATGAGAATCGATGTATTTCAATGATTTGATGATTTACGATTTTAGTACTCCACTAATCATTTCTTATTCAGAAAATCCACGATTACATGGATATCGATGTCATTCATGCAACGGAAATGCTTTTTCGGGCAGGCGTCGTATCCAAGTTTACTGCAAGGGCGGCAGGAAAGGCCTTTGACTTCTGCAATCAGGGAATTTGTCTTTTCTTCACCGGTCAGGTAAGGAAACATTCCGAACTCCGGGATCGTATTTCCCCAAACAGAGACTATCCTTTTATGGAATGCTGCCGCAATATGCATCAACCCGGTATCGTTGGTCATCACTGCATCTGCATTTCGGATCAGAGAAGCAGATTGATTTAAGGAATAGCGACCGCAGGTATTGAACACTGCAGGACCGGCTGCAGTTACAATGCGTTCACCCCGGTCGCGATCTTCATTTCCACCCAACAGGATAACCGGACGGGTCAGTTTTTTACACACTTCTATCACTTTTTCCACAGGAAAAATCTTGGTGTTGTGTTTCCCGCCAATGACAATCGCAATGAAGCTCCGGCGAAAGGTTTCAGGTAGTGTCACCGGGTCAATCCCTGCATTTTCCGGAATAAAATAATTCAACCCTATACCATCGTTATGAATCCCAAGCGCAGATATTGTTTTCATGTACCTGTCGACAATGTGAACAGGAGGTAAAAGGTTCATTTTGAGATTGACAATCAACCACTTCTGAACATTTAATTTCGAAAAGGTACCGGATTTTAACCCCAGTTTCCACCGAACATAAAAAGAGCGGTAATTTTTATGCAGGTCAACCACGTAATCGAAGCCCTCTGACTGCAATTGAGGAATAAGGCTCGGAAAATTATGATCGTATAACCACACTTTTCTGATATATGAATTAGCCTCGAGGAGAGGAAGAAATTGCTTTTTTGTGAGAAAGTGGAGTTCAAGTGCCGGTAGCTCTAATTTCAAACAACGTACCACAGGAGTCGTCAGCACAATATCCCCGATAGAACTGAACCGGATGATCAGGATTTTTCTGGGAGGAATTTGCATGCTGGATTAAGTCAGGAGTTCGGAGTCAGGAGTTAAAAATCGGCAATCCGTAAAAATAAACAACCACTCATTTTCAAATTTATATATTGCCATTTCACCATTTATCTTATGAACGGATTGTTCCCCATCTCATAACCGATCGTGGTTTCAGGGCCATGACCCGGATATACCACCGTTTCGGCCGGAAGGGTAAAAAGCCGGGATTTTATGCTATTCATCAGTTGGTTAAAGTCACCTGAAGGAAGATCTGTTCGTCCGATGGTGTCTTTGAACAAAACATCCCCCGTGATTACAAATCCCTGATTTTCATTACAAAAACAAACACTTCCTTCGGCATGGCCGGGAGTAAACAATACTTTTAACTCACCATTTCCCCAACGAATGGTCTCTCCATCTTCCAAATACCTGGCCGGATCCGGGACCCGGTCAATATTAAACCCGAATGAAGAGCCCATTTCTTTCAGCGTCATAAAAAAGGGGATACCGTTTTTATGGTATTCCGGGAAAATCTTATATGTATTCGCAATAAATTGGTTCCCAAGAATATGGTCTATGTGGCAATGAGTATTCAGGTTTCGTACCAATTTTAGTTTATATTCATGTAAAAAGTCTTTTACTTCCTGTTGTTCCCCGGCATCATAACAAGCTGCGTCGATCACGATGCATTCCCCGGTTTCATCATACAAAAAGTAAGTATTTACCATAAAAACATTGAAGGTTATCTTGTGGATCTGAATCATGTGATTTTCTATATTTTGCTGCAGGTGCAAAGATATGAAAATGTGGCCAAATGACTGCTGCAATGAAAATAATCGTACCTTAGCAGACCCAATTAAATTGCCTTGTACAACCGGATATGACGAAGGATACATGCGTAAACGGACAGTTTAAAAGTTGGACGGCAGCATGGGTCATAACCGTTTTTTTTCTGGTTTTTCCCGGGGTCATGAAAGCGCAATTTTACAATGGATCACAATTGACCTTTGGAAAAAGCAGGGTCCAGTTTAATAACTTCCTCTGGCTTTACTTCAGATTTGAAAAATTCGACACCTATTATTACCTGAACGGTAAAGAGCTGGCGCTTTATACCGCCGAATTTGCAGATAAACATATTGCGGAGATCGAGCGGACGCTCCAGTCGAACCTTGAAGAAAAAGTGCAATTTGTCGTTTTCAATTCTCTTTCAGATCTGAAACAAAGCAACATCGGGCAATATGGTGATTGGGATTATTACAATACCGGAGGAGTTACGAAAATTATCGGGGGACGGGTGCTGCTCTTTTTTGATGGCAACTATGAACATTTTGAACAGCAGATAAGAGCCGGAATAGCCCAGGTGATCCTGAACAATATGGTTTACGGAACAGGAGTCGGCGCACAGATTAAAAACAATGCGCTTTTTACAATACCCGAATGGTACATGAACGGTCTGATCTTATTTATCTCCAGGAAATGGGATGCCGAGGTGGAAAACAAGGTCCGGGACGGCATCCTGAATGGTCAATATGAAAAATTCAATCGTCTTACCGGTCTGGAAGCCACCGAAGCAGGATTTTCCTTTTGGAATTACATCGCTTTGAAATACGGGGATTCGTCTATTCCCAGCATCGTTTATATGGCCCGTCTCAGCAGGAACGTTGAACGCGGGTTTCAGTATGTTACCGGTTTGTCTTATAATACCCTTGTACAGGAATGGCTGGCATTTTACAAAGAGGTTTATACTGCTCGGGAAGCGGTACGTAACCTGCCTGCGGGTCCACCCATCAATAAAAAAAATAAACCCGAACGGGTGTACAGTCAATTGAAAGTTAGTCCGGATGGCAATCAGGTGGTTTTTGCAACCCATGAACTTGGAATTTATAAGATATTCGTTGTAGATATGGAGAAAGGGAAAAGGAAAAGGATCTATCGCGGTGGATACCGGTTAGCCGACCGCCCCGATTATTCTTTTCCGCTGATTGCCTGGCACCCCAGCGGAAAGGCCCTTTCTATCATAGTAGAACGCAAAGGCCAGATATACCTTTATATATATAACCAGCAGGATAAAAGTTATTCCCATCAGATTCTGGAGAATTTCCAGAAGATACTCGACATCTCCTATTCCGACGATGGAACTTTACTTGTCTTTTCTGCGGTTCAAAAGGGACAATCTGATATTTTCGTGTACAATATTGCTTCCGGTTCTCATGAACAGATTACCCGAGATATTTTCAACGACCTAAACCCCAGGTTCTTCAACCATTCTCACGATATCATCTTTTCGTCCAACCGCCTGAATGATACTATCCGTTTTGACGAACCGGTGAAAATGGATCAAATCCATTATTACAATGATCTTTTTATTTATGATTATGCTGCAAAACGGAATGTGTTAAGACGACTGACTAACACTCCCGATGCCCATGAAACTCAGCCAATGCCTTATGGAGACAATTATTTTTGTTTTCTTAGCGATCAAAACGGAATAGTAAACCGTTATATGGCGAAATACGATAGCGCCATAGCTTTTGTTGATACCACCACGCACTACCGCTATTTTACCACGACTTTTCCGATAACCAATTATTCCAGAAATATTGTAGAACAGGATGTCTCGACGAAAGGAGCAAAAATTGGCGAGATCATTTATCAAAATCGCAATTTCAGGATGTTTACGTCTGATCTGATCAGGCCTGGACGCGTTACCCAACTGAATCTTCAACCATCCTATTTTAAAGATATCCGGGTCCAGACTGCCAAACAGGAGGGCCTGGTCAAAAAATCCGATTCAACACTTCATTTGGCAGAACCATTTAAGACACATGAGAAAAAACACTTTTCCGTGGTCCGACAAAGTGAGGTCGAGGTATCAAGATGGAATCTTTCCGATACCTTGAATAAGGATAAAGGACTACAGCAGCAAATCGAACATTGGCGGCAAGATTCGACAGGGAAGAATCAGTTGACCCGCGATGAAATGTTTAAAATCGGTCAATCGTTATGGCTTGGCCGGGGAAGGGATACGGTAGACAAATACAAGACAGCCAAACAGTTGAACTATAACGTTGAGTATTACATCGATCAGATGGTGACCCAGATTGACTTTACCTATCTGAACTTTGCTTACCAACCTTTCACCGGAAGCGCTTCACCGGTTTTCATTAATCCGGGTCTGAATGCATTGTTTATGGTCGGAGTAACCGATCTCATGGAAGATTACCGCATCAGCGGAGGGGTGCGGTTGAATGTTAACCTGATCAATAATGAGTACCTTCTTAGCTATTCAATCTATAAAAGAAGGCTCGATCATCAGATCACTTTTCACAGGAAAGCAGTAGAAGAGGTGGGATATTATTCGCTCATCCGACACAAGATTCATGAACTTTATTATGTTGCTACATATCCGTTTAATCCTGTACTCAATATAAAAGGTACCGCTGCAGTCCGTTATGACCGGGCAGTCTATTTATCGACCGATCAATATAACCTTCAGATACCGGATGTACATACAGTCTGGGGCAGTATAAAAGGGGAACTGAATTATGATAATACGCGGAGCCTGGGTGTGAATCTATACCAGGGAACACGCTATAAATTTTTCGCCGAGTATTATCAGATGCTCAATGTTTCCGGGAACAACATTACTGTTCTGGGCCTGGATTTTCGTAACTATCAGAAAGTACACCGGACCCTGATATGGGCAAACCGGTTTGCCATCAGTACCTCTTTTGGCAGCAACAAACTCTTATACTATATGGGCGGCGTGGATAACTGGCTCTTTCCCCGTTTCAATACCGAAGTTCCTGTAGCCACAGACCAAAGTTATGCATTTCAGACACTTGCAACCAATATGCGGGGATTTGACCAGAACATCAGGAATGGGAATAGTTTTTTCGTCTATAATACCGAACTGCGCTGGCCTGTCTTCCGTTACCTGTTCAATCGCCCCATTCGTTCCGACTTTATTAATAACTTTCAGATTGTTGCTTTCGGAGATGTAGGCACTGCATGGACAGGGACTTCACCTTGGTCGGCTGATAACCAATTGTTTACCCGGTATATTTATAATGGTCCCTTGTTCATAAAAGTCGAACTGCAGAAAGATCCTATCGTTGAAGGATTCGGATTTGGCGCCCGTACTCGCCTCTTTGGTTATTTTCTACGGGCTGACCTGGCCTGGGGCGTCGATGACGGAAATGTCAGGAAACCGGTCTTTTATTTTTCATTAAGTCTTGATTTTTAATTACGTATGCCTGAAAAACAGATCATTGAGTTTATCGGAGATCATCATATCATGACACTGGCCGTGTCGAAAGATAATATTCCCTATTGTGCCACATGTTATTATGTATATCTGCAGGATGAAAACAGGTTTTTTTTTACTTCGGATCCGGAAACCAGGCATATGCAGGATATCATTGGAGGAAACAATTACCGGGTAGCAGGAGCTATCGCATTGGAAACAAAAATTGTAGGGAAGATCCGCGGAATACAGTTTACCGGAACTATCCTTGTCCTGGAAGGAGCAGAACTGACCAAAGCCAAAACCAGTTATCTGAAGCGTTTCCCCATTGCAAGATTGGTACCGGGATTACATCTCTGGGAACTGAAACCCGATTTTATCAAACTGACCGATAACCGTCTCGGATTCGGGAAAAAGCTGATCTGGCAGATAGAAAATAACGTGAAATAAAGACAGATCGGGCGTTCACTGAATTATTAAAGTCTATGTTTTTTTAAGTCAACAGGTTATCCTGACCTCGATGACTTCTGTTAATAACTAAATCCCGGCAAAATTTTTCTTCGTTGTATATTGCCTTATCAAAAAATCCCCCAGATATTTATTGAAACGTTCGCAAGAACAGTATTTTAAAAAATTTATCAGTTAACGGTTAATTCTGTTAATACATGGAACTCGACCCAGTAAAAATTACGGAAACGGAAGTGAAAACAGGCTATTATAATGAAGTTCTGGCTAAAAGAATCCGTCCGAAAGTTAAGATTGAAGAATTGGAAATGAAAGAAAAGAATACGGAAGAAATGCCGCGAAAAATATATTCATTTGGAGAGGCTATTGAAAAATCGACAAAATATTTCAACGAAGACAGTCTGGCAGCCAATGTCTGGGCAAACAAATATGCACTGAAAAATTCCGAAGGAAAACTGTATGAAGTGACGCCAGACGATATGCACCATCGTATCGCTCGTGAAATTGCCCGTATCGAAAAAAAGTATCCCAATCCGATAACCGAGGATGAACTTTTCGAGCTTATGCGGCATTTTAAATATATCGTTCCCCAGGGTAGCCCAATGGCCGGTATCGGAAATGATTTTCAGATAGGTTCATTGTCAAATTGTTTTGTTATCGGGAACGACGGCAATTCCGATTCTTACGGCGCCATCATGAAGACCGATGAAGAACAGGTACAGTTGATGAAACGCAGGGGAGGCGTCGGCCACGACCTTTCACATATCCGCCCCAAGAACAGCATTGTAAATAACAGTGCAATGACCTCAACAGGAATTGTTCCTTTCATGGAACGTTATTCCAATTCAACCCGCGAAGTGGCGCAGGAAGGCCGTCGCGGCGCCTTGATGCTAAGCATTTCGGTTGTCCATCCCGATGCTGAGCATTTTATAGATGCCAAGCTTGAAGCAGGAAAAGTGACCGGTGCAAATATCTCAGTGAAAATTACTGACGAATTCATGAGCGCCGTAATCAATGATAAGGAATTTAATCAGCGTTTTCCGATCGACTCTGAAAATCCATTGGTTACCAGGACAATAAATGCCCGCGATTTGTGGAAAAAGATAGTTCATAACGCCTGGAAATCAGCCGAACCGGGAATCCTTTTCTGGGATACCATCATCCGCGAATCAATTCCCGATGCTTATGGCGACCTGGGCTTTCGTACCGTATCCACAAATCCGTGCGGCGAAATTCCGTTGTGTACTTATGATAGTTGCCGGTTATTGGCCATCAACCTCTATAATTACGTCGATAAACCTTTTACAACGGATGCCAGCTTTGATTCCGATCTGTTTATTTCTCATGTTCACAAGGGACAACGGATCATGGACGACATCATCGACCTGGAATTGGAAAAAATTGACCGGATCCTGGCTAAAATCAATGCTGATCCTGAAGGGGAAGAGATCAAAGCCAGAGAACGCAACATGTGGCTGAACATCAAGAAAAAAGCAATCCAGGGCCGCAGGACAGGTTTCGGCATCACAGCCGAGGGCGACATGCTGGCTGCCCTCGGAACCCGATATGGATCGGATGAAGCAACCAACTTTTCGGTTGAAGTTCATAAAATCCTGGCGATTGAAGCTTACCGGTCATCTGTAACCCTGGCCAGAGAGCGGGGCCATTTCCCTATCTATGATACCGAGAGGGAAAAGAACAACCCATTTATCAACCGGCTTAAAGAAACAGCCCCGGATGTTTATGAGGACATGACAAAATATGGCCGTCGTAACATCGCAATGCTTACCATTGCCCCCACCGGATCGGTTAGTATTCTCACCCAGACAACGTCGGGACTGGAGCCTGTGTTTGCTGTATCGTACAAACGCCGGCGTAAAGTCAATCCCAATGATAAAAATGTAAAGATTACCTTTAAAGATGAAATCGGCGATACCTGGGAAGAATATAATGTTTTCCATCACAATTTTGTAACCTGGTTAACCATAAATGGTTACGATGTAGAAGAGGTTTCCCGGTTGGACGAAAA
This sequence comes from Bacteroidales bacterium, assembly GCA_023229525.1. Classification (GTDB taxonomy): domain Bacteria; phylum Bacteroidota; class Bacteroidia; order Bacteroidales; family FEN-979; genus CAIVAT01. The sequence continues at coordinate 77,875 of JALNZC010000005.1, forward strand.
AGAGCTGAAAAACATCATCAAGAAATCACCTTTCTACAAAGCCACCGCCAACGATGTGGATTGGGTCGCCAAAGTAAAGATGCAGGGGGAAGTACAAAAATGGGTTGATCACTCCATCAGCGTCACCGTCAATGTTCCAAACGATACCAAGGAAGAACTCGTCAGCGCCATTTACGAAACCGCATGGAAAGTAGGTTGCAAGGGCATGACCGTTTACCGCGACGGCTCCCGTACCGGAGTGCTTGTTAACAATGAACCCAGGGAAAAAAAGAAGACAAAGGAAGAAACTGATGAATTCAGGGAAACAAAAGCTCCGCACCGTCCCGATCGTCTCGAAGCTGAAGTGGTGAGATTCCAGAATGACCATGAAAAATGGGTCGCCGTCGTCGGTATCCTGAATGGCCGTCCCTATGAAATTTTTACAGGTGTCTCCGAGGATTTTTGGGTCCCGACCTGGGTTCAGAAAGGCTGGATCGTAAAATCGCGCCCCGACAGTGTCAGTTCACGATACGATTTCCAGTTTGAAGACAGACAGGGATATAAAATAACGATTGAAGGGCTTTCGCGATCATTCAATAAAGAGTACTGGAATTATGCCAAACTCATCTCCGGTATACTGCGACATGGCATGCCTCTGCCGTTTGTTGTAAACATTATTTCCAAACTTCATTTCGAAGTCGATTCAATCAATACATGGAAAAACGGGGTAGAACGCACACTCAAGAAATTTATCCCCGATGGCACCAAAGCGGCCGAGCGTGGTTGCCCTAAATGCAGCGATCAGGATGGGCTTGTATATCAGGAAGGTTGCCTGGTTTGCAAAAGTTGCGGGTATTCCAAATGCGGGTAAACGGCTAGAAGTTCTTCTTGTGGTAATCAAAAGTTGTATTGTCGCGTAAATACTTGATTCTCTGTGCAATTAAAATAAAAGCATCAAGATTGCGCTCTTTCAGCCATTGAATGGCTGCCTGTTTCCCCCGGCAAGCATCAGCAAATACGATCAGAAAAGGATGGTGATTGGCTTGAAGCCATTGATATGCCTGTATGTTTTCATCAATAGCTGCATCCAACGCTGCAAGATGAAAAAATTTGTTTTGAAAAAGCCAGGCCGTAGCTTCTTCGCTTCCCATTATGGCATGAGCAAGGGCCGCAACTTCCGGGAAATTGTTTTTCAGCAACCAGGTCGAAATTTCTTCGTTCCCATTAACGGCTTCTCCGAAAGCAAGCCAAATTTTCGCAGGATAATAGAGCGATTTCAATTTTTCAGGATTATGCAACAACCTGAACTTTCAGCCCGGCTTGGCGGACTTTTTCCGCGATCGCTTCCAGTTCGGGAATATCTATTTTTTCAAGGTTATGCACCGGCGTTTCACGGGCAATGGGATAGATCATAACGAGTTTCGGATTGATGTCAACAAGATGGGTCAACCAGGATTCCACTTCCTGCGGGGTTGTATTATCAACAAATTCACCCCGGAAATGTCCACGCAGGAACATACTCTGAATGATCAGCTCCCCGTTAAATCGTTTCAATCCTTCAATCAGCGTTGGAAAACGAACAGGGACCACCGGATTATTCATAAGCCTGAATAACTTTGCGGAACCGGCGTCCAGTTTAAGAATGTTGTTATCGAGTTTTTTCAGGGCTTCAAACACCGACGGTATCTGGATCATGCTGGCATTCGACAATATCGTGACCTTTGCCTTCGGGGTATAGGTGTTGCGTAGTTTAATTGTATCTTCCACAATCCCTGCAAAATCGGGATGCACTGTGGGTTCTCCGTTCCCGGCATAGGTGATGGCATCGGGGAGATAATCATCTGCCACCAATTCCCGAAGCCGTCGTTCCAGGTACATAAAAATTTCCTGTCGCGTGGGAAAAACCGGTTGTACCTCGTTGACAGGCGTCCATCCGCATTCACAATAGATGCAATTAAAAGTACAGAATTTTGAATGCAGGGGAAGCAGATTGACTCCCAGTGACAATCCCAACCGGCGACTCCGCACCGGTCCAAAAACAACTTCGTGAAAAAGGAAACCGGCCATGAAATTAAATCAAGACCGTAAAATTCCGACTTTTCGGGCGTAAATCCTAAAGAAGTCACCCTAATTTAGTTAATTTTACTGTCTCAATTTCTCAAACGCTGACCTCTCTAAATGATATAAAGGCCCCCATTCAGCAACATATTGAAACCTTTGAAGGAAAATTCAGGGTTTCGATGAAGAGTTCTGTCCCGTTGTTGAATACCATCACCGGTTACATCATCAAACGGAAAGGAAAACAAATGCGTCCGATGTTTGTTTTCCTATCGGCCAGCCTTTGCGGTAGTGTGAACGAAAGTACGTACCGGGCTGCTTCGCTCATCGAACTTCTCCATACCGCTACACTGGTTCATGACGATGTGGTGGATGATTCAAATTTGCGCCGTGGCTTTTTTTCCCTCAATGCCCTTTGGAAAAATAAAATTGCCGTACTTGTCGGTGATTTCCTCTTGTCACGCGGACTCCTGCTTGCCCTTGAACAGGATGAATACAAGCTGTTAAAAATTGTCTCCAAAGCAGTGCGTGAAATGAGCGAAGGGGAGCTGCTGCAAATCGAAAAAGCACGCAGGCTCGATATTGAAGAACCCGTTTATTTTGAGATCATAAGGAAAAAGACAGCCTCACTCATCGCCTCCTGTTGTGCCTGTGGGGCAGCTTCAGTAAAGGCTTCTGAAGAACAGATAGAAACCATGTGGAAATTCGGCGAATCTGTTGGCATTGCTTTTCAGATCAAGGACGATCTTTTTGATTATGAGCGAAACAATGCGACCGGGAAACCCAATGGAACCGATATCCGGGATCAGAAAATGACATTACCCCTGATCTATCTTCTTAACCATTCCGATTTCCTGGAAAAACGATGGATCATCAATACCGTGAAGAACCATCATAATGATATGGAAAAGGTGACCAGGTTGATCGCTAAAGTAAACGAGCGGGGCGGAATTGAATATGCGCGCTCAAAAATGCTCGAATACCGCCGTAAATCATTGGATATTCTTCAATCTTTCCCGGATAATGATTATCGCAAATCGATGGAACAATTGGTCATGTTTACCACTGAAAGAAGAGTATGATACTGGTCCCCGACCATTACTGGCCTCAGAGAGTATCAGGCTTTTTTCAAGGTAAACCCAAAGGTGGTTCCCACTCCGATAGTACTTCGCACCTGAATGGTTTGCTGATGGGCTTCAATGATATGCTTTGAGATTGCCAGTCCCAATCCTTTTCCTTTCCGGGTCACCGCCCTTCCGCGGTCAGTGCGGTAAAACCGTTCAAAAACACGAACCAAATCAGAGGTCTCGATACCTATACCGTTGTCGGTAATTTCTGTAAGGATGTTCTCATCCATATCAAAGAAGGTGATTTTGGTGTGCCCGTCTTCGCATTTTCCGTAACGGATGGAATTATCGATGATGTTTGTCAGTACCTGGCGGATTTTATCTTTATCACCTTCGACCAGTATATGTTTTTCAGGTTTATTGACAGTGATCGAAATATGATGTTTTATTGCTTTCATTTCCAACATTTCAGCAACTTCCTGTGTCAGGGCTACAATGTCGAACCGGGTGACATTCAGCCTTATATGCCCAGAATCCAATTGTGAGATCTCGTCCAGGTCTTCGATGATCTTCACCAATCTTTCAATACTTTTCTCTGACCGTTTCAGGTATTCGCGGTTAATGGTTGGATCCTCCAGACCTCCATCAAGTAGGGTAGAAACATAACCCTGGATATTAAAAAGTGGTGTTTTCAACTCGTGCGACACATTGCCGATAAAATCACGACGATACTCCTCCAGCCGGTTGAGTTGTTCTATCTCCTTTTGTTTTTCATCTTCCCAGCTTTCCACTTCAGTCTGTACATTCTCAATGATATTCTGTTCAGGTAAAATGACAGGTTTCTCCTTTTTACCTACCTTGAACAGATGAATTGACTTGTAAATCAACCGGATTTTACTATAAATAAAACGTTCGAGGGTGTATCTGAAAATAAAATAAGCCATCAAAAAAAGAAGTACCGAACTAAGGATAAGGATTAGGTATGAGGAAAAATGAGTGAAAGCATGAGGAAAAATTAAAACAACCGATGAGAAAAATAAGATTATATAAGTCACTGTGATGATCAGTGCGTTCAAGATAGCCAGATTGCGGGGTTCATGAAACTTCATTCCACTTCGAATTTGTACCCGACCCCTTTGATGGTTTTAATACTCTCGGTTTCCAGTTTTTCCCGGATACGGCGAATGTGAACATCAATGGTACGGTCACCCACGATAACATCCTCGCCCCAGACATGGGCAAAAATTTCTTCGCGCCTGACCACCTTATTGGTTTGTGAAACCAGGTACTGCAACAGTTCGAATTCCTTGCGGGCCAGTGTTATTTCGGTCTTGTTCTTAATCACGACATAACGATCTTTATCAATCGTGAATTCTTTGGTTTCAATGATGTTAATGTTTTCGGGTATCGCTTTATACCGTCGTAATAAAGCCTGGATACGGCTTATAAAAACTTTAGGTTTGATGGGTTTGGTAATATAATCATCGGCGCCGGCTTTAAATCCGGCAATCTGGGAATAATCCTCTCCCCGGGCCGTAAGAAAAGCAATCAATGTTCCTTCAAGTTCAGGTACTTTGCGGATTTCCATACAAGTTTCCATGCCATCCATCACGGGCATCATCACATCAAGTATAGCCAGTTGTGGTTTGTGTTCCATGGCTAATTTCAAAGCAATTTTCCCGTTTTTTGCCTTCAACACTCGGTATCCTTCACGTTCAAGGTTATATCCTAAAAATTCCAGGATGTCTTTTTCATCATCAGCCAGTAAAATGGTAATTGGAATATCTTCCATCCGGATCTATAATTGATTGGCAAAATTACGAAAAACAAGCGATTCAGGGATTTTTCATACTTTTATAGGCTAAATTCCCCGCCCCTCTGGAGCGGAACCCTGGTCCAAGACTTATCCTGGGGTTCAAACCATTAATTTGAGATGCATTATTACGAAAATTGGGTATGAAAAAACTGCTAATGATTGTTCTCCTGTGTTTTCCACTTGCCGGATTGACGCAAAAGTTTAATGGCGGAATCCTGGTCGGAGGAGTTGTAAGTCAGGTGGATGGTGATACGTGGGACGGTTTCCATAAATTCGGATTTCTGGGTGGCGCTTATGTAAGTTTACGGGTTTCCCCACATTCTTCATTCCAGATGGAGATGGAATATATCCAGAAAGGAAGCCGGAATGCGGATACGGTAAACGTCTTAAACCAGGAATATCTGCTCCGCTTACATTACCTGGAAATACCTGTTCTTTACCAATACACATTTGCCAGGAGATTTTCAGTTGAAGCAGGGCCAGCCATCGATATTTTACTGGGCAGTCTGGAATTAAGTAACGGAAGTGAATTTCCCAATGCGGTTCCACTCCGACCCGTCACACTCGCCGGTATCATCGGAGTTAATGGATATATCACCCGGCATCTGAAAGCAAATTTTCGCTTCAATTATTCCCTGTTGTCGATTCGCAACGGAATTGGAAACGGTTACCGGAAAATCTTATTTGAATATGGTCAGTATAACAATGTGTTGTCCCTGTCATTATGCTGGGATTTTAAAACCAATGATTTTTAACAGAATAACCCGCACCGGAGCATGAAAAAACAAAAAATCATCATCGGGATAACAGGGGCCAGCGGTTTACTTTATGCAAAACTGCTTCTGGAAAAACTCAGTTTATTGCACGATCAGATTGACAAATGTGGTATCATTTTCTCGGAAAATGCAAAACCGGTTTGGAAATTTGAGCTCAATTCCGACCCTGATGCAATCAAATACCCCGATTGGATTACCGTTTACGATCCGGGAAATTTATTTGCTCCTATGGCGTCGGGTTCAAGCGGGTATGATACCATGATCATTTGTCCATGTACGATGGGAACGCTGGGCCGCATTGCCTCTGGTATTTCCACCGATCTGCTCACCCGTGCTGCCGATGTAATGCTGAAAGAACGAAGGAAACTGATCCTTGTCCCACGCGAGGCTCCTTTCAACCTGATTCATCTCAATAACATGAAACTGCTCACAGAGACCGGCGCCATTATTTGTCCTGCTTCACCTTCGTTTTACAGTAAACCGGTTACCATTGAAGAACTGGCCATGACCGTAGTCGACCGGGTTCTGGTCCTTGCCGGATTTGAATTCCCAACCTTTCATTGGGGTAAATAAAACTATTTTTCCGGTTCATCCACTCTTTTTTCCTGCAGCTTCAATATTCCTCATAAGGCGCTGATAACCGATCCGTTTAACCGGTGAATTGGCAAAAATGGCGTTAAACTGATCGTTTGTAAGGGCAAGCCAATCGTGCTTCCGCAAGTTTATCAGCGCAGGAGATGGTAAGAATTCCGGAAAACCATGCGATTTCGAAAACCGGTTAAACGGACAAACATCCTGGCAAATATCGCAACCATAAATCCGATCGTGCAAATGATTTATCACATCTTCAGGAATGGTGGATTTATTTTCGATGGTATGAAAAGCAATACAACGGGATATGTCGAGCTGATATGGTTTATCGAGGGCGCCGGTAGGGCATGCCCTGATGCATTTTTCGCAATCACCGCAATAATCTATTCCGGCCGTATCCGGTTCAAGATCCAGATCGGTAAGCAGAACACCAAGGAAGAAAAACGACCCGGATTTTTTATTGATAAGAATGGTGTTTTTGCCCTGCCAACCCAACCCGCAACGATGTGCCCAAATTTTTTCAGGAACCGGTCCCGAATCGACAAAAGACATTAATTGTATCGCACCTGATTCCAGTTTTAAATAAGCCATAAGCTGTTCCAGGCGATTTTTCACTACAATATGATAATCGGATCCGTAAGCATATTTTGCGATGATAAAATTATCCTCGTCGGGTATCGTTTCCGGCGGAAAATAATTCAAAGCCAGGGTTATCACCGATTTTACTCCAGGTAACACCCGGGAAGGGTCCATCCGTTTTTCGTGGTTTGTTTTAAGATAATTTAATGTGATATGCTTCCCCTGTTCCGGATACCCGGAATAAAACGACTGTAATTCCTCCGGTGGCTCTGCCCTGGCACAACCACAATGTGAAAATCCCAGACGGAACGCTTCGGTTTTTATCTGATCAACCAACATTTCCAGGAATAAAAAACTTGAGCCTGCTCCGAAAAGTTTGCGAAAAAGGTTTGCAGCCAATCTACCCACCCCCAACCCCTCCCTTGAAAAGGGATGGGAAAAGCGCCACTATACCCAATAACAAGATATACAGTATTTTGCCGGAGCAGAAATGCTCCCCTCCCTGTGGACAGGGAGGGGCTGGGGGTGGGTAGATTTACCATAAGCTACTTTTCGGAGTGGCCTCAAACTTGGAATACTTAAAAAATATCCAGCATCCAGTATCCGGAACACTCAATCAAACAACTCAGGATGTTGCCCCGTCCTTGTTTTGCCCAGATGCCGGTAAGCCATATCGGTGACTTCACGGCCTCTTGGTGTACGCATGATATATCCTTCCTGGATCAGGAACGGCTCGTATACCTCTTCGATGGTCCCTGCATCTTCCGATACCGCTGTGGCGATCGTAGTCAGGCCGACAGGTCCTCCTTTGAACTTATCGATAATGGTACACAGGATTTTATTATCCATTTCATCAAGACCGTTTTTATCGACATTCAGGGCAGCAAGGGCAAACTGGCTTATTTTCAAATCAATTTTACCCGATCCTTTGATCTGTGCAAAATCGCGTATCCGGCGAAGGATCATGTTGGCAATTCGAGGAGTACCGCGGCTTCGCCGGGCAATTTCAGCTGTCGCCTCCGGTTCGATTTCGGTTCGCAGGATCTCGGCAGACCGTTTGATGATCCGCTCGAGGGTCTCACTTTGATAATAGTTCAGGCGTGAAGTAATGCCGAAACGCGAACGGAGCGGAGCGGTAAGTAATCCCGATCGTGTTGTGGCGCCTACAAGGGTGAACGGGTTAAGTTTTATCTGTATGCTGCGGGCATTCGGACCAGTTTCGATCATGATATCGATCTTGTAATCCTCCATGGCTGAATACAGATATTCTTCAACCACCGGAGATAATCGGTGAATTTCGTCGATGAACAATACATCATTCGGTTCAAGTCCGGTCAGCAATCCGGCCAGGTCACCCGGTTTGTCAAGAACCGGACCCGAAGTTACCCGGATGTTCACCCTTAACTCATTGGCAATAATGTGGGCAAGGGTTGTCTTTCCCAATCCCGGGGGACCATGCAACAGAACATGGTCAAGTGATTCACCACGCTGACGGGCAGCCTTGACAAATATCTTCAGGTTTTCTACGATGGCTACCTGGCCGGCGAATTCAACGAATTCCGATGGGCGTAACACTTTTTCAATCTCTTTTTCGCCATTGCTTAAGTGTTCACCGGAAGCATCCAGGTTTTCGTTCATGACAACAAAAGTAAATTAATTTCACCGGTTTTTCTTTGTAATTTAAATTCTTTATCTTTACCTGGTAAATTAAAAACCGCACGACCATGAACCCTATCCTCGTCGCCGTGGACTTTTCCAATACCTCTATTCGCGCCATCGAATACGCGATTCCACTGGCCAATAAGCTCAAATCTTCCATCCAAATGATATGGGTCGATAAAATCAGCCCACAGGAATCTCTTTATCCGGATACCTCAAACCAGAACAGGAATGAAGCCAAAAAGCGATTCGAGGAATTAATCAATATCTATCATAAGAAACTGGCTAAAGGGATCACGTTGGAATATAAGCTCAAAAAAGGAAAGATCTATCGTGAAGTCGATAACCTGGCCAGACTTACTCAGGCTGAATTAATTGTGACCGGGGCCCATGGCATTTCCGGATTTGAGGAATTCTGGATCGGCAGCAATGCATTTAAAATTGTAACCTACGCCTCCTTCCCGGTCATCACGGTAAGGCACGACCTGTTGATCAAAAAAACCATAGATAAAATATTGGTTCCAATCGACGGTTCAGCCGAAACGATTCAAAAATTACCGTTTGTGGTGAAACTGGCCAGACTCTTCAAATCGGAGGTACACGTTGTAACTACCCACAACAGTCACCTGAAATCGATCCAGCGGATTGCAGAAAAATATGCACAAACAGCAACCGGCTATCTTCAAATGCATTCGGTCAAGCATATTTCGGATACCATCATTGCCAACGATCTGACCAAAGCTGTTTTGATGTACGCCACGAATGTTCAGGCTGATCTGATTGCCATAATGACGGAACAGGAAACTCCGGTGAACATCCTGCTTGGCCCCCAGGTACAGCAACTGATCAACCAGTCACCCGTCCCTGTGTTGAGTATTCATCCCCGGGAACATTTTTATTTATAGAAAAAGATGAGATCCATTCTCAAATATAGCACGATTGCTTTAATCATTCTGGTGCAATATACGGAAACCAGGGCACAGAACACCGATACACTGGGCCTGATGGGTAATATCATTCAGGATCCCCGGGCTGAGATACTTATTATGAAGCATATCCGGATAAACCAAAGCCTTAATAGCATTGACGGTTTTCGTATTCAACTGTTTTCTGATTCCGGAAATAATTCCAAAACCAATGCTCAGGCGGTATATGATGAATTTATTTTAAAATATCCAAAGATAGGAGCTTACCTTACTTTTAAATCACCCAACTACAAGGTACGTATCGGTGATTTCCGGACCAGGCTGGATGCCCAGCGGTTTCTCAATGAACTGACGTTAGACTATCCTAATGCCTTTATTGTTGCGGAACCAATCAAATTACCACAGATCGAGTAACCAAAAACTGAAGCATATGAGCAAAATAGTAGTCGCCCTCGATTTTTCCGATTGTTCCATCAATGCTTTTTTACATGCCCTCTCCATTGCGCAGCATTGCGGTTCCGACATGATCCTTGTCTGGGTTGAAAAAACCATGGCCGAAAAAGAAAAATATACCGATAAGCCCAAGGATCCGTTTGCCGAAGTCCAGAAAGCGTTTGAAGAACTGATCGCAAAATATCAACCCGAATTACCGGATGGGAAGATTACCTTTTCGATACGCCGGGGAAAGATATATAAAGAGGTCACCAACGAAGCAAGATCTTGTAAGGCGAACCTGATCGTCGTTGGAACCCATGGAGCATCCGGATTTGAAGAATTCTGGATAGGAAGTAATGCAAACAAAATTGTGGCCGCCAGCCCATGCCCGGTGCTTACCATCCGGGGAGGGATCAATATAAAAAGACCATTGGCCCGAATTGTGTTTCCCATCGACAGCGCTGAGGAGACGCGGCAGAAAGCCTCATATGTGGCTTATTTTGCCAAAAAACATGATGCAGAAATTTTTATCCTGAAACTTTATACCTCGAAACTAAAAACCGCCCGCCATAATGTTGATCTGTATGCTTCCCAGGTATCCCGCTATTTTGACGAGGAAAAAGTAAAATACCACATTGAAAGCGTTGCCGTTGTTGAAAATATTTCCAAAGCAATGATCGACTATGCCGCCAAAATCGATGCGAACCTCATAGCCATCATGACCGAACAAGAGACCACCACCGCCAATATTTTCCTGGGTCCGTATGCGCACCAGACAGTAAACCATTCCCCTTTCCCGGTGCTCAGCATCCATTCAAGGGAGACTCAGTCCGGGGGACTCGGTTTTTAATACCGGTTTACGCAGTTCAGATCGGCAAAGGCGATTTTCAAACGTTCCACCATCGACTTTTCTCCTTCCCGTAACCAAGCCCTGGGATCGTAGAATTTTTTGTTGGGCTTATCTTCTCCATCAGGGTTGCCGATCTGTCCCTGGAGATAACCAACATTCTTCTGATAATAGTGCAAAATTCCTTCCCAGAATGCCCACTGAGTATCGGTATCGATATTCATCTTGACCACACCATACGAAATGGCTTCCTTGATTTTCGCGGGCTCGGAACCGGAACCTCCGTGGAATACAAAATTCACAGGATTGGGACCCGTGTTGAATTTTTTCTGAATATAAACCTGTGAATTGTGAAGGATAACCGGTTCGAGTTTCACATTACCGGGTTTATATACACCGTGTACATTCCCGAATGAAGCCGCAATGGTGAAATTTGGGCTTACATTTAGTAAAGTTTCGTAAGCAAGAGCAACGTGTTCAGGTTGTGTGTAAAGACGCGAACTGTCAATGCCGGAATTATCCACCCCGTCTTCCTCACCTCCGGTAACTCCCAGTTCGATCTCAAGGGTCATACCCAGTTTGCTCATCCGTTCCAGGTAACGCTTACAGATCTCAATGTTTTCGTGAAGGGGCTCTTCGGAAAGATCAAGCATATGTGAACTGAAAAGCGGTTTGCCATGCTTTAGAAAATATTTTTCCCCTTCATCCAGTAATCCGTCAATCCATGGAAGTAGCTTTTTGGCTGCATGATCGGTGTGAATAATTACAGGGATCCCATAAAGTTCAGCGATCTCATGGATATGTTTTGCTCCCGCGATGGATCCTTTAATGGCGACACGTTCATCCTCGTTTTTTAACGATTTTCCGGCGTAGAAAACACCTCCGCCATTGGAAAACTGGATGATGACCGGAGAATTAACCGCTTTGGCTGCTTCCATCACAGCATTTACCGAACCGGAGCCAACAACATTCACGGCCGGAATGGCAAAATGATTGGCCTTGGCTGTTTTGAAAATCTCCTGCAGTGCATTGCCTGTTGCAACACCGGCGCCTATTTTATCTGAAATTTTATCTGACATAGGATTGAAAATTTGATTTTATTCAGGATTCAAAGGTACGAAAAGTCAAAAGTCAAAGATCAGAAGTCAAAAAAAACTTAAAATCAAAAGATCAAAATTCATAAGTCTAACTCAAATTGATTTGTAAAATCTCTTTCTGTGGTTCTCCGTGCAATTTCTCCGTAGTTCTATGTGAAAGAAAACGGCCGAATAATTAAATTTGACGAATTATTAACATATACTTGCCAGCTCAAATATCACACTTCTTAAATCTTTTTGTATGTTTATTCTGATGATCATTGTCTTTATCCTGGGATATGTGGCCATCGCTTTAGAACATCCATTGAAAATCAACAAGTCGGCGACTGCCTTGCTGCTTGGCGTAACTCTTTGGGTGTTACTTATTTCCGGGGGTGCACAATGGCTGACTGATTCAGCAGGTTTTCAGCAGTACCTTAAAGGCAATGCAAATGGGACTTTTACCGACTGGGTTACTTCTCATGAATTGCTACACCATCTGGGAGTTATATCTGAAATCCTCTTCTTCCTTCTTGGGGCCATGACTATTGTAGAGCTTATCGATGCCCACGAGGGATTCCGGATGATCACCGAGAGAATTAAGACCACTAACAAAGTGAAATTACTGTGGTTAATCGGGTTCATTACTTTTTTCATGTCGGCCGTACTTGATAACCTTACAACCGCTATTGTAATGGTTGCCCTGATGCGAAAGTTGGTATCTGAGAAAAAGGAGCGCTGGTTCTTCGCCGGAATGGTGATCATTGCCGCCAATAGTGGTGGAGCATTCAGTCCGATAGGCGACATAACAACCATCATGTTGTGGATCGGAGGACAGGTGACCACACTGAACATCATTCTGAAAACCTTTATCCCGAGTTTACTTTCCATGATCGTCCCGCTGGCCCTCGTTTCGGTAATCTTAAGGGGGAACGTCAGCCGTCCGGTTACTATACCAAAGGAACATGGATTCAATCCTACCACCCCGATGGAAAGGAATTTCGTCTTTTTTTTGGGAGTTGGCGCGTTGTTGTTTGTCCCTGTATTCAAAACCATCACGCACCTCCCCCCGTGGCTGGGAATGCTTTTCGGATTAGGAATTCTTTGGGTCGCCACAGAGATCATGCACAGATCTAAAAATGAGGAAAACAAACCTCACTTGACTGTAGCGGGGATTCTCAGGAAAGTCGATACACCCAGCATTCTGTTTTTCCTTGGGATCCTGGTTGCCGTCGCGGCTTTGCAAAGCGCAGGGCACCTTTCGCTTTTGGCACAAAGTCTCGAAAAACATATTGGAAATCTCTATGTGATCAATGTGATCATCGGATTACTTTCTTCGGTAGTGGATAACGTACCGTTGGTTGCCGGCGCCATAGGAATGTACGGAAACACCTTTGGTCCGGATCACTATTTCTGGGAAATGCTCGCCTATTGTGCCGGAGCAGGTGGAAGTATATTCATCATCGGCTCTGCGGCTGGTGTCGCAGTAATGGGAATGGAAAAGATCGATTTCCTTTGGTATCTGAAGAAAGTTTCTTTGCCTGCCTTTCTTGGTTATTTGGTTGGAGCAGTGGTCTATTGGGGGATGAAACTCCTTTTTTTCTCCTAATCGGAAATTCCATATCTTTGCACTCCTTTTGGCCCCGTAGTTCAATTGGATAGAATGGCAGATTCCGGTTCTGTTGGTTGGGGGTTCGAGTCCCTTCGGGGTCACTGAAATGAAAAAATAAACCCTGTAAAACAATAGTTTACAGGGTTTTTCTTTAAATAATACCCGGAAAATATTCGATAAATCAGGTATTCTTTTCCGGGGTTGTTATCCCATTTGGGGTTGTAGTAAGCTCACCCTGTTGCCTTCTGTATCAGTAAATGAAACATACCAGCCGATTCCGGGGATTTCAGCGGGTTCTCCCAATACCTTACCTCCCCCTTCTGTTACATTTTTCATGGATTCCTTGATGTCGTCAACTGCAATGACAACGGAAGGGTGATGGGACGGCCAGTCTTCTTTTACGGGATAAAAACCCCCGTTGATGGAACCAAGCATCTTAGGAAATCCCTTTTCATCCGTCTCGGAAGTTGCGACCGTGACATAATTTCCCATTTCTTCACCCAGCAGCTGGGCTTTCCATCCAAAAACATGGTTATAGAAATCGGCCATACGTTTTCTATCTTGAGCGGGCATTTCAAAATGCACGACGGGATTCATTTTTTTCATAATTATTGAATTTATTGGTTTATAACAAAATTAACTTAAAACTATGTTTGTTATTGTATTGAATAAGGTATTTAAAATTGGTATAAAGATAATGGTTATTGGAGCAGATGATCCGGTTTTAATCCATTGTGATCAAGCGAAGCACCTGAAGTATTAATAAGATATCCTGGATGACAACAAAAAAAGTCAATTGATATCAGGATATGGCTGGATGAAACTATATAATCGACTCTCAGGAACCCGTCTTTCTTTTTTGACTTTGAACCTGGTTTAATTGCTGCTCTATTGTCTTTAGCGTCTTTTCAAGGGCTTTAATGGTTTGTTTCAAGGCTTCTATCGTATGATCCTTTTCTTCGCAAACCGGACAATTATTTACCAGATCTTTATTCTGATAATAAGCATTCTGATCAGAAGGAGTATCTTCTTTCACCCCTGATGGGAGAACATTATTTTCAGAATGGACGGCTATATTTTCATCTTTTCTTAATGGAATCCCTTCTCTAAAGAAACTGTTGAGATCGATTCCGGATTTATTCAGCCAATAAATAAATGAATTAGGTAAAAACGCCCTTTTCCCATTTTCAAGTAAACTAATATCACGCTGGCTTAAACCAGTATCATTTGCTAACGCAGTCTGGGAAAGATTTAAAAATAATCGTAATTCTTTAATCTTATTTATATACAATCTAAGTATAAATTTATTAAATAATATTCAAATAATGAATAAATATGCATAAAATGTATTATATTTGTTGTATAATAATTAACGAGATATTAAGCATAAATAAGCGACAAATATACGATATGAAATTTAAAAAAGTAAAAAGAGAGATAAAATATCCTGAAAATCTGAAAATTAACAGCAAACTTCAAAAGGGAGACAGGGTAAAGATTGCAAAAGGAGCAAACCTGAAACCAGGTACTGTTCGCGACCAAATGCTCGGATATCTCAGAATAACGGATAATGTGGCACGTGAAATAATTAAGATAATTCGCGAACGCGAGGAGCTGAATAAACAACTTGAAGCAATTACTAACCAATAAAAAATTATATGGTATTAAAATCTTAAATTAAATCATGTTTCTGCGGGGCTGCCAGCCATCGTTTCCGGTATTGGCTTTATTGTTTCCGAACAATAACCGGGTTTGTTGGCGCTCATATTGGGTATTTAATTGGTTTGATATATTTCTCACAGTGTCCAAAGCGAAAGCTGCTGTACACTATTTAATAATCTATCATAACAAACAATTTAAAACCCACGATCATGAAAAAGAAATTATTACTTTTTATTATGGCTACTTTAGCCATTCTGTTTGTGCAAACCAGCCATGCGCAAACCACCAAAACAGTTGGTACAAGTGGTGACTACACCACTCTGAAAGCTGCCTTTGATGACATTAATGCCGGTTTTATCACTGGTGATATTATAATTCAGATTATCAGCAGCATCACTGAAACTGCTTCGGCTGTACTCAATGCCAGCGGGAGTGGCAGTGCCAGCTATACCTCCGTGAACATTTACCCTACTACAACAGGATACACGATTAGCGGTTATCTTGCTTTCCCGCTCATTGATTTAAATGGCGCTGACAATATTACTATTGATGGAAGGGTAAATGCCACCGGCACTACTAAAGACCTGACTATTACGAACACGAGGGCATATAGTAATACTACCATTCAGTTTGAAAATTCTGCTGAAAACAATACGGTGAAATATTGCACGGTAAAAGGCGCTTCAAACTCCACTCAACGTGGTGTAATATTTTTCTACTCAGCCTCCTCAGGAAACGGTAACAGCGGAAACACCATTGACAATTGTAACATTACCAATGACGGGGACAACAGGCCTTATAATGTTATTAATTCAATTGGTTCATCCGGCTTTGAAAACCGCAACAATACCATATCCAATAACAATATTTATGATTTTTTCAATGCCGGAGCTTATTCTTACGGAATCTATATCGGTTCATCTTCTACCGATTGGACCATAACAGGTAATAGTTTTTTTGAGACTTCGTCACCATTTACTCCAACGGGCTCTTATGGTTATTACTGCATTTTAATTTCAAATACGACAGGAAATAATTTTACAATAACAGGTAACTACATTGGCGGCAGTGATGCTCTATGCGGTGGTACCTTGACCGTGAGTGCTGCCTACGCTCATTTATTTTATGGTATTTACCTTCAAGTTGGCATTACCACTCCTACTTCAGTTCAAAATAACACCATTAAAAATTTTAACTATACAAGTACGAGTACAACTCCGTGGTATGGAATATTTAGTAACGCAGGAAATGTTAATATTGGCACTACTATTGGAAATACAATTGGCTCCACAACAGGGACAGGTTCCATTACAGTCACCAATTCATTTGCAAATGCAACTTCATATGGAATATCTGTGAATGCTTCTGGCATCACCATGAATATCGAAAACAACAACATCGGTTCTGTCACAACGGTTGGCTCTTCATCCTATTCCCATAGCTTTTTTGCTATATACAGGCCAGACTTTAACGGAACGATAACTATCAGAAATAATTTAATAGGAAGCACAAGTATAGCAAACAGTATACAGGCAAGCTCGGCATCCACCAGCACTACCGCTCAAAATGTTATAGGAGTCAGATGCGGAAATTCCTCCTCAGGAACGGCAACAATATCAGGTAATACAATTGCCAATTTATATAATGCCTATGCCTGTACATCTGCAACTGATGGTGCGGTTGTCGGTGTTATTACTACATCAGGAGTAAATACTATCCAAAACAATACAATACACGATTTGTCAACGACTAGTCCAAGTACTAATATTACAAATAACGTTTCTGTAATTGGTATTTCGCAAAGGAGTACTTCGAGTGATCAAACCGTATCCGCCAATATAATCTACAATTTATCAAATAAATACAATTCCTCCAACTCCGTATGCGTTACCGGATTGTATTGCGACGGTCCTACCACAGGCACCAACACCGTTTCAAAAAACTTTATTCACAGTTTATCCCTTGCATCAACTTCATCATCATCAATAATTTTCGGGATCAGGATAAATGCCGGATATACCACATACTCAAATAATATCATCAACCTTGGTGGAAGCATATCAACAGGTTATGCTATCTATGGTATTTACGAAAAAGGCGCCGCAGGCAATAATAACAATCTTTACTTTAATACGGTGTATATAGGAGGCACTCCTTCGGGAACTACTTCATCCACTTATGCTTTATATAATGCAACCAACACCAATTCAAGAAATTTCAGAAATAATATTTTGAATAACACCCGCTCAGGTGGTACAACCGGGAAACATTATGCCGTTTACCTTGCAGGAAAGACAAACTTAACCATTGATTACAATGATTACGTTACAACGGGTGGCGCATTTCTGGGGAGGATTGCAAGCACAGACTATACCATTTTAGACGCTACCTGGCGAACAGCTTCAGGAGGGGATGGAAATAGCTTAAACACCAATCCCACCTTTTACAATGCAGGAGGTACCACAGCCACAGATTATATCCCTTCAGTTGCACTTCCTGGTGTTGCAGGCACAGGTATTACAACCGATTATTATGGAACTACTCGTAACGTTAATACAATGGGGGCTTGGGAAGAATCCATTTCGTGGACTGGCGCTACATCGACCGATTGGTCTGTAGCTTCAAACTGGAGTTCGAATGCCGTGCCTTTAAGCGCTGACTATGTTTATATTTCATCCGTTCCATCAAATCAACCTCATGTAACAGCTTCTCCCGATTCACCTGCAACGTGTAATAATTTAGCTATTGATCCGGGAGCAATCTTAACTATTGACGCCGGTAAAGCCCTTACCGTCAGCGGCACCCTCACAAACGAAGCCGGCAACACCGGACTTGTAGTCGAATCCGAAGCATCAGCTACCGGATCGTTGATACACAGTACCGCAAATGTAAAAGCAACCGTTGAGCGTTATGTTGCTGGGTGGAGCGTTAACCACGGCTGGCATTTTCTTTCGTGCCCGATGGTTACCGAAGCCATTCAACCACATTTTGTACCTGATCCCCCAGGTAGCAACCAGGATTTTTTTAAATGGGACGAACCGTCGAATGTATGGGTGAATACCAAAACAGTTGCAGGCATTTGGAATAGTAGTTTTGAAAGCGGTTTTGTAAGTGGACGTGGATACCTGGTAGCATATAGCAGCGATGTTACCAAGATTTTCAGGGATAGTATCAACGTAACAGATATTTCGGTATCGGGATTGACAAATACAAACAGCAATACATACCGGGGCTGGCATCTGCTGGGTAACCCGTTTGCCAGCGCAATAAAATGGGGGCAAGGCTCCTGGAACAAAACCAATATCGGGGCGAATCCGCAGATTTGGGATGAAACCACAGCCAGTTACAAAGTTTTAGCCGGCGATGGCATCATTTCTGCCATGAGCGGTTTTATGGTTTATACCACCGGGTCGGGTTCGCTTACCATACCTGCCGATGCAAGGTTGCACAGCGACAGCGTCTGGTACAAATCGGGCAAGGAAGACCGGATACTGCTTGTTGCCGGTGATCCACAGGGCAACACTGCCCAGGAAAGCATCATCCGGTTCAATTCAGGCGCCTCTGAAAACTTTGATCTGGATTATGATTCTTATTTTATTGCCGGTTTTGCACCAAATTTCTATTCTGTCGCAGGCGATAAAAACTTTGCCTTGAATACCCTGCCGGTATTGACGGAAGGATTAAGCATACCATTTGGTTTCGTTAAAAATGCTTCATCCGGTTTTAATATTAAACTTCAGGAAACAATGGAGGGTATTACAATTTATCTTACCGATTTAAAGACGAATATCACCCAAAATCTCAACAAGAGCCCGGTTTATACCTTCACAGCAGAGGAAGGCGACCTGCCCAACCGCTTTAAGCTAACCTTTGGCAGCGTAGGCATCAAAGAACCTTCAGTCAGTCCGTTCAGCATCTATACCGGCAACGGTATCATTTACGTTAACAACAACGGCAACCAAACCGTTAATGGAACTATTATCGTTTATTTGATAACAGGTCAGATAATCGCTACCCGCAAATTTACCGGCGATCGTTTACAAAAGATAGATTTCAATGGTAAGCCGGGATGTTATGTAGTGAAGATTACTACGGATAAAGGTGTTTATACACAGAAAATAATATTATAAATATCCTCCATCTTTCCCCCTCTCTTTCTTCCAAGAGAGGGGGCAGGGGGTGAGTTGATCATTAAAAGATACAAAATATGAAAAAGATAATTCGCAACACCAACTTAATCCTTTTCCTGCTTTTCGGTTCAGCAACCATCAATAATGTTTTTGCCGACAACCCTCCGCCTCCGCCGGGCGGGCATGGTACAAGCGGAAACCAGGCTCCATATGGCGTTCCTATTGATAGGGGATTAGGTATATTGTTTGTTTTAGGAGCTGCTTATGGTGGTTATAAAATTTGGTTCATCACAATAATGCGTACCTGTTTTCATGAAGGGCATAAATTTTCAAAGCAAAATATTCCATGTCTCTATACCCATATGCTTTACGTTTAAGGACCTTTATCTTGTTGTTGAATCCTTCCAAAGGTCCAGTAGATATTCGATAGTCAAACCAGTTCAATATGCCAGAACGATGGGCCAACAGTGTTATAACAAACTTGCGAAGTTCCTGAATGGTAGTAGCCCATGCTCGCGTAGCCCAGGAAGTCAGGAATGTTGCGGCTTCTTGTTTACTGGTTTGCAACCAGAGCTGTCCCAGCTCTTCCTTCAGGTAGTATGCTTCAGCCAAGGGTTTATTAATTTCAAGAGCTTGTTCAAGAAGCTTACGTTCGTCTTTTTCATCACTCAGATTCTTTTCATTTTTCAACAATAACCAACGTATTCCCTTTATGACAAGTCTATTATTAAGAAAAGCCTCATCATGATACAAAGCCCGTCGAATTTTGTCCATCGTCTCATTCATCAACTTGAAAATATGAAAGCGATCGAATACGATCTTTGCTTCAGGGATGTTATTGAAGATAGCATTGAAATATGGCAGCCACATATCCATTGCAACAGCCTGGATTTTCGCCCCGGATGGACGCAATCTTTTCCAGAACTTATCCAGGCTTTCTTCCGCCCTGCCTTGCCCCACATAGATCACTCTTCCAGCTCTAAGATCGTATACCACGGTTTGATATTTATGTCCTTTCTGAAAGGCAAATTCGTCAATCGCTATAAACTCAACATCTTTCAAAACAGGCTTCGAATAATGCTTTTGAAGATATTCCTTATCAATTTGTTTGACCGTTCCCCAGCTTATTTTGAACAATTGGCTTACATCCTGTACGGTCATGAATGCAAGCAAGTCAACAATACAGTCAGCTATTCGATGAGTATAGCTTTTTTTTCCTCGGCATACTTCAACCGTTCCTGTCGTATTAATCCACAATCATTACATTGTAACCTTTGAACCTTAGCAAGCAAATACACAGGCCTCAGGCCTATTGGCAGAGTTCTGAAGAGACGATCAACAGTGCCTTTCTTTATGATATTGCGGCTGTCACAACTACTGCAACGAAGCTTACTGTCCTTCGTCTTGATGTGAAAGATTACAGTGCCCTGTTTGTACTCCGTCTTGAGGTACTCCTGATCCGTAAGCCCGAAGGCATGACTAAGCAAACTTGTACTCATTGTAAATCAGATTTTTCTTTCAAATATATCTATAAGTACGCATTATTACCATGAACCATAATTATTAATGTACAGATATTGTGTTTGGTATAAACAAATAACGTAAATATTTATGATATGGTTAATAAAAGATAAAAAATTACTTGATTATGCAAATCATATATCCTATATTCGTAAATTTGCAGTACATATTAATGTATTATCAAGGTTAAATATCAGAGTTTACATATACGATACTTGATTTTTGACCTAATTAAGTCCTTAGTTTTACTTCTTTTATGAATATGTCTTTCATCCCATATAGTTTAACAAAGTCATTGATATTTAGCATTATGAAATCAATTTGCAATGAATCTTATTGTAACAAAAGTCATTTTATTATTTGTTTTTTTAAACTTTAAACTATTCTGGTGTATTTGTGTTGAAGGGATGTAGAATCTAAAATGTTAAACTAAAGATTTAGCAGGACACTGAAAAACTAAAATGCATTATTATGAGAAAGTTAATTATTGTTTTTTTTTCGTTCGCACTGTTATTTGCATACACAGATACAGTAATTGGGCAAAACTGGTACAATACAAACTGGTTATACAGGAAGACAATCACTATTGACCAAACTAAAGTGCCTAACACTAGCCAAACCAACTTTCCTGTGCTGGTTAATTTATCCGCTGATGCCAGCTTGAATGCTCACGCCCGAAGCGACGGCTTCGACATCCTTTTCACTTCCAGCAATGGAACTACCAAAATTAATTACGAACGGGAAAAATACAGCAGCGGGACGTTAGTGGCCTGGGTGCAGGTTCCAATCCTTAGTTACATTGCCAATACAGTTATTTACATGTATTACGGAAACTCAGGTGCGAGCGATCAACAAGCCGCAACGAGCGTCTGGGATGCCAATTACAAAGGTGTCTACCACTTGAAAGAAGCCACAGGTTCAAATCCAGCGGATGCCACTTCGAACGGCCATAATGGCACGCAATCGGGGTCACCTACGCAAGCTGCCGGAGAGATTGACGGCAGTCTGACTTTCAACGGAAGCAACTATGTGGACATGGGGAATGTGAGTGATTTTAATTTCGGAACAGGGGCATTCACAATTTCGTGCTGGCTAAAGGGTGGCGCCAATAGCCAATTCATACTAGGGAAAGATGACTTTAACGGAAACAACAGTGGAACTTTGTTATACGAAAAATCAAATACACCATATGGAACTGCATACTGGCCAGGTAGCAGTTATGGTAATATATATATTGGCGTCTTCGATGCAAGCTGGCATTATTGTGTTATTACCAGAACAGGAACAGGTGTAGGTGAAACGACTACGTATTACGATGGCAACCTAGTTACTACTAGTACCGAGCCACGAACCCTCTCAAATAGCACGCCGTTTAGGATAGGTAAAGATAATGCTACTAGTTACGCGTTTACTGGTTCTATAGACGAAGTCCACCTCTCAAACATCACTAGAAGCGCAGATTGGATCAAGACGGAGTACAATAACCAGAGCTCACCATCGACATTTTATTCCGTTGCAGCCGAGGAAATTCTAACATATATATGGAACCAAACCGGTACTGCTTCTTGGGCAACCACAACAAACTGGACTCCAACCAGAACAATACCAGCCACCACTGACATTCTTCAATTTAATGGCGGTGGAAGTGTAACTGCAACAAGTGTCCCTACTCAAACCATTGCGCAGTTACTCCTATCTAATAACTCAATAGTGAATCTTACAACCGCTTCTATTGGCAACACGCTCACAGTAAATGATGCTTTGACTACGACATCCGGTGATGTTCTAAATCTCGGCAGTGGGTTGCTGCTTGGTGGTACTTTAACAACACTGTCCAATAGTGGAAAAATTCAAACATCCGTACTTACAACGACCAGTTCTGTACCAATACCCGTAAGTAAAACATGGGGCGGCACTGTAGAATACAATGGATCGGGGGCTCAAACGCTAGTTAGTGGAACTTACAACAACCTTACCATCAACCAGTCCAGCGGTGATGCCAGCCTGGGTGGTATTACCATCGTCAATGGCACGCTAACACTTACAAGTGGCAGTATTGCTTTAAATGGAAACACGTTAAGCTATGGTGCAAGCGGTATTTTAAAATATGACGGAAGCGCTTCTCAAATAACTTCATATGAATGGCCTGCTGTCAATGGACCTAAGGATTTAACTGTAGACGGAACGGACGTTCGTTTGGATTTAAACAGGACATTAACCGGTGGACTTACTATTAATTCCGGTAAGAAATTTACCCTAAATGCCGGTAAACAACTTACCGTCATTGGAACTCTCACCAACATCGCCGGTACATCAGGTCTGGTAATCAAGAGCGATGCCACAGGCACCGGTTCACTTATCCATAGCACAGCCGATGTAAGTGCAACCGTTGAGCATTATATCCCAGAATGGAACGATGCTAATCATGGCTGGCACATAATTACCTCACCGGTTTCTTCACAGACAATAAATCCGAATTTTACCGATCCGACTCCAGCCAATTATGATTTTTTCAAATGGGATGAAACGGTGAGTGATTTACCATGGATCAATTATAAAAGTGGGGGTTTTACAACATTTACAGTGGGGCAAGGGTATTTGTGTGCCTATAATGCTACAGCTACCAAGAACTTTACCGGAACACTCAATAATGCAAGTACATCTACTCTTAACCTAACACGTACCGAAGCTACGAACTATTCGGGCTGGAACCTGCTCGGAAATCCTTTCCCCAGCGCCATACAATGGAATAAAACAACCGCAAGCTGGAACCTAACCAATGTATCAGGTACAGCCAAGGTTTGGAACGAAACCAATGCAAGTTACAGCGATATAGCACAAAATGGCATCATTCCTGCCATGCAGGGCTTTATGGTAGAAGTGCCATCGGGAACTTCGGGTTCGCTGGTTATCCCATCTGTGGATAAAGTACACGATGCCCAGGCATGGTATAAGAACACCGAAACCAACCGCCTGATGCTTGTTGCACACGATCCAACGGGACAAACGGTCCAGGAAAGCATCATCCGGTTTGATGATAACGCTACCGAAGGGTTCGATATGGAATACGATGCCCATTTCTTTGCCGGTTATGCCCCACAGTTTTACTCGATATCGGGAGACGAACATCTCTCAACCAATACCTTGCCCACGACAATGAAGGAAAACACGATATCAATAGGGTTTGTAAAGAATGACAACACCAGCTTCAGCATTGAAGCCAAAGGTCTGGAAACCTTTACCGCAGGAACAGAAATTTGGTTGCAGGATCTGAAAACCGGCACCCAGCAAAAACTGAATGATAACCCGGTGTATTCCTTTACTTCGGTCGGGGGTGACGAAACCAACCGTTTTAAACTGAAGTTCGGATGGGCTTTCAGTGTCAATGAATCTTCGATCAGTACGTTCAGCATTTATACCGGCAACAGTATCATATACGTAAACAACAACGGCAAGCAATCCGTTAAAGGAACGATCAATGTTTATTCGGTAACAGGTCAGCTAATCGCATCCAACAAACTTACCGGTGACTCTTTGCAAAAAATAGATTTCAACGGCAAGCCGGGATGTTATGTAGTGAAGATTACAGCAGAACAAGGTGTTTATTCACAAAAAGTGATAATTAAGTGATCATTACTTATTAAACCTATATAAAAACAATCAATATAACTAAAAGATACAGGGTATGAAAAAATCAATTTATTACCTCGTGTTAATGCTTTTCCTGCTGATGGGCTCGGCAACAATAAAAAATGCAGTGGCCGATAATCCACCTCCACCGCCGGGCGGACATGGCACAAGTGGAAATCAGGCTCCAGCCGGAGCGCCCATTGATGGAGGCCTGGGTATATTGTTAGCGATGGGCGCAGTTTACGGTGGCATAAAATTGTATCAGGCACGAAAGGAGAAACAGAAAAAAGTCATGCAAGAATTGTCTTAGCAGAATGTCAATGAATCCACCTACCAGGGTGAGGAATAGTAGGTTCTAACCGACCTTAAAGAGTTATTTGCCGAAATCGAATACAAAATATAGATTATCTGATTGATGTATTTTGCAAAAAGATTTTTCATTAAAAAATAAAAAGATGAAAATTTTAAAATACGTTATGTTCCTGTTGGGCTGCACGGCATTACTGTCGTTAGCAGCCTTCTTTTCATTTTTCAAACAAGTCCCAGGTTTGCTGGTGCTCCTTTTATGCATTTCAGCCGGTTTGATCTATTTTTCAATGCGTCCGAAGCGAATGCAACAGTATACAACTTAATAATCCATTAATAAAGACAAGTAAATACACGTTATTATGAAAAAATTAACTACTATTCTTATTGCCTGGGCTCTCGTAGCCATTCTGTTTGTGCAAAATGCAAATGCGCAAGTTACTGTCAGCGGTTCCGGTGGATCAGCAAATGGAACCTATACTACCTTAAAAGCGGCTTTTGATGCTTTGAATTTAGTAACCACACAAGCAGGGAACAACATTGTTTTAACCATAACGGCCAGCACATCAGAAACTGCTTCGGCTGTTTTAAACCAGCCTTCAGTAAGTTCCTGGGTATCACTAAAAATTTATCCTACCGGAACAGGATACACGATTAGCGGTAGTGTAGCCGGCCCTTTAATTGATTTGAATGGCGCTGACAATGTTACTATAGATGGAAGGGTAAATGCTACCGGTAGTACTAAAGCCCTGACCATCACAAATACAAGCACATCCAGTTCCTCTGGCACCTCATCTATTAGGTTTATCGAATCTGCCGAAAACAATACTGTAAAATATTGCACAGTAAAAGGAGCAGAAACAGATACTGGAGCTGGTATAATATTTTTCTCCACAGCTACTGCAGGAAACGGCAACGACAATAATACCATTGATAATTGCACCCTTACAAATGACGGGGGCAACAGACCTTATAATGTTATTAATTCGTTAGGTACATCTGGCACTGAAAACAGCAATAATATTATATCCAATAACAATATTTATGATTTCTTTAATACCGGGGCTTCTTCTTACGGAATTGCAATCAGTTCATATTCTACCGACTGGACAATAACCGGGAACAGTCTTTATGAAACTACTACCTTTGCTCCAACAGTAGCTACAACATTTTATTACGGCATAAATATTGGCAATGCATCAGGAAATAATTTCACAATATCTGGAAACTATATTGGAGGTAGTGCGGCTGAATGTGGTGGTTCTGCCTTTACTATAAATGCGGCTACTACACATTCATTTCGTGGGATCTATCTTAATGTTGGAACTACCACTGCTACTTCCGTTCAAAATAACACCATTAAAAACTTCAATCATACAAGTACCACAGCATTCCCATGGGTTGGAATTTGGGTTCAGGCCGGTAGTGTAAATCTTGGTACTACGACCGGCAATACCATTGGCGCCACAACGGGAACAGGTTCCATTACAATTACTAAAACAACAGGCAGCACAACTTCCTATGGAATTGATATAAATGGTACAGGTACTGTAGATATTGAAAACAACAACTTTGGTTCTATTACCGTTTTTGGCTCTACAACATATTCCCATAATTTCTTTGCAATATATAGACCAGCAGGCAGCGGGGGAACGATAACTATAAGCAAAAATTTAATTGGAAGCACAAGTACAGAGAATAGCATACAGGCGCCCTCGGCATCCACCAATGCTACCTCTCAAAGTGTTGTAGGAATTTATAACGGAAATTCCGGAACAGTAACTATTTCCGGTAATACCATAGCAAATCTGTATAATGCCTATGCCTTTACAGGCAGTGGTCAGGTTGTAGGTATTGTTACTACTTTAGGTGTTAATACTATTCAAAACAATACGATACGGAATTTATCTACTACAAGTCGAAGTACCAATACTACAAATAGCGCTTCTATAATCGGTATTTCGCAAAGGAGTACTACGGGTGATCAAACCGTATCAGGCAATACAATCTATGATTTATCCAATACCTGGATTACTTCCTCCGGCGTATTATGTGTTGTTGGAATATATTATAGTGGTACTACAACCGGTACTAATACCGTTTCAAAAAACTTTATTTACAATTTGTCGGTTTTATCAAGTTCTTTAACTGCTCAAATCAATGGGATAAAAATAAATGCAGGAAGTACTACGTGCTCAAATAATATCATCAACCTTGGTGTAGGCGTTACAAATGGTAATAAGATTTATGGTATTTACGAGAACGGTGCCGCATCCACTAATAATAATCTTTATTTTAACACGGTGTATATAGGCGGCAGTCTTTCGGTAGAGACTTCATCCACTTATGTTTTGTATAACGCAGCCAACACCAACACAAGAGATTTTAGAAACAATATTTTGTATAATGCCCGCTCAGGTGGTACAACTGGGGAACATTATGCCATCAGCATTGCTGGAACAACAGGATTAACCATTGATTATAACGATTATTATGCGCCTAACACAGGCGGGGTATTGGGATATTCAGGTGCAGATATAACAACATTAGCTGCCTGGAGAACAGCCACAGGGCAGGATGCCAATAGCTTAAACACCAATCCCACCTTTTACAATGCAGGTGGGACAACAGCAACAGATTATATCCCTTCAGCTACGCTTACCGGTGTTACCGGTACAGGTATTACCACTGATTATTATGGAACCACTAGAGCAGTTTATACTATGGGTGCATGGGAAGCCCTCTCAGCCTTGAGATGGAATGGCGCTACATCCACCGATTGGTCGATTGCTTCAAACTGGAGTTCGAATACGGTGCCAACCACAGACGGTGTTTATATTTCATCCGTTCCATCAAATCAACCTCATATAACAACTTCTCCTGCTTCGCCGGCAACGTGTAACGATTTAACTATTAATGCGGGAGCAATCTTAACTATTGATGCCGGTAAAGCGCTTACTGTGAACGGTACCCTTACCAACAGTGCTGGTATTACAGGTTTGTTAATAAAGAGCGATATCAATGGTTCCGGTTCACTTATCCATAGTACAGCCGATGTAAGTGCAACCGTTGAACGTTATATCGCAGGGTGGAGCGATATCAACCACGGCTGGCATTTAATAGCATCACCGGTTTCCTCACAGACAATTGACCCGAATTTCACTAATCCGACACTAACCAATTATGATTTTTTCAAATGGGATGAAACGGTAAGTGATTTGCCATGGATCAATTATAAAAACAGTGGTTTTACAACATTTACAATAGGGCAGGGGTATTTGTGTGCCTATAATGCTACAGCTACCAAGAACTTTACCGGTACACTCAATAATGCAAGTACATCTACTCTTAACCTAACACGTACCGAAGCTACGAACTATTCGGGCTGGAACCTGCTCGGAAATCCTTTCCCTAGCGCCATACAATGGAATAAAACAACCGCAAGCTGGAACCTAACCAATGTATCAGGTACAGCCAAGGTTTGGAACGAAACCAATGCAAGTTACAGCGATATAGCACAAAATGGCATCATTCCTGCCATGCAGGGCTTTATGGTAGAAGTGCCATCGGGAACATCCGGTTCGCTCGTTATCCCATCTGTGGATAAAGTACACGATGCCCAGGCATGGTATAAGAACACCGAAACCAACCGCCTGATGCTTGTTGCACACGATCCAACGGGACAAACGGTCCAGGAAAGCATCGTACGGTTTAATGATAACGCTACCGAAGGGTTCGATATGGAATACGACGCCCATTTCTTTGCCGGTTACGCCCCACAGTTTTACTCGATATCGGGAGAAGAACATCTCTCAACCAATACATTACCCACGACAATGAAGGAAAACACGATATCAATGGGATTTGTAAAGAATGACAACACCAGCTTCAGCATTGAAGCCAAAGGGATCGAAACCTTTGCCCCAGGAACAGAGATTTGGTTGCAGGATTTGAAAACCGGCACACAGCAAAAACTGAATGATAACCCGGTGTATTCCTTTACCTCAACCATGGGAGATGAACCCAACCGCTTTAAGCTTACGTTTGGCAGTGTTGGTATCAACGAACCTTCAGTCAGTCCGTTCAGCATTTATACCGGTAACGGTATCGTATACGTAAACAACAACGGCAAGCAATCGGTTAAAGGAACTATCACCGTTTATTCGATAACAGGTCAGCTAATCGCTACCCGCTCACTTACCGGCGATCGTTTGCAAGCGATAGATTTCAACGGAAAACCGGGTTGTTATGTAGTGAGGGTAACCACGGGTAATGGTGTCTATTCACAAAAAGTGGTAATGAATTGATTCTTTTTTCCGAATCCCCTTCAAAACCAATTCACCATTCATGTTTATCTGCATGCGGGTTAAACGTTGTCTCAAATACAAACCAGGGTAATCTAACGGGGTTTTTGCAAATAAATCATTTTAAATCAACATTTTATTTGATGGTTATTGCTTTTAATGTAATTTTGCCAACATATTATTAAACCAAGAGCTTAAATTTTCAATTGATCTGATTTTCAGACATTTTAATTTTTTATCTGAAACTGTATCATTCAATAAAAAATAAAGAAATATGAAAAAACACATCAGATTATTATTTCTGACCGGTTCTCTGTTTACAATGCTGATGTTTGCGAACCAAACCTTTGCCGACAATCCTCCACCTCCACCGAGCGGGCATGGTTCAAATGGCAATCAGGCTCCGGCAGGAGCGCCCATAGATGGAGGCCTGGGTATATTGTTAGCAATGGGTGCAATCTATGGTGGCAAAAAGCTGTACCAGGCGCGAAAGGATAAACAGAAGGATACAGAGCCTGACGGGAAATTATCAGAATGACCCTTTTTAAAAGGCTTGTATAAAACACAATCAAAAATTCCTGAATTTTTTTGAGAAGTATTTTCCTTGAACATTAATATTCAATTATTTAAATATGTCTTAGTATGAAAAAATTGTATTTTTTATCCCTCATTAATTTTTTAGCACTCGTGTTTGCTCAAAGTGTAAATGCGCAAATAACGGTTTCCGGCTCCACTGGCGCCAATGGAAGCTACACATCGTTAACCAATGCTTCAGGTGCTTTTCAGGCCATAAACGGGACTGCTCAGACAGGGAACACAATTGTTATCACGATTACAGGTAATTCAACTTCTGAAGCAGGCACCAACAGTTTAAATGCAGGAGCCTGGACTTCGCTTACCATTTACCCCACCGGAACAGGATACACGATTAGCGGTAATATAACCGGGCCTTTGATTGATTTAAATGGTGCGGATAATGTAACCATAGATGGAAGGGTGAATGCAACAGGCAATACCAAAGACCTCATCATCACAAACACAAACACAGGCAGCAGCGCTTCGACCATACGGTTTATCGAATCTGCCGAAAACAATACGGTAAAATATTGCACAGTAAAAGGAGCTGGAACGAATTTCTATTCAGGTGGTGTGATCTTTTTCTCTACGGCTTCTTCAGGAAACGGTAACGACGGCAACCTCATTGACAATTGCAACCTCACCAATGATGAAGACAACCGACCTTATAATGTCATTCGCTCAGAAGGCTCGTCCGACTTTGAAAACAGCAATAATACAATATCCAATAACAATATTTATGATTTCTTTAATGCCGGGCGTGCTTCAAACGGAATCTTTATTTATTCAAATTCTACCGCTTGGACCATAACAGGAAACAGTTTTTATGAAACAACATCATTTGTTCCAACTGCAGATGGGAATCAATATGAAGCTATTGCAATTTCAAATACTTCAGGAAATAATTTTATCATAACAGGCAACTATATTGGAGGTAGTGCGGCTGAATGCAGTGGTTCCGCCTTAATTATAAATTCATCGCTTACCGACCATTCATTCATTTGTATTGACATTTACGTTGGAACTACCGGTACATCCATTCAAAATAATACCATCAAAAACATCAGTGTTACAAGCAGAAACCTCTACCCCTGGTTTGGAATTTACGTTTCGTCTGGTAAAGTAAATATTGGAACTGTCACCGGTAACACCATTGGGGCCACAACAGGTACCGGTTCCATCACAATTACAAATACAACAGTTGATGCTTATTCCGATGGAATATTTATCTCTGATGGTACTGTTGACATTGAAAACAACAACATTGGTTCCATCACTACAGTTGGCTCTGTATTATATTCACATAGCTTTTATGGAATAGAAAACGGCGGTGCAGGACCGATAACTATTAGCAATAATTTAATTGGAAGCACAAGTACAGAGAATAGCATACAGGCGCCCTCGGCATCCACAAGCACTACCACTCAAGATGTTTATGGAATTATTAATTGGGGTACCGGCACGATTACAATATCTGGCAATACCATAGCCAATCTGTATAATGGCTATGCTTGCACAAGTGCAATACTCGGTCAGGTTGCAGGTATTGCTACTACGAATGGAGCTAATACCATCCAAAACAATACGATACGGAATTTATTTACGACGAGTCCAAATACTGATGCTACAACTGCCGCCTCTGTAATCGGTATTTTACAAACAAGTACTTCAGAAGGTCAAACAGTATCAGGTAATTCTATTTATAATTTATCCAATACATACAATTCTTCCAACGCTGTGAGTGTTATCGGATTGTATTATGAGGGTCCAACCAGCGGCGCCAATGCCGTTTCAAATAACTTTATTCACAGTTTATCCCTTTCATCAACCTCTATATCATCTGTAATTGCCGGTATCAGGGCAGACGCTGGAACTACCACATACTCAAATAATATAATCAACCTTGGTGGAAGTATATCAACAGGTTATTCCATCTATGGCATTTATGAAAACGGCGCTACATCCAATAATAACAATCTCTATTTTAATACGGTGTATATAGGAGGCAATCCTTCGGGAACAACTTCATCCACTTATGCATTATATAATGCAGCCAACACAAACACAAGAGATTTTAGAAATAATATTCTGTATAACGCCCGCTCGGGTGGTACAACAGGGGAACATTATGCCGTCAGCATTGCCGGAACGACAGGTTTAACTATTGATTACAACGATTATTATGCGCCCAACACAGGTGGTGTATTGGGATATTTAGGTGGTGATGTTACAACTTTAGCCGACTGGAAAACCGCCACAGGACAGGATGGAAGCAGTGCGAATACGAATCCCACCTTCTACAATGCAGGGGGGATTACAGCCACAGATTATATCCCTTCTTCAGTATTGCTCACCGGTGTTGCAGGCACTGGTATTACAACAGATTACGCAGGAACAACCCGTAGCGCTAATACAATGGGGGCTTGGGAGGGATCCATCTCGTGGACTGGTACGACATCAACCGATTGGTCCGTTGCTTCAAACTGGAGCTCGAATGCAGTGCCTTTAAGTACAGACTATGTTTATATTTCATCTGTTCCATCAAATCAACCTCATATAACAACTACTCCGGGTTCACCGGCAACTTGTAGCGATTTAACTATTGATGCGGGAGCAATCTTAACTATTGATGCTGGTAAAGCGCTTACCGTCAATGGCACACTTACCAATGATGCCGGCAACACCGGATTTGTGGTCAAATCAAGCGAATCGGCTACAGGGTCGTTGATACACAATACGGCAAATGTAAAAGCTACCGTTGAACGCTATATCGGTGCCTGGAGCGTTAACCACGGCTGGCATTTTCTTTCGTGCCCGATGGTCGCTGAAGCCATTCAGCCACATTTTGTCCCCAATCCCCCGGGCAGCAACCAGGATTTTTTTAAATGGGACGAACCGTCGAATGTATGGGTGAATACCAAAACAGAAGCAGGTGACTGGAATAGTAGTTTTGAAAGCGGTTTTGCCAGTGGACGCGGGTACCTGGTAGCTTATAGTAGCGATATTACAAAGATTTTCAAGGATAGTATCAATGTGGCAGATGTTTCAATATCAGGATTGACCTATACAAGCGGCAAGGCATACAGTGGCTGGCATCTGCTGGGTAATCCGTTTGCCAGCGCAATAAAATGGTCACAAGGCACCTGGAACAAAACCAACATCGGGGCGAATCCCCAGATATGGGATGAAACCACCGCCAGTTACAAAGTTTTAGCCGACGATGGCATCATCCCTGCCATGAGCGGTTTTATGGTTTATACTACCGGATCGGGTTCGCTTACCATACCTACCGGTGCAAGATTGCACAGCGACAGTCTCTGGTACAAGTCGGGCAAAGAAAACCGGATACTGCTTGTGGCCGGTGATCCTCAGGGCAACACTGCCCAGGAAAGCATCATCCGGTTCAATTCTAAGGCCTCGGAAAACTTTGATCTGGATTATGATTCTTATTTTATTGCCGGCTTTGCACCAAATTTCTATTCTGTCGCAGGCGATAAAAATTTTGCCTTGAATACCCTGCCGGTATTGACGGAAGGATTAAGCATACCATTGGGTTTCGTTAAAAATGCTTCATCCGGTTTTACTATTAAACTTCAGGAAACCATCGATGGTATTACAATTTATCTTACCGATTTAAAGACGAATACCACCCAAAATCTCAGTCAGAACCCTGTTTATACATTCTCGGCAGAAGAAGGCGACCTGCCCAACCGCTTTAAGTTAACCTTTGGCACTCTCGGTATTAATGAACCTTCGGTTTGTCCGTTCAGCATCTATACCGGTAACGGTATCATAAATGTAAACAACAACGGCAAGCAATCCGTTAAAGGAAATATCACCGTTTATTCGATAACAGGTCAGGCAATAGCTACCTGCGCACTTACCGGCGATCGTTTGCAAAAAATAGATTTCAACGGCAAGCCGGGATGTTATATAGTGAAGATTACAACAGAACAAGGTGTTTATTCGCAAAAAGTGATAATTCATTAACCGTAGCATTGGTCACGCAAGGGAGTTTCACACGAAACCTTTTTAATCGGGCACCATTTATTTTTCTTGTCTTTTTAACATTTTACCGGCAACTGCAATCACTATTCTCCTGCAAGTAAATCTATCTGAGAATATCATCATTTTATTTACAAAACCATGAACACCTAAGGATTTCCCTTTCATCATAATCTTAAAACCATAGTTTGCAACTTCTTCAGGGGTTGCATGCGATAGTAGTTTTGACATTAGCGTGTTTTCAGTTTTTGCAACAGAATGAAACTTTGAATCTGTAACTCCGGGACATATTGTGGATACACTTACGTTGGTTCCTTTAAGTTCATAATTTACCGCTTCGGATAAACTTAAAACGAATGCTTTGGTTGCACAATATCCAGCCATAAATGGACCCGGTTGAAATGAACCAGTCGAACCCACATTTAAAATTTTTCCAAATTTCCTCACTTTCATATCTTTGGCAAACATTTTAGTAAAATATGCAAGTGTAATCATATTTAGATTGAACATTTCTTGTTCTCTTTGCCAATCAATTTCCACATAATGGTCGTTGATCCCAAAACCAGCGTTATTAACAACATAATCAATTGTAATATGACGCATGTTCAGGTCATCGTAAATATATTTTGCATTATCAAGAATGCTCAGATCTTTTACATAAACCTTTATGTCAATTTTATATGAGGACAGTTCTTTGGAAATTGTTTGCAAGCGACTTTCATTTCTTGCAATCAGGATTAAATTATTTCCTTTTTGGGCAAATAGTTTGGCGAACTCGAAACCGATTCCTTCTGTAGCTCCTGTTATTAAAGCAGTTTTCATCAGTATCTTATTAAATATTAGTTAATTATGTACATGTAATAGTTAAAAATGTGAAGATTCATCTTTGTGCTTCTGAAATGGGTTTAATTCAATTGAACACTATAACATCATCTCAATTAGAAAAGTACACCAAATGACAAAAGTAAAAAATAATAAAAAGGAAAAAGAGGAGACAGATAAACGAAACAAAGAATTTAACACTTGTTATGTTCCAACCCTAATGTGTTTGGAATATGTCAATATATACATTACATTTGCTTGAAGCTTTGGTATTCATGGGAC
Organism: Bacteroidales bacterium; assembly: GCA_023229525.1. Taxonomy (GTDB): domain Bacteria; phylum Bacteroidota; class Bacteroidia; order Bacteroidales; family FEN-979; genus CAIVAT01. The sequence goes on from JALNZC010000005.1 coordinate 112,534, forward strand.
GTAGGATAAAAGCCCATAAGTAAAATACGGAAAGATACTTTATAATGGTTACTCATTTTAATAGTATTTTAGTCAGTCGATAATGATAAATATAAATCGGATTCCACAGATCAGAATTGGATAGAATTTGAAGAATATTCCAGACAAACGCACAGCGGCTTTCTTCATAAATTAAAACAAGAATTTATTGAACTGACTGAAAACGACAGGAAAGTTTGCATTTTACTCTATCTTAAAATGTCAACAAAAGATATAGCGACGATTACCCATAAAACCCCTAAAACGATTGAAAATATTAGAATTCGGATTCGAAAAAAACTTAATATTTCCGGATCAACCGATAATTTAGGAAAATATTTGACTGACCTCCAGGAATTGTAGCGTTGTGCGTCATTTTAGAAAGAACCGATAATGATAAAATTTGCTCATACCAATATTATTACAGACGACTGGAAAAAACTTGCTGACTTTTACATAAACGTATTTGACTGCATACCACTTTTCCCTGAAAGAGATTTAAAAGGCAACTGGCTTGACAAAGCGACTAATATTGAAAATGCTCATTTAATTGGTATTCATTTAGCATTACCAGGCTATGAAAACAACTTGCCAACACTTGAAATTTTCCAATATGACAACAACCTTGACCATTTGGAGGCATTTACAAATAGAAAAGGATTTGGACACATCGCTTTTAAAGTGGACAATGTGCATGAAATATTAACCAAACTAATTCAAAATGGTGGTACCCAGTTAGGAGAAGTAATTGAAACAGAAGTTGCAAACGCTGGACATTTAACTTTTGTGTACGCAAAGGACATTGACGGAAACATAATTGAAATACAAAACTGGAAAGTATAAAATGGGAAAAGTAAATATGCAGATATAAGAATTTATTAGGCAAATCTTTCTGAAAAAGTTATTAACAGGGGGTAAACGGTTGTAAACGGAAGTAAACAAAAAACCAGCGTTTCCGCTGGTTTTCGTGTTTTTGGCCTGGGTGTCAGTGAGCCTTTTGTGATCCGCCTGGGATTCGAACCCAGGACCCCCGCCTTAAAAGGGCGATGCTCTACCTGCTGAGCTAGCGAATCGTTTCGTTCATTTTTTGAGGGTGCAAAAGTACAGTTTTCCTTTCAATTTCCAAATTAAATTTTACAATTTACCATGAATAGCCAACCAGATACAATCCGGATCTGCCGATGTAAATTCAACCCTGTGTTTCCTATGTGCGGGAATAAAAAGATAATCACCCGGTAAAAGTTCTATTGTTTCATCAGATTCGAAACGGATTACTGCCCGACCCGTAAGCAACAAAACCCACTCATCACCCGCCTGATCATACCATTCACCAATCACTGTCGTCTGACCATGACTGACAATCCGTTCCACCAGTAAACCGGGAGTTTTTATAAGCGTTTCTAAAACCTCTTCATTCACTGACCTAAATCCAGAAATATCAAAAATATTCCCTCTTTCTCCTAAAACCACAATATCAACTATTTACGATTTATGATTTACGATTTTAGATTTATCCAGCATCCAGTATCGGGAGCGTAGCGACCTTTCATCCAGTATCGGGATCGCAGCGACCTTATCTGCGAACGAAGTGAGCCTTCATCCATTTACAAATACTCCTCAATAACCCCTTTCCCCTGGCGAATGATCACCAACTCCTCCCCGGTACCATCAATCACGGTAGATGGAATGTTCCCGCACGAACCCGAATCAATTACGATGTCGACAAGCTTGTGAAATTTATCATAGATCACTTCAGGGTCGGTGAGATAATCGATCAATTCGTCATCATGATGGATGGAGGTCGTCATTATCGGGTTTCCCAACCTTTCGACAATATGCAACGGGACATTATGATCAGGAATACGAATTCCGACGGTCTTTTTCTTGCTTTGGAAAAAATGAGGAACTTCGTTGTTTGCATTCAGAATAAAGGTAAAAGGACCCGGTAAAGCCCTCCTCATTACTTTATATGTGTGATTAGGGATGGGTCTTGAATAACCGGAAAGTTGGCTAAGACTATAACAAATAATAGAGAAATTTGCCTTTTCCCTTTTGATCCCCTTTATCAGGGCAACCCTGTCAACAGCCCTGATCTGCGTGATGTCGCATCCCAAACCATAAACGGTATCAGTGGGATAAATGATCACACCACCTTTTCGCAGGCAATCTACAATGATTTTCAGGTGCCGGTCTCCGGGATTGTCAGGATGTATCTTTAATAACATCTATTCCTTTTTTTCAATTTCGATATTCGTTGTTCAATATTCGAAATTCAATAAAAAAGGGGTAAGCCCCTTATATCGCACCGCTCAACCATTGTACCCTTGCTTTCTTCCGAATCTGGGGGAGTTAAACAGGAGCTGGTCGTATAAGACTTACCCTGTGCAAAATTACAAATATTACGAACCGATCAGACACAACTCCTCTTTTTTTTTGTATGTTTGCCTTGAATAACCAAAAAACATTGACCATGGAAGAAAAAGTACGTTCAACAACCACTCAGGGGTTGTATTATGGATTAATCACCGGAGCCGGCCTGATAATCCTTTCATTGATCCTCTTTATCGCCGGTCTTTATATGAACCGGTGGGTTTCATCAATTTCCTACCTCGTTCTGATTGGCGGAATTGTATATGGTACACTCGACTACCGTAAAACTTATTTAAATGGCTTCATGACTTATGGCAAAGCCTTTTCAACATGCTTCATGATTGGTCTGTTTGCAGGTCTTGCAGCGGCCATCTATTCTTTCATATTTGCGCAATTCATACACCCGGGATTTGTCCAGGAAATTCTTGACAAAGCAAGGGAACAAATGGTTACGAGCAATCCAAATATGTCTGAAGAACAGATGGATACTGCACTTGCATGGACTGCTAAGTTCACCACTCCCGTCATGATGATGATCTGGGGATTCATCTCCTATGCAATAATAAGTGCCGTAATCGGATTGCTTGCTGCCATATTTCTGAAAAAAGAGGATCCTTCCTTGAAAACGTCGATGTAATCAAGCACTGATGGATATTTCAATCATTATTCCTTTGCTCAACGAAGAAGAATCAATTCCTGAACTTGCTTCCTGGATTGAACGGGTAATGAAAGTAAATCAATTTTCCTATGAAGTGATCTTCGTGGATGACGGAAGTAAAGATGATTCCTGGAGTATCATTGAAGATCTCGGAAAAAATGACCAACATGTTAAAGGGATAAAATTCCGACGGAATTATGGAAAAGCAGCCGCATTGAATGTTGGATTTTCCAAGGCAACAGGAGATGTTGTTTTTACCATGGATGCAGATCTTCAGGATAGCCCCGACGAGGTCCCGGAAATGTACCGGATGATCAGAGAACAAGGGTATGATCTGGTTTCCGGCTGGAAGAAAAAACGACGGGATCCGATATCCAAAACCATACCGACAAAGTTTTACAACTGGACTGCACGCCGGATCTCAGGTATAAAGCTTCATGATTTTAACTGTGGATTAAAAGCCTATAAACAATCTGTAGTTAAAAGCATCGAAGTGTATGGGGATATGCATAGGTATATACCCTTTCTTGCCAAGTGGGCTGGATTTAAAAAAATTGGAGAAAAAATTGTCCATCACCAGAAGCGGAAATTCGGGAAAACGAAATTTGGACTGGACCGGTTCTACAAAGGGTATCTTGACCTCCTGACCATCACTTTTACATCCCGCTTTGGAAAACGACCAATGCATTTCTTCGGACTGTGGGGCACCATCATCTTTTTGGCCGGGTTTGCCATTGCCGGATACTTGGTTTATGAAAAAGTTTTCAATCTGGCATTCAAAATGACCGAAAGGCCCTTATTCTATTTCGGCTTGCTTGCGATGGTACTCGGTACCCAGTTATTTGTAGCAGGATTTCTTGGAGAATTGATCTCGAGAAGTGCCTATGACAGAAATAATTACCTGGTTGAGCAATACCTTGGATTGGAGGAAAATCATCAATAATTCTTATTCTGGTGGTATTAACCAATTAAACCTGGAACAGATAGAATTATTTGTCGTTTTTCCTTTCTTAAAGAGATATCCATTCCCGGAAACGCCGGATAATTTGTTAACTCTGATTACCGAGAACCATAGTGAGATCTAAGTTTCGGAGAGTGAGCTTATTGTTTTAACAGGACTGATTAGGATTGATTTGATGTAAGCAATTCATGGAAATAACGTGAAGGAAAAATAGTAATCGAGATTGAACGGGGTAATGGTTCTCTCTTTTGTTTTACGCTTCCTCCCGGGAAATAATGCCAATGACAGATCCGTTGAAAGTCGTGTTGATAGGTTCTGCACACCCATTGCGTGGTGGACTTGCAAATTTTAACGAACGACTGATCCGCGAGTATCGCAAACGTGGAGATCATGCTTTTATCTATACATTTAGTTTACAATATCCATCGTTATTATTTCCAGGTAAGACCCAGCTTTCATCAGAGCCTGCTCCGGCCAATTTACCTGTCTACATAAAAGTGAACAGTATCAACCCATGGAATTGGGTCAGTGTAGGTCTTGAACTGAAGAGACAGAATCCCGACCTGGTCCTGGTCAAATACTGGATGCCTTTCATGGCACCGTGTTTCAGTATTATCTGCCGGATCATTAAAAAGAACCGTCACTCCCGTATCATCTCAATCATCGATAATATCATTCCACATGAAAAGAAACCCTTCGACCGGTTTCTCTCCGGTTTCTGGGTCAGATCTGTGGATGGATTTATCGCCATGTCGCATGCTGTAATGAACGACTTAGAAACATTCGATAAATCAAAACCGAAAATCTTTTGTCCGCACCCCCTTTACGATAATTTCGGAGATCCGGTTCCTAAAGAAGTAGCCCAAAAAAGGCTCGGATTGGATCCGGGTTTTAAATATATCCTGTTTTTTGGCTTTATCCGGGATTATAAAGGGCTTGATTTGCTGTTGAATGCTTTTGCCGATGAGCGTTTATCCAATACGAATATCAGGCTTTTGATAGCTGGCGAATTTTACTGTGACCCCAAACCATACATTGAAATCATTGCCCGGCACAACCTTGAGGAAAAAGTGATCATGAGCAATGATTTCATACCCGATAGCAAGGTACTCAATTACTTCTGTGCTGCCGATCTGGTTGTACAACCTTATAAAACCGCTACACAAAGTGGGGTAACACAGATTGCTTACCATTTTAATAAACCCATGATCATAACCAATGTGGGGGGGTTGGCAGAATTTGTCCCCGACGGCAAAGTTGGTTATGTTGTTGAACCCGATTCTACAGCCATTGCATCAGCCATAATCCGGTTTTACAGCGAAAATCGTGAAACTGCGTTTTCATATGAAGCATCAATCGAAAAACAAAAATATTCATGGAGCCGGATGGTACAGGCAATAGCCGAAGCCGCTGGATTTGAAGATTTGAAGATTTGAAGATTTGAAAATTTGGAGAATTGGAGATTTGAAAATTTGAAAATGTGAAGATTTGAAAATGTGAAGATTTGAAAATTTGGAGATTTGAAAATTATAAGAAATGAAAAATTATCTTGTATCCTGTATCCTGTATCCTGTATCCTGCATCCTTGACTGTTTATATTTGAGTTTAAAGTTGTAGTTTTGGATTTTTAACTTTGACATATGAACTTTTAACTTTTGACTTTTGAGTTTTAACTTTATTTAAATGTTGATTCGAAGCAAAGCTCCACTTCGTCTTGGCCTGGCTGGCGGAGGAACCGATGTGGCGCCATTTTCCGAAATGTATGGAGGGGCCATCCTCAATGCCACAATAAGCATGTATGCCTATGCCACCATTCAACCAAGGACAGATGGAAAAATCTTATTGCATTCCTCGGATAAGAATGAAAAATACGTGCTGAATTCTTCCCAGGAACTGGCCATTGACGGAAATCTGAACCTGCATAAAGGGATCTATAACCGGATCGTTCGCGATTTTATGCTAAAGCCCCTGTCATTCGAATTGTCTACCTATGTCGATGCCCCTCCCGGTTCGGGATTAGGTACTTCATCTACCCTTGTGGTTGCTATTCTCGGTGCATTTGCAGAATGGCTGAATCTCCCATTGGGTGAATATGACCTGGCACATCTCGCCTTTGAAATCGAACGAATTGATCTGAAAATGGCAGGCGGTAAGCAGGATCAATATGCTGCCACTTTTGGTGGGGTGAATTTCATGGAGTTTTCCAAAGAAGATAAAGTCATTGTAAATCCGTTGCGTATCAGAGATAAATATCTTGATGAACTGGCACACAACCTGATTCTTTATCACACCGAAACCAGCCGATTGTCTTCAACAATTATTGAACAACAAACCCGGAATGTGATCGCCGGTAATCAGAAATCGCTGGAAGCCATGCACAAACTCAGGGAACAAGCCTTAATGATGAAAGAAGCTATCCTGAAAGGAGAAGTAGATAAAATTGGCGAAATTCTGGATTTTGGATGGAGATTCAAAAAAGAAATGGCAGATGGAATCAGCAATCCCTTTATCGACGAGATTTATGATACAGCGATTAAAAATGGGGCGACAGGAGGAAAAATTTCAGGTGCAGGTGGCGGTGGATTTATTTTTTTCTATTGCCCGGGAAATACCAGAACGACAGTGGTCGATTCACTAAAGAAATTCGGCGGCCAGACCAAACGCTATGAATTTACGTCCAAAGGCCTGACTACATGGACCATTTGATTTGCGATTTGAGAATTTGAAAATGTGGAGATTTGAAGATTTGAAGATTTGAAAATGTGGAGATTTGAAGATTTGAAGATTTGAAAATGTGGAGATTTGAAGATTTGAAAATTTGGAGATTTGAAAATGTGAAGATTTGAAGATTATAAGAAATGAAAAATTATCTTGTATCCTGCATCTTGTATCTTGTATCTATAATTTGCCTATTCTACTATGCGCATCATTGAATCCATAAACCAATCCATCGAAACCAAGCAAAAAATCCTTGATGATTCACGGCTTCTCCAGGAAATCAGGAATGTTGTCCAGGTTTGTATCGAAGCTTTCTGCAATGGAAATAAAGTAATCTTATGCGGAAACGGGGGCAGTGCTGCAGATGCACAACATCTCGCGGCTGAATTTTCCGGAAGGTTTTATTATGACCGGCCTCCATTACCGGCAGAAGCATTGCATGTAAATACCTCTTACCTTACTGCTGTCGCTAATGATTATTCGTTTGATGAAGTCTATGCCCGTCTTTTAAAAGGAACCGGAAGGGAAGGGGATGTTCTGATCGGACTTTCCACATCGGGAAATTCGAAAAACATTCTGAATGCCTTACATGTAGCTAACGAAACGGGGATCATCACGGTGGGACTGACCGGTGAAACCGGTGGAAAAATGAGGGATCTCTGCGATTTCCTGATCAATGTACCTTCATCCGATACCCCCAGGATTCAGGAAGCACATATTATGATCGGTCACATCATCTGTGAATTGGTTGAATCATCTTTATTTCCAAAAGAAGATTAACTGTGGAAGCGATCATCCTGGCCGGAGGTTTCGGTACACGCCTTCAACCGGTGGTAAGCGATATTCCAAAGTCGATGGCTGTGATTAATGGACGGCCTTTCCTGGAATATCTGCTCGATTACCTGATCCTCCAGGGGATCAATAAAGTGGTGCTTTCTGTCGGATATAAAAGTGAGATCATCCATGATCATTTTAAAGATAATTATAAATCGGTCGAAATCAGCTATGCCGTGGAACAAGAACCTCTGGGAACCGGCGGTGGTATTCGTCTGGCGTTCTGGAAGGTGGAAGGCCAGCGCGCCATTATCCTTAACGGCGACAGTCTGTTCCGGCTGGATTACAATTCCATGATCGCCCATCATTTAAAGCGGAAAGCCGATGCAACGCTGGCATTGCGTAAGATGGACAACACCGGACGGTACGGCAGGGTGGACCTGAACCGGAATAAGCGGATCATCCTGTTTACTGAAAAAAATGAAAAAGCGGGCCCGGGTTTTATCAACGGAGGCGTTTATATCATTGATAAATCATTCCTGATGGAGCCCTGGTTCAGAGGAAAGTTTTCCATAGAGAAAGATTGTTTTGAGCGCTATTATTCAGAATCGAAAATGTATGGATTCCCGGCTGACGGATATTTCCTGGATATCGGGATCCCGGAGGATTATTTAAAAGCACAGCATGACTTTGTACAATTTGAAGATTGATCGCAACTGGACATTGTTTCTTGACCGGGATGGTACGATTAACCGCCGGATTGTGGATACTTATGCCAAGGAGTGGACACAATTTGAATTTATACCGGGCGTTAAGGATGCCATGCATGCCTTTTCGGAGATCTTCGGAAAAATCATTGTTGTAACGAACCAACAGGGTATCGGCAAAGGTTTAATGACCGAAGATGATGTGAATGGGATCCACCAGAAGATGACGCTTGAAATTGAACAAGCTGGTGGACATATTGATGCGATTTTCTTTTCCCCTTATCTGAAATCAGATCACAACTTTCACCGGAAACCGGCTGTGGGCATGGCTTTACAAGCCCGGAAAAAATTTCCTGAGATCAGGTTGAACCGGTCAATTATGGCCGGCGATTCCATCTCCGACATGATCTTCGGAAAACGGTCAGGGATGAAAACGGTTTTACTTTCCCATGATCCTGCTTTGGCTAAACAACATCCGAAGCTGGTCGATTTCTTCTTCCCGGATCTGATTTCATTTGCCCATGCATTATGAATAAAAGTTAAACTATTCCGTTGATATTGAAAATCATCCGGTTTATTGTATGTTCCACCCTTTAACTGACAACGTTTGAAGCCACTGCTCATTCTCATCTGTTTTCTGGTTTATACCGTAATTCTTTTCGTCATTACCTGGATTACCGCACGGCGGGCGACAAACCGTGCTTTCTTTATTGGTAATAAATCTTCCCCCTGGTTTGTTGTGGCATATGGTATGATCGGCGCTTCCATGTCAGGAGTGACCTTCATGTCTGTGCCAGGATGGGTCGGAACTGCCCACTTTTCTTATATGATGGTTGTAATCGGTTATGTTTTTGGATATGCTGTCATTGCTACAATATTGCTTCCGCTCTATTACAGGCTCAACCTGACCTCCATTTATTCATACCTCGAGACCCGTTTTGGTTTCTGGTCTTACAAAACAGGAGCTTTTTATTTTCTTCTTTCCCGCACTTTCGGCGCCTCTTTCCGTATGTTTCTTGTCGTTAACGTACTTCAGATCTTTGTATTCGACGCCTATCATATTCCCTTTACTTTTACGGTGTTTATTTTCATTGTTCTCATCCTGTTATATACCTTCAAAGGCGGAATAAAAACAATAATCTGGACCGATCTGATCCAGACCACATTTATGCTTCTTGCGCTGCTTGTTACAATTTATCTCATCATAGATCAGATGGGCCTTAACATAAGCGGTATGGTTCAGAAAGTTTTCTCAAGTTCCTACTCAACCATAATATATACCGGTTGGAACGAAAAACGGTTTTTCATCAAAGAATTACTCAGCGGTGTGTTTATTGCCATTGTGATGACCGGACTTGACCAGGAAATGATGCAAAAAAACCTGAGCTGCAGGTCATTGAAAGATGCCCAGAAAAATATGTTTACCTATACCGGGATTATGGTGGTGGTTAACTTCTTCATTTTGTTTCTTGGCGCTTCACTTTACCTTTTTGCTTCTTTCAAAGGCATCCCGGTTCCCGAAAAGACGGATGATTTTTTCCCGATTATTGCTATAAACCATTTGGGCCCTATTGCAGGCCTTGTTTTTCTTATTGGATTGATTTCGGCAGCCTACCCCAGCGCCGATGGCGCCCTGACTTCATTGACCACCTCTTTCAGCATTGATTTTCTGGGTATAAATAAGAGAAAAAACCTGGAAGAAGATCAAAAAAAAAGGATCAGGTACTTTGTCCATGTGGGTTTTGCTGTTATCTTGCTAATTGTAATCGTACTGTTCCGTATTATTAACGACCGGGCAGTGATCGACAAACTTTTCACGGTTGCCGGTTATACCTATGGTCCTTTGCTCGGTCTCTATGCTTTTGGTCTTTTTACCCGTTATTCAGTCCGGGATCGCTGGGTTCCCGTTATCGCCCTGTTTTCTCCGTTGATTTGTTATTTTTTAAGTGACTACTCCGTACAACTTTTCAATGGATACAAGTTCGGGTTCGAGCTTCTGATCTTAAATGGAATTATTACTTTTGCCGGATTGTTCCTCTTGAGGAGCAAGAAATCACGGGTTTGATTGAGGATGTCGTGATTAATGGTATATTTAACCTGATTTAATGCTCGGTAATTTTTAAAACTATGGATAATATAAGGTTCAAAGCCCTTGCGTTTGCCATTTCAAGACCCGGCAGGTCAGTGAAATTTCCGGATCAGAAAGCGTCCGAATATTTCGGTGAACTCACATTCAACCGGGCTGCCATGCGGGAATATCTCACCGAAGAGGCATATAACCAGGTAATGAACTCCATTGAAAAGGGAAAAAAAATTGATCGTAAAATTGCCGATCAGGTTGCCGCAGGTATCAAAGCCTGGGCGATCAGCAAAGGAGCCACCCATTATACCCATTGGTTTCTCCCTCTCACAGGCGCAACTGCTGAAAAACATGACGCATTTGTCGATCCGGTAGAGGGCGGACAAGGAATTGAAAAATTCCGGGGCAGTGAACTGACCCAGCAGGAACCGGATGCATCCAGTTTTCCAAGCGGCGGGATCCGGAGCACTTTCGAAGCCCGTGGTTATACTGCCTGGGACCCAACCTCCCCGGCATTCATCATGGATCGTACCCTTTGCATCCCGACGGTTTTTGTTTCCTATACCGGTGAGGCGCTCGATTATAAAACTCCCTTGTTGAAAGCAATCTGGTCAATCGACAAAGCTGCTGTTGACGTTTGCCGGTATTTTGATAACAATATCACCAAAGTATTTCCGACGCTTGGGTGGGAACAGGAGTATTTTCTGGTCGATAATGCATTGTATCTTGCCCGCCCCGATCTTGTTCTTACAGGAAGAACATTGTTCGGACACTCCTCTGCCAAAGATCAGCAACTTGAAGACCATTATTTTGGGACCATTCCGCAAAGGGTACTGGCATTTATGCAAGAGTTTGAACTGGAAGCCCACCGGTTGGGTATTCCGGTTAAGACGCGACATAATGAGGTAGCTCCCAATCAGTTCGAATGTGCACCGGTTTATGAGGAGGTTAATCTTTCCATCGATCACAATCAATTGATGATGCATCTTTTGGATAAAGTAGCCAAACGCCACGATTTTACTGTACTGCTTCATGAAAAACCTTTTAGCGGGATTAACGGTTCCGGTAAACACAATAACTGGTCACTGGCTACCAATACGCGTGAAAACCTGCTTTCCCCGGGAAAAACATTTAAAGCCAATCTACGGTTTCTCACTTTCCTGGTCAATATTATCAAAGCAGTGAACGATCATGCTGAATTGATCCGCGCCATTATTGCCTCCCCCGGAAACGACCACCGCCTGGGAGGCAATGAAGCCCCTCCCGCAATCATTTCCGTGTTTATTGGCTCCCAGCTTACACTGATGCTCGACGTCATCAGTAAAGCAGATAAACACATTTCCATCAATGCCAATATCGATAACGGTTTATTGAAAAACCTGCCCAAAATCCCGGAAATCCTACTTGACAACACCGACCGCAATCGCACCTCTCCTTTTGCTTTTACGGGGAACAAATTCGAATTCCGGGCAGTGGGATCCGCGCAAACCTGTGCACCACCTATGATTGTGCTGAATCTGATCGTTGCAGACCAATTACGACAGTTTAAAAAAGAGGTAGATGCTTTGATCCTTAAAAAAGTTACTAAAGAAGATGCCCTATTCCAGGTTATTAAACGGTATATCAGGGAATCAAGGAAAATTCTGTTCGAAGGCAACAATTATTCCCAGGAATGGGAGGAAGAGGCATTAAAACGGGGATTATCAAACATCAAGGCAACTCCGGAAGCATTAAAAGCTTTTATTACCAAAAAAAGTGTCGATTTATTCGAAAGAAATAATGTACTGACAAAACGGGAATTAATTGCCAGACATGAGATCAGGCTGGAAAATTATACCAAGAAAATTCAGATTGAATCCCGTGTATTGGGCGACCTTGCAGGAAACCACATCATACCTGTCGCCATCCGTTATCAAAATACCCTGATCGAAAATGTCAAGGGTTTGAAACAGGTCCTTGATCTGAAGACGTATGGGAAGCTTTCTCAGAACCAAATGGATTCAATCACTGAAATTTCGGAGCATATCGATAAAATTAAAACATTCCTGAATGAAATGATTGAAGCGCGTAAGGGAGCAAACCGTATTCAGGAAGCAGAAGAAAAAGCTTTCGCTTACAGTGATACAGTTTTACCTTATTTTGAAAAAATCCGTTACCATGCCGACAAACTAGAATTGCTGATCGATGATGAACTGTGGCCTCTACCAAAGTACCGGGAACTTTTATTTACACGATAATCCATGATCTCATGAAGAAATTATGCTTTGTTTCGTTCATTTATCTGATGATCCTGGCGCTTAGTGCCGGGGCACAGATCAACATATTTCATATCGACAATGCTGCTGCTCCGCCAACCAAGGAAGGCATCTTTTATTCATTGCCCAGAACCGTTGTAAAAGTTGAAGTGAAAATCGACAGGATCGAGAATTATAAAGGGCCATATGCCGATTTCGCCCTGCGGTTCCTTGGTTTGAAAAATGTGGTTCCGGCAAATTCCATCGACTATAAAATAAGTGATATCACCATTACAACTTATCCCGAACCTGACCCTGAACAATATTATTTTATTGAGTTGGACGATAAAATATCGAAAGGAGATAAATCAGGGCTCTTTTCGCTCAGCGAAACCGGATTATTCCTGGGGACAATACCCGAAACAGGTTCAAACGGTAATTTGACTACACCGCAAAGCCCCGTTGAGTCTCTGGCTGAAACCGAGAAGGATGCTTTTGGCGAATTATTCAAATATTCAGCAGATGTCAGCGTATTTGAAAAGGTGGATACCATTATCCGAAAAATAAATATGGATACCATGATGGTGGAACGCCAGTATTACAAGCGGACGATGATTGAAAAATCGCCGGAACAAAAAGCCAAAGAAGCAGCCGATTTTATCGCTAAAATTAAAGATAGTCGCTTTCAGCTTATCAGTGGATTCCAGGAGGTCAACTATAACAGGGAAACCTTGGAATATATGGATACCCAGCTCAAAACCATGGAGAAAGAATACCTGAAACTCTATACCGGGATCAGCATTCACAAACCCATGACTTTTGAATATAAGTATATTCCTTTGCCCAATCAGATCAATGCTGAAATTCCCATCTTTAAATTTTCAAAATCATTGGGCGTCATCGACCTGGATGGTTCCTCCGGGAAAGTGGTAACTATAAAAATCCAACGGGTTGGAAATACCAATACCGTTGCTGCCTACTTGAAGAAAGCCGAAAAAGAGGTAAAGACCCATGGGTTCTCTTACCGCATCCCTGAATTGGCCAGGGTGACAGTGAAACTCGATGAAAATACCCAGAAAGAGACCCAGTGCCTGATCAGTCAACTGGGGGTTATTACTTATTTACCGGTAAATAAATGGAAAGTTCAGTACTACCAGGAAACCGGGGGTATAAAGGGACTGGAACTTCAATAATACAAACAGACAAGGAAGATAGTTGGGAGACTATTTTATCTCACTACATGTCTTATCCGAACCAGTTTTTCGAGTAAAGATTCCAACAAGTCAAGTTTGAGCATATTGGCGCCATCCGATTTGGCTTTAGCCGGCTCCGGATGGGTTTCGATAAATATCCCGTCGGCTCCCACTGCTATTGCGGCCCTGGCAATGGTTTCAATAAGATCGGGACGTCCACCGGTGATCCCGCTCGTCTGGTTCGGACGTTGCAGGGCGTGGGTTATATCCACAATAACGGGTACACCGAATTTTTGCATTTCGGGAATATTCCGGAAATCCACGATCAGATCTTCGTATCCAAAGGTTGTTCCACGTTCCGTAAGCATCACCGAATTATTCCCGGTTTGTTGGATCTTTTCAACGGCATATTTCATCGATCCTGCGGAAGCAAACTGTCCTTTTTTTATATTCACCGTTTTACCCGTCGAACCGGCAGCAACAAGAAGATCGGTTTGCCGGCAGAGAAAAGCCGGGATTTGCAGGATGTCAACGAACATGGCAGCTTGTTTCGCTTCCTCCATGGTATGAATGTCGGTAAGTACCGGGATATCGACCTGTTTTCCTACTTCCTGTAATATCTTCAGCCCCTTTTCGTTTCCGATTCCGATAAAGGAATCCAAACGCGACCTATTGGCTTTTTTGTAAGAGGCTTTAAAAATGTATGGGATACCGAGCCGGCCGGTGATCCGCTTGATGTGAGAAGCAATGTCGAAAGGCATCTCATCATTTTCTATCACACAAGGTCCAGCAATCAGAAAAAAAGTATCCGGATCAAAATTTTTAACTTTCAAAATCTCAGGTAGCATAATCAAAATTAAAAATAAATTGTCATCTCAACCCACCATCTCACCATTTCACCATCTCACCATTTCACCATCTCACCAACTCACCATTTCACCATCTCACCATCTAATACTTGTATTTCCCCTTCCAGAGCGCTTTCAACCTTGCCCTCAGCTCGTTTTCCCGGGGGTTGTTTTGAGGATCATAGAAGGTATTGCCTTTTATTTTCTCCGGTAAAAATTCCAGGTCAACGAAATTGTTTTCAAAATCATGGGCATATTTATAATCTTTCCCGTAACCGATTTTTTTCATCAGGTTCGTCGGTGCGTTGCGTAAATGCAGGGGAACCGGTAGATCTCCGGTCTCCCTCAATGAATTTGCAGCTTTACGGATGGCTAAATACGATGCATTACTTTTGATGGAACAAGCCAGGTATATAGCCGTTTGGGACAGGATCAGATCGCATTCAGGGTAACCGATCATTTCGACAGCCTGAAAACAGGAGGTCGCTAGCAGCAATGCATTGGGGTTTGCATTGCCGATATCTTCGGAAGCAAGGATCAGCATGCGCCGGGCAATAAATTTCGGATCCTCTCCAGCCAGGATCATCCGCGAAAGCCAATAAACGGCAGCATTGGGATCGCTCCCGCGGATCGATTTTATAAAGGCGGAAATAATATCATAATGCATCTCACCGGTTTTATCGTACAAAGCAAGATTTTGCTGGATAATCCTGATCGTTTTTTCATTGGTAATCGTAATATGACCACCCGGCTTAGTTTCAGATTGAACAATTAATTCCAGTGCATTCAACAATTTCCGTGCATCGCCGCCTGAAATTCTCAGCAACGCTTCTGTCTCGCTGATTTCTATGGATGTCCCGAAATCGTTTTCAAGATGAAGACGACCTTGCTCCATTAACTTCAAGAGATGATTTTCCTCCAATGGTTTGAGGATATAGATCTGGCACCGGGAAAGCAGGGGAGAGATCACCTCAAAAGAAGGATTTTCAGTTGTCGCTCCGATAAACGTAACGACCCCTTTTTCCACCGCACCAAGTAAGGCATCCTGCTGCGATTTACTGAACCGGTGAATTTCATCGATAAACAGAAACGGACTATCTCCGGCTTCTTTCGCCTTGGCAATGACCTCACGAACCTCTTTAACCCCGGAACTGATGGCGCTTAAGGTATAGAACGCCCTGTTCAATTGCCTGGAGATAATGTAAGCAAGCGTGGTTTTACCCACACCGGGACCACCCCAGAGTATCATTGACGGAACATTGCCTGTTTCAATCGCACGATGTAAAATGGCGCCTTTCCCGATCAGATGTTCCTGTCCTAAGTAATTTTCAAGTGAATCGGGCCGTAATTGCTCTGCCAATGGGATCGTCATGTGACAAAGATAGCTTTAATTTCGGTTCATTCTTTTCATTTGCGACACCAATCAGGTTGACTGGAACCCAGATATCATAAAAAACGTTAAAATTATTATTGCTGATAATCAGTTCATTACATGAAATGTTAAAAAATGTTAAAAAAAAGTAGTCAAAATATTTGGATGGTATCATTCCATTGATTTATCTTTGCAGCTGAATTTTAAAAATAAATAGACAAATGAAAAAACTTGCAACAGTATTAGTTATCGGCGCAGTAGCTTTTATGACTTCCTGCGGCCCCAGCGCAAAAGAACTGGAAGAAAAAAGAATTGCTGACTCTATCCGCGTAGCCGATTCCATGGCAATGGTACAGGCTGAACAGCAGAGAATTGCTGACTCTGTAGCAAAAGCTCAGATCGAAGCTGCTCACAAAGATTCAATTGCACAGGGTTGGCTGAAGGAAGATGGAACTCCGACCGATAAATTAAAGAAAGAACTGAAGAAACTTGCAAAACCTGCAAAACCTGCTAAGGGCAAGAAATAATCAAACCCTTTCAGAACTTCTTTAATAAAAGAGGGTTGTCATTTCTGACAACCCTCTTTTATTTTAGCGCTTGTATGCAGCAAAGATTTTGAAAAGAAGGGGTTAAAGGTTTTTAATTTCAGCAATCAATTTTTGCATCGTTACTTTTGCATCACCAAATAACATTCTGGTTTTCGGCATAAAAAACAAATTGTTTTCAATGGCGGCATAACCTTTTGCCATGCTGCGTTTCATCACAATTGTATTTTTTGCATCCCACACCCTGATCACCGGCATGCCGGCAATAGGACTTGAGGGGTCGTTTTCTGCTGCCGGATTTACAACATCATTTGCTCCAATAACGATAACAACATCAATATTATTCATGTCGTTGTTTGCATCCTCCATTTCAAGGAGTTTTTCATAAGCCACATCGGCTTCAGCCAGCAGAACATTCATGTGTCCGGGCATACGGCCGGCAACGGGGTGAATTCCATACCTTAATTCCACACCCTTTGATCCCAGCAAGGTTTCCAGTTCATGACAAACATGTTGTGCCTGTGCAACGGCCAGTCCATATCCCGGAACGACCAGCACTTTCTGCGAATAACTTAACAGGACCGCGGCATCACTTAAAGAAATTTCTTTAACTGTTCTATCTCCTTTAGTTCCGGTTGATGTTTTGCTCACACCGAATGCACCAATAATGACATTCAAAAGCGACCTGTTCATTGCCTTGCACATTAAAATCGTCAAAATGGTTCCTGATGAACCAACCAGGATTCCACCTGTCAGCATGGCCTGGTTATTATAAAGAAAGCCACCCATTGCCGCTGCTACTCCGGTAAAAGAGTTAAGCAACGAAATGACAACAGGCATATCTGCCCCTCCGATAGGCATTACAAAAGTTACTCCGTATATTAACGCCAGTGCAGCCAGGCTATATATCATCCAGTTTTCTCCGGCTACCGGCGTTTTGAACATGATAAAAACGACAAAAGCCAGTAAAATGACCAGAAAGGAAAGGTTAATATACCGCACAAGCATACTTTTCATATCGCCTATTCTTTCATCAAGCTTACCGAATGCGATCATGCTACCGGCAAATGAAACGCCACCGATCATCAAACCAAGGAGGATGGCCAACGCTTCTCCGTTGAGCATGTTCGTTGCATGGGTGGCATAAAACCGGGATTGCATTCCCGGAAACTCCATCAGGGAGATCAATGCGGCACAGGCGCCGCCCATCCCATTGAAAAGTGAGACCATCTGTGGCATGGCCGTCATTTTTACCTTCTTTGCTGCCAGCCAGCCTACAACAGATCCAATGATCAGCGCAGCAATGATCCAGGGTATATTGTGAATCCCCTGATAGGTACCGTCTTCCATCCGTGTCTTGTGGAAAAGGATGGTGAATAAAATAGCCATTCCCATCCCCGCTGCCGCCCATAAATTTCCGTTGCGTGCAGTATCAGGATGGCTTAGTTTTTTTAATCCGAGGATAAAAAGGATAGAAGCAACGAGATACGATATTTCCAGAATCGAGATATTCGGGGAAAAGTATATTAACTTTGTCAAAGTTGAAATTGTTTCCATAGCCTCTCCTTATTTCTTTATTTTCTTCTTCTTGAACATTTCCAGCATGCGGTCGGTAACGACGAATCCCCCGACGACATTCAGGGTGCCAAGCACTACCGCAATAAAGCCAAGGATCATCGATAAAACATTATGGGCATGTCCCATGACGATAATGGCGCCGATGATAACAACGCCATGGATCGCATTTGCGCCCGACATAAGGGGAGTATGTAGAACTGACGGTACATGGGAAATAACTTCAATTCCCAGGAAAATGGATAAAATGATAATAAATATCGCTTCCCTGTACTCCATGAAAAACTGTAATACTTCATTCATATGCAGAATGTTTAGGAATTAATAACTGCTTTTACTCTTTCGTGCACAATCTGTTTATCGTGTGTCACACATGTTCCTTTTACGATATCATCCTCCCAGTTCAGGTTGAATTCCCCTTTCTGGTTAATCATTAATTTCAGGAAATTAATGACGTTTTTGCCGAACATTTTACTTGCATCAGTGGGCATATCAATGGGAAAAAATGAGTTCCCAATAATTGTAATTCCCTGGTGAACATAGGTGGTATTGTCCTTCGTCAGTTCACAATTACCTCCGGTAGAGGCAGCTAGATCAATAATGACTGAACCGGGTTTCATTGACTCCACAGTCTCTTTCTTAAGCAGGATGGGAGCTCGTTTGCCCGGGATTTGAGCGGTACAGATTACAACGTCTGATTTTATAGCATGATCATGAACGGCGAGTGCCTGCTTTTTCCTGAAATCATCTGTTTGCTCCACAGCATATCCTCCGGCCGATTTATCATCAATGGCTCCTTCAACCTCAACAAATTTGGCACCCAGACCCATAACCTCTTCTTTAACGGCAGCACGCACGTCAAACACTTCAACAACGGCGCCAAGTTTCCGTGCAGTTGCAATTGCCTGCAATCCTGCAACTCCTGCACCAAGAATCAACAACTTGGCGGGTGCGATTGTTCCTGCAGCGGTCATGAACATCGGGAAAAATTTGGGTAAAGTACTTGCAGCCATCAATACGGCCTTATATCCTGCAACAGTTGCCATGGAAGAAAGGATATCCATGGATTGTGCACGGCTTGTACGTGGTAATACATCCAGACTAAAGCTGGTGATGTTCCTTGATGCCAGCTGATGGACAATCGCGGCATTGAAAAAGGGATTCAATACGGCGATAAAGATTGTTTTTTCCCGGAATAATGTAATTTCATGATCGGTCGGAGGATTAATCTTGATGATCAAATCTGCCTGTCGGAAGAGATCGGACTTTCCAACAATTTTTGCACCTGCAGCTTCATAATCGGCATCTTTGGCGAAAGCATTTTCTCCGGCGTGCTCCTCCACTAATACCGAGATCATAATCTTCGTAAGGAATAAAACGGATTCGGGAAGAAGGGCGACCCGTTTCTCAGCGCCTTCCTCTTTTAATATACCAATAGTCATAACACTTGTGGTTGTTTGATTAATGAAATGATAATCGGGTAACTGGCAGGCAATGTTACGTAAGCCCTTAACCTAATCCTGGAATCCAATAGTCTGATGACTCCCGTCACAAAAGGGCTTCTTTCTGGATCCGCCACACCTGCATATGGCAGCAACTTCATTACTGATCTTTATTTTCTTTTTCTTCTGATTCCTGATGATAAAATTACCCGTAATAAGGACGGGCCCGTTTTGAAGTATTTGAACCCGTGCGAATTTGGACTTCTTTTTAACGGTCTTCCTCGGCTTAGAGATGATAAATTTTGTACTTTTCAGATAGGTTAATGCCCTTGACGGACAAGTATCGACAATTTTCATGATTTCCTTACTTTCGGAAGCATGAACATTGATCCATGGCCGTTTTTTAGAATTAAAAACCGATGGAAGTCCGATCAAACAATTTGCTGAATGAATGCATAGTTCAGACTGCCAGAATACGGTAACCTCGCCATTTGAATACTCCTTGACACCTTCTTTGTTTTCTTTTATTATGGCCAGTTCGGATTTCGTAACCTTGTTTGACATTTGCTTAAAATTTAAATTTCCGTAAAGGTAAATAAATATTTAATTTTAACTGAACTTTAATGCAATAAGACTTGAAAAAGATCCGTACAAAATCTTTATTTACCGATCCCATCCTCCATTTTAAAAACTGGATGGACGAAGCAATCAAAAAGAACATTGATCAACCCAATGCCATGGTTCTATCTACAGCTGATAACAAGGGTAATGTTTCTGCAAGATATGTATTATTGAAAGACTTCAACAAGAGTGGTTTTATCTTTTTCTCAAATTACGAAAGCCATAAAGCCATTCAGTTACGAGAAAACCCGAAAGCAGCCTTGACTTTTTTATGGAAATCCCCGGAGCGTCAGGTGAGGGTGGAGGGGACGGTGAGTAAAATAAGCCGTAATGAATCCCGGGTCTACTTTGATAACCGCCCCCTTGAAAGCCGCATTAACACTTGTATTTCTCCCCAGAGTAGCATTATTCCGGATCGCGATTTTTTACTTGCCCTGCGCGAAGGTTTTATCCTTGATTTGCAGGGCCGGCCCCCGCGGTGTCCTGAAAACTGGGGAGGTTACTGCCTGAAACCACACTTGATCGAATTCTGGCAGGGGAGACAATTTCGCTTGCATGAACGTATCAGGTATCGTCTGGTAAATAAAAAATGGGTGACGGAGATGCTTGCTCCATAAATGAGAAAAAAAGGAATATTTTTTTTTCGTTAATCTGCAATTGATCATTCGTGATAACTTTGCAGAAAAATAATTCATCGGATTCATTAAATTCAATAGACAATGCGCCAAATTTTAGTTTTATTAACTGTTTCAACCATGTTTTTTCTTAATTCCTGCAAATTGGTTAAAAAGCCGGAAAATCCATTTTTTGGGGTTTACCAAACACCTTTTCAGGTGCCACCTTTTGATAAAATCGATACATCCTGCTATATGCCGGCATTTCTGGAAGCCATTAAAAAGCACAATACAGAGATTGAGGCTATTGTACAAAATACCAGGACCCCGGATTTTGAAAACACCATCCTTGCATTCGATCAATCGGGTAAATTACTGACCCGGGTCAGTAAGGTATTTTATAATCTTAATGAAACAAATACAGATGCTCATATGCAGTCTATCGCGCGGCGATTAAGTCCCCTTATGTCGAAACATAATGATGATATATCGTTGAATGAAAAACTATTTTCCCGCATTAAAGCTGTTTATGAGAAACGAAAGGAAATGAATCTTGATTCCCAACAGTTGCGTGTTGTTGAAAAATATTACCGTGATTTTGAAAGGCAGGGGGCCAATCTTTCACCGGATCAAAAGGAAAAATTAAGAAAACTCAATGCCGAATTATCCCTCTTATCGCTGACATTCGGGGAGAACTTACTGGCTGAAACCAATGAAAATTTTTCACTTGTAATCGAGAATAAAAAGGATCTTGACGGGTTGCCTCAATCTGTCATCGATGGAGCCGCTGAAACAGCAAAGGAAAAGAAACTGAAAGATAAATGGGTGTTCGGACTTTCAAAACCAAGTATGATCCCCTTTCTGCAATATGACGGCAACCGGGCATTACGTGAAAAAATTTACCGTGGCTATTTCATGCGTGGTGACAATGGCAATAAAAACGATAATAATTCGACGGTTCATCGGATAGTAAAACTCCGTGTTGAAAAAGCAAAATTGCTTGGATTCAAAAACTATGCAGCGTATATTATAGATGACAACATGGCGAAAACACCCGAAAATGTTGATGCTTTCCTCATGAAGCTCTGGAATTCTGCCTTACCTGTTGCTAAAAAGGAGGTGATTGAAATGCAGAAAATCATTGACCGTGAAGGAGGAAAATTCAAATTGCAACCCTGGGATTGGTGGTATTATGCTGAAATTGTCCGGAAAGAAAAATTTGATCTTAATGAAAATGAACTCAAACCTTATTTCAGTCTCTCCAATGTTCGGGATGGGATGTTTATGGTTGCGAACAAGCTTTATGGAATATCATTCACGAAACGGACCGATCTCCCATTATACCACCCTGATGTTGAAACGTACGAAGTTAAAGAAGCCAATGGCGATCATTTGGGAATTCTTTATCTTGATTATTATCCGCGCGACAGTAAGAGGGGAGGAGCGTGGTGTACTGATTTCCGTTCAGCCGGTTGGGAAAACGGGAAAAGGATAGCCCCTGTAATGTCCCTGGTCTGTAATTTTACAAAACCCACAACAGACATGCCCTCTCTGCTAAGTTGGGATGAAACCACAACCCTCTTTCATGAGTTTGGTCATGCCTTGCATGGATTGTTTACCGAAGGAAAATACATCCGTACTGCAGGCGTTGTGCCCCAGGATTATGTTGAATTACCTTCGCAGATCAATGAAAACTGGGCCGGAGAACCTGCAGTTTTAAAAGCATATGCAAAAAATTATAAGACCGGAGAACCCATTCCTGATAAATTAGTAGAGAAGATCCTGAAAAGCGGTTTGTTTAACCAGGGTTTTGAAACAGTGGAGTATCTTGCTGCCTCATTATTGGATCTGGATTATCATGAAATGACTGAACCTGAAGATATAAATCCAGAAATTTTTGAAAAAAACGCGATGGATAAAATCGGCCTGATCCCGGAAATATTACCGCGTTACCGGTCGACTTATTTTGCTCATATTTTTGATGGAGGATATGCAGCCGGTTACTATGTATACATCTGGGCTGCTGTTCTTGATGCGGATGCGTTTAATGCTTTTAAAGAGTCAGGGGATATTTACAATAAGGAACTTGCATCGAAATTCAGAAAGTATTGCCTTGCTGAATCCGGCAATGATGAAGGTATGGTACAATATAAAAAATTCAGGGGGCAGGAACCATCAGTCGAACCGTTACTAAAGCATCGCGGACTGAAATAATACAAATTATATTGTTATTCAATGTACCTTGATGATCTTTTTCGAAACAAATGCTCCTTCCGCTTCCAGTTTCAGATAGTATACGCCATCAGGTAAATCTTCAAAAGCAAATGATACCTGTTGCTTTCCCGGGAGAACTGTCTTTCCGGGATATTCTTTGACCGGTTTTCCACGGTTGTCAAACAAGGTAACCCGGAGCAAGGATTTCTTTCCCGCAACCACCTCTATCTTTGCTGCATCCTCCACCGGGTTGGGGAAAATGTTTCCCACCTGCAGTGACTGATGACCTCGTGAATCCTGAATACCTGCGGAAGGGTTAAAGTAAGCGCTGTAGACCCCGTTACCATGCGTGCCAATAGCAATAAATCCGTCTGTCTGGCGGGCATCGATCATATCGATAATCACATTACCAATGGTTGTAGCTCCTTCTTTCTTCCAGACCGTTGAGTCTCCTTTAAGCTCACGGGTGGAAAACAAACCCGAGGAGGTGCCTGCAAAAATGATTTTTTTACCCTGGAAATACAACTTTTTTGTGCACCGGACAGATGGACCGGCTCCTGAGCCGTCGGGGAATTCTTCGAGGTTCCCTCCAACAGAAACCCAGGTGGTACCACCATCGTTTGAGTGGAAAAGACTTTGCACACCATAATTTGAAAAGGTTACCATGAGGTTATCCGCATTATCCGGATCAATATCGATGAAGGCAACAAAAGCATTTACCGGAAAGTTATTGCCGGTGATCTCGACGGGGATGGGATTCCCCGTGTTTGCATTATCCAGCCGGTAAACTTTACCAAGATTGGTACCGTAATAAAGCCGGTTCGCCGGGAATAATGAAACATCCAGATAACTGATTTCGGAGGCGGTGCCCACATCCACGTTATTCAGGTGACTCCATCCCGAATTCCGCAGACTGGTATCGTAAGCGGCAGCTTTGAGGTTATCTTTTCGCCAGATACTTGTGATCGTAGGCAGGTAGAATGTTTCATGATTGTTCGGAGCCAGTGCAAAATTCTGATAAAAAGGAAAAAGGATATTACTGCCCATCACAGGGTCATAATATTTAAGTAAGGTATCGGGGAGTTGCGGGAAGATATCTTTTGTATGCATATTAGCATCAAACCGGGAGGTCCAGATATTTCCGCTGTATGCTGAGATGACAGAATATTCCCAATTGGGCGCCACACAGGTCGCAAACCCATCATAGCAAATGTCGATGTCAAACCAGAATTCCGAAGGATTGTCGGTAACGGTGTAATACCAGTTGTTATCCTGAAGTCCGCCGAGGATCCAGTCATCGCCGGAAGCCCCATGATCAATGGCAATGCTGTAAAACTGAGTGGTCGTCAGTTTGTTGTTCAACCTGTTCCAGACCATATGACTGCTGTCAGCCATGCAATTATTGGTAGCATATATCCCGCCATCATTTGACATGAACATCGTTGATGGGTCCGACGGTAGAAAGGTGATTCCATGCTGATCGGGATGAAGGGTATGGATTGAGTCCATGTCGTAAGGATATCCTCCGATGAAAGTGTTTGTAAGGCTGTCTACAAAACCGTTCACGGACCGATAAAGGTTCATCCCTCCTAAAAAGACGACATTTTCGTTATCGGGCTTGACTCCCATGGTAAAACAATACCCCCCATAAACCACGAATGAAAAAGGAAAACTGTTCATGCTCCCGTTACCTCCTCCAGGGATCCCGGTTGTGCGGTCTTCCCACACGGCGGAATCGGCTGCCATATTCCAGGTCATTTTCCAGAATGTATTGATGGTATTAGTGTAACCATTAAAGGGATTGAGGTCGGGGGATTGTGATTCCGTGAATACATACATGACTTGTTCATTCGACGGCGCAAGCGCCAACCGGGTCACCCGGTTATCCTGCGGAAAGCCGGCAGGGGTGATCCTGTTCCAGTTTATCCCATCAGCGGATCTCCAGATGCCTGCCTTACCGGGAGGTTCTACCGACAGACCAAAACTGCTCAGGGCTGCGTACAAGATGCCGTCGGAGGTTATGGCCAGATCGGTAGCAAAGGATTTATTTTCCAGGTCACCCAATGCAACTTCCCAAGTTGCACCTCCATCTTCCGAGCGCATGATGGCGCCATAACAGGCAGCATATACAATGTCTTTATCCATATGGACCGGGTCCGTAACGATCCTCCAGATCCCCTGAAAGATCTCCTGCAGGTTAGCCGGGGATCCGCCCTGGGTAGCTATCAGCGGTTGCCAGGTCACCCCATTATCGTTGGATTTATAGATCCCGTTGCCGATCCCGACCGTTCTTGCGTTGGTGCTGATATTCCGGTTGGTCGTGCTGAGCAGTTCACCTGTACCATAATACCAGATATTATGCTTGCCCTGTCTTTTATCCTGTACCAGGCAGGTGGCGCTTTGTTCAGCGTCAGGAGCTGTGGTTTTATCCCAGTTCTGGCCTTGGTCGGTCGATTTCCACATCCCTCCGGATGCGCTACCGGCTAGGAGATGGTTTCCATCGTCAATATCTGCTGCAACACAAAGCATACGTCCGCCGATGTTTGTTGGCCCCCTCCAGGTCCATGACTGACCTGCCTCATTGGAATTCAAGGGTAACCTGGAGGTAAAGGCAAGCTCCCGAGAACGAATCCCAACAGGGATCTTTCCTGTTTGAGGATCCCTGAGTTTCATGAACTGGTAATTAGCCTGCATGGCCAACAAACCAGGTTTTGACATTTTTTTCTGTTCCATTCCGGATCGTGAAACATTTTTTACCTTACCCGGTAAAAAAGAGTCCTGATTGAACAGGCAACAAATTGCCAGTTCGATGGCTCCTACAAAAATCACAGAGAAGTAAAACTTTTTCATACGGCAAATTTTGTCTGATAATCCCTTTCAGGTGGAGTTAAAACTACGACAAAACAGATTCAAAGTCAAGAAAAACTTTTTTCTTTTATTATGGATACTGTACGTCAAGATAGGTCAGTACAATTTTACAGGATTTTTTTCTTATTTTTACTTTAAAATTCTGGAAATGATGGACTCCAATAAACATTATTTACTTTTTTATGATGTGGTTGAAGGCTACGTCGAAAAGCGCGTTCCTTTCCGAAATGCGCACCTTACCTATGCAAACAAGGCTGTTGAGAGTGGGGAACTCATCCTGGGTGGCGCCCTGGCCAATCCGGTCGATGGAGCAATCCTGCTTTTCAAGGGGACGTCACCGGCTGTAGCTGAGAAATTCGCGGAAGCGGATCCTTATGTTCAGAATGGTCTGGTGAAGAAATGGCACGTTCGGGAATGGACAACTGTAGTAGGAAAAGATGCAGCCAATTCCCTTTTTCCTTGATTCAGTTTGATATGTTTCAAAAATAACGTATATTTCGTAAAATGTTCTAAGCCATGAAGAACACTTACAAAAAAACAGCCGAAGAAATTTTAACCCATGCGGATGTGAAGATCAACGGCAACCGCCCATGGGATATACAGGTTTACAATGATAAATTTTATGAACGTGCAGTTGCTGAAGGTGAATTGGGTATGGGCGAATCTTATATGGATGGCTGGTGGGATGCCGAACAGATTGACGAAATGATCTGTCGTATCTTAAGAGCGCATTATGAAAAAAGAATTCCGCGAAAATTATCCGTTTTAACAGGAATCTTTTTAGCAAAGATCTTCAATATGCAATCAAAGCGGAGAGCAACCATCATTGCGGAAAAGCACTACGATCTGGGGAATGATCTTTTCCAGCATATGCTCGATGAACGGATGAATTACAGTTGTGCTTATTGGAAAGGGGCAGAAAGTCTGAAGGAAGCACAGGAAAAAAAACTTGACCTGATTTGCAATAAACTTTATCTCCAGCCCGGAATGCGTATCCTGGATATCGGTTGCGGATGGGGCGCCTTCGGAAAATATGCAGCAGAAAAATATAAGGCCGAAGTCGTCGGGATCACCGTCTCAAAGCAACAAGTGGATCTAGGCCGGAAACTATGCGAAGGTCTTCCTGTGGAGTTCCGGCTTATGGATTATCGCAATATCCATGAAAAGTTTGACAGGATCGTCAGTGTCGGAATGATTGAACATGTTGGCAACAAGAATTACCGGACATTTTTTAAAGTTGCCAATAAGTGTCTGCATGATAATGGTCTGTTTCTTCTGCAGACCATTGGAAGCATCCAGTCATTAACTAAAATTAATCCCTGGACAGATAAGTACATTTTCCCTAACGGATTACTTCCGTCCGTTGCACAGCTCGGTAAAGCTGTTGAAAACCTGTTCATCATAGAGGACTGGCATAATTTCGGGGCTGATTATGATAAGACATTGATGGTATGGTATCATAACTTTGAGAAAAACTGGGAAAGGATAAAGCATAAGTATCCCGGCCGTTTTTACAAAATGTGGAAATATTACCTGCTCTCAAGTGCCGGTTCATTCAGGGCAAGGAGTATCCAACTCTGGCAGGTCGTATTGTCTAAAACCGGAGTATTGGAAGGATATCAATCGGTGAGGTGAATAATGGCCGGTTTCGGGCTTGCCCGGGAAATCATAAAAAACTTCTTTTAAAAGTACACACTGTGGGTTAATTACATTATGTAGTAATTGCAAAGTCAACCGCTGCATTTGCATGAATTTCAAGCGTGTCGAACAATGGAATAGAGGTATCTTTCTGATTGACAAGCAAAGGAATTTCGGTGCAACCGAGAATGATGCCTTCAGCACCCTGTGCCGCTAATTTGTTCATGATGTCGAGGAATTGCATTCTGGCTTCGGAAGTAAATTTTCCCTGGATAAATTCACCAAGAAAGATTTTTTGAATATTTTCACGTTGTGTATTGGAGGGAACAATAACATCAATTCCAAATTTTTCTTTCAAACGGTTTTTATAAAAGGGCATTTCCATGGTAGGCTTCGTACCGAGAAGACCAACTTTTTGAATATTATTTTCTTTGATCTTTGATGCGGTTGCATCAGCAATATGGATCAAAGGAATTGAAATTTTCTTTGAAATTTGTTCTGCAAACATATGAAGCGTATTAGCACATATCAATATGCAGTCAGCTCCGGCATTTTCAATTTTTATTGCAGTTTCGGTTAAGAATTTCTCCATTCCGTCATAGTCCTGACTCCCCATCCTGCTGCTTATTTCAAAAAAGTCAACAGAGAACATGATAATTTTTGCAGAATGTTTATGGCCGGAAGATTCAGAAATATTTTTATTTATTATCTTGTAATATTCAACGGTTGATTCCCAACCGGTACCACCTAACAGTCCTATTGTTTTCATGTCTTTGATTGAAGTGTTATAGGTATTACAACAATTCAAATTTACGAAAAATTATCATGCGAAGCACTAAACCGCTACTTTAGCCAGTGATTAATGGCAACACCAATTGCAGAAGCTTGATAAAAGAAAGTCGGGATATAAACCCTTTTCAATTCAGGTCAGGAACATAGTTTTAAATATGCGTTGTCCGGAGTTACCGATTTTTGAACAAGTTGCCGTTCACTTTCCTTCAAGCAACAGGTCAATCCAGCGTAAACTAACGGATGAAGGTCTGTCTTTCCGGAAAATTACAGATGATATAAAAAATGAATTGTCCGGGTATTTGTCAAAAGGAAACAAGATGAAAATACAGGATATTGCTTACATTCTTGGCTATTCTGATCTGAGTGCCTATTTGCACGCAGTCAAAAAGTGGAGAACAGAATTTCAGTCGGTGGAAAAATGAAGTTCTTCAAATCTCTAAGGTCTACCACTGTTTTATGTGATATGGAAATAATGCAGACCTCATTTTGAAAGCGGAATTCCGAATGTTACCTTTGTTCCGCTCGCCTCACCAATGGCATTTTTCAGGTCGAATATTTCAAGCCGGATCTTTTCTTTCATTTTCCGGTTCAGATTGGCCAGCCTTTCACGGGTCAACGATGTGGCCATGCTTTTGTGTTCAGGGTCTTTTAAGATCCTGATCTCGTGTGCTTTCTGCCTGCCGATCCCGTTATCTTCCACCTCGAAAATGAGCACATGATCTTTTAAGCTGAAACTGATATCAATATGGCCGGGGGTTTCCCTGTGCTTGATACCATGCTCAATGGCATTTTCGATAAAGGGTTGTGCCAGCATCGGCGGGATCTTCAGGGTATCGGTATCGATCTCATCGGCAATATGGATACTGTAATCAAATTTACCGGAAAACCTTACTTTTTGCAATTCAAGGTAGTTTTCGATCGTACTGATCTCCTTTTCGAGTACCACATATTCCTCTACCGAATTATCCAGGATATTTCGTACAAGCATGGCAAATTTTGACAGATAGATGCTGGCTTTATCCGGTTTTTCGGTCAGGATAAAATTCTGGATGTTGGTCAGTGAATTGAAGATGAAGTGTGGATTCATTTGCGAGCGCAGAAGTTTTTGTTCGAGGATCAAAGCTTTCTGATCCGACCTGAACCTTTTCCGTTGGATCCAGACCACAAAAACCAGAAATGCAATCAGCGCCACACCGCCAAGGCCGGCAAATAAAATCCTCGTCTGGTTCATCCTTAGTCGCCGGAGTTCATTATCTCTGACCAATCCGGCGATTTCCTGCCTTTTTAATACATCTTTATGATCCTCCTCAAGCCCGATAACCTGCCTGGTCAGTTCATCCTGCATCTGTAAACTCATTCCTTCTTCCAGTTTTTTCTGATATAACAATGCATTTTTTAAATCACCTGTCAACTCAAACAGCCGGACCAGATTTCTGAAGATTATAACCTGTTGCGATCGCAATTGCGTGACTCCCGCGAGTCTGAAAGTAGGATTGGGTTCATCTATTTGGTCAATTCTGAAAAGGAAAGTATCACTATAGTTCAACGCCTGAAAGAAATTCTTTTCAGCGCTCCGGAAACGGCCTTTGTCCAGTTCAATTCGGCCGAGTATTGATAAGGCTCCGGCAGTGATGTCGTAACGGTTTATTCTTTTTAACAGCACTATCCCTGATTTGGCATAATCATAACCTCTGTCGGGATTTTTCCAAAAAAAATAAAATTGATAACCCAGATTCGCGCACATTAATCCTTCCAGGAAATTCCTGATATTGGTATCTGCAATCGCTCTTGCTTGTTCAAGTGCTTTAAGGTAATAATCCAATGCCATGGAGTCACCTTCAGCCTGATAAAAGCATCCAAAAGCATTATAAACATTGGCTAACCATGCTTCGACAGGCGCCCATTTATAATCCGCATGAGGCTTTAAATAATAATCAAGCACAATATTATTGTACCTGATGGTGCTATCCATCATTTTCTTTACCTCTCCGGAAGTAAACGGATCAATTGGTTCCAGGGTCTGCAATTTATAGTAATAAGGACAACCAAGTGTAAAATAGACCACTATTGCAGCTGAAGTATCGTGGAGAGTCAGAAAATTCCTTGCAGCACGATTATAATAATCAAACATCTTTTCAGTATTGCGCACATACTGATTTATCGAACCTAACTGGTAGAGAAGATCACCGATCTCTTTTGCAGGTTCGAAAGGCTCGAGCAGTCGCAATGCAGAAAGATAGTTCGTCAGGGCATTTTTTATATCAGACTTAAAGAAATAGCTGTTGCCGAGGTTGAAGGTGGCAATTCCTTTTCCCCGGGGATAGTTCAATTTTTTTGATAAACAAAGGGCCTCCGTGGCAAAACGGAAACCAGAATCGAAACTGCGGGGGGCAAGATTAAGGGAGAGTTGATTCAATAAATCAACTTTACGAGCGTTTTTGGAGTTCTTAAGAAGTACAAACAGGCTGTCGACCGTTTTCTGCCGTGTAATACCCGGGATCTGACCGGTAGAGGGTAATTGCAGGCCGAAGAGAAGAATAAGGTAAATGGTGTTTTTCATATTGCCCAGATCAGATTGCGGTAAGCAGTTAGAAGTCTGCAGTTTGCAGATCGCAGTTCCCAGTCTGCAGTTCGCATATTCCGGTTTGCAAGATTGACTGCCGACTTCCGACTGCCGACTGTTGACTCTCTTTCATTTCGCCAGTTTTTCAAACAGCTCAAGCAGCTCCTCCCTTTTCCGTGAAGCTACTGGAATCCTGCAATCATTGTTCAGAATGATGTAGCCGCCTTCATGTTTTTCAAATCGTTTTATCTGCGACAGGTTGATCAGGTATGACTTATGGATACGGTAAAAGCCACATTCGTTAAACATATCATCAAATTCGCGAAGGGTTTTCGAGATCAGTATCCGGTCGCCATTCGTTGTGTTAATATATGTGTAACATCCATCCGATTCGCAATGGGTGATGCTTTGGAGGTCGACGAGGTAAATATTATCCAGGGTTTTAAGGACAACCTTTTTCTTATGAAGGATTTCGGTTTTGAGGTTCTCCTCAAGCGTCTGGAGTTGTGAGTTAAGGTGTTCCTGGACGAGGGTTTCCGCACGTTTTACAGCATCCGTGAGTTCTTCAGGATTGATGGGCTTCAACAGGAAATCGATTGCAGTGAATTTGAATGCCTGCACGGCATATTTTTCATACGCCGTTATAAAAATAACTTTAAAATCAATGGTTTCTAACTTATGCAGGAGGTCAAACCCTGTTCCATCGTCCATCCGGATATCCAGCAATACAAGCTGGGGATGAGTGTTCCGGATTATTTTCAATCCGCTTTCCACACCATTTGCCTCTCCCACCAGTTTAACCTGGGGGCAATGTACAGCTATCAATCTCCCGATTGTTTCGCGCACATGATCTTCGTCATCGATAATGACTGTGCGAAGCATGTTTTCCTCACGACATCTCCCAAATATAGGCAATTCCATAGCTGTTTGCAAGTTTATGTTCAGTGGGCAGTTCACAGATGCCCTCGACCAGGCATCTCTCCCCGAGGGAGTGGGGTGCAGGGGTGGTGGTTTAGCAGACTGCTTACTAAAGTTTCACCATCTTCCCATTCACCACCTGACTCCCGGCCTGAATCCTGTAAAAATACATCCCCGCCGGCAAAGCTCTGGTATTCCATTGTACACGCTGTTCACCATTTGCATGGATTGTATTTACAGGTTCAGCCACTAACTTCCCAAAGCTGTTAAAAATCTGAATTGTTATCCATGAGGATTCTTTTAGTGTATATACGAAAGTGGTAGATTCACTAAACGGATTCGGATAAATCGTAATTCGTAATTCGTTATTCGTAATTCCATGTATTCCAACCGGCCAGTACTTCTGGTCGTACGCTCCCATGTCATATCCAGCGCCGACCGGCCTTTGGTTACCAAGAATGTCATTCGGAGGGCTGTTAAAAGTCTGTCCATGGACACAAGTATGCTGCGCCACTCCCTGGTCAACGCACGGACTCCAGTGTTCGGTCGTGAGCAGATCGGTATCGCTGAATAACGGATCAGCATTGATCATCCCTGCTCCGATAATCCTGTTTCCTGCAATTTTATTGGTATCAAGATCACTATAAGCGATTTCGGTATTTCCGCTTTCCATTGAAATAACATTCCCCGCCTGGTCCGGATTTTGCCAGAAAATTGAATTTAAAATATACGGGTCTGCACTGAGGGAATAAATCGCACCACCAAGGTTGGTCGCTGAATTGGCAGAAAAGGAATTATTGATCAGGGTTGCCAGATGGTCAATGGGTACGCCTGTTGAATTTGAGAGATATAACGCTCCCCCCTGATTTTCTGCATGATTTCCATTGAAAACGTTGTTTTGCAATATTACAGGAACATTTAAAGTCACAAAAGCGCCGCCCTTTTCGGCTACATTATCCATGAAATAGTTGTTTTCAATGAGAACCACGTTGTCTAGGATTTCATAATTTTCAAGGTCCAATCCTCCCGACCACGCATTACTTACATTCCCTTTGAAAACATTGTTACTGATCACACTTCCCGGTTCAGGTGTAAATACTCCAACCACTGCAACACCAGCATTGTTTCCGGAAATAAG
>JALNZC010000006.1 GCA_023229525.1 Bacteroidales bacterium
CCGGTGACGGCAGATAACTGTGCCATCTCAAAACTAACCTGGACTATGACAGGCGCCACTACGGGCAGTTCACCACTAACAGGTGTCAATTATGTTGGTACCTATACCTTCAATATCGGCATCACCACAATTACATATATTGTTTATGATGAAACCAACAACACCGCCACCTGTTCATTTACCGTGACGGTTAACGATACCCAACTACCAGCCATCACCTGTCCATCGGGAAGTCCCTTTAACAGGAATACCGATGCTGGGATATGTCATTACACCGTTCAGGGAACTGAATTCGACCCGGCATTTTCGGACAATTGTTCCGGGACTACCATCATCAATAGTTTTAACGGCACAGCAACGCTTGCCAGCGCACAACTGCCAAAAGGTTCAACCGTCATAACCTGGACGGCTACCGATGCAACGGGAAACACAGCAAACTGTTCCATTACGGTTGTTGTGACCGATAATCAGTTACCCACGATCACCTGTCCGGGAAACATCACCGTCAGCAATGACCTGAATAACTGCAATGCTTCAGTTGCGGTTTCTAATCCGGTGACAGCAGATAACTGTGCTGTCGCAAAACTAACCTGGACGATGACAGGCGCCACTACGGCCAATTCACCGGCAACAGGGATCAATTATATTGGTACCTATACCTTCAATATCGGCATCACCACAATTACATATATTGTTTATGATGAAGCCAACAACACCGCCATCTGTTCATTTACCGTAACGATCAACGATACACAACTCCCAAGCCTGACCTGCCCTCCGGGAAGTCCCTTCAACCGCAACACCGATCCAGGGAAGTGCTATTACACCGTTCAGGGCGCTGAATTTGACCCGGCTTTTTCGGACAATTGCCCGGGAGTAACAATCACCAACAGTTACAATGGAACAGCAACGCTTGCCAATGCACAGCTTCCCAAGGGAACGACGACCATCACCTGGACAGCCACCGACGTTTCAGGAAATTCTTCAAACTGTTCCATAACGGTTACTGTTTCAGATAACCAGCTCCCCACGATTATCTGTCCTTCGAACATCACGGTGAGCAATGATCCGGATAAATGCAGTGCTTCAGTTGCGGTTTCTAATCCGGTGACGGTAGATAACTGCGCAGTAACGAAACTAACCTGGACGATGACAGGCGCCACCACGGGCAGTTCACCACTAACAGGTGTCAATTATGTTGGTACCTATACCTTCAATATCGGCATCACAACAATTACATATATTGTTTATGATGAAACCAACAACAGCGCTACCTGTTCATTTACCATGACGGTTAACGATACACAACTACCAGCCATCACCTGTCCATCGGGAAGTCCCTTTAACAGGAATACAGATGCAGGGATGTGTCATTACACCGTTCAGGGCGCTGAATTCGACCCGTCATTTTCGGACAACTGCCCGGGAGTAACAATCACCAACAGTTTCAACAGTACAGCAACGCTTGCCAATGCACAACTGCCAAAAGGTTCAACCATCATCACCTGGACGGCTACCGATGCTGCGGGAAACACAGCAAACTGTTCCATAACAGTTACTGTTTCAGATAACCAGCTTCCCACGATCACCTGTCCTTCGAACATCACGGTGAGCAATGATCTGAATAACTGTTCGGCTTCGGTCGTTGTCCCCAACCCGGTGACGGCAGATAACTGCGCAGTTACGAAACTAACCTGGACCATGACAGGCGCCACCTCGGGCAGTTCCCCGGTCACAGGGATCAACTATGTCGGAACGCATACATTCAATATCGGGATCACCACGATAACCTATATTGTATACGATGAAACCAACAACAGCGCTACCTGTTCATTTTCTGTGACGGTTAACGATACACAACTACCAGCCATCACCTGTCCTTCGGGAAGTCCCTTTAACAGGAATATAGATGCAGGGATGTGTCATTACACCGTTCAGGGCGCTGAATTCGACCCGATGTTTTCGGACAATTGTTCCGGGCCTACCATTATCAACAGTTTCAACGGATTAGCAACGCTTGCCAATGCACAATTTCCCAAGGGAACGACGACCATCATCTGGACAGCTACCGATGCTGCAGGAAATTCTTCAAACTGTTCCATAACAGTTACTGTTTCAGATAACCAGCTCCCCACGATCACCTGTCCTTCGAACATCACGGTGAGCAGTGATCTGAATAACTGCTCGGCTTCGGTCGTTGTCCCCAACCCGGTGACAGCAGATAACTGTGCTGTCTCAAAACTAACCTGGACCATGACAGGCGCCACTACGGGCAGTTCTCCGGTCACCGGGATCAACTATGTGGGAACACATACATTCAGTGTCGGTACAACTATAGTAACCTATCATGTATTTGATGCAGATGGAAACAGTAATTCCTGCAGTTTTACGATTAAAGTCAGCGATACTCAGTTGCCGACAATTTCTTGTCCGGCAGGTAGTCCATTCTCGAGAGGAACTGTTCCAGGGGGATGTTATTATATCGTCCAGGGATCTGAAATTAATCCCGCCACCTTCTCTGACAATTGTCCCGGAGCCACCATTCACAATAGTTTTAATAATACTAATACCCTTGCAAATGAGCATCTCCCTGTCGGTGTAAATACGATCACTTGGACTGTAACCGACGCTGCAGGACTCATCAAGACTTGTAATATAACCGTCAATGTGTTTGATGATGATCCTCCGGTCATTGTTTGTCCTCCGAATATTACAGTACCGTGTCCGGATAACATTCCTGAACCCAATATTGAATTGGTCACTGCAACTGATAATTGTGGTACTGTCACAATCGTTCATGTAAGTGATAATTATCTTGGATTAGGAAATAAACCCGGATTTTGTCCGACAGGTGTTGAACGTACCTATCGTGCCACAGATGCCGCCGGCAATTCGGTGACATGTATGCAAATCATCACCGTGGCCGGAGAATGTGGTTGTGTTATCTGTCAGTCGTCAGTCCCTCATTTTTATGTAAATATGACCGGTAGCTGCGACAGTGTCTGGACAAGTCCGAGTCTGTCGAGGGTCGGAAAATGTTGCAGTGCAGGCGGTAGCGACCGGTGTATCTCTTTTTCGGTAAAAATTGATCCGCATGCCATCGGATTTTATTTTTTGATTGACGGAGCAACTCCATCGGGTCATAATGTTCAGGTTGACTGCGGCCCAATCATGCCGATGAGCAGTCTCATCTGTGCACCGCCCGACGGTGAGTACCATACAGTTACATTTTGCAAACCAGGAGGTAATGAAAATGTGTATACAATACATTCTGTATGTGGAATGCAATTTCCTGAAACTATTTTCACAAGGAAAGATTGTGGTAAAACAGTCACAATTTCAGGTGTCATTGAGAGTACAGTGACTTGGACTGATATTACCGGCGGAGGAATTTATAACCGGTATCTATCCTGTGACCATGCCTGTCTCAACCCGGTTATTACTCCCGACAGTTTAGCTCCCCCGATCATAAAGTATCTGGTATGCGGACAGGTCTCCGGAAATCCATGTTCACCTGGAGGGATCGTATGTGATACTGTGATTGTTCATGTTTTTCCTGATATATCCATTTCAATTTCACCTAACCCCCCAACATTCTGTGATTATTCTCCAGGGACTATTTATGCATCTGTATATCCTGCTGATATGTATGAAATACAATGGTGGAATGGTCCCAATGGAACCGGAAGCATTGTCTCCACCTCAGATGCATATACACCACCGGCGCCTGGATTTTATTCCATTACAGTAACTGATACTTCGAGTACACTGCCCTGCCAGAATGATACCCTGAATTTTGAAGTTACCATAGATAATTGTGTCCCGGTTTGCCCCACACAATATCACTGTGATACAAGTGAAATTGTGGATCATTCTACTGTTAGCGGATTTATTGCTGCGGGAGGTCAGATCAATTTTCCTTGTACGGTGCCGGATCCGAATATTATACTGATGAATGAAACATCAGATAATAACACATGTCCTGAGATCATTACACGGTCTTATCAGATCTGGGATTCCTGCGGCAATGTCGATATATGTCAGGAAATTATTGCAATCAATGATACGGTTCCGCCAGTGATCAACGCCACGGATACCATTCACCGGTGTGTCCAGGATATTGTTGAAGCCGTCTGGGATGGGATTGGGGATTTTATCCCTATTCGTCCGGATTGGTACACGTTTCATGCCAGTGATACTTCGCTGGACCTTAATCCTTCAATATTTTCGGATAACTGCACTGCCCCCGGAAACCTGATTCTGCATTGGAAAATCACATTGGTCGGGGGAGTTGAGATCACAGGAATTGGTCAGATTTCAACTTATCCTTCGAATATTCAATTCCCACTCGGCGAAAATCCGATTATTTTCTGGCTTGAAGATCAATGCGGTAATCTTACTCCACCGGAAAGCCGGCCGGTTGTAACTGTAAGGGTTCATGCACGACCCCTGATCCT
This sequence comes from Bacteroidales bacterium, assembly GCA_023229525.1. Classification (GTDB taxonomy): domain Bacteria; phylum Bacteroidota; class Bacteroidia; order Bacteroidales; family FEN-979; genus CAIVAT01. Next base: position 4,458 of record JALNZC010000006.1, read on the forward strand.
TGGAAATTTTTAATTAGATATATTATTAACCAAAACGAAGCCTATGAAGCAAAAAGAAAAAAAGGAGTCAACAAACAACTAAATACAAAGGATTTAAATCAAAAAAAAATCAATTACGACGAATTCAATTAATCAAACCATTTAAAACTAAAAGTTATGAAAAAGCAACTATTACTCCTGGCGCTGGCAGTATTTGCCGGTTATTCTACCCTCTTCGGGCAAACTTGCACTGATGGCCCACTATCTCCGGCTGCGGGGACACCTTATAATTATACGGCTACCGTCAGTGGCACAGGCTACGATGGTACGGGACCGTTTACCTGGTATGTGACCAAGGATGTCGATCTGATCAATGGAGTTGTGGTGCCGAACAACGGAGGCGAAATTATTGCTTCCGGAGCCGGCTCCTATAACGCACCTATTGGCGGGGCAAATACGATTACCATTGAATGGACGTCGCAGGCCATTGCCAACAATGTTCCATATTACCTGGTAATTAAATACTCGCAGACCAATGCGGGAACAACTCCTTCGTGTTCGGCAATGAACATGAAAGTATGGCAGATTCAACCTATCAACAAATTCCTGCTCGCAGTCGGCCATTTTGCCGGAGCCATTGGTATGGATGGTGTATACTGCTCTGCTGACGTAAGTTCCGCAGTTGTAACCCCGGGAGCAAGCCCAACAGTGGCTTATGTTTACGGAGTGAATAACCTTTATGCTGAAATCACGGCTTCCAAGTATGCAGGAGCATGGACTCCTTCATTCAAAATTACCGGACTTGATGCCATCCAGACCATTGCAAGTGTAAACTGGGATACCGATCCAGCCGGTACATTTGCGAATACTACAACTCCTGGTGCCGGAGCAGGAGAATATGTCTCCAGCACCAATGCTACCGCTGCCTATGATGGTTCTTTAAAAATATATCTTAAAGTTTCTATCAACAATAATTCTTTTGAAAACCTGATTGGCGAAACCGTTAATATTGCTGTGGATGGTATTATTCCCGTTACTACCGGGACCCCTCTTCCTGATGTTGTCTCAGATACAGACTGTTCACCGGAAGCCATTTTCGGGAAAAATACCAACATTACTGTCAATCCTCGTCCTACGGTTACTCCTGATCCGGCAACCGGAAACTTCATCCCGAAGAATCCTTAATCCTTACGTAGGTTAAGCTTCAGTGAAGTTTAGTTGCTTTATCATCAACAGACTTGACCCTTCCGGCCGGAGTTTACTTCCGGCCGGAAGAAAGTCTGATGGTAGTATAAAGCAAAAGGTTGTTAAAGTGAATGACAACATTGCTCACGGCTGAAAACGGTTGAAATGCAATGTATTCTGCGATTTGCGGATTTCTATATCATCTAAAGAAACGCTACGTTTTCTCCGTATTATAACAAGATAATCCTGATGGGTCTTAGCGACTTAAATCATTTTATCGAGGTAAAATATGGGCATACAAAATGCTCCCGGGCAGGGGATGATTCACGGGAAAAATCCCGGCGCTGAACGGTTTTGTAAAAATCAGATATTCGTGTCACTGGAACGAAGCGCTTTTTGCTGTTTTCTGGTGCGGAAGATTCCTGATTTTTTATTAAGAACGGCTTATGGCTGTACTTAAAGAACAATGTTTTGTTTGCCTGGTTAGAAAAATTATAATTGTAGTTAATTAAAATCCAATTTTATGATATGAACCAAACAGTGATTGCAATTACCGGGGTTTGATAAAAACTAATTCGACCTGTATACCGGTCACTGTTTTTATTAAAAAGAATATATTGAAACTCATTATGCTGGGATGTATACCATTTTCAATGGATCTATTGATAATGAATGTTTACAGAGCTGATCTGGTTTTGATATCGGCAGAGCAGTATGGGTATGTTGATACCCGTCTGAACATTTTAAATACGCTTAACAGTATCCTTTGGGTTCGCGGGTCTGGAATGATCTGAGATGTCCCTTCGGAATACCGTTAAGTAATTTGACTGAAGCGATAATCATACGGGTTAGCTGAATGATGGTTCTGATTCTTTTGAATTGATATACTTCTGGGATGGTCTGGAATACGGATGGTCATCTCAATTATTGATATTTATGATGAGATAGAAAATGCGACCTTTAATTAACTTCAGATGTTTCTGGCTGGCATTCCTGCTGGCTTTACTTGCGATGACAAAAGTCACTGCCCAGGAAGCCAATGTCGTTATTGAAGGACAGATTCATCCACTTGGGGTTATTGAAGTACCAGGTGATACTTATTTATGGAAAATATATAATGATTATACTTTGCTGAATGAAGCTGGACCAACGGAAGTAGTTTTCCTCTACGGTAATGTAGGTCCAAATGTGCCGGTTTTATGGGCTCAGGCCGGTACTTATTATTTTACTGTGACAGCGGTGAATTTAATGGGATGTATGAATTTTAAAGTTGGGATCATGCTTGTCACGCCTTCCAATCCTCTCTTTACTGTGACCGGTACGGTCACAAATGTTCTCTGTTTCGGAGATTCATCCGGTAGTATTGACCTTACCGTTTCCGGAGGAACTCCACCTTATGTTTTTTCGTGGAGTAATAGTGCTACCACTGAAGATTTAGCTGGTTTACAAGCCGGCAATTATGCCATTACTGTTTCTGATTCAAACAATGATACTGCAGTTTCAACATTTATTGTGACACAACCTTCCGGGCCCCTGGCCCTTATTTATATGATCACCAACGCACTTTGTCACGGAACTGCAACCGGGGCAATTGACCTTTCGGTTACAGGAGGAACCGTTCCTTATTCATTTGGCTGGAACACTGGCGATACTACCAAAGATCTGGTAAACCTTATCGCTGGAAATTACATTGTGACGGTCATCGATAGTGCAGGATGCATTGTTATTGATTCCATAACAATCACCGAACCTGCGATTATCTCCCCAACAATCTCAATCGCTGCGGACCATAATCCGGTCTGCGCCGGAACACTGGTAACTTTCACCTCGACAATAATCAACGGAGGTACAAATCCGGTTTACCAGTGGAAAAGAAATGATATGAATGTCGGCACCAACGTACCAACCTATTCCGATAATTGGCTTGCAAATAACGATGTGATCACCTGTACGCTCACCTCAAATGAAAACTGTGCTGATCCTCCAAGCGTCACCTCCAATTTCATCACGATGACGGTAACCGATGCCTTGGTACCAACCATCGCCATAACGGTTGATAATAATCCGATTTGCACCGGAACACTGGTAACTTTCACCTCGGCAATAACCAATGGAGGTACAAATCCGGTTTACCAGTGGAAAAGAAATGATATGGATGTCGGCTCCAATATACCGATCTATTCCGACAATGGGCTGGCAAATAATGATGTAATCACCTGTATGCTCACCTCGAGTGAAAGCTGCACCGATCCTCCGGCCGTCACCTCGAACCCCATCACGATGACGGTAACCGATGCCTTGGTACCAACCATCGCCATAGCGGTTGATAATAATCCGATTTGCGCCGGAACACTGGTCACTTTCACCTCGACAATAACCAACGGAGGCACAAATCCGGTTTACCAGTGGAAGAGAAACGATATGAATGTCGGCACCAGCATGTCGATTTATTCCGACAATGGGCTTGCAAATAACGATGTGATAACCTGTACGCTCACCTCGAGTGAAAGCTGTGCTAATCCTCCAACCGTGACCTCCAACCCCATCACAATGAGGGTAACCAATACCCTGTTGCCAACCATCGTTATTGCAGCTGACAATAATCCGATCTGCGCCGGAACACTGGTCACTTTCACCTCGACAATAACCAACGGAGGCACAAATCCGGTTTACCAGTGGAAGAGAAATGATATGAATGTCGGTACCAGCATACCGACCTATTCCGACAATGAGCTTGCAAATAACGATGTGATCACCTGTACGCTCACCTCGAGTGAAAGCTGCGCTGATCCTTCTACTGTCACATCCAACCTTATTACAATGACAGTAACCGTTGTCCAGACACCAACCATCGTTATTGTGGCTGATAATAATCCGATCTGCGCCGGAACACTGGTAACTTTCACCTCGGTAATAACCAATGGAGGTCCAAATCCGGTTTACCAGTGGAAGAAAAATGGTTTGAATGTCGGCACTAGCATGCCGGCCTATTCCGACAATGGGCTTGCAAATAACGATGTGATAACTTGTACGCTCACCTCGAGTGAAAGCTGCGCTGATCCTTCTACTGTCATATCCAACCTTATTACAATGACAGTAACCGTTGTCCTGACACCAACCATCGCTATTGTGGCTGATAATAACCCGATCTGCGCCGGAACACTGGTCACTTTCATCTCGACAATAACCAACGGAGGCACAAATCCGGTTTACCAGTGGAAGAGAAATGATATGAATGTTGGCACCAGCATACCGACCTATTCCGACAATGAGCTTGCAAATAACGATGTGGTTACCTGCACCCTTACGTCAAGCGAAAGTTGCGCTGCTTCTGCAATCACCAGCTCTGAACCGATCACAATGACGGTATATCCTGTAGTCGTACCTATAATCTCCATTGCAGTTGATCAGAACCCAATATGTTCTGGAACCCTTGTTACGTTTATAATTGCGGTCAATAATGAAGGTTCCGGCCCGGTTTATCAATGGAGGAAAAACGGGGTCAACGCTGGAACGAACAGTCCATCCTATACCGACAATACACTGAAAAATAACGATGTGATCACCTGTAAACTCACATCCAATGCTGCCTGTGCAACTCCAGATACAGTTATTTCTGCCGGCATTACAATGATTGTGAGTCTGCCGGTCACTCCAACCATCACCATCGCTGCTGATCAAAATCCCATCTGCGCGGGAACACTTGTAACGTTCACCTCGACAGTAACCAACGAAGGTACCAATCCGGTTTACTTATGGATGAAGAATGGTATCGTTGTCGGCACCAATGATTCCATCTATATCGACAGCGCCTTACTCAATAACGATCTGATCCGCTGTTCACTAATCTCGAATGAAAAATGTGTCAACCCCGTCATGGTCGCCTCTGAACCGATTACCATGGCAGTAAACGAGACTCTGACCCCAACGATAGCCATCATTGCTGATCAAAATCCGATCTGCGCTGCAACATTTGTGACTTTCATTTCGGCAATAACCAACGGAGGCACAAATCCAATCTACCAGTGGAAGAAAAATGATATGGATGTCGGCACCAACACACCGATCTATTCCGATAATGGGCTTGCAAATAACGATGTGATCACCTGTACGCTCACTTCAAATGAAAGCTGTGCTGATCCACCAATCGTAACCTCCAACCCCATTACGATGATAGTAACCGTTCCACTGGTGCCAACGATCACCATCGTGACTAATAATAATCCGATCTGCGCCGGAACACTTGTTACTTTCACCTCGGTAATAACCAACGGAGGCACAAACCCGGTTTACCAGTGGAAAAGAAATGATATGGATGTCGGCACCAGCATACCGACCTATTCCGATTATGGGCTTGCAAATAACGATGTTGTCACCTGTACACTCATTTCAAGTGAAACCTGTGTCGATCCGGACACAGCGATTTCAAATGCCATAGTCATAATGGCTAACCCGGCCATGGTAACCATTATCTCTGACCATACGGATGTAATGTGCTTTGGCAATACGAACGGTAGCGCAAAAGTAACAGTCACCGGTGGAACCCCGGAATACAGTTATGTATGGAACACTCTTCCGATACAGACCACACAAACGGCCACAAATCTGTCACCCGGAAGCTATCAGGTAACGGTGACCGATCTTCTGGGATGCACTGCCATCGATTCCATCACCATCACCGGCCCTTCACAACCCTTAACGGTAGCTGCCACCAGTACCGATGTGAATTGCGTGGATGCAAATAATGGCACCGCAACGGCTACCGTATCCGGCGGAACTCCAGGGTATACCTACCAATGGAACGATCCAATGATGCAGACAACTGCTACCGCTATCCATCTGTTTGCCGGAACCTATACTGTAGTCGTGACCGATACAAATCATTGTACGGCAATGGCGACCGTCTCCATCGGGGAACCAGTTACCCGTGAGCCACAGATCACCATTGCAATCGATAATAATCCGATCTGCCGACGAACACTGGTGCACTTTACCTCCAACGTCATTTTCCCGGGTTCGAACCCTTCGTATCAATGGATAAAGAATGGCGTAAATGTTGGAACCAGCGATTCTGTATACTCCGATAGCACTCTGAACAACAACGATGTGATAAGCTGTATACTCACGTCAAGTGAACAATGCGCTATTCCTGCAACCAAAATGTCAGATGGCATCAGGATCATCGTAAAGGAACCGCCGGTGGCTGCATTCACCTATGCCGAAATTTCCGGCAACATCCCCGGGCAGATCCAGCTGAACAACATGTCCCACGGCGCTAATTCCTATTACTGGGATTTCGGTAACGGACAAACCTCAAACGAGGAAAATCCCACTGTAAATTACGACCTGGATGGAAACTATCTTATCAGGCTCGTCGCGATGAATGAATATTCTTGTACCGACACGGCCTGGAATAAGTATAAAGTGGAATTCTACGGCCTCTATATTCCGAATGCGTTTGCACCTGAGAGTAGTTCAACACCCGCCAATTTATTTAAACCTGCGGGTACAAATCTGAAACAATACCGGATCGAAGTATACGACAACTGGGGACACCTTTTATGGGAATCGACTGCTCTCGACAGTGAAGGTAGCCCCAGCGAAGCGTGGGATGGAAGGTACAAGGGAATACTGATGCCGCAAGGCACCTATATGTGGAAAGTTAATGCAATATTCAATGATAATACCATCTGGCAGGGATGCGATATCGGGAAGGGTAAAGGTAAAACCATTGGCACTGTAACATTAATCAGGTAATTTTAAAAATGACAACAATGAAAAAGATCTTACAAATTCCGGTAACCATCGGCCTTGGACTTTTTCTTATGATGTCGGCTGTCCAGGGACAGGATCCGAATTATTCACAGTGGCTGAATGCACCGCTATATTATAATCCTGCATTTACAGGTTTAAACACAGGAATCAGAGCCCGATTTTCTGCGAGAGACCAGTGGCCCAATTTACCTGTTGATTTTCGGACCTGCTATTTTTCACTTGATATGGGCGACAGGAATTTACCCGGATCAGGAGGAATCGGATTGCTGATAAACCGTGACAATGAAGGCATCGGTTTCATCAGGAACCTTTCCGTAGGATTATCCCTTTCGGTAAGAATTCCACTTGCCCGGAACCTTATAGGTCAGGTAGGTATCAAAGGTTCAGTCGTAGAAAAGTGGATGGTGTGGAACGATTTTGTTTTCAGTGACCAGCTGAGTGCAAAATATGGCAATATTTATAACTCGATGTTGAATCCCCCCGACGATCAACAGCGATTCTTCCCGGATTTTGGGGTAGGAGGATTGGTTCAGTTCATGAATCAGAATGGCGACATCACCGGTACAGCTGGTCTTGCTGCAGATCATCTTTTTCAACCTGATGAATCGTTCCTTTCCATTGCAAAAATGCCACTCCCGAGAAAATATGTGGCTCATCTTGATCTCATCTTTACTTTGGGCCAAGGGGCGAATTCCAGCCAAAACCCCTTGAAAGGTTTATATGATCCCTTTCGTATCAATCCCGGGATCCTTTATCAGAACCAAAACAACATGAGTACGATCCAGGTAGGAGTGAACATGCTGAAGTTCAATATCTATCTTGGCGGATATTTTAAGGCTACAACTGTTAACGCTCCCAGCACCTCGCTAATGGTGATTGCCGGTTACAGGTATATCATGGGAGAAAATGTAAATTTGAAATTCATGTACAGTTACGATATCCAGGTGTCAAGAAATCTCCAGGGTACAGGTGGAGCACATGAAATCAGCCTGATCCTCGAGTTCAGGGGGATTAAAATCAATGGCAGGAATCGGTTCAGTACCTGTTCGTCCGAAGACGGCCCCGATCGGAAAAAAAACTATCTGGAATGCAGCCCGTTTTGATTTATATTCATTTCATTCTGTTCACGTTGACGAATTAAAAAGAGAATGGCACTCAACGATAAAAAAATTGAAAATAGTAAGTTATCGCCGGCACTCTGCATGAAAGAACTTCGGGGGAAGCTTGAATGCGAAGCCTGTTAATAGAAAAGGCCCTTGGATTATCCAAGGGCCTTTCGTTGTAGCGGGGGCAGGATTCGAACCTACGACCTTTGGGTTATGAGCCCAACGAGCTACCTCTGCTCCACCCCGCAGTATATTTTTATGTACCTTTGTACTTTCTTTAACGGTGCAAAGATAGTGTATGTTTCATTGCTATCCAAAAATCATAGAAAAAAATTATGACCCATAAAGCCGGTTTCGTCTCCATCATTGGCTATCCGAATGTAGGAAAGTCCACCCTCATGAATGCCTTGGTTGGGGAAAGGTTGTCCATTATTACTCCGAAAGCGCAAACAACCCGGCACCGTATCATGGGTCTTTTCAGCGGGGATGATTTCCAGATTGTTTATTCCGATACTCCCGGTGTGATAAAACCCCATTACAAACTTCACCAGGCCATGATGTCGGCGGTTTATGCTTCCATCGATGATGCCGATGTTATATTGCTGCTAACTGAACCTGGCAATGACTTTCAACAGGAAGACATTGTTCAAAAACTACGAAATTCTGCTGTTCCCGTGATCGTTGTTATCAATAAAATCGACCTGGGATCCATGTCAATTCTTGAAACCGAAGTTGAAAAATGGAAACATAATCTGGAAAAAGCAATCATACTTCCCGTTTCTGCACTTTACAAAACAAATCTCGACCAGGTTTTAAAAGCCATCATCCATTATCTTCCTGAATCTCCTGCCTTTTATCCAAAAGATGTTCTGACCGACAGAAGCCAGCGATTTTTCGTTTCGGAAATTATCCGGGGAAAAATACTGCTTAACTTTTCCCAGGAAATACCTTATTCAACAGAAGTAGCGGTTGAATCCTTTATTGAAGAACCTGCGATTACCCACATCGCCGCAACCATTTATGTTGCAAGGGAAACCCAGAAAGGTATTATTCTTGGCCATCAGGGCAAAGCGATTAAAAAATTAGGATCTGATGCCCGGAAAGAAATTGAAGCATTTCTGGATAAACATATTTTTTTGGATTTGCATGTCAAAGTTGCAAAAGACTGGCGCGAAGACGAACTGGCGCTAAAAAGATTCGGGTATTCTGTTGATTCATCATCATATAATTGAGTATTAATTGATGTGGTAATGAAGCAATGCTGGAATGAAAAAGTGAAGTAACGTAATAATGACTCCATGCGTATTTAAATTACCCCATTTTCAAATTTTCAAATTAGCATACTGATATCATGACTAATATAATAGCAATCGTTGGCCGGCCGAATGTTGGCAAATCCACTTTGTTCAACCGTTTATGCGGAGGACGTGACGCCATTGTTGATCCAACCAGCGGAGTTACGCGAGACCGTCATTACGGTTTGGGTGATTGGAATGGGATAGAATATTCAGTCATTGATACCGGAGGTTATGTTGATGATTCCGGAGACATTTTTGAAGAAGAGATAAAAAAGCAGGTACGGCTTGCCATTGAAGAAGCCGATGTAATCCTTTTTATGGTGGATGCAAAAGAGGGTATTACATCAATGGACGAAGATGTTGCCAATATTTTGCGAAAGTCAAAAAAGCGGGTATTGGTCGTCGCAAATAAAGTGGATAATTATAAGCTTGTGAACGACATACATGAATTTCACCGGTTTGGATTGGGCGAAATTTTTTCCGTCGCCTCCATAAGCGGTAGCGGAACCGGTGATTTGATGGATGAGGTTGTACGCGGGTTTCCGGTTGTGATAGAGACGCATCGCAATGCGTCTCTGTCACAACCGGGCGATGCGTCTCTATCACAACCGGACAATACGTCTCTGTCACAACCGGGCGATGCGTCTCTATCACAACCGGACAATACGTCTCTGTCACAACCGGGCAATGCGTCTCTTCTGACGCAACCCAACATTGCCATCGTTGGACGACCCAATGCCGGTAAATCATCCCTGGTCAATATGTTGTTGGGTAACGAACGCAATATTGTGACACCTATCCCCGGAACTACCCGTGATTCCATCCATTCCCATTATAATTATTTTGGCCTTGACTTTAACCTGATCGATACTGCCGGAATCCGAAAAAAGGCCAAAGTCACTGAAAATATCGAATTTTATTCGGTGATGCGCGCCATCCGTTCCATTGAAAGCAGCGATGTGTGCATGTTAATGGTTGATGCTGAACGGGGTTTTGAATCCCAGGATCTGAATATTTTCTCGCTGATAGAAAAAAACCACAAAGGGGTGGTCATCCTTGTGAATAAATGGGACCTTATTGAAAAAGAAAACAATACCCATAAGGATTTTGAAGAACATATCCGGCAACAAATTGCACCCTTTCGTGATGTCCCGATCCTGTTCACCTCTGTTATTAATAAACAACGGATTTTTAAAGCTGTGGAAACAGCAATCCGCGTTTTTAAAAACCGGTCGAAAAAAATCGGCACAGCAGAATTAAATGATTTTGTATTACCCATTATTAATGACACTCCGCCTCCGGTTTCCAAAGGGAAGTATGTTCGTATCAAGTATGTCATGCAACTTCCTACCGTATTCCCTTCCTTTGCTTTTTTCTGTAATCATCCTCAATACTTAAAAGAACCCTATAAACGTTTTATCGAAAATAAGCTGAGGGAGCACTTTGATTTCAACGGTGTCCCAATGGAGATTTATTTCCGGCAAAAATAAGATGGCATGAGCGACGGAATTCGCATCGATAAATGGCTTTGGACGGTACGACTCTATAAAACGCGTAGCCAGGCGACGGAAGCCTGCAGGTCGGGTAAGGTAAAAATCCTGGCGCATGCAGTAAAACCATCCCGTGAAATAAAACCGGATGAAATCATTACCTTGTCTTTTCCACCCATTGTCAAAACCATCAAAGTGATCGGATTGACCGATAAAAGGTTGTCGGCTAAATGGGTCCCCGGTTTTATGGAAGATCTCACTCCTGAAGATGAATACCAGAAACTGAAACTTGTACATGACCAGAATTTTGAGTTCAGACCACGTGGAATTGGTCGCCCCACAAAACATGAACGCAGGGAAATTGCGTTGCTGAAAAAATTCCTGGATGTATGATCGTTGACAGGACAAAGAGTCTTAATGATCTCGCTTTTGAAGGAAGAAACAAAGCGTATGGCGCTTATTATCTGCGGAAAATGTACACCCGCTACCTGGGTCTGTCGCTCGGGTTAGGTATAATCGTCCTGCTGCTTGTTGTGTTGTTACCCTTTTTTTATTATTATTTTGAACCTGTTCCACTCATCGAGGGCGATATCATGTATGATGTGGAGTATTACGGAATGATTCCTCCCCCGGATGAAGAATTGAACAGAATGGTCCAGGCCCTTTCCAGACCGGTGCAGGAGGTTGAACAAACCCCGGTAGTAACAGATTCCGTAAAACCTGACGAAAGCAAACCCCGGGAAATATTAACGGAACATGAGGAAATTAAAGAGGACCAGAACAAGATAGATTCTCTTACAAAACCGGGAGGTTCCATTCTTGGAACCGGAACAGGAGATGATACGGGATTAGCGACAATCATTGATGTTTATCCGCGATTTCCGGGTGGTGATGAAGCCCGTCTGTATTACCTGCGACAACATGTCCGTTATCCGGAAATTGCTTTGCGGGGAAAGATTCAAGGGGTGGTGTTGGTCTTATTTATTATCGAAACAGATGGTTCTGTTTCTAACGTCGATGTCAGTAAACGGATTGGCGGGGGATGCGATGAAGAAGCCATCAGAGTGACCAAAGAAATGCCCCGCTGGGAACCAGGGAAGCGCACTGGCCGTGCCGTTAGGGTCATGGTAAGAATGCCCATCGTCTTCAGGATGCCCGGGAAACCGACATAATGAAAAAAGAAAAGGGCAACCAGTCTGATTGCCCTTTTCTTTAAACAAGAAAAAATTACTTCTTTTCAGGAGTTTTGGTAGCCGGGGTGTCTTTCTTGGCATCCTTTGCACAACAACTCTTGGCATCTTTTGAATGGCCGCAAGCTTCTCTGGTCTTTTTATCACAACCTGCCTTAGGATCTTTTGGACATTCCTTTTTTTCAGCGGGTTTGGTAACTTTATCCTGAGCCTGAGGAGTTTGTCCAAAGGTCAGACCTGCAAACAAAACAACAGCCGAAAACAATAATACTACTTTTTTCATGGTTATAAAATTAAGAGATGAATGAACAAATTTCTTTTAATGCGACAAAGGTAACCCAAGTATTTAGACTAAACAACAGCATTACGTTAATTTTTTGTTAAAATCGCCGGAGGGATCATGCTGGTGTAACCACTTCCAGAAATAGTTTGGGTCAGCCGTGATGCTGTAAAAACCTATCTCTTTTTTTATCGGATTATTCTTTGTTCCGGGTATCAATGATCAGGGTAACCGGACCGTCGTTGATCAAACTCACCCGCATCATAGCGCCGAATTGTCCGGTCTTAACAGGTTTTCCAAGGTCAATTGCAAGACGGTTGATCAAACTGTTGTAAAGTGGAATAGCAATGTCGGTTTTGGCAGCCCTGATATAAGAGGGACGATTCCCCTTTTTAGTGCTGGCATGCAATGTAAACTGGCTGATGATCAGTATATCACCATTAATTTCCCTGACTGAACGGTTCATAACGCCCTGCTCATCATTGAATATCCGGAGGTTGACCAGCTTGCCCGAAAGCCAGTCAATGTCGGCATCCACGTCGGCATCCTCAATACCAACCAGTACAAGCAGTCCTTTGCCAATGGACCCGGCAATTTCTGATCCGATACTTACACTTGCTTCGGTAACCCTTTGTACAACAACCCTCATATAATAATTTACGATTTACGATTTGAAAATTTGAAAATGTGAAAATTTGAAGATGGATTAAAATGATTTGAAAATTTGAAAATGTGAAAATTTGAAGATGGATTAAAATGATTTGAAAATTTGAAAATGTGAAAATTTGAAGATGAATTAAAATGATTTGAAGATTTGAAAATATGAGGAAAATATAAAAATGACAAAGTATCTTGTATCCCGCATCCAACATTCAGCATCCAGTTTCCAGCATTTCGCATCCAGCATCCTCCATCCAGCATCGGGAACGTAGCGAACCAGCATCCAGCATCCTGCATCCAGTATCCAACATCCAACATCAAGCATCCAGAATCCAGAATCCAGCATCCTATATCCTGTTTCCTGTATCTTGTATCCTGCATCCTGCATCTTGTATCCTGCATCCAGCATCCAGCATCCTAAAAGTAAATAAAAAAGCAATCTCATATCAAAATTAGTTTTGAGTTTTGGGTTTTGGGTTTTGACTTTCTTTTATTGTAGTTTTGCATTAAATGCGGTGATATGACCAGACTGAGTGTAAACATCAATAAAATTGCAACGTTGCGTAATGCTCGCGGAGGGAATTTACCGGATGTGATAAGGGTGGCAATTGATTGTGAACGTTTTGGCGCCCAAGGTATTACTGTACACCCCCGTCCCGATGGAAGACATATTCGCTATCAGGATGTCGTCAATCTGAAACCCTTGATTGCCACCGAATTTAATATTGAAGGCTATCCGTCAAGGGAATTCCTCGACCTGGTTATATCTGTGAAACCTGTCCAGGTGACCCTGGTCCCTGATCCGCCGGAAGCTTTAACTTCAAATTCCGGCTGGGACACAGTAACGCATGAAAAATTTCTGGCCGGGGTTGTGGACATACTAAAAAAACAAGGAATCAGAACATCCATTTTCCTGGACCCCGATCCTGAAATGATCCTCAATGCCATTAAAACAGGTACCGACCGTATTGAATTGTACACCGAGTCGTATGCCAAAAATTATCCGGTTGATCACGAAAAGGCCATTAAACCGTTTTATGAAGCTGCTTTGGTGGCGAATCAAACCGGATTGGGTATCAATGCCGGTCATGACCTGAATCTGGATAACCTGGCTTATTTTAATCAACACATACCCGGATTGCTTGAAGTTTCTATCGGTCATGCGCTAATTTGCGATGCGCTCTATTTCGGACTCGAAAATACTATTCAACTCTATCTGCGACAACTTAGCAGGAGTTAGAACAGACCATATCCGGATAAAAGAAAAGGATGCTGGATCCTGGATGTTGGATTAATGACATTAGATACCGGGAAAATATTTATGTAGGTGATATATAACATGAGCAACCTTGGCTAAAGTTTTGGATGTACGGTGGGTTCGTACGACTCGAACCACAACTGCGATGCAATATCACCTCCAAAGTAACAATACGCTACCACATTCAAACAAAATAGCGCCTATTTAAAATTCATTTAACAATTCGATTAACCATCAACCGAATCATGGATAACTGGATAAAAGCAACAGTAAATTCAAGTAACCTTATAGAACCCACACTCAGCCACTCAATCACTCAGTCACTCAGTCACTCAATCACTCAATCACTCAGTCACTCAATCAATATAATGATTAAGTTTTCTTAAATTATTATCAGACTCGTAAGTGTAAATGAAATTATTATCCATTTTTTTGCTGCCCTTTATGCTGATCATAACGGAAAAAACATTGGCTGAGGGTAAGGATCTCATAAAGAAAAAAGCAACGAAGATCCATCACGCGGTTTTAATTATTGATTCTCATAACGATGCTCCTCTACGCATGGTTCAACTGGGATTTGATATTGGAGTTTGGCATGATGCCCGTAAAGATCATTCGAAAATTGATTTCCCACGGATGAAAGCGGGTGGGCTCGATGGCGCTTTCTTTGGCGTTTTTATTTCACAGGGGAAAAGAAATCCGGATGCTTACGAAAAAGTCAAACAACGCGCTTTTATGTTATTCGACACTATCGATGCCGTTGTTGAACGATATCCGGACCTTGCTGGCTTGGCCGTCACACCTGAGGATGCATACCGATTAAAAAAAGAAGGAAAACGTTCAGTCTTTATTGGCATCGAGAATGGATATGCTATCGGGAAGGATATTGGTCTGATCCGGACTTATTATCAGAGAGGAGCACGGTACATTACGCTTTGTCATACAAAAAATAATGATATCTGTGATTCGTCTACCGATACGATTGAGCATAACGGTTTGAGTCCGTTTGGTTACAAGGTGGTTAAAGAGATGAACCGCGTCGGGATCATGATCGATGTTTCGCATATTTCGGATAAGGCCCTCAAGGATGTGCTTGCATCCAGCCGGACACCGGTAATAGCTTCCCATTCATGTGCAAAGGCCATTTGCAATAACCCCCGTAACCTGAGTGATGAACTTCTCATTGAATTGGCTAAAAAAGGAGGTGTCATCCAAATGTGCATCCTGAGCGACTATGTGAAAACCCCCGAAGCCAATCCTGCCAGGGATTCGGCACTCTCTGTTTTGGATAAAAAATTCAATGTTTTCGACGACCTGAATGAAGCGGAAAAGAAGAAGGTCCGTGATGAATGGATCGCAATCAGTGATAAATTCCCTCAGAAACTTGCCACCGTCTCCGATGTCGTCGATCATATTGACCATATTGTCCGTCTTATCGGAATTGACCATGTGGGTATCGGAACTGATTTTGACGGCGGCGGAGGAGTTCAGGATTGTTTTGATGTAAGTGAAATGGGAAATATTACGCTGGAACTTGTCAAACGCGGATATTCGAAAAGGGATATCAGGAAGATTTGGGGCGGGAACCTCATGCGGGTGATGGACGAAACGGAAAAAGTTAGAAAAATCTTAGCCAACACACCTTCACTTGAAAAATGACTGGTAATAGCAGGCACCGAATACCATATTTCGATACCAACCATATTATTATTGTCCGGGGCCTGGAAATTTAATGAATCACCGATTCAATACGGTATGATCCTCAAAATTGTTGTAAGCCTTATACCTGTTTTTCTTTTATTGGTGATGTTGTTGTATCTCGACAGCATCAAATTAGTCAGTAAAAGCATTCTGCTTTTATGTCTGGTTTGGGGTGTTGTCAGCGCCGGACTAAGTTTTTTCTTCAACACTTTTCTGATTGCAAACCTTGACTTATCGTTTGAAACTTATTCCGGTTTTATGGCCCCAATTGTCGAGGAAATTCTGAAGATGGGCTTGGTTTTGGTCCTGATACGAAAAAACAAGATCGGTTTTATGATCGATGGGGCCATATATGGATTTTCGATTGGGGCAGCTTTTGCTTTTTGTGAGAATCTGTTTTACTTGTTTCATTTTGCAGATGCCGAAAGCAATCTTATGGTCTGGATCACCAGGGGTTTTGGAACTGCTGTGATGCATAGCGGGACCACCGCCATTTTCGGGATCCTTTGCATGAGCGCATTAAACCGTCATGCCAGGTTAAGTCTGGCTGTCTTTTCCGGAACTTTGGTTGCAATAAGTATCCATGGAATCTTTAATCAGTTCCTGGTTTCACCATTGGTTTCTACCCTGATCGTATTAATACTGGTCCCTGTCGTTATAAGCCTTATCTTTCAGGCCAATGAAAAATCGATCCGGAACTGGCTTGAAATGGAATTCTATTCGGAAGTAAGTTTATTGCGGATGATAAAAAAAGGTCGGTTTTCAGAGACGAAAGCAGGAACATTTCTCCTTTCCATCAAGCATCACTTCCCTAAAGAGGTGGTCTTAGATATGTACTGTTTTATCAGTCTCTATCTTGAACTCTCGATGAAAGCAAAAAGTTATATCATGCTGAAAGAAAATGATCTGGAAATGACCCCCGATCCTGAAATTTCCGCAAAGCTGAAAGAATTAAAAGCACTTGAAAAAACCATCGGGAGGGCTGGATATCTGGCTATAACCCCAGTTTTACGGATGAACCACAAAGATTTGTGGAAGCTTTCATTACTTGGTTAAAAAAAATATTATAACTTTCACCAACTTTTTTCAACCTCCATTGTATTTATGATTGAGAAGGATGATAATGAACTTGTATATGAAGTAACCAAGGGCAACATCTCGTCCTTTGAAGTACTGGTTGACCGGTACCAGAAAACGATCTTTAACATGGTGTTCAAAATGGTTGGAGATGTCGAAACAGCAAAAGATATCACTCAGGATGTTTTCGTGACGGCATTTGAAAAAATGGGAGGATTCAATTTTAAATATCGCTTTTTCAGCTGGGTATACCGAATCGCAATTAACAAAACCCTGAACAACTTAAGGTCAAAAGAACCCACGGAAAGGTTGAAAGGAGTGGAAACAAACATTGCTGAAGACTTGACAGGTCAGTCACAGGAAAGGAACAGAAAAATACTTCAATCCGGATTACGAAGTTTACAGGCTGATTACCGCATCCTTTTATTATTAAAATATTATTGTGGACTTTCCTACAATGAAATAGCGGAAGCGATGAATATAACGGAAAAAAAGGTGAAATCAAGGTTATTTATTGCCCGGGAACAGATGCACGACATAATGATAGGGAAAGGATATTTTGAAAATGATTAATAAAAAGATAATCAGTGAAATATACCGGAAACTGGATGGGGAATTACCGGAAAACCTCTCCAGGGAACTTGAAGAATACTTTGCCGTTCATCCTGAAGCTGGCCAGCAGTTCAAGGAAAGAGAAAAACTAAAGATACTGATCGAGGGAGAAAAAGAACAAATAATAGATATTGATTTAAAAAAAGAAATTTTAAACAGGATTAATATGGAAGCATATACACAAAAAGAAAAAAAACCGGAAATAAAAGTTGTCCGTAGCATATGGATAAGGCCGGCATTCCGCCTTGGATTTGTCTTTGTTCTTGGAGTTTTTGTGGGATTTATGATATTCGCTTTTTTCAAAGCCGACTTTAGAGGAGCAAAGGAGGCCACACCGGAAATGAAGGGAACACTGTACAATTCCAGTTCATTCGATGATATGAAAACCGCGGATGTCCTGCAATATGACAGCCCCCTGGCAAAGGCAATATGCAATGTAAGGTATTCCACCAAAATAGTTGAAATCCGAGTCGAACTATCATCACTTTATCCGGTCAGGTCCACCCTGGAATTCGATTTTAATAACTTTGAAGTCCTGAACGTCCAGAATGTCAGTGTGAATGACCAAACCACTGCAATGGCAGCCTCCAATTTCATTCAATTCAACAATGTTGGTGATAACAAATTTATCATTCAGCTGTATAACAAGAACAAACTTCCCCATTACATCGAATTCAAAATCTACCAGAACGATACGCCGATTTATCAGAATTCCGTACAGGTAAATAAAGAATAATCCAGTTAAAAAATTACAGATATGAAAAAGCAAACAAAAATCATCATTGGTGCAGTTCTGGTACTGGCGGTTGTTATCATTGCCATTTCCTTTCTGTACCCCACGGTTTTCAAGGGATTAACCTCAGGAACTATTGGTAAGGCAGATAAATATCATAAAACTCAGATGACAGAAAAGGACGTCATGTTAAGAAGTGAATTGGTAGCCGATACCGGCCAGCTTCGCAATATGATCCAGGGGTTGATCTATTTTTCTTTGTTTACGGAAGAGATCAGCAACAAAATTGATTCCTGTGTGGTAGCATATAAAACGCAGGGAATTTGCACCGATCCCAATAGGTGTGCGACGATATCGGCCTTGCAGGACTTTTCTGACTATATCAAAAATAACAACAAAACCCTGCGGTCTACAATCAGTTTGCTCACCGGGTTCTATCTGAAAGATGAATCGGACCAATCGGCTGATGTGGAAAAGAACCTGAGGGATTTCGGCACCTATGTGAATAATCTGAATGAAAAAGATTCGGTTCTCAACCATGCACTCCGGAGCATGGATAATTACCTCCTTTCGAACAGGATTCTGAAAACAAAAAAGACAGAACTGGCCAGCTTGAAATCTATCCGTGACCAGTTGCTGCTCCAGGGAGTCCAGCTTTCCGGAATGCTCCAGAATAAACCCATGTGTGCAATATTACTTTCCTATGCACTATCCTCACAACAGTCGTTGAATTTATTAATGGGTCAGGAAAATTTGGGAGTAGGTTTAATGCCGGGAGCACAGCAAAAACTAAACATTATTGCCAACCAGGATAAATTTGTAGGCGCCGTTAGGAGCAGGGATGTGGATTTTGGTTCCAGCGCCCAATTGGGTAAAATTATATCAGCACAACAACTCGGTCGGGTCGTGAATTCAAAAGCCCCGGACCTTGGGATGTTATTTGGTAGCATGATGGTATATGATAAAGCCAACCTGCAATTTATTGTTGGAAATAAAACCGAACTTCAAAAAGTTATTTCAGCATCTGAGATCAGTGCTTTATTACTGGGTTCCCAGCAACTGGGAAACATGGTCGGCGTTGTTGTTTTCTCATCCCAGGGGCTGAATCTGTATCAATCGAATGTCAGTCTAAGCAGTGGTTTCCTTGCCCAACAAAACAATCTGGGGCTTCTCTATTCCTCCGACCAATTGAATCAGGTACTTAGCAACCAGCAGGGACTTGGGGGCGTTGTCCTCTGTTCGGATTTCATCAACCTGGTGGGTCAACTTGGCAATATGGGATTGGGTATCATACCATCATCAGTTGAATAAAATACAGAAAAAGCATTTCTTATCCTGTTCATTCAAGATTTTTGGTAAATTGGCAGTGAAAATCCCCGCTTATGAAAAGTAAGGAATTATTCGCTGCCATTTTGCTTTTCTTTCTGTTCCCCAACCTCCTTCAATCCCAAAAAAAAATTCATCTTCAGAAATACCAGACAGCGAATGTCAGACTGGTATTTCTGGATAAAAATACATCCTACCTGGTTCCGCATACGGTCAGGTCGTTCGAGAATGCACTTTCATTTCACAATCGTTTCTGGGATTATGATCCGACAGGAGAGACCAATGTTCTGTTCAATGACTTTTCGGATGTCGGCAATGGAGGTACTATGGTTATCCCTTGGAATTTTTTGAATATCGGGGTTTCGCCATTTGATTATACCTATTCGGTAGTCCCCTCAAATGAACGCATGCAATGGTTGATGAGCCACGAGCTAACCCATCAGGTAATGTGTGATAAGGCTTCAAAAAGCGACCTGGTACTCCAAAAGATCTTCGGCGGAAAAGTATCACCCGATAACCGTGATCCGCTTTCACTGGTTTATAGCTATTTCACCACCCCACGGTGGTATTCTCCCCGCTGGTATCATGAAGGTATTGCCGTTTTCATGGAAACCTGGATGTCGGGCGGTATTGGAAGGGTGATGGGAGGATACGATGAAATGGTTTTCCGGACCATGGTTCGTGACAGTTGCTTTTTTTACAACGTGATTGGCCTTGAAACCGAAGGGACTACCATCGATTTTCAGGTTGGAGTGAACTCGTATCTATATGGAACAAGGTTTGTCAGCTACCTCGCTTTTCAGTATGGGATGGAGAAGCTGAAGGAATTTTATTCCCGTACCGACACCAGCCGGCGGTTTTATGCCAACCAGTTCAAACAGGTTTATGGCATTCCAATTCAACAGGAATGGAACAAATGGATCGAATGGGAAAATAAATTCCAGAAAGGAAACCTCGCAAAGATCCGTGAATTTCCTGTCAGCTGTTACCGGAAAATCGTCGATAAACCACTGGGATCGGCTTCCCGCTATTACTACGATAAAAAGGAAGGGAAAATCTATATGGCGGTCAACTACCCCGGCAAACTGGCGCATATTACCAGCATTGATATTGCTACCGGTGAGATGATCCGGATTGCCCCGGTTCCAAGTCCGTCTTTATATTATGTAACCAGTCTTGCCTACGACGATTCCACCAAAACCCTGTACGCTTCAACGCATAATAATGACTGGCGCGGACTCCAGTCCATCGATATAAACACAGGTAAAATAAGGAAACTTATCAGGTTTGACAGGGCTGGGAACCTGGTATTTAATTCCAGGGATAAAGCCATTTACGGCGTTCAAAGCATGAGCGGAAGGTCTATCCTGATCCGTATCCTTCCTCCCTACAAAAAATGGCAGGAACTCTATCTTTTGCCATTTGGAAAAGATTTTTCCGATCTTGACATCTCTCCGGACGGATTGTGGATTTCGGGCACCTTGTCTGATATCCAGGGAAAACAAAAGCTTATCCTGATACGCATTTCAGATCTCCTTGCCGGAAAAACGGAATTCAAACAAATCTATGAATTTGAAGACAATCCGGCAGCCAACTTTGTTTTTTCACCGGATGGAAAATATCTCTACGGAACATCGTATTACACAGGCGCTTCCAATGTTTTCCGGATCTCTCTTGAAACATTGAAACCAGAGATCCTGACCAATACAACAACCGGTTTTTTCAGACCTTTACCCATCTCAGGCGATTCGATGCTTGTCCTTGATTATTCGCACGACGGGATGACCCCGGCCATGATGAAAATCGATACCCTTGCCAATGTCAATGCCATTGAATTCCTGGGCCAGAAGATCTATAAAAAATATCCCGAAGTGGAAAACTGGATGTTGCAGCCTCCATCCAAGATCAATCTCGACTCACTGAAAGTAATTGAAAAACGATATGTTCCCATTAAAGAGATGAAGTTTGCCAGCGCCTATCCGATCATCCAGGGTTATAAAAATTATGTCACTGCCGGATACCGGTTGAATTTCATGGATCCCATGGGACTGAATGCACTTACATTGAAATGGTCCTTTTCACCTGATCCCTCGTTACCGTTAAAGCAAACGGTCCACCTGGCGGTTGAATATAGTTTATGGAACTGGACTTTTATGGCGAATTACAATTATGCTGATTTTTATGATCTTTTCGGTCCCACCAAGTTCAGCAGAGCTGGATATTCAGTCTCGGCCAAATATTATAAACTGTTTAACCGGCTTTCGCCGAACAAAACAGATTTTTACGTTAAAGTGACTGCGTATGGCGACCTGGAAACCTTGCCATTTTATCAAAATATTGCATCCGACTATCGGAATTTGTATGTGGCCACCATAAACTATCATAAAAGTTATTTGCGAAAATCGCTTGGCGCAATTGAACCGGAACAGGGATACGATTGGAATGTATTTGCCTATACCAGTTTTGCAAAGCAAATATTTTATCCTCAATTGATCAATAATTTTGATTTTGGTTTCCTGCTACCTTTACGAAACTCCTCGCTCTGGTTCAGAACCTCATTGGGTCAGAGTTTTGGAGATACTGATAAAACCAACTCCTATTTTTATTTCGGTGGTTTCGGAAATAATTATCTGGATTACCGTTCTGCACAACAGTACCGCGAGATGTCGAGTTTCCCGGGAGTCCGGATCGACGAAATTTCCGCCCTGAATTATGGTAAACTTTCCACCGAAGTGAATTTTAAACCCATACGTTTCAGGAAACTTGGACTACTCGGCTTTTATTCGACGTATACCCGTTTTTCACTGTTTGGGATGGGTTTATTTACAAACATTGTCAATCACCATCCACAATTGAATTATTTTGCAACAGGTGTGCAGATGGATCTAGAACTTGTATTATTTTCCTTGCTGAAATCGACGCTGTCATTTGGGTTTTCAAGGGCTTACGGCCCAATGTTGCCCGCCGATCAGTTTATGGTTTCGTTGAAATTGTAACTATTTAATTTGACCTTTGTTTGTTTTTCTCTATTTTTGATTAGGATTATTTCTTTAAACCATAAAACAACTCCTCTATGAAAAAAAGACCCTTTGTATTACTGGCCCTTGCGTTGGTGTTAATAGGCGCTTCTGTAAACGCACAGGACTATAAGCCGGGCAAAAATGAAATCACTCTGGGGTATGGGGCATTTACAGGGGTAGAAATGGCAAATGCCCTCTTTTCCATCTGGCCCGCCCTTGGAATGACTATCGGGAAGGATACGTTGAAAGATTATAATTGTTCTTTTTATGGTTTGGGTGATCTCGAATACCTTCGTTGGGTGAACCCCTGGTTAAGAGTAGGTGCCTCTCTGAGCGTTAATCCGGTCAGCACCCTGATCACGACAAAATCGGGACGGGAGTTAACTTGGAATTATTACTTCATTACGGTTATGCCCAGGATTGATTTCGTCTATTTTAGCAAAGGAATCTTTTCGATGTATTCCGGACTCCAGGCAGGAGCTTCATTAATCCTATGGAGCGACCGCCAAGGCAGTGCTACAATCAATGATTCAGGCCTGTCGGCTGCATTTCATTTAAATGCATTTGGCATGCGGCTTGGGAAAGAAATTGGGGCTTATATGGAATGGGGATATGGTTTCAGGGGCACTTTTAACATCGGGATATCCGGAAAATTTTAAGGATCGACATGGGACTCATTTTTTCGGATACTTTGCATTCCGGGAAGATAAAGGAAATCCGGAGAATCCCTAAGTCCGACCTGCATAACCATTGCCTGTTGGGAGGAAGGAAAAGGGATGTCGAAAAATTTTCCGGATATAAAATTAAACCGTTTCAACCTGTAAACGGGACAATACAAGAGTTGGACCGGTGGATTGCCGACATTTATCGTCCGATTATGGCCAATTTTCCAAATGCCTTCGTAAAAACAGTTGAAGCTACTTTCCGGCAAGCAAAATCCGACGGAGTTACCATTCTTGAATCAAGTATCGATAGCAGTTACGGCGCTGCATTCAATTTATCTCCGGAAAAAATGGTTGTTTCCCTTCAACTTATTCATAGTACAATAGCGCCGGAAATTGATTTCCGCCCTGAACTTGGACTTATTCGCGGACAATCCATCCGTTCGTTAATGATACAAATAGACCCGTACCTCCAATTTGATTTCTTTAAAGCCATTGATCTTTATGATGATGAATTTGCCCAACCGATAAGGAATTTCAGGGAAATCTTCAGGTTCGCTAAAAAAATGGGCTTGAAGTGTAAGGCCCATGTCGGTGAGTTTGGTGATGCCGATTCGGTGAAGGAAGCAGTGGAAGAACTTGAATTGGATGCTGTTCAGCATGGTATCGGTGCCGCATCCTCACCAGCCGTCATGAAATGGCTGGCAGATAATAAAGTTAAACTGAATATTTGTCCGACCAGTAACATTTATTTAAAGCGGGTTCGATCTTACAAAACTCATCCGATACGAATACTATTTGATTATGGGGTAAAGGTCACCGTCAATACCGATGATGTCCTGGTTTTTGGAGATGGAGTATCGGAACAATTTAAGAAACTTTTCAAATCGACCCTGTTTAATGCAGAAGAACTTAATATAATCCGTGAAAACGGACTCAATGAATAACCAACAAATGAAGCGCACGCTCTTTATACTTGGATGCATCCTGGTGGTAGTCATCCTTGTACTTATAAAAATATTTTTATTTCCAAGTAAAAATGAAACGGGAACTGTTTCGAAAACCAATCCGGAAATTCCCGTGGAGGGTTTTATTGCAAAAGACACATCGGTCAATTACCAGATTGAAACGATCGGATCGCTCAAGGCCAATGAACAGGTTGATATTGTGAGTGAGATCAACCGGAAGATTATTGCAATTTATATGAAAGAAGGCACATGGGTGATAGCAGGTCAGCTGTTGTTTAAACTGGATGATGCCGATATTATTTCACGAATCAACAAGTTGACGATTGAATTAAAACTTGCCGAGGCAAATGAGGCAAGAGAAAAGGTGCTGCTTCCGAAAGGAGGAATCAGCCAGGAACGATTTGATGAGGTTTCGAATCTGCGCCAGACAATTCAGGCAGAAATTGAGATACTCAAGGTCGATCTGTCAAAAACTTCAATCCTTGCCCCATTTTCTGGGAAAATCGGGTTACGGAATGTGAGTGAAGGCGCTCTCGTAAATCCGGGTGTCGTTTTAGCCAACCTCCAAGACATCAGCAGGATGAAATTGGATTTTTCGATTCCCGAACGATATGCTTGTGATCTGCATGCCGGTTCATGGATTACCTTTCACACCGATTATTTACCCGATGACCAGATGGCTTTGGTCGAAGCAATTGAACCCGCCGTTGATGTCAGAACCCGTACCCTACTTGTAAGGGCGACTACACCAAATAACCATGGCAACCTGGTTGCAGGTACCTCCGCCAGGGTTAACGTGACCCTGAATGAATTGAATAAAAGCATTTTCGTCCCCACTGCTGCTTTAATACCGTCCATCAAAGGCTATAGTGTTTTTCTCAAGCGAAGTGGCAGGGCTCAACCGGTCATGGTGGAAACCGGGGTGAGGAATCGTGATTATATCCGGATTGTGAAGGGGATTCAGATCGGTGATACGCTGGTGATTACTAATTTATTAAGAGTTAAAAAGGATTCCCCGTTGAAAGTGGTCAAAACAAACTAAGATGAGCCTTTCTTCCCTGAGTATCAAGAAACCGGTCCTTTCCATAGTATTCACTCTGCTGATCCTGATTTTCGGGGCGGTGGGCTTCTTTTATCTGGGGATCAGGGAATATCCGGAAATGGATCCGCCAGTGGTGACGGTAACCACCACATACTCCGGGGCAAATCCTGAAATTATTCAGGCCCAGATCACCGAACCGATGGAAGATGCAATCAATGGCATTGAAGGGATCAGGGTATTATCATCGGTTTCCACGGATCAATCAAGCTTGATCACGGTCGAATTCAACCTGGGGAAGGATATGGAATCTGCTGCCAATGATGTTCGCGACCGGGTCTCGAAAGCCATCAGGTTACTTCCAAAAGATGTGGATCCCCCGATCGTAGAAAAGCTGAGCGCCAATGCCAATGCAATCATTTTTATGATTGTCAGAAGTTATAAACGGAACATCATGGAGGTGAATGACCTGGTTGAAAACACCATAAAGGAGCGGTTGCAGACCATTTCCGGGGTGGGGGATATCAAAATTTTCGGCGAACAGAAATATTCCATGCGCCTCTGGCTGGATCCTTACAAAATGGCGGCCAAAGGTATTACCTCCGTTGATATTGAACAATCCATCAACCGCGAAAATATTGAACTGCCTTCAGGTCGGGTGGAAGGGGACCTTACGGAATTAACGATCCGGGCATTGGGTTTGCTGCATACACCGGAACAATTTAACAATGTGATTATAAAACAGGAGAGAGGAAGCATTGTCCGCTTTTCTGATATCGGCACCGCGGAACTCTATCCGGAAAATGACCGGTCAACAGTGTTGATGGAACTCCTGCCGGTGATCATTATCGGGGTTGTCCCTCAAACAGGCGCCAACAATGTAGCTATTGCCAATGAGTTTTATAAGCGGATGGAAAATCTCCGGAACGAGATCCCATCTGATTATGAAGTCAGAATTGGGTATGACTTCACCAAATTTGAACGGGGAGCTGTCAAGGAGGTTCAGCAAACCATTATTTTATCGCTCATTCTCGTGGTATTGATTATTTTTCTTTTCCTCCGTGACTGGAGGTCAACCATTATCCCGGTAGCTGCAATTCCCGTTTCCATCATCGGATCATTTATCATCATGGCCATCATGGGGCTTTCGATTAATGTGCTTACACTTCTGGCCATTGTACTGGCCATAGGCCTGGTTTGTGATGATGCCATCGTGGTGCTTGAAAATATCTATACGAAAATCGACACCGGAATCCACCCGATAGAAGCCGCCCTGAAAGGGATGAAGGAGATTTTTTTTGCAGTTATTTCGACTACCATAACACTTGCAGCTGTTTTTCTTCCAATTATGTTCTTACAAGGACTGATCGGACGGCTTTTCAAAGAATTTGCGATCGTTGTGGCAGGGTCGGTACTGATCTCTGCTTTTGTAGCGCTAACACTTTCTCCCATGATGTGTTCCCGCATCCTGGTAGTGCAACGGCATCTTAATGCTAACTGGCTGATCAATAAAACCGAACCGTTTTTTCTTGCTCTGAATAGAGGCTACCGGTATTCGTTGAAAAGCTTCATGAACCGGAGGTGGCTCGTTTTTCCGGTATTCATGGGACTTATCCTTGTTATTGTATTGATGTATAATTCATTACATTCTGAATTGGCTCCTTTTGAAGATCGGTCAAATATCCGCATTCCTACCTTGGCGCCCGAAGGATCAACTTATGAATTCATGACAAATTATATGGCGCAGGTTGATCGCTATATAGCGGATTCATTTCCCGAAGCTTCGGTTTCTTTTTCATGGATTTCACCCAGTATGGGCACTATTGAGAATCCAAACAAGGCACAACAAATTGTTTATCTGGTTGATGCAGAAAAACGGAAACGAAATCAGCATGAAATTTTCAGGAAAATGTCGAAGGAGCTTCAGCACATAACCGGTATTCGAACCTTTCCGTTCGAGCCCCCGACAATCGGAGACCGTTTTTCAGGTCAACCCCTTCAATATGTCCTTTTGGCTCCCGACCTGAAAAGCCTCATCAAGGTGTTGCCGGAATTTCTTGATGAAGCCAGAAAAATTCCGATCCTCCAGTTCGTAGATGCCAATTTCAAGGTCAATAAACCGGAATTGCGGATTACCATCGACCGGGAGAAAGCATCACAGTTGGGAGTTTCAACCGGGGAAATTGCCCGGACCATGCAACTGACCATGAGCGGTCAGCGGTATGGTTATTTCATTATGGACGGCAAGCAATACGAGATCATTGGCCAGGTCATGCGGCGCGATCGGGACCGACCAGATGCTTTAAAAGCCCTGTATGTACGGAATAACAATGGAGAGTTGATATTACTCGACAACCTGATCCATATGGAAGAGTCGATCAACCCGGCCTCCATTTTTTCATTTAACCGGTATATCTCTGCCACGGTTTCGGCCGGGTTAGCGCCGGGAGCTACACTTGGAGATGGGATCAAAGCGCTTGACCAAGTGTCAAAAAAAGTATTGCCTGTCACATTCAACACCGCACTGGCCGGACAATCACGCGATTACAGGGAAAGTTCATCGAGTCTGGTCTTCATTTTTGTATTGGCCATTGTCCTTATTTTTCTGATTCTTGCTGCCCAGTTTGAAAGTTTCGTTGATCCGTTAACGATTCTTTTCACTGTTCCGCTTGCCCTGGCTGGAGCGCTTTTCTCACTCTGGTATTTTAATCAGACCCTGAATATTTTCAGTGAGATCGGAATCATTATGCTGATTGGTCTCGTGACTAAAAACGGGATTCTGATTGTCGAATTTGCGAACCAGCGCAAAGCGACCGGACTCGATAAAATTGAAGCTGTCCAGCGTGCAGCCGTATCCCGGTTCCGGCCAATCCTGATGACTTCCTGTGCCATGATGCTGGGGATCCTTCCCATTGCATTGAAGTTGGGCGCTTCGGCCGAAAGCAGACAATCACTCGGCATTGCGGTAGTCGGCGGTCTTTTCTTTTCAACTTTCCTTACGCTGTATATGATCCCGGCAATATATTCCTATTTGTCCGGTAATCCCCGATTGAATAACATCGATTTTACGGAACTTACAGTTGAAAAAAAATCTATTATGACAGAAGATATCAGTTGATGAGAAAAATGATGATTACCGGATTGTTGTCGTTACTTTCAACCGGATGGGTGAATAGCCAGGAACTATTGACTCTGGAGAAAGCAGTTTCAATCGGTCTCACAAACAACTTTGGAATCGTTATCGCACAAAATTCACTCCGTACGGCGCAAAACGATGCCTCTCCCGGCAACGCTGGTATGCTCCCGGTCATCAGCATGAATGCAGGGTATGTTAATGGCCTTAGTAATGCAAAGGTAAATGTTGTCACTGGTTCGGAACTGAACAACTCATCGGCACATTCTGATTTGATCACCGCAGGAGTAGGTCTTACCTGGACGGTTTTTGACGGGTTAAAGATGTTCATCACCTACGACAAGTTAAAGAAACTTGAGGAGATGAGTGAATTGAGTGCAAAGATCACTGTTGAAAACACCATGGCAAGAATCATCGGTAGTTATTATGATATAATCCGCCAGGGAAAGGTACACCAGATTTATATCGAACAGGTTGCTATCTCCCGTTTCCGGTTGGACCTTGCGAAAATGCGTTTCGAAACGGGAACCGGTTCTGAGATGGAATTCCTCAAAGCCAGAGTTGAGCTCAATGCGGATATTGCTGATCTATCCAATCAACATACCCTTTATGAAAATTCGAAGACCACCCTGAATGATCTATTATCGAGGGATGTAAATATACCCTTTGAGGTGAACGATACCATTCTGGTTTCTGAGAAGCTCCAGTATGACTCACTCCGCATATCAATGAAAAAAGCAAACCGCAACCTTCTTTTGGCTATCATGAATAAACGGGTCGCACAACTGGAATTGAGTACAACCCGTGCAAACCAATGGCCGACTCTTGATTTATATGCCAATTACAACTATTACCGGTCAGAGACAGAAGCCAATTTCATTCAATATAACCGCAACTTCGGTCCTTCAATTGGTTTATCTTTTACCATGAAGCTGTTTGATGGACTTAATCTGAACCGCCAGCATAAAAATGCTTCCATCTCGTTACAAACCAGCGACATTGAGATCAAACAGATGGAAAACCGTCTCGAGGCATATCTGGTCCGAATCTATAACGATTACCAGAATCAGATTCAGATGATTGGTTTTGAAAAGGAAAACCTCCTGCTCGCCGAAAAAAACATGGATATTGCCAGGGAAAGTTATGCCGTTGGGGCAATTTCATCATTACAATTACGGGAAGTACAGGAGGATTTGCTTTATGCCGGCACCCGGCTTGTCACAGCTGAATTCAAGGCCAAACTTACCGAAACGGAACTTCTCCTGTTATGCGGTAAGCTTTTAAACTGATTTGTTTTTATTCAATCAGAATGGGTATTTCAAATTCTCAAACCAATTGATGATCCTGCGTAACACATCATATAACAAGGTTACATACAATATAAGCGACATCAGCCAGATAACGGCAAAATTGAACCAGAATGTATCGATGCGCCAACTTCCTATGAATTTTACCGGTGCATAAAAGTGTGAACGTCCGATGTGTGACTCAGGATCCATAAAAATCGGATCCTTCTTCCGGATGAGTTTCCCATTACCTTCGATGATCTTGTTCTCACTTCCTTTATTCTGTACAAGGTCGGAAATGTTCTCATTATAATATGCCTGTTTGAACTGGTAAACCTTATCTTCACCTGATTTAGCGACCAATTGTTCATACACAGCATCTCTTTTGGCAGAAACGACGGTCAGACGGGAAGAGAAATACCTGCTGATTGAATCAAGATAGCCCTTGGTATTTTGCACGAGAGAATCGTTAAAACGATTCTCGTTGAAAACAGCCGGGTATGGAAAAGTTGAAAAGCCGGCCTCCCTTTGCAATGCAGGGATCTCGTTTTTCAGGATGGCCAACAAGTCGGAAGTCCTTTCCGGATTTACATGCAGGGCAAGGTTTCGCTGGCACTCGTCAAGTTCCGATTTGAGCGTCGGGATTACATAAGCTGTGGTGTAATTGTGATGTGATAATTCTTTATCCAAAGGATAAAAGATTTTTTCATATTTGTTATTTTTGAATTGTTCTACCGCGAGGGCTTCAAATGTCCATCGCGAGGTCATCATATCTCCCACGAACGGGACATTCGTCCGTGAAGCAATGGCCGGATTCAGGTAATCAAAAGGAACGATAGTACCGCTCAGGAGCAACTGTGGTACCAGAATGAACGGGATAAGGATGTAGATCGCGACCACTGAATTCAATCCCGAAGAGATATTCAGTCCGATCATGTTGGCAAAACAGGCTGTAGAAAAAAGGATCAGAAAATAACTTAGTGTCATGCCGTGAATTCCCAGGATCAGGTTCCCGGTCACAACATATAGTAATGTCTGGATGGCCGATAGAACAAAGAGAAGAATGATCTTTGCGTTCAAATAACTAAAACGGCTCAGATGAAGAAAAGCCTCTCGTTTCAGGATCCTCCTGTCCTTAATGATCTCTTCTGCGCTGACCATCATGCCCAGGAAAAGAGAAACAACTACGCTCATAAAAAGGTAGGGGACCAGATTGCGGTTGTCGCTGAAGATGTAATGATCGCCAAAACGATAACGGGTAAGATAGGCAAGCATGGCAGCCAGAAATGGCGCTTCCAGGAAGTTGATCAGCATGTACTGCCGGTTGGTAACTTTAGTGAGCAGATTACGGATACTGAAAATCCGGAATTGCTTTAAATGTCCAGGTACCTTGAAAAAACTTCCGGGAATTTTACTTTTTTCTTCCCTGATGCTAAGCTTGGGTTGAATTTTGCTCCGGAAAAGCTCATACCACTCAATGGGTGCGATCTTGCGGTTACTTGTCAACCGTCCGTATTCATTGACAATTTTTGATTCGGTGATTTGCAGTAATTGTTCCGGATTCACATAACCACAATGCTGACATTCGCTTTCATCGGGATTGACATGATTGGTGGCCGATTTGAACCAGGTAAGAGCATCGATCGGGTTACCATAATAAATGGGAAACCCTCCTTTGTCCATGATCAGCAGTTTATCAAAGAGTTTGTAAATATCCGACGAAGGTTGATGAATATTCACGATGACCAGTCTACCCTTAATGGTTTGTGCTTTCAGAAGTAACATCACCATTTCCGAATCCATGGAAGAGAGTCCGCTGGTAGGTTCATCGGCAAAAAGAACGGAAGGTTCGCGGATCAGTTCCAGGGCAATATTAAGTCGTTTGCGCTGGCCTCCGCTGATAAATTTGTTGAGGGGATCGCCAACAGTCAGGTCTTTGATACCAATCAGGTCGATATCCATCAGGACCTTGACCACCGCGCGGATCAGCTGTTTTTTGGTAAAATCTTTAAAACAAAGTTTGGCATTGTAGTAAAGATTCTGAAAAACCGTCAGTTCTTCAACAAGCAGGTCATCCTGAGGGACAAATCCGATGATTCCCTGAAGTTTTTCTTTATCTTTTTCCAGGTCATATCCATTGATGAGAATCTGTCCCTGATGAAGAGCCAGATTCCCGTTAAGCACATTCAACAGGGTTGATTTTCCCACTCCGCTGCCACCCATAACCCCGATCAATTCTCCGCAATCAGCGGTAAAACTGAAAGGATGGATTCCGTTGGAACTGTTTTTAAACCGGTATTCAATTTCCTTTGCGGTAAACTCAATATTGATTTTTGCCTTTGACTGAAGAAACTGTGCAGCAACATCTGCAAAATAGATCGGGGCAATTTTCAGATTTTTCAGGATGGCGCCATTGTTAAATACAAATGAACGGTAGGGAGGTACGTTGTGACCATTCAGATAAAGCTCATCATTTCCAAGATACCGGCATATCATGGTTCTGACGGAAGTGATATAAAGGATGATTATTTTTCCATCAAGACGATCGCGTATCATATATTTATTGCGCATTGCTGTCTGGTCAGGCTGTGCTTCAATTACCAGTAAATGATCAGGTTGCATTTCGCTGCCGAATGGATCGAAGATAAAGGCACGGGCATTATGATATTCATGTTCCGGCTGATTAAAGACCTCTTTAAAAACCTGAGTATACTTTTCAAGCAGTTGACGTTCCACAACCGGTATTTCTTTTTGATCACGGCCCAGTTCATCCAGGAATTCAAGAAATTTGATAAAAACGATCAACCGGTCTCTGGCGGTAAGGTGGTTTTGGATTTTCCGGCAAATAGCGTGGATTTTATCAGTAACATCCAATCCACCTCCTTCAGTGATTTCATCATCGGGTTGATGGAAAAACAACAATTCATCAAACAGTTTCAGATACTCTTCCAGTTCCTGGCTGTTCAGATGTTGCCGGAGGTAAGATTCAAGAATGGTACGGGTATTCTCGGAAACCTGCTTTTTGACGGAGGCGGCGACAATGGCGAAAAGCTGTACCAACGCCATCAGGATGGGTTCAGACATAGATGAGATTTTTTGCCTGAATCAAAAGTACGAATATTGAAACGATAAAAAAACCGCCTTTAGAACAAAGGCGGTTTTTAAAGTTCAATCAGGAATAATATTCTCTGGAGTTTCAGATCATTTTACAAGGACGTCCCGGACACTCGCAGTAAGATCGTTAACAGCAATGGCTTTATCTTTTGGTAGCTTTTTGCCCGATTCAACGCCGTAATTAGTCCATACCGGCGCTAGTTTAGCCACTTCATCGGCGATGGGTTTCATGTTTTGGTCCTGGTTATATGCCTGAAGGATAGTCAATAATTTGTCGAAATTTGCTTTCTGGTCTGCAATGACGGCGGTAATTTTCGTATTATCTTTGGCAGCAAGGCCCAGATATGCAGCAAGATAAAGTCCTTCAGCAAATCCACCGGCTGCGATCAGTACAGCGATCTGGTTACGGTTGTTTTTTGACAGAAAATCATTGGTTTGTCCAAACACTTTGTTGATAAGGGCAACCAATGAATCTTTATTATTGTTGTACTTCTTGATTTTGTCAAGCAGGTTTTGATCATAAACCCCGGCAATGCCCAGTTCATCAGCGAGTTTGTTGGTACAAGCCAGGAATTTATTGGTCTCATCGGTCCGGTTATAAGTTGCAGAATAACTCAAGTCGGCACTATAAACACCCAGGTTGATTGCTTTGCTCTTTTCGGTGCTATATTTCGTGACATTTGTAGGAGAATTGGTGATGTCGAAAATAAAACCTGCTTTGGCTTTTTCAAGCATCATAGTAACTTCGAAAGGGGTCGGGAATTTGTACAGCAAACTTTGCGACTCCGGACTCAGGATCACTTCCTTCCGGATCGTGTCGGCAACAGCTTCGTTAGCTTTTTTATCCTTATTTGATGTGCTGTTGCAGCCAGCGAGTACGATAATCAAGAATAAAACAGCCACTGCAAGGCCGGAATAACTTTTTTTCAGTGCTTTCATAAATTCAGTGGAAATTTGTTTGTACTAACGAAAAATATATTTTTTACTCCAGTTTATGGACTATGCGAAATTAAGAGATTTTTTTTATTTTATCATTTTTTTTTTGAATTAGTATAACAACTATTTCAAAAATCAATGTTGGATCAGTACTTTTAAAGAACCTGGTTTTTCAGCCGTTTCAAAAGCTTTCAGGATTTCATTAAAAGAAAAAATGGCGGTAATCAACGGTTGAGGGTTCACCAATCCCTGGCTAAGCAGACTTAAGGCGGGTTCAAATAAGCCGCAACGGGAACCGATAATTTCAAACTCATTGATAACGATCTGGTTCAAGTCAATTTTTTCAGATTTGGCAACCGTGGTTTTCAGTATTAATTTCCCCCTGGGATAAAGGTGCGACAAGGCAAGATTAATCCCGGAAAGATTACCGGTACAATCAACACAAACCTCAGCTTTATCCGATTCCCCTAATGAAGAAAGCAGACTTGCATTGATACCGGTTTCGAGCGCTTTTTTCACTTTCACTTCGTTGGTGTCAAACGTGGTATATAAGCAACCGTTCAATCTGAATAGTTGGGAAATCAGCAATCCCAGTTTCCCGGCTCCGAAAATATATACATTCTGGGAAGGTTTGATCTGGATTTGTTCAAATATCTCAATTGCTGCAGCAAGCGGTTCGGTAAACACAGCTGATGTGAGTGGAATGTTATCGGGTATGATCTTGAGGTTTTCTTCAGGCAGCACAATGTATTCGGCAAAAACACCTTGGTGATCCTGTATTCCGAGCACTGTACGATTGGGGCAATGGGTCTTCCGGCCGGTTTGACATAAATAACATTCGCCGCAGGAACAATTGATCTCACCAACAACTTTTTTTCCGAAGAGGTAACTGGACCGGGTCATTACTTCACCTACAAATTCATGGCCCGGAACACCTTTGAATCCCATATACCCTTTGATGATCTCAAGGTCCGTATTGCATATGGCAGAAAAGAGAATTTTAATAAGTACTTCATGATTCCGTGGTTGAGGACATGGTATTTCCTTTACTGTTAAAGATATGTCAAAGACTAAAGCTTTCATAACCAAAAATTTCAACAGGTGCAAACTTACGGAATAATCCGTTCATGGATAATTTGCTGTTAATCATCTAAAACGGACACTTTGGGTGAAAAACCAAAAGATGAATAAATCCCGAACATAGAGGCATATTTGCCATAGGTCCAATCCCACAAACCACTGTAGAAAATAGTAATGGGTTGTTTTTTTAAAAAAGAAAATTCTATGCGGGGTCCTGCTGCATACATCTGATAATAACGAATAAATTCAGCGCCAAGATAAAAGGCTTTCCAGTTATAAAAACCCATAGCGTCCCACCGGTATCTTTTACCGCCGAATTCAAATGCCCCAAAGAAGGAAAACCGGTTTTT
The DNA here is from genome assembly GCA_023229525.1 of Bacteroidales bacterium. Taxonomy (GTDB): domain Bacteria; phylum Bacteroidota; class Bacteroidia; order Bacteroidales; family FEN-979; genus CAIVAT01. The sequence continues at coordinate 39,716 of JALNZC010000006.1, forward strand.
GCTCAATAATATGATGGGCGACACCCGCCATAGCTCAGTTTCATTGGATTGAAAACCGCCAAGGAATCCCAGTGATATCCCTTTAACCGGTGTGAAAGTCAATCCTGCCAATCCTTCACCCCAACTGTTTTTAGTGTAGGCATTCACATAAAAATAGCTGGTAATGCTTAGCTTTTTATTAAACGGATAATTGGTAAAAAGGGTAATGACCGGCATCAGGTCACCGCTGTAAATGATATTGTATTGATTGATCTTAAAAATTGCCTGCCCCTTAACGCTGGTCTGGAGTATGAGTACAAAAAGACAACAGGATATCAACCGTTTCATCGGTAATACAAGGTTTCTCAAGATTGCCGTTCCGGAATGGTGATGATAAATTCGGTGAATTCACCCTCTTTTGATTTTACTTCCAGTTTCCCTTTGTGGATTTGGGTAACAATGTCAAAGCTCATCGAAAGGCCTAGCCCGGTTCCTTTCCCGGTAGGTTTGGTAGTGAAAAACGGATTGAATATTTTTTCGATTACGTGATCAGGTATCCCGGTGCCGTTATCTTTAATCCGGATCTCAATTTTATCCTTCATCTTTGATGTACTGATGATCACTTCCGGAGCGAATCCCTGAATGTGTTTTTTCGTCTTTTCATCAAGGGCATAACAGGAATTATTGACAATGTTGAGGATCACACGGCTTAGATCCTGAGGAACGATACTGGCTTTCCCCACTGCAGGATCAAGCTGCGTTTTGATACTGGTGTTAAAGCTTTTGTCTTTAGCCCGCATGCCGTGGTAGGCGAGGTTGACATATTCAGCCACCATGTTATTGATATCCACTTCTTCAAATTCACTGCTTCTTCCTCTCGAATGCTGGAGCATCCCCTTGACGATGCTTTCGGCACGTTTCCCGTGCTCATTGATCTTTTGAACATTTCCCTTGATCATCGCGATCACTTCAACAGTATCGTCAAATTTAGCGGGACTGAGCTTATCTTTAATCTCCCTGATGAAGACATCAAGTTCGTCGGCCAGTTCACCGGAAAGGGAGGAAAAATTATTGACAAAATTCAGGGGATTCTGGATCTCATGGGCGATACCAGCGGTAAGTGCACCTAAAGATGCCAGTTTCTCCGACTGGATCAGCTGGTCCTGGGTCTCTTTGAGGTTTTGCAAAGTCTGTTGCAGATCTTCCAGAATCCGGGTCTTGATGAATGCCGAAATAATGTGCTCCTTTGAATTCCTGATGAAACTCAGATCCTTGTTTTCAAATGCATTTTCGCGGTTCATATTCTCGAGGATCAGAAATGCTTCCACTTTGTTTTCAACTTTGATGACAAGCACAAGCATCGACTTCGGAATACCTAATTCTGTCAGCCCAGGAATATCTTCAAGTGAGGAGAAATCGGTTTTCAGGAAAATATCCTCAAATATCTCTTCCGCATTTTTTAGGTAACGCTTTTCTGCTTGTCCAAGGGAAAGTTTTACAGCATCAAGCCGGCTCACATCCCAACCGAAACTGGCTTTGAATTTGAATGCGTTCAATGTTTTATCGAATACCAGGGCGGTTGATTTATCAACCGATTTGATCATCCGGGTTTTCTCCAGGAGCGATTGAAGGAGGTTCAAAAAATTGATCTCCGAATTGATCGCTTTTACTACAATGTTGATTTTCTCCAGTTCATCGTTTTTATTGGCTAACTCTTCCGATTGCTTTTCAATTTCCTCTTTCTGTTGCACCACTTCGGCGGTTCGTTCCGAAATTTTCTGTTCAAGGAGGCGTTTTTCTTTCAATAATTGGCGATTCCTGTATAAGACGATCACATATATCAAGCCAGCTGCAAAGACAAAATACAGAAAGAACGCCCACCCTGTGGTATACCAGGGTGCAAGTATCCTGAAACTGAAAGTCGCCTCCTTGCTGGTCCGGTCGTAAACATTCCGTGCACGGACATGAAATATATAATTCCCTTTGGGAAGGTTTGTATACTCTTTGTGTGATTGTGTTGACCAATCCGACCAGGTTTCTTCGAATCCTTCAAGTAAATATTGATACTGGTTTTCTCCAAGCGCAGAATAAAAAGGAGAAGAAAATTCAATCCGAAGTGAATTATCATGATAAGGAAGGATGATCTTGCCGGTAACTCCGGAATATATCAGGGAATCATTATGAGTTGTGATCCGCCTGATCAGGGTAGGCCAAGGGTCAAGTTTTCGCATATTCACTGATGGATCAAATCTGAAAAGGCCATCCGGTCCTCCGAACCACGACACTCCGTTGTCTTCGGGGTAAATGGCCCATATCACACGGTCGGCAATGGGAAGGAAAGGCGCCTGCGTTTTTTGAAACCCACTTCCATGTTGCTCTAAAAAAGTCAGCTGGGTTTCATCACCAGCATTCACCCAAAGGTTACCTGCTTTTGTTTCGGTGATAAACGAGAACCATTGATCTTCATTTATTGTATCCTTCCCGAAAAGATTGATCTTTTGAAATGAACGTGTTTTATCAACAAATATAAAAACACCCTGGCGGGTGGCAACTGTAACTTTTCCATCCAGTATATTAATAGTACTACCGGCTGTTTCAGGCAAACCGGAAGTTTCTTTGAAGTATTCGGGCGTTTTGCTTCCGATGGTAAATCGGAAAACACCTTTGGTCAATGTGGCTCCCCAAATGGCGCCGGTGGAATCTTCCTGTAAATCATTGATCTCTTCCCCCGAAGCGCCAATTTGTTGTAATGTCCAATGACCGTTAGTGTTTCTCAGACTTGAAAATCCGCCCATTTCGCCGACAAAAAACAAGGATGGATCCATTTTGGAGCGGATCAACGACATGGTAAAACCCTCTATTACCAGATGTACATTTTGTTCCGAAACACTGAATATCCCCTGAGAAGTCGCAGCCAGCAATTCATTGCCGAATGGTACCACTCCCCAGCAGGCAGTAATGATCTGCGGCACCGATTTAAAACTGAACGTTTTTTCGTCGAACCAGAACAATCCCTGGTATGTGGAAACATATAACCGGTCCTTGAACCTGATGATATGATTTACACTTCCGTTCAACCCGCATTTATCATCGAAATAAGAAAGTGACGCCGGAATTTCGATCATTGCGATTCCATTATTCAGTGCAGTCCAAAGTATATTGTTATCATCGGCAAATAGCGCCTGGACATTTTGATCGTATAAATTGGCCCTTTTGTCAATGATCTGTTTTATAGAACCTTCAGGATATAGGATAATGACCCCCTGACGGGAAGTCCCGAACGCATATGTGTCGTCCTTCAGTATGACACCCGAAGTGATCAGGCTTTTCCTGAATGAATCATCGGCCTGTGTGGGAAAAGGTTTGATCCCGGAAGGACCCAGGAGATAAAGACCCTGAGTACCGCTGGCTATCAGGATTTGATCCTGAAGATAAGGCAAAAGGGATTTAATTTCGATGGCGCCGGCAAAAAGTGATCCCCCTGTGACAGGGGTAAGCTTCCGGTCGTCGAATCTGACCAGCCCTATGGATTTAAGCTGGAGGAATAGCGTATTATGTACATAAAATCCAGAGATAATCTCATTTCCCGGATTGAAAGGCTCCAGTTTACCTCCGCTCAGGATGAAAATAAATTTTTTCGTTAGAAAATAGACTGCCCTTGGTGTCGGAAAAATCCGAATCACATCCTGATAAGCCAAATCTTTATTGGAGCTGTCTGTTAAACTTTTAAATACCGGTTCACCTTGTTTATTTGTGTTCAGGATACCAATCTCACCCCTTGCGCCAACATAAACGGTTCCAATACTATCGGTAGCAAGCGAAGATATCCGTGTTGTCTTCGCAGTAGGAATCAACCTCCAGAACTCTCCATCGAATTGAAGGACACCTGCAAAATTTCCAAAATACATGATCCCTTTATGATCGCGTGTAATGGCAAAATTCTGAGCATGGGCTTTATATTGATTGGCTTCGAAATTTTTAACGAAGGGATATCCGGTTTCCCCCCGTTGCTGTACCTGTGCCATAGACGAACCCATGCCAAATAATACAAGGAAGGGAATGAGCAATTTATTCATAGTCCTTCATTTAAATGTTGTGCTTTATGAAAAGTCCGACAAATCGTTCAATCAGGATCCGGTTACCCGACATTGTTTCATATAATTTTATCCAGGGGATACGTAATTCGTCTGTCTTTCCGTGATTAATTACCCAACAATCAGAGGGGTAACTTTCTCCCTGGTCATATACAACTCCATCTTCCTTTTTATAATCTCCAAGGCGTGTTAAAATGTCAACAATTTCAATTTCAGGAATCGTAGAAAAGAGATCGGTATTCTTCAGGGCAATCACTTTTTTGTAAATCGGTATATCATTTATTTTCGAAAGCGTCTTGATCCGGTTCTGAAGTTTTCCTGATCTCACGACATCCTTTTTCTCATCCCGACTTATAATCTCGTTAAAAGAATCGCGGTTTCCGTTATATAAAATCAAAGCAGCCAGTTCACTTAACATTGGGTCAGGATTTACAAAGTTGGCTGCCAGTATTTCAATTTTCATTTCTGGGGATTGAAAGACCGGTTCATCAAGCAGCGCGAGGGCACAGGCTTTTGTCCATTTATTGATTTTTGTATAGTCTTTGTTAATAATGTCAAACAGCCGTTCCTGAAACGTCAGTTTTTCCTGCGGAAACCGTATGCTGAACCGGTTAAGCCGTTCCTGGATCGGGATGTCTTCGAAAATCGGGAAAAAAAGCTCTTTAATCTCTTCCGAGATCATCATATCGCTGATCTCGAGTGCATAAATTTTTGCATTGGTATCCGGGCTTTCGATATGTTCACGGATATGTCTTATGGTTCTGGGTTCATACATCAGGGAAAGCAGAAGGAAGACCTGCTCCTTTTTTTCTTCGATTTCCTCAAGCAACGCCTGCCGAAGGTTAACGGAACCGGAGATTCCGCTGACATCGATGATTGAAGCCATCAGCCAAACCATAGTCCCGACAGATTCTTCGATTGCCTGCCTGATTGAAGGAATTTCAGAGACCGAAGCGCGATACTCGAGGTTACTGAGTGAAATCAATACCTTGTTGCGAATATCTTTGTCGGGATAATTGATTTTTTCACGCAGGATACGTATCGATTTTTCGCCGCCAATGGCTTCGATAATTTCAATGATTTGTTGTTGAGTTTGTTTGTGTTCGGCGATCTTGTCAAAAAAACGGTCCAGGTCGGTCAGGATGGGTTCTCCGATGATTCGGACTGCAACTCCGGCGACATTGGAGAATTCGGGATTGATAAGATTTTCGATGATATAATGCCATAATTCATACCGCTTTATCCTGCCGGAAGAAATAAGGGCGGCCTTTTTTACTTCAGTATCCGGATCTTTTAACAGATTGATAAGCAGTTTATACGTATTATATCTTCCCGAATAACCAAGTAATCGGGCTGCACGAAGACGTGTTGCGGCCTCTTCAGCGTGTGCCTGTGAAACAAGGTAATCAAATGGAAGGTCTTCTGCCTCCCTGAGAACAGTTCTTGTTTCCTCAAGTGTATCACGTAATACCGGATTTTCATTCTGATCGCACAGGTTTTCGATAAAATTTAATCCGGGAACATATTGTTTATCACGGATTTTCTCAAGGATGCCTCTTTGGTTGTCAGCGGTTGAATTCCTGTAAGCGGATTCCAGAATATGATCAATGCCGGCAGGCACCACTTTTTCATAAAATTCGTATAAATACTGGAACTGATCCTGCCCGGATGACGACAAGGTTTGGCTGATGAAGGGGGCAATCTTTTCATTTTCCCTGCGATCTTCAAGTTTCAGTCCGATCAACTTTGATTTCAACATATTGCGGTATTCGTCGTACATCTTATACGATATCCATGTCCATAATCCGAGTACGGCAATGAAAACCCAGTTGAAGTATACTATATTAAATTGGGGGATGCTCGAAAGCAATAGAATTACAACGCCGGTAATTACCGTGCCGAGCGCCTTTGGAATTCCTTCAATCTGATTCTGAAAAGGTAATCTTTGTTCGGTTGGAACAGGCTGGTATAATAATTGAAAGGCAGGTTCATAAACGGCGCCCCGGATCGAACGTTCAAAAAGCCGCGCCAAAGCGATAAATGCAAAAAACATACCCACCGTTCCATAAAAAGTCCCGAGAACAGCCGCTAATGAAATACTGAAAACCAGGATAAAGGGTAAGGATAACAAGCTGGGTTTCAATCCGTATTTATTCAGGAACCTCCCGGAAACAAGTTTAAAAATCAATTCTACAATAGCAACAAAACCAAGAAAAACACCCAAAAAACGAGCGATGGATTCGGGATTGTTGGCAAATTCATGCTTTGTTTGGGCAAGAAATAAAAAGTCGACGAACAGGTATCCAAAAATAGGCATCAAAGCCATCAGGGAAATAAGCAGGAAATATGGTTTTTTCAACAGGTTCCAGTAATTCCATTCTGATTTAATGGCATTTTTTTCCTGGCCGGAAGGAACCCTTGTAGTCTGAAGCTGATCGTTGAATGTCCTGAAAATGACGAATACCAATATAAGGCAGATAAAAAGGGAAAATGATGCAAGAAAAAGTAAATCCGGTACTTTGAGGAATTGCAGGATCAGCGGAATGGAAAAATACCCGATGATGATGGAAATAACTTCACCGACACTGATAAGCCCGAATATCCGTTTTCCCTGACGGATATTGAATAATTTGCCGGCCACTCCCCAAAAATTGACCAGCGTAATATATACCATTACGCGAACCCAGGTGTACAAGATAAAGGCAAGCCAGCCTGTATCGAAAGCCCAAACACCTAGGCTTATGGCGAGAACCGTTATAAAAACAAAGAGAAATTTAACCGTAACCTGCCGGGAAAAGCTGGATTTTTTGTCTATACGGGAAAATAAATACCAGGCCGAACATACGATGACCCCTGAAGCAATAAAGGAAACCGGAATCATTTTTGGAGAAAAATGCTTCAGGAAAATGGCATTTGAAGCAGTAAAGTAGAACGAAAGCGACAGTCCGATAAAAAACGAAAAAACCATCAGGAGGAATACGGGTTTAAATTCCTCGGTGCGGATATTCAATACTTTCGTGAACCACTCTCTTTCTCTCATCTAAGAAACCGTCATTTCAAAAGTAAAGAATGAAGAGGTACTTCATACATTTCGGTAAGGTCATTCGTAGCAGGCGACATCAGTAATTGCCTGATATCCTGCGGTAATACTTTGTTGAAATCAATCCAACCCACTGGTCCGGTTTCACCACTGGCTTTCCGATTAATGATATCATTAATGAGTTGGATACACATCCAGCCTCCGACGCTGGTAATCTTTTCGAGTAGAGTTAAAAGGCTTTTCGGATATGTTCCATCTTCAAGGCAGATATTTACCGGGGTTGAAACCCCAACGATCGGCCCCATATCGATGAGCTCCGTTACCTGATGAATGACCATTGGAGAGGTCTTCAACCCATTGCGCATGGCATTCTGAAATGGTTGTGTTCCGGCTCCGATTTGCTTGGGAAGGTCGGAAGGATGAAAATTATAGGCGCCCATAACAGGAAATTCATAAAGAAAGGAATCAATCTTCTGTCCAAAACAAAACATGATCAACACCTCGGGATTCCAGGATTTAAATATTTTACGGAAATAATCCGTTTTTACTGCACCCGTATAGCATGGAATCCCGATTTGCATGCAGGTATGAATAATTTTGTTTTTGAGTTCGCTCCTTTCCTCAGGAGTGTATTGGCTCCAGATCCTTTTTTTCAAAGAAATACGGGCATCCGGATCAACAGGATCATCGGTAACTACCCCGACAACATTCAGAAGACCGGGATATTTCTGCTCGAACAGGAAAAGATTATTCAAAACGATATTTCCACAATTACAACTGACGAAAAGAACCACCCTTAACCCTTTTCCCGGATTCAATTTTGGATTGTCCGGTTTATAAAATTCCCCCCAGAGAGACGCTGCATCGATAATTTTCCTGTATTCAGTCATAAAAAGTTCAATTACAGATCATAAGATAGTTTGATTAAAAAATGCCTTCCGCGTTGTAAAATTGCGGTGGGGCTGTTAATGCCATCCGCAGCTTTTGTCCCTGGATCCAAATAGGTGGTGTTAAAAATATTATTGCACACAACCTGAAGTGCAAGCCCGGGAACGATCTTTTTATTCGTATAACTTATGGCTCCATTCAGAATGGCTGTAGCCGGGAAGACATCCGTATTTAATGGAACGGTAGTCCCTTCACCGGTAGGCCTGTTCCCGACAAAATTCAAACGCAGGTTAACATCCAGTTGACGGAAAAATACTTTATCTGCTCCGAGATTGAACTGGTGACTGGAAATATCTCCCACCCGGTTATTGACTTCCCCGGTCTCGGAAAATATCTGCTTTGGGTCACAGAAGGTATAATTGAAATATGCGGAAAATGATTCTACCTGGTAAATTGCATTGGCTTGAACTCCTGTGATCCGGAATTTACCTATATTCTGGTTCTGGACTTTTCCGGAATAATCGTCCACTTTAACTGTCCCTACAACGTTGTCAATAAAGTCGCGGTAAACCGTGATGTCTGCGTGGAATGCTTTGTTCAACCGGAATCCGGCGCTGATCTCCAGATTCTGAATGTTTTCCGTCTTCAGGGCTGGATTAGGAATACGGTTCCCTGCTGCTGAATATTTTGTCCAGTTCGATACATTCATAATCCCTCTGGAGTAAATAGCTTTAAATGTAAATTTACCCGGGGAATAAACCAGCGCAAAGCGGGGACTGAATTCGCTGCCAAATCCGTCATTGTCACGAACACGGTTAAAATCATAACGAAGCCCAAAAGTGATTTTGAAGTTTCGTAATGCCTGGAAAGTTCCCTGGGAATAGACCCCAAGGTCCCATGCATTAAACTCGTTTCCTCCTTTCGGAGAAGGAAGAATAACCGCTGAATCCTGGGGAGTTGAGGTAAAACTTGTATAATACGCTCCCTGCAATGTGCTGTTTCTTACCTCAAGACCTGAAACCAGGTCAAACCTTGAAACCGGGCGGTAGATTACCTTGAATTCTGAACGAAGTTGTTTTGAGATTTCATACATATACATGGTGATCCAGTCAGGAGGAGTATTTTTAACAAGGTCGGTGAGCCGTTTATTTCCGCGGGCATAATTGGAGACAGAAACAAAGCTTGTTTCATCAGAAACCAGATGTATACGATAAGTGGTAAGATTAGAGAAGAAGACTTTTTCGCTGATCTGGTTTTCAAATTTTACGAAAAAGTAAGTCAACTCCGGGATCCAGTTAAATCCATTGTCAGAACCGGCAACATAAGTGTCAGTGTACTGAGTGGTTCCGCCCCGGCTGTATTTCCAGGTTTGAAAACCTACAGTGAAGTTTCCGATTTTGACTTTTCCGTTCAGCAGCCAGCTATTGGTCTGATTGGAAAACCCAATTTTATGACCATTCACGATCTGATCATAACCTGATTTATCGAGATTTCTTGCAGTTTCTGCACCCAATTGTGTTAAAGTTAGCTGATTGGAATCGGCAGATAGTGTGTAATATGGGTTGGAAAAGGGCAATTTATTATTGATCAAATATTGCTTTGCACCTGTAGAAATATCAAGAAGGTTATTATAATTTACTCCATTGTAAACATCAGGATTGTAGTCAAAATATTTCTGGCTTGAAAGGTCCATTTCGTTTGAGTGGAAAAGTCTTCCCGTTACCGTGAATGAGATATTACGCCGTTTCCCCGATATACTCAGGTCCACCGTTGTAGTGTTATAGGTACCATAATCGACATTGGCGCTGATGCCAATACTTCGACCGGGTTTGATGGCATCTACAGAATTCTGCATGATCACATTGATCACGCCGGCGAAGGCATTGGGACCATACATGGTAGAAGCAGGACCGTAAATGATTTCCACCCTTTCGATATTGGATAATGGATATTGCCGGTCTATGTATGCCCAATTTGTCCAAAGATCATTTTCCTCGATGCCGTCAAACAGCAGGAGGGTTTTTTCCGTGTTGTTTTGGCGGAACCCACGCTGGTATATATTGGCATATTCAGGACCGTAAAACAAGGTCAGGTCAAACCCGGGAACATCCTTAAGCAATTCGACCAGGTCATTATATCCCCTTTTTTTGATGTCTTCGCGGGTGATAACGACAATGGTGGCAGGGGCTTCGTAGATGGATTCAGCCTTCTTGGAAACGGAAGTGACCACCTGGGTTCCCCCGGCAAGCTTGAGTGAGTTTACCAGTTTAATGAACGCCGGAGGATCAAAAAGGTTTGGTTCATATGTCGGATTTATTTCCAGAAGGTAACCCGTTTCGGTTGATGCCTGGTCTATCGAATCGATGGCTATGTATGTCATCGCCAGTAACCGGTAGGCCTCGACTTTTTGCTTTTCATTGAATCCTTTATTAATACAAGGTTGTAGTATACGTATGACTTCATTGAACTTCCCGTTTTCATATAATTTTCGTGAATCGCTTAGGGTAACATCGTTGCATTGCTGGGCAACGACTGAAATGGGAAAGAAAACAGCGGCAGTAATGAAAAGTATGAAAAGCCACACAAAAAACCATCGTATATTTAATTTATTCATAGTTAATACTTTAACAAACTCAATAACCGATTAAAAGCCGGTCGTCAGGGAAGATCCGACCGGCTTTTCTGATAAGGGATATCGGCGCCAACATATTTATTCCACTCTTCAACCGTTAAATTCCTTTTAAGTTCTTTTTGAAGTTTCTCTGCCATGTTCGAACATTTCGTCGAAAAAATCCGGATGGTTTTATCTGCACTGCAGGAGATTAAGTGGTTGTTGTCGGGAATATAGATAATATCATAAACCCAAAGGTCATGTTTCTCAATGGATATGGGTTTTCCTTCCCTCAACTTTAAATTGCTGATTTTTAAGCTCCAGTCGTAACCTGATGAAGCGAGATCATTGCCATCAGGACTGAAAGAGAGTGCAGTTATCCCGGAAGAATGTCGTCCGATCAGTTCGATTGGTGGTGCTTTCAGGTTTCCGGTATCCCAAATCCGTATGGAGCCATTGGAAAATCCCCCGGCAAGGAATTTCCCGTCAGCACTCAATGCAAGGGACAAAATGGGGTCGCCGGACATTAAAACCGGGAAAGGTTTCCTGCTTTGTAACAGAAGATCATAACAGTTTATCGTCCCATCGGAGTTACCATAGAAAAGGAATTTTCCATCCTGGCTTAAAGCCAGTGAGGTGATTTTTCCGGCAACGGAATCGAGCAGCATATTTTTGTAAACCTGACCATCATATTTCCAAAGCAGAATTGTACCATTAGAACTACCGCTTGCGAAACTGTTATTAATCGGGTTGAGGGCCAGACTATTGATCCCGGAGGAATGGGCCGGGATGACAACCGGTAAAGCTTCTGATTCACTGGTTTTCCAGACGTATATTTTCCCGGAAAGGGTACCGGCAATGATGAACCGTGAATCGGAAGTGATCAAAACGCAGCGGAAATTCTCCCTTATCGTTTTCGGCATCTTCAATAGCGAAGGTTCAGCATTCGGATTATTTATATTCCAGCGCATTATATTTCCATCATCGCTACAGGATACCAGGGTTTTTCCATCGGGGAAAAGCGCAATAGACCGCACGGCGTCTGCATGTCCCCGCAGGATAGACTGATCGCTCGAAATATTTGATAATGCGGAATAAATATCCGGGTCGTTGATCAATCCTCCGTTCTCTTCATTGAAACGAAAGGCCTGGAGTGCAAGGAGGGCTGGAAGGTTGTCTTTCCGGGTTGTAAATATCTGGTTGGCCTGAATCGATATGGAGCGTGCTACAGAGAGTAACCGGAGACGCTGTGTGTTTTTTTCGGATTCTTCTGCTTTGATCCGTTCTTTGTCGGCGATCAGTTTTTGTGCGACTGCTTCTTTACGCTGCGATTGCGCTTCATCGCGGGCAACAACTGCTTCCTGCCGGGAAACATCGGCTTTCTGTTTTTGTTGAATGGCCACCACTGTTTGTTCCTGTGCAATCACCTGTTGTTGTACAGCATATTGCCGTTGCTGCTCAGTTATTATTTTTTGTTGTTCGGCTATTTGTTGTTGCTGTTCTGAAATCTTCTTCTGCAGTATGGCCTCTTTTCGTTGTTCTTCCATCCGTTTTCTTTCGAAAATGGCCAGTTTTTCTTTTTCAGTGGCTTCTTTACGACTGGCCTCTGCTTTGAACCGCAAGTTCAGGGAGATGATCAGGAAAAGGATAGAAACGATGGACGCTATTCCAAGGATTACTGCGGAATTGCGCGCCCTTTTCAGATTTCTTTTCTGTTGTTTTTCTTTTTTCGCCAGTTCGAATTCGTGTTGTTTTCTGCTGTATTCAAGAAAACTCATGGCCCGTTCAAAGGCTGAATCGTAACGTTTTGCCCAGGTGGCATTGGGTTTTGTCTGTTCTTTCCACTGAAGGGCCAGCTGGAGTTCCGGGTTGATCCATAATCCTGATTTGCCCAGTTGATAGAGTTCGGCGGTTTTTGAAAGACGCATGTATAATTGTGCCGATTGGCTTTCTTCTTCTACCCATTTTCGCAAACGGGTCCAGACACGCATAATACTTTCGTGTGAAATATCGATGATGGAGTCTGATGTCAGGCTCACTTGCGCCGATGGCATCAGGAATGCCCTGCCGGGTTCCCGGAAGCTGTCGATGACCTTGATGATCTCTTCTTCCCTGGCTTCGGTCAGCGTACAGATATCGCCCAAAGATGTGGGTCGTCGCGTTCCTCGACTTTCTTTACTCACATCGGTAAGCGTTTTAAATAATTTCTCGGCAAAATACTTGTTCCGGTGGTCTTTCAGCGCTTCATATATCTCTTCGAGATGCACCGACAACGCCTCCTTCATGGTGCCAATTGCCGTATAATGTTCCATCCCGATTGGTTGATCACCGATGCGGTTCAGTGTCCAATAGTCCCAGGTCCGCATCAGCGCATGTTGCATGATGGGCAACTGATCGGGATCATCACCTACATCGTTAAGCAGGCATTCAACCAATTCTTCCGTGATCCTGCTCCCCATGGCCTGAATGGGACCGGTAATGGCGCGACGTCTTTCAGCGGAATTCATCCGGGGTACAAGGTAGTAGCCCTGGTTGATTATTTCGCTTAAATCACGGAATTCTGTACAATCATCCAGGAAATCAGTCCGCATTGACAAAACAACATAAACCGGGATTTCGGTTTGCCGGATGGAAGCAAGAAACAGTTCAACGAACAAAGCTGCATCTGTTGTGTCAGAGATACCCGTTCGGGTACGTTTATAACGAAAAAGTTCTTCAAACTGGTCGATCACAATAAGGTGGCGTTGTATCTTACCGGTATTCTGCACCAGCTCGCCCAGCTGCAGTAAACCGTTGCGGATAGATTCTGTGGCTTTTTCAGCCTGGCTGTGGTTTTCGATAACAGCATGAGTAAGATTACCAAGTGGATCGTCACCCGGTTTAAAAATGGTGACTCTCCAGTTATCCTTGAATTTTCCGTTATCGGATTTTAAAAGGGAAGGAATCAATCCCGCACGGATCAATGAAGACTTTCCGCAGCCGGATGATCCGACGATAGCCAAAAATCTGGTTACCGATAATTTATCGATCAATTCCTTTACCTGAAGCTCCCTGCCAAAAAATAATGCATCTTCCTGAATTTCATAGCTTCGAATACCGGGAAAGGGATTTGTGTGAAGCAGTTGTGATGCCATGGATGATTACCGCAATTATTTACATCCGAAAATATGACGATTTTTTTGATTTTACGTAAAAAAAATAATTTTTCATTCATGGTTATCAGAAGCTACCTAAAAATCTTCTACTTTTATCGTTGTAAAAGATGTCGATCATGATCCACCTCCCCGACGAATCAAATGAAAACCTCCCCCCGGAGAAAATCCTATCTCAATTACAAGAAACCCGCAAACAACTTGAGGAATGCGAAAAAATGGCATCACTGGGCCAGCTTACCGCCGGTATTGTCCATGAAATTAAAAATCCGTTGAATTTTATAACCAATTTCTCGGATCTCTCACGGAATCTTGTCTCCGAATTGAAGGAAGCCATACATAAACTGGATCATCTAATCGACACCGGAGAATCTCAATATCTGAAAGAAATTCTGACAGATCTGGAAACCAATGTGCAAAAAATTTCAGAACATGGGAAAAGGGCCGACAGTATTATCCGCGGAATGCTGCTTTATGCTCATGGTAAATCCGGAGAACGGCTTCCGACCGATATCAATACCATGTTGTCGGAATATGTGAATCTGGGTTATCACGGAATGAGGGCCTCCGATAATACATTCAACATCAAGATCGAGAACGAATACGATCCGTCAATAGGTATGATCAATGTGGTTCCGCAGGATATTGCCCGCGTTTTTCTGAATCTTATCAACAATGCCTGCTATTCAACCCACCAGAAAAAGAAAATGAAAACATATTCCGGTGATTATGATCCGGTTTTATTTACCGGAACTAAAAATCTTGGGGATCGGATTGAAATCAAGATCCGTGATAATGGAGGCGGAATCCCTGCAAAAGTGGCTGATAAAATTTTCCGTCCCTTTTTTACGACGAAACCTGCCGGTTCAGGAACCGGTCTGGGGCTTTCAATCAGTCATGATATTATTGTCAATGAGCACCATGGTGAAATTAAGGTTGATAGTGTTGAGGGAGAATATGCGGAGTTTATCATTATTTTACCTAAACTTTAGTGACGGAAGAGAAGAGATAGAAACGAGAATTAGAAGATCTTATAAATAATTAATCCTAAAAACATTTTATGAATGAGCGTTTGTTGAGTAGTGTGAAAATCATGGTGGTCGACGATGAAGTAGATCTTGAACCGCTGGTACGGCAAAAATTCCGTCGCCAGATCCGCGAAGGGATTTATGATTTCATTTTTGCCCACAATGGGCTGGAAGCATTGGCTAAATTAATCGAATATCCTACTATCGGGGTGATTCTTTCTGATATCAATATGCCGGAAATGGATGGATTGACTTTGCTTACAAAATTAAAAGAACTCAAGGACCCGGGATTAAAAACCGTGATTGTTTCGGCATACGGTGATATGGAAAATATCCGTACTGCAATGAACCGCGGTGCATTCGATTTTGTGACCAAACCGGTTAATTTTGAAGACCTGGAAATCACCATCAACAAAACACTGGATGAGATCATGCAGATCAGGAGGTCGCTTGAAGAGCATGACCAGTTAATATCCATTCAACAGGACCTGAATACAGCCCGGGAAATTCAGCAGGCCATCCTTCCGAAAAAATTTCCTCCATTTCCCAATAGGACCGATTTTGATATTTTTGCTTCCATGGTCGCTGCCAAAGAGGTTGGAGGCGATTTCTATGATTTTTTCCTGATCGATAGCGACCGGCTTGGATTTGTGATTGGCGATGTTTCCGGCAAAGGTGTTCCGGCTGCAATCTTCATGGCCGTGAGCCGCACGCTGATCCGTGCTACCGGTTTGAAAGGTATTCCCACAGAAGAGTGCATGAATTATGTAAATAACCTACTCTGCAATGAAAGTGTTTCATGTATGTTTGTTACCGTTTTCTATGGGATACTGAATACAGTAACCGGCGAGGTTGAATATGTCAATGCCGGCCATAATCCTCCATATATATTAGGCGCAGATGGAATCCGGAAAGTAGAAATGACCGGTGGCCCCATACTGGGATGCCTGGAGGAAATATGTTACCTTTCTAAAAAGACGCGATTGTTCCCCGGTGAGCGTCTGTTCCTTTTTACCGATGGGATTACCGAAGCATTTAACAAGGAAGACCAGCCCTTTGGAGAAGATCGCCTGGAGAAGTTCCTGACGAACAATACTGCAAAATCAATCGAAGAGGTAGTAAAAGGAATCTCAGGTGCGGTAAATGAATTCTCCGTTGGTATTCCTCAATCTGACGATATCACCCTCCTGGCCATCCGGTTTGGCAACCATGTTTAAAATTCTGTCTGGCCGTTGCTTTCGCACTCCATCTTGGAATGAATCCAAACGATCTTAAGATCCTTACCGCCCTGTTTGTGCTTCTGACTATCATTATCACGAATGCATTCGGGAAAAACCGGGTGGAAGGGGTATCTTCATTCATCCGAAGAAATAAGTGGATTTTTCGATAGATTTTTTTATCGATTTGCTTAGCTGGATACTATAACCATGATCAGGATCACTGGCGTCCATAAAAAAATTCAACACCGGGTCGGTGGATGAAGTGATCGCGCTCCATGACATTTGTCTGGAAATCAGCGAACACGAATTTATTACAGTGATCGGTACCAATGGTTCCTGTAAATCGACCCTGCTCAATGTCGTGGCCGCCAATATCTTTACCGACAGCGGGATGATCGAAACACTGAAAAACCAATATATTTAATTAAAACCGCATGATGAAAAAAACCTTTCCGTCCCCCTCCTTATAAAAATCATCGATTTTGGCCTCCAGGGTATATCCAAGTTTATAGTAGAAATGACGTGTCGGTGCATATTTTTCAATTGTGGAAGTCTCAGCAATTACCAGCCGGCCTCCCATTTCCCGGATCACTTTATGGGTCTCGCCAATCAGTAAATTCCCGATCCCCCTTCCCCGAAAATCATTATGTGTGGCAATCCAGTAAAGATCAAAACCCCCCTCGGTTCCTGCAATGGGGCCAAAACACGTGTAAGCCACGGTTTTATCATTCACCTCGGCAAAAATAAAATAGTAATCGCTGGCAGGCCCAAGTCTGAGCCGTTCTTCAACAAGTTCCACAGCAACGGGAATTTCGAAATCGTAAAAGAATCCGGTAGAGCTAACAATGGAACGAACGATCTCCAAATCTTCTTCCCTGACTTCGGTTCTGAAAGTTATTTTGTGATTTTCTGGCATCTTGTTTTACTTTTGAAGGTTCCCTATCGGTTGACCAAGGGCATGTTCCACTATTTTTTTTATGATGTCTCGCGGCTCTATTCCCGCATAGTCGCAAGCAGCCATGAATCCGCCGGATCCCGACAAACATGGATTGGCATTTATATCGATCATAAAGGGATGACCCTGCAAATCGATCCTGAAATCAAATCGCACATAACCCTTTAACCCCATTTCATTCCAGCATTTTTTACAAATATTCACCATACGGTCCTTAACCCGCTGATCAAAATTGGCGATATCAAAAGTCCTCCGGGTATTCAAATATTCAAATGAATTCTCTTTCCATTTTGCGGTATATCCCATAATCTTTGGTTTTCCTTCCGGGAAATCAATAAAAGTCATTTCGGCAAATGGCAATACTTCAGGACCCTGAGCCCCGGCAATGACCGAGATATTAAATTCGCGGCCTTCAACAAATTCTTCAACAAAATATAAGTCCTTGTTTTTTTTCCGGATCTCACCGATGAATCCGGTATCATTACCATTAAAGATACAATGTTCATCCAGCCCGACTGACCCTTCTTCCCAGATGGGTTTCAGGATGTATTTTTTTGCAGGATCAAGCTTTTGAAGTTCATGCAATTCAACCCATGCCGGAGTGGGAATTCCAAGCCTTTTCATCTCCATTTTTGTCTGTACTTTATTGGCAGCAAAAAACAAGGGAATTAAAGGAGATCCGGTATATGGAATCTCAAAAAATTGATATATAGCGGCAGGGAAATAAACAAACTCACCCCGGTTGCTTATGGTTTCAACAAGATTAAAAATAAAACAAGGATTCAGTTTTTTAATTAAATCGAATGTCTTTTGCAAATTCAAATCCACTTGACCGGTCTTGATCCGGAATCCCAGTTGTTTCAGGGCTTTGGAAACAATCTGTACCTGCTCAAGAACATCCAGCTCATCGTCGGTCGGTGTTTTCGACAATTTATTGTAAAGAATCAATGCAAGGTCGTTCATAGAGAGGAGTGTTTGGATTCGTTCGATGGAAGTCGTTTCTTGGCTGAATCCATAATTATCCTGATCAGTTCTACAAACGGTATTCCCTGAAGATGACAAATGATGGGCAAATCCGAATGGATGGGATTCAATCCGGCCAAAGGATTTACCTCGATAAATCCCGGGTGTCCATTTGAGTCAAGCCGCAGATCGACCCGTCCGGCATCACGACAGGTTAGTGATCGCCAGGCAGCCAAAGCCACGATGGCACATCTTTCTGCGAGACCATCGTTCACAATACGGTAGTTCACACGTCCTTTGTA
Organism: Bacteroidales bacterium; assembly: GCA_023229525.1. Taxonomy (GTDB): domain Bacteria; phylum Bacteroidota; class Bacteroidia; order Bacteroidales; family FEN-979; genus CAIVAT01. The sequence continues at coordinate 57,948 of JALNZC010000006.1, forward strand.
ATCTTCTTTATTAAGGTATGAATAACCATGGGCTTCCGCTTTTGCGGTGAACATGACCTCCATAACACCTAATGAGCGTGCTTCGTCGCCGGTTCCTACGATAGCTATGGTAAATTCACGTCCGGGAAGAAATGTTTCAACGATAAGACCTGGACTGAATTTCGGAAGTAATAAACGGCAGGTTTCCTCCAATTTAGCCTTGTTTGAAACCTTCGAAGAAGCATCAATGCCTTTACCGGTCCCTTCAGCATAGGGCTTTACAAAAAGCGGATAGGGGAGATTGACCTTGTCAATGTCGCGAAGATCTTCAACCAATGCAAAATCCGGAGTGGAGATTCCGGCATCACGAACTACACGCTTGGTCATGGCTTTGTGAAGAGTCAGAGCAAGAACCAAAGGATCGGAGAAGGTATAAGGGATATTATAAATATCCAATATTGCCGGTACTTGCGCTTCACGTCCGATACCATGCATACCTTCGCAAATGTTGAAAACCATATCCCAACGGTCTCCCTGGGCAAGGCGTCCTATAAGCTGCCGGGCATGGCCTATACGGTCGATATCATATCCCAGTTGCGTTAATGCATCATCAAGGGCGGCAACGGTTTCCTCTTTATCAAATTCGGCTGTTTCTTCCTCGGAAAATCCCTCCTTAAGATATTCCGAGCGCAGGTCGTAGGTAAGTCCTATGGTCATACCATCAGGTAGAATAATCGGGATAACGAAAGAGTTTATCCTCGTAATTTTTCAGCAGAACAAAGTCATCTTCCCGCCCCACAAAGTAGTCGGGTAAGAGCGGGATTTTTCCACCCCCGCCGGGTGCATCGACTACATATGTCGGAACCGCATATCCGGAAGTATGACCACGCAACCCCCGAATGATTTCCAGTCCCTTTTCAATGGTTGTACGGAAATGGCCCGAACCAACTACAGGGTCGCATTGATACAGATAATAGGGACGTACCCTGATTTTCAACAGGGCATGCATCAGTTTTTTCATGACCTGAACATCATCGTTGATTCCTTTCAGCAAAACGGTCTGGCTTCCAAGGGGAATGCCGGCATTGACAAGTTTTTCACAAGCTTCGGTAACTTCAGGCGTAATTTCATCAGCGTGTGTAAAATGAATACTGATAAAAAGCGGATGGTACTTTTTCAGCATGTTCACAAGTGGTCGGGTGATACGTTGGGGTAAAACCGCCGGTACTTTGGTCCCGATTCGGATTATCTCCACATGGGGAATGCTCCGCAGACGCGACAAAAGGTACTCCACATGAAGGTCGGGCATGGTAAGCGGATCCCCACCTGAAATCAACACATCACGTATTTCCGTGTGCTGTTCGATATAATTCAGGCCAGCTTCCCAGACTTTCACACCGATATGACATTTGTCCTTAGCCACCATCCTGGTGCGCGTACAATAACGACAATAGGTTGAGCAAAACCCGGTGACTAAAAACAATACCCTGTCAGGATAACGGTGTACAACATTTGGTACCGGACTGTCGTGCTCTTCCGACAACGGATCGGACGCTTCGCCCGGATGTAACAGGAATTCGTCAAACACCGGAACGACACTTTTCCGTAAGGCTTGTTCGGGATTATTACGGTCGAGCAAGCTGATATAATAAGGAGAAATACGTAAGGGAAGCGACTGGCTATTCGGGCCATCGGGTTTGACTTCATTTTCGGAAAGCCAGATGTAGCGGGCCAATTGCTCGATCGAACGGGCACTGTTCTTGATTTGCCAGTGCCAACTGTTCCACTCCTTTATAGTGGCTTCCGGGAAAAAAGTTTGTAAAAATGACAGGGAACGCTCGCTGATCGTGTTTTTATCCCGATCATTTCGCGACTTTAAATATTCATCTAAAAGAGATGCTTCGTCAATGAAGCTAGATTTACTTGGAGGTTCTTCTTCTTCTGAAATTTCTGGATGGATTGTATCCGGTTTCTCACTTGGAATTTTGTCCATTTTAAGTTTTATCGGTTTGAAAGTTTAAAATGATAATTGTCAGTATTTGAATTTAAGTTCTTATGTAATTTAAAATCAAAGAAGTATAAAAAGTTTTATGTCTCCTTTTTACGATTTATTTTACCACTGCAAATAGGGGACAAATTTGTGTATTTTTGACATTACCGAACGATTATTTTTCAACAAAATTGTGTTAATAAAATACCTGAAATGAAGCTCTTTTTCCGTCGGTTTGGAAACGGAATACCGGTAGTCGTTTTGCATGGATTATTTGGCCTTTCCGATAATTGGGTCACCTTTGGCCGCCGGCTGGGTGAACATTATTCGGTTTACATTCCCGACATGCGCAATCATGGCCTGTCACCGCACAGCAATTTTTTTGATTTTCCGGCACTTGAAAGCGACCTTCTGGAGATGATCGAGGAATGGGGAACAAGTGAAATGTATCTGATCGGTCATTCACTGGGAGGCAAAACGGCCATGTTCTTTACATTGCATCACCCGGAAACCGTTAAAAAGTTGGTGGTTGTTGACATCAGTCTTCGAAAACCACTGGTAAGCAGAGAGCATCAGATGCTTTTAAATGCTATGTTATCGGTTGATTTCAGTACTATTCATTCACGGTCCGATGTGGATAAACAATTGTCAACATGGATATCCAGCGAGAAACTTCGACTGTTTCTTTTAAAGAATATTTACTGGCGCGATCGCAAAACCTTGGATTGGCGTCTCAATCTTCATGCGATCAATGAGAATTTGACATCTATTTTCGAAGGGATCGATGATCCAGGTTCATACAGTGGACCGACACTGTTTATACGTGGAGGAATGTCTGATTACATCCTTGACTCCGATTTTATTGAAATAGAAAGTAAATTCCCCGGCGCTTCGGTGAAAACCATTGCGGATGCTTCACATTGGGTTCACGCAGATGCGCCCAGGGAATTTTACACGATGGTTAAGACTTTTCTTGACCTGTAATCAATAGCGATTGATCTCTATTTTAGAAATAGCGGTTTTAATGGTTAAATAGATTTTATTTTTCCCGTGGCTGAAATTTGAGGTTTGATAGATTCCATCTCCTTTCTTTGTAAACCCGTCAAATTCCTTACTGATCATAAAGGATTCCGACTTGATCTGGCAACCTGATTCCTTGGGAATGTCAACCTGAATGGACGAAGCGCCCGCATTAAAAGTCATAACCGTCAACGGATTTTTATCTCCGATTTTGATATCGATTGATGAAGCACCGGCATTTACATTTGCAGTATCAATCTTGTAATCGCGTAAATCCATTGTGATTTCTGCAGCGCCAATCTCCAGGCCAAGATTCCACGACAGTTTTTCATTCAATTTAATATTCACCTGATTCTCATCCATAGAGTGACGAATCCTTCCTTTTTCTAAAGAAAGGGTGATTTTTTTACGACCGTTTTCATCGTTTGTAGTAAGTGAATAGTTCCCTATATCTCCGGTTTTACTGAATGCAAGCATATCTGAAGTGACACCTTGCACATTGAAATTACCGGCGGCAGCATCCAACTGCAAAGTTCCTTTAGTCACCAGGGAATCAAATGGTACATTGAGATCCTGGTTTTTAAAAGTGTCAGACTCATCACTTTCATTATTGCTGTCTTCCCAATCCTGGTTGGTATAACCGTGGAAATTATGAAAATGCCACCAGGAAGATCGCTCCGAGATCCGGTTGAAAAAAATTATAGTGAAAGCAAGAACGGCAACCAATGCCACTATTTTTATTCCGTCTTTGATCGGCAGGATGGAGATCCCCCATAAAATAAGGATCAATGGCCAAAGGCTCCAGAGGGCGCGCCAGCCAAATTCGAATATCCCAAAATTATTCAGGATAAACAATACCCCGATGGCAATCAGGATAAAAGCCCAAAAAACATGACGGTATTTCATCTTAGTAATATTTAGCGTTTAATTATTCGTTTCTTTTTGTCTATTGGTAATGGCATTGATCAGAAGCCCCACTCCGATTGCAACCAGGATAAGCGGCCACAGGTCACCGAAATTAACTTGCGGGATCAGTTCATCGGCAAGGAAAAGGGCTCCAATTGTGATAAGCACCAATCCTCCGATCAGGCTTCCTCTTTTGTGCTTGCTTAATGGAGATTTTTTGGCCTCTGAAGAATTATTTACAGTTGATCCTGATGATGTATCTTCCCCGGTCTTTTGAGATTCATATTCCGGTTGCCGGTTATCGGCTCCCGATGCAGTTTCATTGAAAGGTTGAGTTTCTCCGACCGGATGGTTGATATTGGTCTGAACACGATAAGGATTTTCAGGAGTCACGATCCATAGGACAAGATAGATTATAAATCCTCCTCCGCCGGCCAGCAACAGGATGACAAAAACCAACCGGATCAACAAAGGATCCATGACAAAATATTCACCAAGACCCCCGGCAACCCCGGCAATTTTACGATCGGTAAGGCTACGATATAAACGTTTAGATTCCATAGTTTTCAATATTTGCAATTTTGAAATTTAGACGGGTCAAACTTAAAAAGGTTACAAGTTATAATCTCTCCGGATCACCCCGCCATCACATGTTTTCTTTTGTAAATCCGCGAAGAAATCGAAAGGCTTAATTCAAAAAGGGCATACAAAGGAATTGCGACAATCAACTGACTGAAAACATCGGGACTAGGCGTAATGACACCGGCGATAATGAGAATTACAATGGCAGTGTGCTTACGGTATTTCTTCAGGTATTTGGGGGTTACCAGACCGATTTTGGTAAGAAAAAGAATGAGAACGGGAAGTTCAAACAAAAGTCCCATCAGGAGGGTCATCAATGTAATGGAGCTGACGTAAGAAGTCAACGCAATTTGATTTGAAACGGCCGAACTCACCGCATATCCTCCGAGGAAATTGATCATCAGTGGCGCAACAATAAAATAACTGAAAAGGACACCGAGAATAAACAGCAATGAAATGATGGTAACGGCTCCACGTGATTGCCGGATCTCGGTTTCTGTAAGCCCCGGTTTGATAAAACGCCATAATTCCCAGAGAACATAAGGCAATGCAATGATCAAACCGGCGACTAACGAAATATTCATGTGTGAAGTGAACTGTCCGGCAAGACTGATGTTGATCAATTGAAATTGAGATGGGTCGACACAAAGTGAAGGCATGGAGAGCCAACTCCCCAACCGGCAAAAAACCTGGTAAGTAATAAAATGCTTTGATTTAGGGGCTAGCAAAATGTCATCAAACAGAATTTCCTTGAATGCGAAAGCCACTATCGAAGTGATTAAAATGGCAATCAGAATACGCCACAGCGTACCGCGCAATTCTTCAAGATGTTCCCAAAAGGTCATCTCCTGTTCTTCTTCAGGTAACGGTTTGCGGGGGTTTTTCATTCAGGGCGGTTAACATTTACAAAGGTAGAGAGATTTTTTTTTACTGTGTTGGCTAATCAGTGTTTAATAGTTGTATATTTGAATAAAAGAAACAATATGGCTGAACGTGAAATTCTACTTGAACAAATGCTTAAGGTATTAAAAGATATTGAAACCAATACCTGTGATAAGCAATTTTTTCCGGATACCAATTTATTGGAAAAAAAAATCGACCGGATCATTGAGTTACATGAAAAGGAAATTGAGATGCTGAAGACTCTTGTAGGTGACCGTTGTACCTGCAAAAAGCATAAACACAAAAAAGAAAAGAAGGAAAAGAAGGAAAAAAAATAACTACTGTCAGGAGATTATTTTAATCTCTGTTGTCAGTTCTACCGAGTTTCGCAAAGTGGCGAAAATACCACAATATTTTTCCTGTGAAAGAGAAATCGCTTTTTGTAATTTATCTAAAGGTAAATCTTTACCCCTGAATTCATAGATAAGATGAATCCGGGTAAAACTCTTCGGATGCTCATCTCTAACCTCCCCTTCCAGACGAATATTGAAATACTCAGGTTCGATGCGCATTTTTTTCAGGATCGAAACGACATCCATACCGGTACAACCACCCAACGAAGTCAGTAACAAACTCTTGGGACGCGGACCTTGGTTTGTCCCACCGACTTTTTCATCGGCATCAAGCATGATCCTGAACCCATTTGCATCAGCTTTAAAAACCATTCCTGAGGTCCATTCTACATTTACTGATTGTATTGCCATGACAGTAATTTTTGCAAAGGTAAAGAAAATTAGTGATATTTATGCGATTTAAATAAAAATGTACATATATTTGTATAATTACCTTAATCAAGGCATTAACTCAAAATATTATGGAATATTATTTTAGCAAACTATTGACAACGGATTTTGAAGAAGCTATTCAGCGTGTGGTTACAGCATTGACGACTGAAGGTTTTGGAATCATCTCAGAAATAGATATCCAGGCTAAATTAAAAGAAAAGTTGGGGATAACTTTCAAAAAGTATCACATCCTCGGAGCCTGTAACCCGGCTTATGCATATAAGGCCCTCCTGGTTGAAGATAAAATCGGGACCATGCTCCCCTGCAATATTACAGTGATTGAACAGGATAACGGGATGATTGAGGTTGCGGCGGTCAACCCAGTTGCATCGATGATGGCCATACATAACCCGGCATTGGAACCTCTGGCAACAGATATCACGGAAAAATTAAAAAAGGTTATTCAGACGTTGTAATTATCCGGTAAGGATAAAACAATTCGTGCTTTTCTTTTTCCGTTTTTATAGCGAAAAAGTGAATCCTGTTGTAATGGTGTACATGTAATACGGCAGATAAAAAGTAATCTGATTCCGGTCGTGCTGCATATAGTACCGGATATTCAGCGCTAACCATTTTAAAATCCTGAATTTCAGGATCGATTCGATGGTTATACAGGGATATGGGGTCCGGTAATCTTCTGAAACGGAATAAAGTGGAGTATTCCGGAATACGGAGGAAAAGGGCTGCTGGAAAGAGAGAAATATATTCAGGTCGATATTGCTCCCGATCGTACTGATCATGCTGAGACACAGCCCGACACGCGGGCTGGAGCGATTAATGAACCCGGTACTGTCGGGATCAAGTTTTTCAATGGCTTGATAGATCAGGTTCATCTCCTCCTTGCTCCACCAGTCAATATAATCGGGAGGAAGCAGATCATACTGGTCAAATTGGTAGAGCATCCCAATGCCGGCATAAAGATGGATGTGGGAATCCGATAAGATAGATGGTACGGCATAAACACCAGTCTGCCATCGTGAATATATCCCCCGGTTTTCATCGAACTGGAACAATGCAAAAGGTTCTGTCCAGAGGCGCCGGGTTTTACAAACATCGTTATCAAACTCGTGACGCCATAGATCGGCCTGGAAGATCATATAACCATTATTGCTTGTCGATCGTTCTGTCATCCCCCGGTAATTGATGACACCGGAAAGTCCCCAGGTGTTGTGTTTATCCGCATACAAGCCGGTAGCAGTGAGAGAGAGATACAGATATTGCATGGCATCCTGGCTGAAATCGAACCCCAGGTATAAATTGCCTGTGAGCTGATGGTTCTTCAAAGAATCCATTCCCTCCTTCCCGATGGTATTAACCTGGCAATTGACAATCAAAGGGAGGAACGCAAGGAATAAAAACAGCTCCAGAGTCCGGCAATGTATTCGCATAGCCCTGTTTTCGTTAATCTTTGCAAATATATTCTAAAGAGGGAAGGAGTCCAATCGGAAAGTAAATTTTTACCATTGACCGTAAAATTGCGATCAGGATTGCAGACAAGGAAAATCCAGGGCTCTCAGTTCGCATTTGTTCATTTCGCAACAGGTTTCACATACGCGTTTGAATACCTTAAAACCGGTTAGTTCAACGTGCCGGGATTCGTAATACTCTTTTACCGGCTCTTCACGCATGAGGTCGGTACTGAGGTACTTCTTGTTACAATCCGCGAAAACGGTTACCACGGCTGCATCGGGCCCAAGTTCATTTTGAATCTGTAAAGCTCCGAGGAAATTGGCGCCAGAAGAGATCCCGACGGCAAGTCCAAGCTGACTGGCAAGTTTCTGAGCAATGATGATAGAGTCGCCATCCGGTACTGCAACGATCCGGTTAAGCTGATCAAGTCTGACGATGGCCGGAATAAATTCATCGCTGATACCCTGAATACGGTGTGACCCTATTTTGTTACCGGTCGACATAGTTGGAGATTCAGCTGGCTCCAAAGGGTGTATTTTAATGGTGGGGTTCATTGCCTTCAGGTATCGGCCGACCCCCATCACTGTGCCACCGGTTCCTACACCTGCCACAAACGCGTCCGGGGTTATTCCGTGATAACGGAGCTGGTACCAGATTTCCGGACCGGTCGTCTTTTCATGAGCCTCAGCGTTGGCATCATTGGAAAACTGTTGGGGAAGAAAAATGTTTGGTTCCCTGGCGGCAATCTCTTCGGAAATTCTAATGCTTCCAAGAAAACCACCCTGTTCTTTTGAAACCGGGATGATCTTTGCCCCAAGACTTTTGATGATTCCGGTACGTTCCTTACTCATCCAATCGGGCATAATAATGCGTACATTATGCCCCAGTGCCTTTCCAATGGCCGAAAATGCAATTCCTGTATTGCCACTTGTTGCTTCCACAATGGTGTCTCCAGGCTTGATTCGGTTTTCGGCATAAGCTTTTTCAAGAATATACAAGGCCATCCGGTCTTTAATACTTCCGGTAACATTATAATGTTCTGCCTTTGCATAAATTACTCTTTTTTCTCCCTTATACCTGAAGGTAATGGCAAGCATGGGAGAATTCCCGATTAACCTCCATAAGTCGACGAAACGAAGCTTGAATTGAGTATCGATACTGGGATTCATGGTATCAGTTTATAAAACCGGATTGGATTTGTGAAGTTTCTAACGAATACAAAAATAGAAAAAAACCCCGTCCTCTTCGCATTGAGGGCGTGGCTTTCAAATTTATTATACCGTCAGAAGATGATCATGTGAAAATTATCTGGGTTTGCAGACCACCGCATTTTTCATAAAACTGGCCTACTGTCAGAACATCTTTCACACCCTCCCATAAATCTTTCTTCTCTAGTTTGAACATATCCATGGCTAATTTACAGGCATAGATTTCTCCCCCACCTGCATCGATCATTTCCAGAAACTCTTTCACGGGAGGGATATCGAGTTTTTCCATCTGGTTGCGCATCATCGCAGACACCCCGGCTTCGACACCGGGTATCAGACCGAGCAGGGTCGGAAATGGTAATCCTCCCGGCATACGCATGGCCGGATTGCCGACCGTTCCGGTATGGAGTGAATTCATGGTTTTGGTGGTGATGGCATCAAGACCAAAAAAAGTGAAGAAAAGTTTGGTTTCGATGCCTTCCATTACAGCTCCGTTGCCCATAACCAGGGCGGCGTATACATCTTCTATGGCGCCTTTGGCACAAATGATGCATACTTTTTTTAATGGATGTTCTTCGTTTGTCATTGGTTTTATTTTTAATTATTTTTTATACGCAGGACGCAGGTTTGGGGATGCCGGCGATTTTGGCGGCTTTTTTCATGGGTGCTCCGGGAAACAATCCGTAAAATCCTTTTATATCGATGATCCCGGAATTTCCAATAGAACGGATGGTCAACGCTTCGCCTTTAACAAACCGTTCGCGAATGAAATATAATATTTCAAAATGTTTATCGGAAAGCTGAATGTTTTCCTCTATGCCGATTTGCATAGCAAGCTCTTTGGTCCATTGTGCAGGATTGGTGAAATAACCCTCTTCGGTAACGTCAACGGTTACACCTGCAATGATTTTCTGTGCCATAATTCAATTTACGATTTACGATTAATGATTTTAGATTAAAAATATGATAATTACGATTTATTGATTGTTTGAAGAAGACGGATAGAGTAGGATAACGATTTTCGCACTTCCTTCGATCTCATTTGCTTGAAAATTTTCCATAAAGAAACATTATCCAGGTTATCGTCTACTTTAACTTCACGGATGGCCCGGGTTACACAGTTCAGAGTGTCCAGAAGTTCCGGATCGGTAATATTCCGGATGATTCCGACCATATTGTCCATACTTCCTTCCATCTTTCGGAGATCCTTTGCTGTAAAGGTTTGTACAAATTTATCCACGAATTTCTGTATTGCACCGGCATATTCAAAATAGCCTTTCTGATCCAGCTCATTCATTTTATTGACGGCATCCAATCCCATTTGGTGTAACACAGGGGAAAGATCCTTCAAAAAATCCCTGGCACTTTCCAGCATATCGAGCATTTCGTGGAAAGTATCGAGGTTCTGTATAAGTTTAATCAATAGAGCGGATACCTGGCCGTGGTCCAATTCCACCTGCGATTTATCAAGCATGACGACCGTTTGCTGAAAAGCATCTTTTGCGACAATATTCAAATCCGCTACCAGGTCATCAAATTCTTCCCTGGTTCGTTTTTGCTGTTCTGCATTTTCGAGAATGAGATCCAGTTTCCGGTTCAACTCACTTATTTGTATCTGAATATCCTGATCCGCCATATCTCACCAAATTACATTTTTTTACCAGCCATTGTCATTTTTGAATCGATAGGCATCTCTTTTCCCTTGAGCAAAATATGCCAATATATCCAGCGGAACATCAGTTTCCCGTAATGGTTAGTCCGTGTTTCTTTTAATAAACCGAAAGGTCCGATCCCCGGAAAAGGGAAAGCGCCAGGCAGTGGTTCGGTATCATAATTGAAGTCGATAACTGCGCCTTTTCCAAACCCGGTTTCAATATAGCAGTTTGAATGGCCGTCGGAAGAACCTGTTAATGGCCTGTTCTCAATGGCACACATCAGGTTTTCGGCCAGAATCCCGGCCTGAAAATGGGCGACCGATCCGGCTTTTGATGTGGGAAAATTGCCTGCATCACCGATGACAAAAATATTGGAAAATTGATCGCTCTGAAGGGTATGTTTATGGGTTTTAACAAAATCCATTTCATCGGCCAAACCGCTTCGTCCAACCATCGGATCGCCCTTATGGACCGGTACTGTTACCAGGCAATCAAAAGGAATCTCCCGTTCATCATAAGATATAAGCATTTTTCTTTCATTGTCAACCCGCTCCAAGTAAAAATCGGGGATGATGTGAATGTTCTTTTCTTCCAGCAGGGTTCCCAATACTTTAGAGGCTACGGGTTTGGTGAAAGCGCCTGACATTGGTGTTACGTAAGTGATGTTCACTTTGTTGCGCAGTCCTCGTTCTACAAAGAAAGCATCGGCAAACATGACGAATTCCAATGGTGCAACTGGACATTTGATCGGTATATCGGCAATGTTTAAAACCAATTCCCCACCCTGCCATGTTTTAAAAAACCCAGCAAGCGCCATTGCCCCTTCAATGGTATAGAAATCGAAAATCCGTTTATGCCACAAGGGACCTTGGAGTCCCGGTGTATCTTCTGGTACGACCCGCGCTCCCGTGGCAATGATCAAAAAATCATATTTCAAAGAAACACCGTCCTTGAGAATAACATGGTTGCCGGGAGCATCAATCCGGTCAATTTCCTGAAAAATCACCCGAACACCGGGCGGTAAAAAATTCACTTTTGGTTTTACTACATCCTCGCGACTATACATCCCGAAAGGAATAAAAAGAAACCCTGGCTGGTAATAATGGGTCTTATAATTATCAATGATGGTTATCTGCCACTCCTCCCGCGACAATAGTTTATGCATTTTGTTGGCCATAATGGTGCCGCCCGTACCAGCGCCAAGGATTAATAAGTTCTTCATATATCAGTGTGATTAATGCGCTTTAAAACAAGTGCAAAAATAAACAAATATATATAACACAATATATATTTGTGTTATAAAATTAACAAAAAAAGTTTTTGATTTAACAATAAGGAGATAATGAGCTACTCAAATGTTAATAAAATAACACAAGTGCAAAAAAAGAAGGGTTCATAACGAACCGAAAAAGGAGTGAGATCAGGGTTTTTTCTCGGTCTGGTCGGCCGGTGGCGTCTTATCAGCCGGTTTTTTCAGCTCTTCTTCCATCCCATCCATCCCGTCTTTGAAACTTTTTACCCCTTTCCCGAGGCCTCTCATCAATTCAGGAATTTTCTTTCCGCCGAAAAGTAGCAGCACGACAAGGACAATGAGCAACAATTCCATGTTGCCTAGGCCGAATATTAATAAAATACTTAATATCATTTGTCAGTATCTTTATTAGTCGTAAAAACATACAAAGATACTCAATTCGCATTGAAATTATCTGGATTGTTTAAAAAAGAGGCAACAATCCCCGTAACTCAGGAAACGGAAATTGTTTTCAAGTGCATATTGGTATATCTTTTTCCAATCCTCACCGATCATAGCGGCGACCAATAGCAACAAGGTGCTCTGTGGCATGTGGAAATTGGTAATCAGCCCGCTAAGCAATTTATATTCATACCCTGGCAAGATCATCAGTTGCGTTTCCCCATGGTATTCATTTAATTGATGCCGGTTAAAAAAGGAGAGAAGAGCGGTAAGTGATTTACGGGGGTTGACATTTGGTTGGTCTGGATTCTGGTACGGATCCCACTGCAGTACTTCAGGATCTTCTCTGTCTTCTCCCTGCAGGATTTTCACGCCAAGCCAGTACAAACTTTCGATGGTGCGGGCGGAAGTAGTCCCGACAGCAATTATAGATCGATCAAGATAATCAAGAATCTGTTCGACGGTTTGTCGCGAGACCACAATTTTTTCGGGATGCATCACATGACCCCGGATTGTCGGTGTCGAGACCGGACGAAATGTGCCAACTCCCACATGAAGAGTCACCCGGTCAAAAACACAATCGTGATGTTTGATCTTGTTCAGAACGTTTTCTGTAAAATGTAATCCGGCCGTAGGGGCTGCCACTGATCCCTCATGGGCTGCATATATAGTTTGGTACCGCCCTGCATCGGCAGGTATTGTCTGACGATGGATATAGGGGGGTAAAGGAACGATACCGGCTACATCAAGGATCTCAGAAAAAGTCTTTTCGGCAGGCTCCCAGTGAAAAGCAATGGCAAAACTACCATCGTCAAAGTGCTGAATACAATTGGCATTTAAAATCCCGGTGTTTGCTGCCTCTCCAAAGGTCATTTGCAGGAATCCTATCCTCCACCGTTTCTTATTACCGATTAAACATTTCCAGGTGCATCCCATAGTTTGTTTGAATGCAGTCTCGACTTCTGCTACGGGCGAAAGGGGTTCCAGACAAAATATTTCAATTTTTGCACCAGTGGGGTTGATAAAAATCAACCGGGCTCGAATAACCTTTGTGTCGTTGAAAATCAACAGGCTATCTGACGGCAGGAATCGATCTATCTCCGAGAAGACGGTTTCGGAGATTATTCCATCCCTGGACACCAACAATCGAGATTCATCCCGTTCTGCGAGCGGGAACTGGGCAATACGGTCCTCAGGTAAAGGATAATCAAAATCCTCAATACGAATTAAATCTGGATCAATCATACAATATTCACTGCCTCACATGGCCGGGTCAGTGTTTTTCGGAATTGAAAAAACTGGGTTTATAGGTGACCATGATATATGCATACTGGGCAAATTTACTTTTTCCCACCTCGATCTTGTTGAATGTCTCCATGGTTGCGGTCGGGAGGAAAAAGCAGTAGGCGGCATTCAGTTCGAGGTTTGGAATGGGTTTATAGATATACATCAGGTCAATTTCGGAGCCAAGACTGGTTTTTACGGTGGTATATGGCAGTTGTCCTTTTTTGGGATTGGTTACGCTCAGAAATCCGTAAGGTATACTGAACCAGCGATAGGTAGTTTCCAGTGACATTTTATCATTGAAGTAGACAGTTGCTCTTCCATACAGATCGTTTAACCCTGCACTCAGGTTATCTTTAACAACACTGTTGAAAAGATCCATATAGCCATACGCCCGGTGGGAAGTACCATAGAGAGCGCTAAATCCTTTCACTTTCGTTTTTATGCCGGTGGTGTCTGAATAATTATTTCCGCTAAGTTGTTCCCAACCCATTTGAATTTTGAATTTTTTCACCGGTTGAAAGCTTATCCAGAGTGTATAAAAATAGGAACTCAGTTTGCGTCCGTCGCGGATATGCCCATACTGGTAATATCCGTTGAGAAAAAAACTCCATTTTTTCAGTTCTAATCCGGCGCTTGCACCGAAGGTTCCGCGGGCATACAAAACATCCGGGAAGTCTTCGGTTGTGGTTGTTTTTGTTACAACCGGAAGTAATGTGGTCCCGATAATGGAATCATTTTGGTCCCTGATAAAAAGGGTATCGAAACTCGTCTTTGTTTTGGTTGTGGTGGTCGAATACTTTTGAAAAACATCAATTATTTCAAGATAGGTAAGGGTCAATTTATTGTCAAAAAGTTTAAAATTTCCGTACAAATATCCTAAGTATTTATAATTGTTTCTCATATTGTAGGAATTCAGGTAAGAGCTGGCCGGAGCAATGTTATTTACCGCTAATCCGATGTTTCCCCAGTACCCTCTCTTTTTCTGATCGAATTGGGCGATAAGGATGTCATGCGTAGCACCCCACATGCTCCAATTCGATAAACCGAATAACCGCTCGTCGTCGTATACGACTTCCGTACGTCCCACCTTCAGTCCAAAACTTTTTGTGAAATTATACTGCAACCATGCTTCAAAAATATTCACAGTATTTTTGGTTATCGTATCTGAAGAGTAGTAATTTTGTCCGAACACCCATGCATCGTTTAGTGAAAAACGGGTAGCTATCTTTTCGTTCTTGTAATCAAATGCTAACCGGGCTCTACCAAGTATGGTTGCATAAGGGGTTTTCGATGAATCCCGCAACGATTGATAACCGTCGCGGAATTCACCGCGCATTTTAAATTCGCCACTGATAGTGAATTGAGCGAAAAGGTTTTCGGAAACGAAAACTAGTAAAAATGAGAGAACAAAAAAAGGTATCAACGATCGTTTCATAATTAATTGATTTATAAATAGCTGCTTTGAATTGTCGCGCAAAAGTAGTTAAAAAAAAGCAAACCGGGCAAGCGCTCAAATCGCAGGAAATAGGAAATAATAGATAATTTTGCAGGAAATAATTGAAATGAAAATCAAACTGTACGTGCCGAATGCTTTAACGACCTTTAACCTCATTTGCGGGTTAATATCGATCACCATGGTATTCGAAGGGAAACCGGTACAGGCTTCGATTTTTATTTTTATCGCAGCAGTTTTCGATTATCTGGACGGTACCGCAGCACGGTTACTGAAAGCTTATTCAGAATTGGGTAAACAACTTGACTCCCTGGCCGATATGGTATCCTTTGGAGTAGCTCCCGGTCTCCTGATCTTCCAGATGTTATCGATCCACTGTATGGGAAGTTGCAACGCCCTTGAGCGTTTACACATTACTCCCTATTTTGCTTTACTTATCCCGGTTTGTTCGGCATTTCGGCTGGCAAAATTCAACATTGATTTGCGACAGGAGATCAATTTCATCGGACTACCCACTCCCGCCAACGCCCTTTTCTTTGCATCCATACCGTTGGTATTGTATGTCCAGCCTGGACTTTTCAGCATTTTACATATCCCCGGCATGGTCGATTTCTTTTCCAATACACGGATACTGACCATACTGACCGTCTTCTTTTCCTATTTACTGATCTCGGATTTCAGGATTTTTTCGATGAAATTCAAATCGAAAAAGTGGGAGGGAAACCAATTGCGTTATATCTTCCTGATGATTTCGCTGGTATTGGTTTTCCTGTTTTTCATGAATTCAATTCCCATCATTATCGCGCTTTATGTTATGATGTCCATCTTTTTCCAGCAGGGGCCCTGAATCGATGGATTAACTTAACAATGGATTTAGATTATAGCGGAAAATCATCGCAATTCAAAATTCTGCCCAAGATATACCTTTCTGACATGAGGATCGTCAGCTAATTCCTGCCCGGTTCCGGCGCGAAGAATGGATCCTTCAAATAACAGGTAGGAACGGTCGGTAATAGAAAGCGTTTCATGGACATTATGATCGGTGATCAGGACACCGATATTTTTTTCTTTTAGCTTTGATACGATTTGCTGGATGTCCTCCACAGCGATGGGATCGATCCCGGCAAAAGGTTCATCAAGGAGTATGAATTTCGGGTCTACAGCAAGGCTACGGGCTATTTCGCACCTTCTGCGTTCACCACCCGAAAGGGTAATGCCTTCGCTTTTTCGCACATGTTGCAAACCTAATTCATCGAGTAATTTCTCAAGCCGCTCTTTTTGTTGGTCCTTGTTCAGTCCGGTAAATTCAAGGATGGCTTTGAGGTTATCCTCCACGCTTAATTTTCTGAAGATGGAAGGTTCCTGTGGCAGGTAGCTGATGCCCCGCTGCGCACGCCTGTACATGGGCTCCCCGGTAATGTTTATGTCATCCAGATAAACTTGTCCGGCAAGCGGTTTGATGAGACCCACGATGATATAAAAGGAGGTGGTTTTCCCGGCGCCGTTTGGGCCAAGAAGCCCAACGATTTCTCCCTGTTTTACCTCAATTGTAACCTCACTGACAACAGTACGTTTACGATATTTCTTAACAATTTTATCAGTCCGGAGAATCATGGATCAGGGATTAAACAGGAAACTTTGACCTGCAAAAGTAAGGAAATTATAAAATCCCTTCCCGAAGGATATCATGAAGGTGGATAACCCCTTTATATTTATTTTTATCAACCACCAGTAATTGAGTAATGTTATTTTGTCGCATCACTGTTAAGGCGCGAATGACCAACGTATCGGGATGAATGATGTGGGGTGGGGAGCTCATGATATCTGCTGCCTTTAGTATCCCGATATCGCTTTGTTTTTCGAGCATCCGGCGCAGGTCACCATCGGTAATGATGCCCAGCAATTTTTTATTTTTCAACACTGCTGTAGCGCCCAACCGTTTTGATGATATTTCCAGGATCACTGATTTTATATCGTCGTTATATTGAACAGCCGGCGCCATATTGGTTATGTAAAGGTCGCTGACTTTCAGATAGAGTTGTTTCCCGAGAGCTCCACCCGGGTGGAGCCGGGCAAAATCTTCCGTGGAAAATCCCCTGGCTTGAAGCAGACATACCGCAAGGGCATCGCCCATGACCAATTGAGCCGTTGTACTGGAGGTGGGTGCCAGATTATTCGGACAAGCTTCTTTTGAAACCGTGGTATCAATCACAAAATGCGCTTGTTTTGCCAGGTAGGAATGCGTGTTTCCCACGATAGCGATGAGTGAACTTCCGTATTCTTTGAGCAGGGGCACAAGGACCTTGATTTCAGGAGTTTCACCACTTTTGGAAAGACAGATGACTATATCTTCTTTTTGGATGATCCCAAGGTCTCCGTGAATGGCGTCGGCTGCGTGCATAAAAATAGCAGGTGTTCCGGTCGAATTCAACGTAGATACAATTTTTTGCCCGATTATGGCGCTTTTCCCAATGCCTGTCACAATTACCCTACCTTTCGACCGGAGGATTAGACTGACACACTTTAAAAAGCTATCGTTAATGGAATGAACTAAACTTGAGATAGCAGATGCTTCCACCGTTATTGTTTTGACTGCTAAGGCTTTTAATGCATTCAAATTTTTCAATACACAATTTTTTTTAAATTTTTTTGTTTGTTTCAAACGATTTGTGACTACATTTGTATATAGACGAGTTAATTTTTAATAAAATTAATTAAACCTGAACAAAATTACGAAAATAAATTGAGTCAAAAAATGACGGCCAGGAAGGACGAGCATAAGCTTTTTGAAGTGTTAAAAAAAGTTTTTGGGTATGACAGCTTTAAAGGGAATCAGGAGGACATCATTCGAAATGTACTGGCCAACAAGGATACATTCGTGATCATGCCAACAGGTGGCGGAAAATCAATGTGTTATCAGCTACCGGCATTAATAAAAACAGGAACAGCGATCATTGTTTCTCCCCTCATTGCCCTGATGAAAAATCAGGTAGATTCCATTCGTAGCTTTGGAACAGATACCAATGTGGCGCATTTCATGAATTCGTCACTTACAAAGCAGGAAATCACGCAGGTTAAGCAAGACATTACCGATGGGAAGACCAAGCTGCTGTATGTTGCACCTGAAACGATTACGAAAGAAGAAAATATTGAGTTTCTCCAGGGGATCGAAATTTCATTTTATGCTATCGATGAAGCCCATTGTATATCTGAATGGGGACATGACTTCCGACCCGAATACCGGCGCCTGCGACCCATAATCGATGCCATCGGGCAGAAAGTACCGGTTATTGCTTTAACGGCAACCGCCACACCCAAGGTCCAGCAGGATATTCAGAAAAACCTGAACATGATGGATGCTTCGGTTTATCTCTCCTCGTTTAACCGGCCCAATCTCTATTATGAAGTCAGGGCCAAAACCAAAAATGTCACCAAAGACATTATCAGGTATATCAAGGGACAACCAGGTAAATCAGGTATCGTGTATTGCCTGAGCAGAAAAAAAGTGGAGGAACTTGCAGAAAGTTTTGTTGTTAATGGCATCAAGGCATTGCCTTATCATGCCGGTCTTGACGCGGCCACCAGACGGCAGAACCAGGATAAATTCCTGATGGAAGAGGTAGAGGTGATTGTCGCTACCATCGCGTTCGGGATGGGGATAGACAAACCCGATGTCCGTTTTGTTATCCACTTCGACATGCCTAAAAGCCTTGAGGGTTATTACCAGGAAACCGGGCGGTCGGGACGGGACGACGGAGAAGGAAATTGCATCGCTTTTTACAGTTATGACGATATCCAGAAACTGGAAAAGTTTCTTAAAGGCAAGCCTGTTGCGGAACAGGAAATTGCAAAACAGCTGCTTATAGAAACGGTGTCATATAGTGAATCCTCTGTTTGCAGACGAAAGCAGCTTTTACACTATTTCGGTGAAATATATACCGAGGAGAACTGCCAGAATTGCGATAATTGCATGCATCCCAAGAAAAAATTCGAGGGGAAACAATATGTTCAACTGATCCTTGAAGCGGTCCTTGCAGTGAAACAACAGTTCAAGAATAAACATATTATCAACATTATTCTTGGGAAAAGTACTGCCACTATAAAATCTTACAAGCACAATAAACTGAACGTCTTTGGCAAAGGCGCAGACCGGGATGAGAAATTCTGGAATGCCGTGATCCGGCAAACCCTGATTGAACGCCTGCTGACCAAAGATATCGAAAATTACGGATTGCTCAAAATCAGTCCGGAAGGTTCCCAGTTCCTCAAGAGCCCTTACTCGATCATGCTCGTGGATGACCACGATTTTGAAAACCCGGAGGAGGAGGAACTCTTCGAAGCGCTTGGGGCAAAAAGCAGTACCGCAGATAAAACCTTGTTTTCGCTGCTTAAAGATCTGCGCAAAGAAATTGCCCGCAAAGAGAAATTGCCACCTTTCGTTATTTTCCAGGATCCTTCGCTTGAAGATATGGCCATCCAGTACCCGGTAACTGTTGATGAACTCAAACAAATCACAGGGGTAGGTTCGGGGAAAGCCTTGAAATACGGTCTGCCATTTCTGGCTCTCATCAAGGAATATGTGGAGGAGAATGAGATCATCCGTCCCATGGATATGGTTGTAAAATCGGTCATCAACAAATCGGGATTAAAAGTCTTTATCATCCAGAGTATTGATCGTAAAATTTCCCTGGAGGATATTGCCCTGGCTAAAAACCTGAATTTCGAAGAGTTGCTTACGGAAATTGAAAGCATCGTAGGCTCAGGTACCAGGATCGATATCAATTTTTATATAGATGAATTTATCGACCCATACCACCAGGAAGAAATTTTCGAATACTTCCGGAAAGCCGAATCCGATTCCATCATAGAGGCCCTTAAAGAACTGGGTGAAGATGAATTTACAGAAGAAGAAATCCGGCTGATGCGCATCAAATTCATGTCGGAATTAGGAAATTAAACACTAAACACAATGCAAGACGAAAATGCTGTTAACCCTGAAACCATTCAGGAAGTGAAAAACGTAATGGTTGCCGATCCGGAAGTACCCACACCAGTCAAGGGAAAAAAAGCCTTTTTTCATTTTGATTTTAACTCCCTTCTGGGTCTCATCCTGTTAATTGGGCTTATAGTTCTTTATGTTCTTTTCTTTTTAAACAGAAAGCACACCGATTCCGGTTTGCCATTGAATCTTCAGAAATCATCCGGAAAATCTCTATCTGTGGTTTTTGTCAATATCGATAGCCTTAACGTCAATTACGAATATGTAAAGGTACTGCGTAAGGATCTGGAAAGTACGGGGAAAAAACTTCAGGCCGAAGTATTATCCGAACAATCGAGCCTGGAAAAAGAAGCTGCCGATTTTCAGAAACAGATAGCCGCCAATGCTATTACTGAAGAAAAAGCCAAAATAGTCTATGAAGAACTGATGCAAAAGCAACAGGGACTCATGCAGAAAAAGGATCGTTATACCCAGATGGTTGCTGAACAGGAGATGACCATGAACCTGAAACTTGTCGATAGCGTAACGACTTTCCTGAAGCGGTTCAACCGCACATACAAGTTTGATTGCATTTTAGGATTTAAAACCGGGGGTGAAATCCTGGTTTCCAATGACACACTTGATATAACGCGTCAGGTATTGGATGCCCTTAACCAGGAATATGCAACCCGCAAAAAATGAATGTTTCGTTCCGTTTTTTGATAGTTATTCTTGGTTGTCTCCTGCTGTTTTCATGCGGTGAACCTCGGGTTATAAAGGAAATTGATCCTATTTTCCCTTCCGATTCACTGATCCCGAGGGAAAAAATGATTCGTCTTCTCGTCGATATCCATATCGTTGAAGCCGCCCTGGTTGCGAAACGAAACGATGGAGTAGCGTCAAATGATCTGGCAATTCAATATTACCAGGCTGTTTTTAAAAAGTATGGAATCAGCCGGAACCGATATGATAAAAATCTGAAATTTTACCGGCAGGATCCGGAGGAATTCGGAAAGATGTATGAAGAAGTTGTTCGTGAACTGACTAACCTACAGAAAATTTACCCGCAGGGAAAGTGATTATTGTTTGGTATAGGTTGCCACAGCATTGATCCGCGTTGCACCATCATCGAGTGTATAAGTCCAGAGTATTTTTGAACCGCTCAGGTTGCCCCCTCCGTTTATCGTCAGTCCTTCTCCGATGACCTGGTTTGGGTCGAGGGTGATGGCTTTTCCGTTTATTGTCGCCCCGGCAGGAATACCTGAAAATCCGGTATTGGCAAAATTTGCGATGAATACCCCGTT
Source organism: Bacteroidales bacterium (assembly GCA_023229525.1). Classification (GTDB taxonomy): domain Bacteria; phylum Bacteroidota; class Bacteroidia; order Bacteroidales; family FEN-979; genus CAIVAT01. Next base: position 79,140 of record JALNZC010000006.1, read on the forward strand.
CGTAGAATTAGGGTCGGTTGCGATGGTCACTTCATAAGAAAGTTTTGTCCATGTTTCACTCACACTCCACCGACCTATAAAGTTAGCTCTTGCATCTGTCTGATCGGGAGTTGTTCCAGTATCCTTTGCGCATCCTAAAAACAAACCTGAAAATATGAAAATGGCCAATATCCGAAAAAAGATTGATTCTTTCATGGTTACTTCTTTTAATTCCAAAGGTACATCATAATTTCCGTTTAGTCCGTTGAAACGATTTCAACAATTCTGTCGGCAAGACGATTTGCACCGATACGAAAGAGGTCAGGTTTCAGCCAGTCATCGCCCAAAACCTCTTTGACCAGCCAATAATAATTCAGCGCTTTTTCCGGATCGGCAATACCCTCTTCAGCTTTGATTCCGATTTTTTTCCCGGTTCTGCGATAATGTTCCCGGATGACCTGTAAAATTACAAAAACATCTTCCTCAGTTGCTGAAGGAATTATCTTTCCGGTGCTGGTCTTGATAAAATCAGCACCTGTCTCAATGGCAATTTCACATGCTTTTGCAATGTTTTCGGGTGTCTGTAACTCATCGGTCTCGAGGATGACTTTGAGGGATTTTCCGTAGGTAAGTTCCCGCATTGCATCGAGTTCGCGATAGACGGTTGGATAATTTTTCTCAAGAAAAGTTCCTCTTGAAATGACTACTTCTATCTCATCTGCACCTTCCTGCAAAGCATAACCGATCTCGGCAAGTTTCACGGAAAGAGGCTGTTGGCCGCTTGGAAAAGAAGCTGCAACCGTTGCAATCCGGATGGGTGTTCCGTGTAAGACCTGTTTTGCAGTGGCAATGAAAGGTGGAAAAATGCAAACAGTAGCAGGGTACGGAAGTCCCTTTTCTCCGAAGAGAATGGCTTTTTTACAAAGCTGCCTGATTTTTTCATGGTTATCCGACCCTTCAAGTGAGGTAAAGTCAATAAAGGAAACCAACTCCTTCAATTCGTTTTTAAGATCAGTAATGGCAGGACGACGGGCCAGTATCTGCGACAAGGCAGAATCGAGATCAGAAAACGCAACTCCGGAGAGCAATGCAAATGAGAACATGTATAACTGTGTATTGGTCAATTAGAAACTAAAACTGAGTCCAAGACTTGGCATGAGGGGCATCTGATCTACGCGGGTATAGGAAACACGATCGAAATAGAAAATGTTTTGCTGATTAAGTGCATTGGTTACACTCAGATTAACTTCCAGTTTGATCGTTTTGCTGAGCATAAAGATCTTTTTGAGATTAAGATCAAGCCGGCTGTAATATGGCAGACGGCCTGCGTCGTAATCGGAATAAAGGGTTCCCAGTTGCCCGTTATTGGTAACATAGTTGGTACCCATGTTTTCAAAGGTCAGCTTTTCATAGAATCCTGCAGTTTGAGTGAAGGGGAATCCTGAACCGTAATTATACCGGACATCAAACTCCCAATTCGATTTTTTCCCGAAGTAGACAGTCCCGACAAGATTCAGATTATGCCGGCGATCATATGGGGGAACAAAATCCATGACCCCATCGTTACGATGGATAAAGCCGAGGGAATAGGTAGCCCATAGATGAATTTTTTTCCAGTCATATTTAAGCGATAAATCCACCCCTTCAGCATCACCCGTTTCAAGAACAAAATCCTTTTTGTAATAATCGGGGATATTGGCGTTCTCCGGTGTGTCGTCGTAAAGTTTGTTGCGGTTCAGGCTGGTGAGTTGCGGATAATACTTATAATAGCCTTCTACATTGAGTGAAAGGTTTTTGAGAAAATCCAATTCAAATCCGAAAACCACCTGTGATGAGCGTTGAAGCTTGTTTTTCACCGTTTTGCCCATGAATTCGGTAGGCAGGTTCATCGGGCTCGTGATATATCCATAGAAAAGGTTAACCACATCTTTGTCGTAAGTAGTGCTGATCAGATTTTGAGAATACAGCCCCGCAGCCATTTTCAGACGAAAATTCCGGGCTATATTGTATTTGACAGCCAGTCGCGGTTCAAGCGACAAGGTTGAAAGCGAAGCATAGTATTGCAGCCGTAATCCGGCTTCAACGATAAATTTTCCGGGCATCCATTTGTATTTTGCAAACGCCGATACTTCGGTACTGTTCTGTGTGTAATCGATTTTACGGTTAACAGTATTGAAAAAGTCGAAAGTAGTTTTATATCCAGCCAGTTCCAGCCCATATTTCAAGGCATCACGTCCGAAGAAATAGGTAAAGGTCAACCCCCCATTAAAACCCGAGATGGAACTGGATCTGGCTGATTCATTTATTTCCTGAAGGACTACTTTATATGTTGAATAGGCAAAATTTCCTTCAATCAGCACAGAACTTTTTCCCGGTATGGCGAGGAAGTTCAGACCACCGCCATATGAAGTCCAGTTATAATCCTGCAATATCTTATAGTTGACATTGTCTGCAAACCGGAATCCGAAAAGATTGACCTTGCTGCCATTGGGAGTATTGACGGAGATTTTTCCATAAATATCGAGATAGTTATAAGGCAGTCCGTTTTCATCTATATATTTATAAAAAATCTTGCTAGACTCGGCCAAATAGGAATTTTTAATTGAGAAGATAAAGGAAGCGCTTGCGTCATCTTCATTTTTTTGACGGTGGATCGGACCTTCAAGAAGGGCTTTGGCCCCAAAGGTACTCACATCAAGTTTCCCCGAAAACCGGTTTTTATTGCCATCGCGGGTGGTCACATCCATCACGGAAGATATACGCCCACCATACTCGGCGCCAAAACCGCCGGTATAGACTTCCACGTTTTTCAGCATGTCAACATCAAAAACCGAAAAGAGTCCGATGGAATGGAACGGATTATATACGATCATACCATCGTATAAAACCTTGTTCTGAATAGGAGGACCTCCACGGATATACAATTGACCACCCTGGTCCCCGCTAAAGATAACACCAGGGAGGATCTGAAGGTACTGGGCAAGGTCAGGTTGACCCCCGATCGTTGGAATGGATTGGATTTCCTTAGGGGTAATTTTGATAATACTCGTTTGTGTTTCCCTGATTTTATCTTGTCTGGCAGCTGAAACATTGATTTCGGAAAGGTTTACCGATGATTTTGTCAGAAACAGTTTTTTCGAAATAAGTTCATTGGCTTTTATGGTGACCGGTAATGAAAGGGTATCAAATCCCACATAGGTCACCATGAGCTTGTAATCCCCCGGAGGAATGCGGGTAATGGCAAAATATCCGTTTGCATCGGTAGGGGCTCCGATTGATGTTTTATAGAGATAAACATTGGTGAAAAGTACCGGTTCACCGGTTTCCTGTTCATATACGAAACCGCGGATGGTCCCGTATTGGGCAAAAACATGTTGCCGTGGAAAAATAAAAAGGAGGAACAGAAAAAAGAGTACAAAAAAACTTTTTCGAAAGTTCATTTACAGTGCTTGATAGGAGGTTTTTCAATGGACAAAAGTATATATAATCCATGAGCTAAAAAAGTGTTTCCCTTCCGGCAATGAATTTCGTATTTGGAAAATATTCTTACTTTTGTCAATAATCAACTATCTTTATTATCATTATGCAGAAGATATTGTTATTGGGGGATGAAGCGATTGCTCAGGGTGCGCTTGATGCCGGTTTGTCCGGCATTTATGCTTATCCCGGAACGCCTTCCACTGAGATTACGGAATTTGTTCAGAATTCAAAATACGCTCAGGATAATAAAATCCATTCCACCTGGTCCACGAATGAAAAAACAGCCATGGAAGCTGCCCTGGGAATGTCATACGCCGGCAAACGGGCCATGGTGTGTATGAAACATGTGGGATTAAATGTCGCAGCCGATCCTTTTATCAATTCAGCGATAACTGGTGCCAATGGTGGTCTCATCGTAGTGTCCGCAGATGATCCTTCGATGCATTCCTCGCAGAATGAACAGGATTCGCGGGTTTACGGAAAGTTTGCCCTGGTTCCCATTCTTGAACCGGCCAATCAACAGGAAGCTTATGACATGGTTCGTTATGGATTCGATTTTTCGGAAAAATACCATATTCCAGTCCTGCTGCGGATTACCACACGAATGGCTCATTCCCGCTCAGGGGTGATGTTGAATTCTCCCCGCGGACAAAATGAAATCCGGATGCCGGTAGATCTGCGGCAATTCGTGCTTTTACCGGCGATAGCCAAAAAACGCTATAAAAACCTGCTCAAAGACCATGCGACATTCATCGATGAGTCGGAGAGCTCACCGTTCAATCGTTATTTTGACGGAACTGATAAATCCCGGGGCATTGTTGTTTGCGGATTGGCTCACAATTATCTCATGGAGAATTATCCCGGCAGCACGATTCCCTATCCGGTTTTAAAAATCGGACAATATCCTTTACCACGCAAGCTGATTGAAAAAATAGCGAACGAATGTTCGGAAATCCTGGTAGCAGAGGACGGTTATCCGGTTGTCGAGGAATTGCTGAAGGGATATCTTGGACGTGGACTGAAGGTTCATGGACGTCTTGACGGGACATTGCCCCGGGACGGCGAACTCAACCCGAATCTGATGGCAGTAGCGCTTGGTTTGAAGGATACCATAGGTCTTCCCGTTCCAGGACTGATGGTAGGCCGTCCACCATCGTTATGCAGCGGATGTCCGCATATCGACTCTTTTTTGGGGATCACGGAAGCGTTGAGTGAATTTTCAAAGGGAAGGGTTTTTTCCGATATCGGATGTTATACCCTGGGTGCGCTCAAACCATATGAAGCAGTGAATTCCTGCGTCGACATGGGCGCTTCAATTACGATGGCAAAAGGAGCCGCAGATGCCGGACTTGTTCCTGCAGTAGCCGTAATCGGTGATTCTACCTTTACCCATTCGGGAATGACCGGGTTGCTTGACGCCGTTAACGATAAATCACCCATCACTGTATTGATCCTCGATAACGGAACAACAGCCATGACCGGGGGACAAACTTCTCCTGGAACAGGAAAACTTGAAGATATTTGCAAAGGTATTGGTGTGGAAGAATCGCATATCCGTATACTCAAACCATTGAAAAAAAATCATGAAGAGAATGTCAGGATTATGAAAGAGGAATTGGCTTACTCCGGTGTGTCAGTCATTATTCCGCGCAGGGAATGCATTGTCTCCATTGATAAACGGATGAGGGAAAAATTCAGGAATAAATAAATCAATCAAGGGATGAAAAAAGATATCATATTGGCAGGTGTTGGTGGCCAGGGAATCATCTCGATCGCTTCCATTATTGGTTATGCAGCTCTCGGCCAAGGAATGTACCTGAAACAATCGGAAGTCCACGGTATGAGCCAGCGGGGAGGAGATGTTATGTCGAACCTGCGAATTTCACACGATGAAATTGCTTCTGATCTGATCCCGTTTGGGAAAGCAGATATGATTATTTCAATTGAACCCCTTGAATCGCTCCGCTATCTTCCTTATTTATCTCCGGACGGTTGGGTAATCACCAATATCCAACCATTCAATAACATTCCGAACTATCCTGACATTGAGCAAGTGATGGCGGAGATTGAAAAGGTTCCGCATCATATCGCCCTGGATGCAGATACAACAGCTAAGGAAACCGGATCGGCTAAAGTGGCAAACATCATAATCCTGGGCGCTGCCTCTCCTTTCCTTGGAATGGCTTATGAAAAATTGGAAGAGGCCATCCGGTTTATTTTTGGTAAAAAAGGGGATAGTGTTGTTGAACTGAATTTAATGGCCCTGCAAGCGGGCCGTATTTTCGCCGATCAGCATATGTGATTAATTCTTTATACCTTTGCGCGCTTTAATTTTTGTATCAGATAAACGAATAAAATGAGGTTTCTTCAACGCAAATTAGCCCATTACACAGAACCACAAAGGGTAGAGAAGATGGGGCTCTATCCCTTCTTCCGGATGATTGAATCGGACCAGGATACGGTAGTGACGATGAACGGCAAAAAGGTACTGATGTTTGGATCAAACAGTTACCTTGGATTAACCAATCATCCAAAGATCAAGGAAGCTGCAATCAGGGCCACCCAGAAATATGGAACCGGTTGTGCCGGATCCCGCTTTTTGAACGGAACTTTGGACATTCACGTGGAACTTGAAAAGAAACTGGCCGAGTTCGTCGGGAAAGAAGCTGCCCTTGTTTATAGTACCGGGTTCCAGGTTAACCTGGGCGTGATACCTACCGTGACCGGTCGCAATGATTATATCCTGATTGATGAGCTTGATCATGCTTCTATTATTGAAGCCACCCGCTTATCGTTTGCAAAGGTGTTAAAATTCCGTCATAATGATATGCAATCGCTGGAACGACAGTTGAAACGGTGTGAACCAAGCCGGGTGAAGCTGATTGTTGTCGACGGGATATTCAGTATGGATGGCGATATTGCCAATTTACCTGAAATTGTTATCCTGGCAGAAAAATATGAAGCCACGGTGATGGTCGATGACGCCCATGCGATCGGAGTGATCGGGAAAAACGGTTCCGGAACAGCCAGTCACTTTGGCCTGACAAAAAAAGTGGATCTTATCATGGGTACCTTTTCGAAATCGCTGGCCGCACTGGGTGGTTTCATTGCCAGCGACCTGGAGACCATCTCCTATATAAAGCACCATTCCCGCACGATGATCTTCAGCGCCTCTGCTACACCGGCTTCTGCTGCAACTGTATTGGCTGCCCTCGAAATCATCAAGAATGAACCCGAGCGTATACAACATCTTTGGGACGTGACCAATTATGCCATAGAAAATTTTCGAAATCTTGGTTTCGACATTGGGAACACAGTTACACCCATCATCCCCCTTTACATCAGAGATAACCTGAAAACGCTTAAGATAACCAGATTGCTACTGGATGAAGGAATCTTCGTGAATCCCGTGGTTGCTCCTGCAGTCAGCAAGGATAATACCCTTATCCGGTTTTCCCTCATGGCTACCCATACTAAAGATCAGGTTGATATTGCGCTTGAGAAATTTGAGAAGCTGGGAAAGAAGCTCCATATTATCTCATAGTATACCAGATGACAAATTCAGGTACTATTGAACTTAAAAAGGTTCGTACCAAAAAGGATCTCAGGCGATTCATCAAGGTTCAATTCCAACTCTACAAGGGAAATCAATATTGGTGCCCTCCCATGTGGATGGATGAATTAAAGACATTGGACCGGGATAAAAACCCTGCCTTCGATTTTTGTGATGCTGAATACTGGATTGCTTACAGGGGATCAGAGATGGTCGGCCGTATTGCCGGGATTATAAACCACAATGCAAACAAACGTTGGAATGAGAAACTGGTCCGGTTCGGATGGATTGATTTTATTGATGATCCCCAAGTTTCGGGGAAGCTGATCGAAGCCGTCATAGCCTGGGGTAAAGAAAAGGGAATGGATGGAATTCATGGCCCCCTTGGTTTTTCCGATATGGACAATGAAGGTATGTTGATCAAGGGGTTTGAAGAGCTGTCTACACTCGCTTCCATTTATAATTATCCTTACTATGTGACCCATATGGAACGCTTTGGTTTTCAAAAAGCGGCCGACTGGGTACAATATGAATTTTCAATACCACCGGAAATACCCGATAAGGTAGAACGACTATCATTTCTGGTTCAGGAAAAGTATAAACTCCATTTGGTCAAGGCAAAAAGATCCAAAGACTTATTACCGTACGCTCCTAAAATGTTTCGCACCCTGAACGCGGCATTTGATGAACTTTATGGGTATACAGCCCTCACGCAGAGACAAATGGACATGTATGTTAAAGCCTATTTTGGTTTTATCCGTCCCGAATTCGTTACATTCGTTGTTGATGAGCAGGATGAAGTGATCGGATTCGGCATTTCCATGCCTTCGCTTACCAAAGCGCTTCAACGCTGTCATGGAAAACTTTTCCCATTTGGGTTTTTATATATTCTCCGCGCCATTAAAAAAAACGACACGATCGATATGTACCTCAACGGGGTTCGTCCCGACTATCAGGGAAAAGGAGTCAATGCGCTGTATTATAATGAAATGCATAAAGCGTATATCAAATATGGTATCACGAAAGCGATCACCAATCCTCAGCTTGAAGAAAATGCCAAAGCACTCACTATTTGGAAGAATTTTGACGGAAGACAGCATATGACACGGCGTTGCTGGATAAAGCATTTTTAGTACGAAGGACGAGGGACGAAAGACGAAGGACGAAGGACGAGGGACGAAAGACGAGGGACGAAGGACGAAAGACGAAAATTGAAACCCGTAACCCGTAGACCACAACCTGCAACCCACAATCCACAACCCGTAACCCGTAACCCGTAACCCGTAACATGTAACTCAATGAAAAATGTTTTAATTACCGGCGCCAGCGGATTCATTGGCGGTTTCCTTGTAGAGGAAGGTCTGAAACGCGGGTTTAACGTATTTGCGGGGATCCGTAGAACAAGTTCCAGGGAATACCTGAAGGATCCTCGCATTCGGTTTGTGGAATTTGATTTTGCTGACCGGAGTAAAATCGTTCAAACACTGGAGGAATGTAAAAAGACCAACTTTCGGTTTGACTTTATTATCCACAATGCCGGGGTGACCAAGGCTAAGAAGAAAGAAGATTTTTATAATGTCAATTGTCGCAATACCAGGAATTTTATTGAAGCGCTCCTTCAAACAAACATGGTCCCTGAGAAATTTATCTTCATCAGCAGCCTTGCTGCATATGGACCCGGAAATCCGGTAACAGATGAACCCGTAAAACTTTCCGACCAACCCAAACCCATTGAATTGTATGGCAAAAGCAAACTGGAAGCCGAACAATATATTTCAAACCTGACCGGTTTTCCCTGGCTGATCATTCGGCCCACCGGCGTTTACGGACCCAAGGAGAAAGATTATTTTGTGTTTTTCAAGACCATTAACCGGGGACTTGAACCCTATATTGGCTTTAAGAAGCAAACGCTTACTTTCATCTACGTTCGTGATCTGGTAAGACTTATTTTCGATACTCTGGCTACTCCATATGTGAGAAAAGCCTATTTTGTTACTGATGGCCGTGAGTATGGATCCGAAGAATTTGCCACGATTACCAAACAGGTACTTGGTAAGAAAACACTTCGGTTAACTGTACCTCTTCCGATCGTAAAATGTATTGCCATTACGGGGGAATTTATAACCGGACTCTGGGGGGGAGTCCCAACGTTGAATACCGATAAGTACAATGTTCTGAGAAGTACAAACTGGCGTTGTGAGGTAGTACCGCTTCAACAGGATTTTGGTTTTAAAGCGGAGTATGACCTTGAAAAAGGGGTGCAGGAAGCCATTGAGTGGTATAAAAAAGAACACTGGCTTTGAGAAAAAAAAGAAGGCTGCGATTTCGCAGCCTTCTTTTTTTATATGAAAGATAAGTTTAATTTTTATCCCAGAAAAGAGCAGTTGAAACCGCATCACCACCAATAGCGGCGCTTGCGGATTCCCAGTTAGCTCGGTTCAAGGTTTGTTCCGTTACAGGATAAGTCAGTCGCAATGGAATTACCGATTCTGCTTCAGGCGGTGCAACAAGAACAGGGAAATTGAATCGTCTCCATTCGGTCCAGGATTCAAATCCGCGGTTATACAAGGCGTACCACATTTGCATCCCTATTTTCTCCTTAAATGTTCCCGGTGCAGATGTATAGGTAACCCCTGGATTCGCCAGATAAGTTGCGGCATCAGCATCAGAGCCTCCCCAATATGCAATAGAAGCTTTGATTCCTGCATTATAATGTTCTTCGGCAGTGCCCCCTACTGAAAATCCTCTTTCCACTGCATCCGCCAACAATAACTCAGTTTCAGCCCAGTCGAAAATCATGGCTTCAAATGTTGGTTCCCTTGCGATCATATTGCTTACATGGGAATAGGTATTGAAATTATTGGATTCTCCGTAAATTCCTCCAACATAAGCAAGCTTTGGTGTTCCTGTGGAAGATGTATCAATCTGTGTAAAGTAAAATGGACGTCTTGGATCTTCCAAAGTGTTCATAGCATCGACCAGTGTATTGGCAGGAACAAAGTCGTTACGGCCGCTTGCAGTAAGGTTATCATATACGGGGTTGGTATTGGGTTGTGCACCCAGATAAACAAGTCTTGCATTATCAGCGTTAGAGGAAATTACTCCGGCTGTAACGGCATCTTCAACCGTAGTTTTGACTAAGTTAGCTTCAGCAGGAAGTTCAGCGAGGAGCAAACCCATTCTTAGTTTCAATGAATTTGCAAATTTTAGCCAAGCTGCAACGTCTCCCTGATACATGTTGTCAGCGGTACCAAGACTACCCCAGGCCGGATTCAAATTCCCTATTGCAGTATTTAGTCTGCTGATAAGATCTTTATAAACAGTAAGACCATCGTCATAAACGGGAGTAACATTATTTACGTCTAATGCTTTTGAATAAGGAATATTCCCAAAGGTTTCTACCAAAATACTCCAGGTATAAACAGCCATGATTTCCACAATAGCCAGTCTGTTTTGCTTAACGGCAGGATCCGGGTCAGGATAGGATGTGACTTTGATTATCTTGGCTGATTCGTCCAAATCTTTAAGCACGTCTCTGTACAGAACATTCCAGTGATTGCCCGGAATTGGCCGGGTGATGATGTCATAGCGCGCTTCATCAAGATAAGTGGTTTCAGTCCATTGTTGTGTAAACATCCTCCATATATTGAAGTTTACATTAGGGGTTGTCATCTGGTCAAACAGATTTTTCTGAGCGCCTGTGAACAAAGATTCGCCGGTAACATTTGCCGGGTCTTTTGTATTTTCATTTAGCAACTCAAGCTTCTTACATGCAGAAAAAATCAGTAAGATTGTCAAAAATGCGAGTATCTTTTTCATATTCATATGTTTTAAAAGGAAAATTTAAGATTAAATCCAAAATTACGCGTTGAAGGCAAAGAGCCTGTTGTATAACCTTGCAGGTTCCCAGCACTCATACCTGATTCGGGATCTGTGTATGGGATCTTCTTATAGATAATCCACGGATTAGACGCTACCACTGTGAGGGTAATACCGGTAATAAATGTTTTCTTTAATAAGGAAGAAGGCAGCGTATAAGATAAGCTTATTTCTCTGAGCTTAACATAGGTTGCATCATAAACAAAAGCTGAATTCGGTAATGCAGCATAGCCGAACCCGCTATAACTTGTAGCATTGACCCTTACCCAGTTTTGCGTACCATCAGGCAACACACCGTCATTTATATAACCACCGCTCGTTGCTGCATATCCTTTTGAATGATCATTGGGATCCTTCCAAACAATCGGATTTCTGACCGGATTTCCCAAATCGTTGGTATAGGCAGTTTCAGGATATAGACCGCTTGACATTCCATAATACATATCAAGTGAAAAAATACTTCCACCTTTTTGAACATCAATCAAAAAACTAAATGCCCAATTTTTATATTTTAAGGTATTGGTTATCCCTCCGTTCCATTTTGGATTGACGTTTCCGATAATATTGTTAGAGGTAGCTGTTTTAAGGTATTTACCTGTAGTCGCACTGACTTTTTTATTCCCATTTGCGTCATACACATAATCGGATCCATAAATAACACCATAGGGTTGGCCTACCATGGCATTTAATGTGACCCCGCCCTGGAAAGAGCCTAACTGCAGGTTTTGTACCCCTTCATATAAAGAAACAACTTTGTTGACATTTTTTGACCAGTTGACAATAATATCCCAGGAGAAGTTCTTGTTTCTGCATGGGGTTCCTTTCAAAGTCAACTCAATACCTTTGTTTTGAATTTCACCGGCATTGATGTATTTGGAGTTATATCCCGTAGCGGTTGTCATAACCAATGGTAAAATCTGGTTTGTCGTGTTGGTGCTGTATAAAGCAAAATCAAATCCCAACCTGTTGTTCAGAAAATTCATTTCAATCCCACCTTCCACACTGTTGGTCATTTCGGGTTTTAAGTTGGCATTTTTATCAGTAGAAGCAACAGAAGTGATAGGACTGTTCATCGGAGTACCAATGTTGTACGTATTAATCAACTGGTCAAAACCAGCCGGACCACCAACCTGGGCATAATTCAAACGAATTTTACCAAATGAAAGCCATTTTGCATCCGGAAGCAGTTGAGAGAAAATAAAACCGCCGGAAATTGATGGATAGTAATAGCTGCTATGGCTGACGGGCAATGTGGATGAATGGTCACGTCTGATTGTACCGTCAAGGTAAACCATATTCTTAAACCCAACGGAAACACTTGCGTAAATGCCGTCGACACCAATTTTTGAGGCCAATTCTCTTGAGAGGGGTAATGGGTCGATGCTATTCCACAAAGAATATAATTCAGGTACCCCTAAGCCGCCATTGGTTGAGGAAATGAGTCTGTTGAAATTTGTCCGCCGGATATTTAATCCAAGAACCGCTTTCAGGTTAAAGGATTTTGAAAGATTTTTATTAAAATTTGCCATCAGGTCCCAGTTGTATTCACTAAAGGTAAAATCTCTCCGCAAATATCCCGATTGCTGATCGCTTCTGTTTGAGCTCCCGTCTGAACCTGTGCCAATTCCAAACGGAGCGGCAATACTACCTACTGCTCTTCTTTCTTCCTGGAGTTCATTGTAAGCATCAACAGACATACGCCCATAAATGTCTAACCAACTGGTAATTTTATAATCAAGAGCCAGATTTCCAAAGAAACGATTTCTGCTATCTGTTTCATAGTTTTGATAACGTGTCCAATAATAATTATCCCAATAGATTGGACTAAAATCGTTAGCGGCAGGATCCGGATTGGAATAATTCCAGGTCACATTTCTTGATGTTACGTTATACATGTCTCTTTGTTGCAGAATATCAACATTGGTTTCCATCCACTGACGAAAAGAAGTAACAATGTTATCAGAATACCCTGTTGAATTTCTGCCTTTTCCCTTGATATTGGAATAACTTCCGGCAGCTGATACGGTAAACTTGTCTGTAACATTCCATGTACCATTCATGGTAACGATGTTTTTATTTAAGCTGCTGTTGGGCATTAACCCTTTTTGGTCGAAGTTGGTATAGGATAATCTATAATTACCTTTACTAAATGAGTTATCAATAGATAATGTTGTATTCCAGGTTACTGGTTTTTCAAAGAAGGTAATAGGACCGTTTTTTGCCGCGACCCACGGAGTCGGTTTCTTGTAGTTTGGTGATGCCGGGTCAACAGCATCCCACTGATAAACCAATAAATTCGGGTCAAATGGCGCTCCAAAAGAAGCATCTTCCGTTGTAGGAACCCAGGTTTGGTCAACACCATCAACTTTTATTATATTGAAATAAGCATCCCCATCAGGTCCGTAATATTTGCCATAACCGGCTCCATATTGTTGCTGATATGTTGGGAATGTGGTTTTATCCACCCAACCAATATCCACCCCGGTACTTAATGTAACCCCAATTCCCTTTCTGGCAACACCTTCTCCGGTTCCGGTACCTTTCTTTGTTGTGATCATAATCACACCTGTAGAAGCTCTTGAACCATAGAGCGCTGTTGCCGCAGCTCCCTTGAGAACGTTTATCGATGCAATATCATCGGGATTAATGTCAGACGCTGCATTGCCATAATCGTATCCGATTCCGGTTCGTCCCTGATCAGTAGTGTTTGTAATCTGATTATTTACAGGAACACCATCAATAACGAATAAAACCTGGTTATCACCTGTAAGTGATTTATTACCACGAAGGATGATGTTGGTTGATCCCCCCATGTTGGTGTTCGTTGTTACCTGAACCCCGGAAACTTTACCGGAAAGGTTGTTGATGAAGTTGGAAGTTTTAATAGTCGTCAAATTGTCTCCTTTAACTTCCTGTGTGGCATAACCAAGCGACTTTTTCTCCCGCGGAATACCAAGCGCTGTTACAACAACACCTTCCAGTTCCTGAACACTGGGTGAAAGGACAACGTTAACAACATTATCCACTCCCAATGTAATTTCCTGGGTTTTCATACCGACATAAGAAACCAAGATTACGTTTTTATCTTTCGGTACGTTGAGTGTAAACTTGCCATCAATATCGGTAATGGCGCCGACCGCAGTACCTTTAACGAGGACAGTGGCACCGGGTATTGCAGCGCCATCATCAGAACTCGTAACCTTGCCCGTAATTGTTCTTTGGGCAGTGGCAACCTGCAACCCTATGAAAAGCATAAGGGCAAGTAAGATTGTAAATTTTCTCATACAGTTGAATTTTAATTAGTAAAATGTTAATAATCAGTGACAAGACAAAATGTTAATGGGATGACATTCCTGTTGTCACCCATCGGAATATATATATTGGGTTAAGTGCTTTATGGTGTTATTGCTTTTCAGGTGCAATTATACTAATTACTTTTTATGAAACAAAAAAGAATTTAACAAAAATTTAATATTTATTAACACCTTTTTAACTTATGAACGGAACGCCAATATGTTAGTTAATCAATTAGGCAAAAAAAGAAAAAAGCAATCATGAGCAACAAATCAGCTTAACCGCTTGAAAAAAATACCACAGAGCAGGACTAATAAAATATAGACTGCGGTTGTAGTTACTGCAATATCCGGCCGGAATATCTGAAAAAGAGCAATAATCAAACAGGCAAAAGCAAGGAGGTAGTACCCACTTTTTCGAAGTTTCCACAACATTATCGAACCTGATAATCCGATGAGGTGTAAGAAAAAACCTCCAGTAAACACCATCCGGATCTGTGTTTTAGTAAATATTTCTTCAGGGGCATATTGATCAATCACTTCTGTAATAGTTCCTGAATAAAAAATACCAACGAGAAATACAACAGTCAGAAAGCCAAAATAAATGAACGAAAAGATGCATAATACAGAAAGTAAAACCGGTCGGGTTTTCTCATGACCGGTTATCTTTTTATGGATTGGCAGAATTTCTTCATTCATTTAAACCATGAATTTCAGGTTGGTACTGTATAAAAGAATAAAAGTCCCGGAAAAGATGATGTCAGGGATGCTGGGACCTGACAGGTGCATGAAGTACATGGGCGAGAGGATCAGCAGAATCTGGAAGATGGTATATACATGAAATCCTGCTTTCTTAAGACGGAACATCAGCAATGCCCCGACCAGTGCCCCGGCATAAAAAAGACCGGAAAACAGAAAATATCGAGGATTTGCTTCCAGTAATGAATCTATTCCCGGCAATTTGAATTTTTCGGCAAACACCTGAACCACTTCAATAAAGGTGTCGTAAAATCCGGCGATAATCAGGCTTGACAGCATATTCATTCCACTCCCTATAAAGGTAAGAATACATAATACGGTCAGCAAATTGGGTCGTTTGGGTTTAGTTTCCGGCAGCGGATGTTGTGTTAGTTCTTCCATATTCAGGCGCCAAAATTTGATTTATCCCCGATATACACCGATTTCCCGAATCCAAGGATTGGGACGAAAATAAAGCGGAAAAAGAAAAGACCTACCGTGAATCCTGTTCCCTTACCGAAATTTTTCGCTAATCCGTTCAGGATGATGATGTAGATGAACAGGTTAACCAGCGGTATCAACATTAATAGAATATACCACCAGGGTTTCCCGGCAATCTTGATGCCCACCAGGTAATTATAAATGGGAATAATAGCAGCCCAGCCGGGCTCCCCGGCTTTTTCGAACATAAACCAGGCACCAACGATTTCGATGACAGTCACCATTATTCCAAAAATGATGATTGGGATCACTAAAGCCAGCAATACCGGCCATAGAGAACAACCTTCTACAATTTCCATAACTTGTTTATTTAGGGTTTATAATTACAAGAGTACAACGCTCCGCACTCCTGCTGTGAATTCCGGTAAACAAATTATTCCAGTGGGCCGACTGTCTTTTCCACTTCCTTGAGTATTTCGCAGGATTTAACCAGTTCCTTCATCTTATTATGATCGGGATAGAGAGGTCTGTCTATATCCAGAAAGTCCACATGTTTTCGTATGATCTCTTTGGCTTTTGTAACGCCATTCCCGAATTTGTATTCCCTGAAGTCGAGCGCCTGTGCGGCAGCCATAAATTCGATGCCGAGGATACCGTAAGCATTGTCGAGTATCTGGAAGTTTTTCAATGCAGTGTTCATTCCCATGGAAACAAAATCTTCCTGATCGGCAGCAGCCGGTATCGATTGGATCGAGGCAGGTGCGGAAAGTATCCGTTGTTCCACGATTTGCATATCGGCAGTGTATTGACTGAGCATCATTCCGCTGAACATTCCGGCTCCTTTTGTAAGGAATGCGGGAAGACCGACACTAAGGGCCTTATTATTGAGGCGATTCATCCGTCGTTCGCTCATAACACTGACCATAGTTACGACCATTCCTGCCATATCCATGGGAACCGAAACGGGTGAACCCTGGAAATTAGCGCCAGAAAGTTGAAGGTTTTCGTCGGGGAAGAATACCGGGTTGTCGCCCACCCCATTCAATTCGATTTCGACCTGCGAGCGGGCATATGCAAGAGCATCATGAGCGGCTCCGATTACCTGTGGTGTCGAACGCATGGAATAAGCATCCTGGATCTTACATTTCACTTTTCCTTCCGCAAGGTCCCCTCCGGTAACGCATTTCAGAATCGCTGCAGCGCTCCGGACGGCACCCTTAAAGCCTCTAATTTCATGGAGTTTCGGACTATAGGGGCGCATATTGGCTTTCATGGCTTCCAGTGACATCGATGCCGCAATTTCTGCTTGTTTCATCCAGTTGTTGGCATCATACAGGAAGAGTGCACTCATGGCAGTGAGGACATTGGATCCGTTAATAGTTGCAAGGCCGTCGCGGGCTTTCAATCCCGGAACGGGGATTCCGGCTGCATCCAGCGCTTCTTTACCGGTCATCAGCTTCCCCTGATAATAAGCATGGCCTTCTCCCATCATCAGCAATGCAATCTGCGACATGGGGGCCAGGTCGCCACAGGCGCCAACAGAACCTTTCTGGCAAACAAAAGGTGTAACTCCCTTGTTGAGCATGTCAACCAAGGTCTGAGTAATTTCCAGGCGTGAACCAGAGTTTCCGTGTGCATGAACATTGATCCGCCCCAGCATAGCGCCACGAACCCAGTCAACCGGCATGGGGTCACCGATCCCGGCGGCATGGTTGTATATAAGGTATTTCTGGAAATCCTTTACCTCGTCATCGTTCAGAACCACTTCCGAAAATTCACCGATACCGGTATTCACCCCATACATGATTTCATGGGCTTCAATTTTCTTTTCGAGCATGTCCCTGCATTTATGAATCCGGATAATGGCTTCCGGATCCAATTCAACAACTTCATTCTTTCGGGCAACCCGAACAACATCTTCAATGGTAAGGCCCGACCCTTTTATAATTAATGTCATAATTTTATTTATTGATTGAGTGATTGAATAACTGAGTGAATGAGTGAATGAGTGAATGAGTGATTGAGTGATTGAGTGATTGAATAACTGAGTGATTGAGTGAATGAGTGATTGAAATTTCGGATTTATTATTTTCGCCATTTCGCCATTTCGTTACTTCGCTACCTCGCTACCTCGCTATTTCGCTACCTCGCTACCTCGCTACCTCTTCACTCTGCTCCGATAATCATGCTTCGGGGAGAAAGAATGGCAGTTGTCCAAGTTCTTTTCAGCGTTTTTCTCACAATTGCAATAATGTTATTAGTTCATCGATAACCATGGTATGTTGCTCACCTGATTTCATATCTTTTACCGCAATATACCCCGATTGAATTTCATCCTGTCCGGCAAGTACAACATAGGGAATATTTTTTCGATTGGCGTAATCCATTTGCTTTTTAATCTTTACCTGCTCCGGATAAATTTCAGCAGGAATGCCCGCTGCCCTGACCCGCGAAGCCAGGTTAAGACAATACTTTTCCTCATCGGCTCCGAAATTGATAAAAAGTACCCGGGTCGATGTTACAATCGTAGACGGAAACAGGTTCAATTCAAGCATGACATCATGGATGCGGTCTGCGCCAAAAGATATACCGACTCCCGACATATCCGGTAACCCGAAAATTCCGGTCAGGTCGTCGTATCGTCCTCCGCCGCACATGCTGCCGATGGCCACATCCAGTGCATTGACCTCGATAATGGTACCTGTGTAATAATTCAGTCCGCGGGCAAGCTTGATATCAAATATGAATTTATTATTAAGATCGATTATTTTAAGAAAATCGTTTACTTTCTCAATTTCTTCAAGGCCTTTGCACCCGATTTCAGAATTCCGGAGAAAGTCAGAAAGTATTCCGGCATTGGATTTCAACATATCTTCCAGCTGAAAAATGGGTTGTAACTTTTCTACGGCCTCCCTTGATATCCCACGTTGGATCAGTTCTTCATTGACCTTTTCCAGACCAATTTTATCCAGTTTGTCCATGGCTATCGTGATGTCGGGAAGCTTATCGGCTGCTCCTACAGCATCCGCAATACCGGCAAGGATTTTCCGGTTGTTTATCCGGATCAATACCTTGATCCCAAGCGCCGAAAAGATTGCATCGGTGATCTGTACCAATTCTACTTCGTACAAAAGAGAATGGCTTCCGACCACATCCACATCACACTGAAAAAATTCGCGGTAACGGCCTTTCTGGGGGCGATCGGCCCGCCAGACAGGTTGTATCTGGTACCGTTTGAAAGGGAAAATCAACTCATGTTGATGCTGCACAACAAAGCGGGCAAAGGGAACAGTCAGATCATACCGAAGGCCTTTTTCAGAGATATAAGGTGTAAGGTCTTTATAATTTTGAGATTTGAGTTCTGAATTTTGAGATTTGAGATTTAAGTTTTGAACTGCATGCATGAAATCCCCTGAGTTCAGTATTTTAAAGAGTAATTTATCGCCTTCTTCACCATATTTTCCCATCAAGGTGGATAAATTTTCCATGGCAGGTGTTTCAATTGGTTGATAACCAAACATCTGAAAGACATTTCGAATGGTCTCAAAAATAAAATTCCGGCGAATCATTTCGACCGGATTGAAATCGCGAGTCCCTTTAGGAATTGATGGTTTTGGTAAAGACATCCACAACTATTTTTTACAAATATAGTAAGTTTCAGATTACTGCTTTCAAGTTTATCCAGGTAAAAATATCACATGAAGCTGTATCCAGCATCCTGCATCCTGCATCTAGTGTCCAGTATCCAGCATCCTGTATCCTGTATCCTGTATCCTGCATCCTGCATCCCGGCTCCTGCATCTGCGAACGAAGTGAGCATTATGCTTTCAGTTTCTTATATTTAATCCTGTGCGGAGCATCATCTCCCAATCGTTTTTTCTTATTTTCTTCGTAATCCGAATAAGATCCTTCAAAAAAGCAAATCTGTGAATCACCTTCAAAAGCAAGAATATGGCTTGCAATTCGGTCGAGGAACAAGCGATCGTGGGAGATGATCACGGCACAACCGGCAAAATTATCAAGTCCTTCTTCGAGGGCACGGAGTGTATTAACATCGATGTCGTTGGTAGGTTCGTCAAG
Organism: Bacteroidales bacterium; assembly: GCA_023229525.1. GTDB lineage: Bacteria > Bacteroidota > Bacteroidia > Bacteroidales > FEN-979 > CAIVAT01. The sequence goes on from JALNZC010000006.1 coordinate 98,583, forward strand.
CAGGAGCACATTGGCTTCTTCTTTCAGGGTTAGGGCCAGATGGAGACGGTTACGTTCACCACCCGAAAGCACTCCACATTTTTTCTCCTGGTCGGCCCCGCTGAAATTGAATCGTGCAACATAAGCACGGGCATTTAGCGTCCGGCCACCGATCTGCATGTTTTCAGCGCCTCCCGAAATCACCTGGAAAACCGTCTTTTCCGGATCAATAGCCGTATGGCTCTGATCCACATACCCGATTTTGACCGTTTCGCCGATGGTAAAAGATCCCGAAATGGCTTTTTCGGCACCCATGATCATGCGGAAAAGGGTTGTTTTTCCGGCGCCGTTGGCACCTATGACACCCACAATCCCAGCGGGAGGTAATGAAAAGTTCAACCCTTCAAAAAGAAGTTTATCGTCGAATGATTTAGCGACATTTATAGCTTCAATCACCCGGTTCCCCAAACGGGGGCCGTTGGGAATGTACAGCTCAAGACGTTCTTCTTTTTCCCTCACATCTTCGCTCATCATTTTCTCATACGCGTTCAGTCGTGCTTTCCCTTTAGCCTGCCTGGCTTTTGGTGACATCCTGACCCATTCAAGCTCGCGCTCCAGCGTTTTCCGGCGTTTGCTTTCGGTTTTTTCTTCCATCGCCAGGCGGGTGGATTTCTGTTCAAGCCATGAAGTGTAGTTTCCCTGCCAGGGGATTCCTTCGCCCCGGTCGAGTTCAAGGATCCATCCGGCTGCTTTATCGAGAAAATACCGGTCGTGTGTTATAGCAATAACAGTGCCTTTGTATTGTTGAAGATGGAGTTCAAGCCATTGTACCGATTCGGCATCAAGATGATTGGTGGGCTCATCGAGCAACAGAATGTCAGGTTCCTGTAATAATAAGCGGCACAATGCCACACGGCGACGTTCTCCACCCGATAAATTTTTAACAGGTAAATCCGGTTCGGGGCAACGAAGGGCATCCATAGCCCGTTCAAGCTTGCTGTCGAGCTCCCAGGCACTATGAAGGTCAAGCAATTCCGTAAGCTCTCCCTGGCGTTTGATGAGTTTATCCATCTCCTCATCACCCATCGATTCGGTAAATTTATTGTTTACGGCTTCATATTCCTTGAGCAAACCGACCACCTCGCTTGCACCTTCTTCCACGATCTGCTTTACGGTTTTAGTATTATCCAATTGCGGATCCTGTTCCAGATATCCGACCGAATAACCGGGAGAAAACACAACCTGTCCTTGGAAAGATTTTTCAATACCGGCAATAATTTTCATTAGTGTCGACTTCCCTGAACCATTCAAACCGATGATCCCGATCTTTGCGCCATAAAAGAACGAAAGATAAATGTTTTTCAGAACCTGTTTGTGGGGTGGAAAGGCCTTCGAGACACCCACCATGGAAAAGATGATTTTACGATCGTCGGACATGATTCAAAGTTAAAAGTCAGAAGTTAGAAGTCAAAAAAATTTAAAACTCAAAAGTCAAATCTCAAATTTAAAACTGTTCTAATTGATACATTTCCTCAATCCTCCATCCAGCATCCAGCATCCTACATCCTTTATCCAGCATCCTGCATCCTGTATCCTGCATCCTGTATCCAGCATCCTGCATCCAGCATCCTGCATCCTGTATCCAGCATCCAGTACCCAGCATCCAGCATCCAGTTTCTTTACCCCTGGATAAGTTTTTCGATTTTCGCCGTTTCGGTTTCCCAGTTAAAATTCCTGTGGACAAACGCAAACCCGTTTTTCGCGATTTGCTCCGATTTTTCAGGATTATTGAGCAGCAGGAGAATGTGACGGACATATTCATCGGGTGTTTGAGCCACCAGAATTTCCTCCCCGTCACGGGCATTCAGAGCCAGGAAAGCAAGTTTCGAAGTTATACAGGGGATTTGCATGGCCATCGCTTCCAGTATTTTATTCTGCAATCCGGTACCTATTTGCATGGGCGCAATAAAAATCCTGGCCACGGCATAACAATCACGCATATCAGGAACCCATCCGCTGACCTCAACTTGCGGAGATTTGAGAACCATAACGCGGAGGTGAGGATTGGCTCCGGCGATCAGCAGCCGTAGACCCGGTTTATGGGATAAAACTTTCGGAAGGATTTCATTGACTAAAAATTCAGCGCCCTTAATGTTGGGCGGGTAGCCCATGTTACCGGTAAAAACCAGGTCGAATTGCTTTTCTTTTATGATGGGCTTAAAAAAATCGGTGTCCACCCCATTGGCGACAACGACAATTTTTTCTCTTTCAGGATGAGGGATCAGATCGCGATCAGGCTCAGAAATGATAATTTTGTTATCAAAGGTTTCAAAAGCCATATGCTCATAACGGAGTAACCGTCTGTATTCGATTTTTAAAAAAGGCTTCAGATAAAAGGGAGCAGTGGCCAGTCTCCGGTCAACTCCTTTTGAAAAGACGTCCTGGTAATCAAGTGTTTTCGGTATCGGAATGTTCTTAACATATTCGGCTACACGGATCAGCTGGCAGAAAATATGATCCGGTTGATACTGATCGATAAGCTTCCGGACTTTCTTTGCCGAGGAGGCATTGTAAAAGTAGCCAACCTGTAAAGGTTTCCATGAGAATAGTGTTTTGAGAAGATTAAAAAAAATTGTAATTTTCGAAATAGGGATAATATGAATAGCCCTGACATATTTTTTAAGCACCGGGATGGCATCTTCGTGTAAGACACCGTCATTCAAAGCACAAAGAATTATTTCATGATGCTTCGAAAGATGTTTTATCTGGTGAAAAGCCCTCAGTTTATCACCTTTTTCTGTAGGATAGGGAACCCGCGGTAAAAGAAAAAATAATCGCATGAAAATGACTTGAAGAAAGCAAAAATATAAAAAACTGTATTACGGGGCGAGTTGTTTGTAAAAACCACAAAGTTTTCGGATCAAAATCTCTGAATCATATTTGGTTTCAATAAGCTTGCGCGCCTCTTTCCCAATCCGGTTACAAAGATCCGGATCACTGACGGTAATGGAAATCATTTCATAAAATTCACATGGAAGGTCGGCGATCAGGATATTTTCTCCATTCCTGTATTCTATCCCTTCAGCGCCGAGGGTGGTCGAAATAATTGTCTTCCCCAAGGCCAGTCCTTCGATAATTTTAATTCGGATCCCACTTCCTGAAAAAAGGGGAACGATCATGATGGCCTTTGAAGAAATAAATGCCCGGGCATCTTCCACTTCGCCAAGTACGATAACATTTTCAAGGTTGAGGGAAAACATCCAGGCTGGCATCTCCCTTCCTGCAATGTAATATTTCAGTGCCGGAAATTGCTTGTGGATATCCGGCCATACATTTATTAAAAACCAACGCACGCCATCCTGGTTTGGAATCCAATTCATCGCCCCCAGTGTAAAAAGGGAAGGAAATTCCCTGGTTTCAGAATTCACAAGGTAGGTTTCAGGCTTAATACCGAAAGGCAGGTCAATCACTTTTATTTTTGACTTTTGACTTTTGAGTTTTGAATTTTGATTTTGTTTATCAACCAATTCCTTGAAATATCCGGCATCCGTCGGAGTAATAGCAATTATTCCGTCGAAGGAATGAATAATTTTTTGTTCGTATGATTTCAGGGTTTTTGCCAGATGGCGTATATACCAACGACGCAAGGGATTGCCCGTATCTTCTGCTACCCGCTGCCAGATACGGTGTTCTATGTTGTGGGCCCGGAGGAAAATACGGGCCCCCGAATGATTGCGGATGGTTTCGATATAAGGACTCATGAAAAGCGTTTCCAGCTGAACCACATCCCAATCTCCTGAGAGCAGAACCTCTTCCAACCTTTTCCTGAAATGTTCAGAAATAAATCGTTGAACATGGTACGATTTGCCCCTGATCAGATTGAAAAATCCATTCCATGGGTTGAGCCGTAGATCGACATCAATAAGTTCAATGGCTGTTTTATCAAGGTAGTAAGAAGGTATGTCCGCCGGTGTGATATGATATTTGAAGGAATTTACCGCGAGTACTTTTACGGTATGACCCGCTTCCGCAAGTCCTTCAATAAGCATATTCATGGCCATTGGACCGCCTTCTTTGGGAGGCCAGGGTGATTTATTGCATAAAAATAGGATTTTCATATCCGCTGTTCAGGAATTTTAAGTAGTTTATTGAAGAAGCGGGTCCATGCATCAATATCAAGCAATGAAGCGTCGTTGGTCGCTTTAAGGGTCAGAAAAATGCCGATCGGCAATAAAACAGCAGATGCGATCCACATGCCCTCCCAGGCAGGAAGGACGCCTTCGGCTGAGTATTTTTCACCCATGAATGAAATGATCCAGAAAAGAATAAAGAAAAGGGTAGAAATAACCGCAGGCATTCCCAGGCCTCCCTTCCGGATAATGGCTCCCAGCGGTGCACCGATGAAAAAAAGAAGAAAACAAGCCAGTGAGAAAGAGAACTTTTTATGAAAGACAATCTGGTGCTTATAAACCAGTCTGCTTTTAGTGAGGAGATTATCGCGGTTGATCTCCAGGTTTTGTTTTGCAGCCATGGCTCCATTTCTTGCAGTTTCAAGAATGACAGGACGGTCCTGCAAGGGGAAATAGGAGATGACATTGGAAATAAATTCAACGGATTTAACACTTTTCGCTGTATCCGGTCGTTTAACCGGGACGAATTTATTTGCAGCCAGCTTGTTATAAAACGGCAGGTTATTCATGTAGCTTATATCATAATTATACTTGTCGGCTTTTAATTGGGTTTTGATGGAATCGATTGCGTGACCCAACTGATTGATATTTTGCATTTCATAATTCTTCTTGAACAAATTTTCATCTGTACGCGTTAATTGAAAAGTGGAAAGGTCGAACATCTGATACTGCTCTGAAAATTTGGTCCGCTGAAAGGGCCGTGTCGTTTCATTGCCCCGCAGATCGATCCTTTCCTCATAATTGGTACCGTTATAAAGCCTGAATATCAGGAAACGTTTATCGGGTGAAAGTTCCATTTTGCCCCATTCAGCAGTCGTCAGCGAAATATTTCCCATGTGCTTGGTATGGTCGTAAACAATGACATCCCGTATGGTATTGCCATCCTTATCTTTTTCCCCGACCCTGATCACAAATCCCTCGATGCCATCATAAAACACCCCTTCTTTCAGGTTGAATGCCAGTTTTTTTTCCCGGACGTCATAAAGCAGGGATAGAAATTTAAGGTTGGCAATAGGGAGAACCACATTGGCAAAATAAAATGCCAGCAGACTGATTGCAATAGACACGATAATAAGCGGTCGCATGATCCGGTTCAGACTGATTCCGGCTGCCTTAATGGTAACAAGTTCATAATGCTCACCCAGGTTTCCGAACGTCATCAACGACGAAAGAAGAATGGCCAACGGAAGGGCGAGAGGTACAAAAGTAGAGGAGGCATAAAAAAGCAGTTTTAGGATGATATACCATTCCAATCCCTTCCCGACAAGATCGTCGATATATTTCCATACAAATTGCATCAAAAGGATAAACAGCGCGATAAAAAAAGTCATTACAAGCGGGCCGAGGTACGATTTTAAAAGAAACAGATCGAGTTTTTTCATAATGACTTCCCGTGCTGGTGCAAAGATATATAATAACGTGAAGTGAATAGTTGTATTTTTGTGAACCTGATGTAAACACAGACAATGATGAGATTGATTGAAGTCACCGACCGGAAGACCAGACGACAGTTTTTGAATATGGTTGATAACATTTATGCAAAGGATCCTCATTATGTGCGCCCCCTCGACCGGGAAGTTAACTCGGTTTTTGATCCGTTAAAGAACAGTTTTTTCCAGCATGGCGAAGCCATCCGATGGATACTGACCGACAATAACAATAAAGTGATCGGAAGGGTGGCCGCTTTTATCAACAAAAGAAAAGCATACACTTTTCTGCAGCCGACCGGAGGAATGGGATTTTTTGAGTGTATCGATGACCGGGAAGCGGCATTCCTTCTTTTTGATCAATGCCGCGACTGGCTGGTTGCCAGGGGGATGAAAGCCATGGATGGTCCTGTCAATTTCGGTGAAAACGACGTCAATTGGGGGCTTCTCGTTGAAGGTTTCACCCAGCCAGGGTTTGGGATGAATTATAATCCACCCTGGTACAAGGACTTTTTTGAAACGTATGGCTTCAAATTTTATTTCGAGCAGGTTTCCAACCATCTTGATCTCACAAAACCTTTTCCCGAACGGTTTTGGAAAATCGCAGAATGGTCCATGAAAAAACCGGAATTTTCATTTCATCATTTTACGTATGATCAAGCTGATAAATTCATCCGCGACATGAAGGAAATTTACGACGACGCCTGGAAATTTCATGAAAATTTTACACCAATGGATGAATCGACCCTGCAACGTGGTCTTGAAAAAGCGAAATCGTTTGTTGACCCTGAAATGATCTGGTTCGCCTATCATGAAAAAGAACCGGTTGCATTTCTGATCCAGTTTCCGGATGTGAACCAGATATTGAAACACCTCCACGGGAAAATACATCTGTGGAACAAAATAAAGTTCTTTTACCTGAAATATAAGAAAACCATCACCCGGACGCGTATCGTTATTATGGGGGTAAAACCAAAATATCAGCGTTATGGCCTTGAATCAGGCATATTCTGGCATCTGAATGAAAAAATGAAAAAAAAGCCACACATCACTGAAGTAGAACTTTCATGGGTGGGCGATTTTAATCCAAAAATGCGGGCATTGCATGAATCGGTAGGTGCGACATTTGCAAAGCGACATATAACTTATCGTAAAATATTTGCTGATAACATTGAATTTCAGCGCTCTACAATTATTCCTGTTGATACCAAAGAAAAGGCTATAAGGATGAAAGAGCATCCGAAAAGTTAAATTTTTTCCTTTGGCCTCCCGCTTGATGAAAATTTGATAACTTTGTACACGAAATGATTGTGGAAAAATATTCTAACCCTCTATTAAACCAAAAACTAAAAACAATGAAAAGAATTCTACTGGTTACTCTTATCCTTATCCTGGGAGTAGCTGTGATGGCTCAGCAAAAGCCGGTCACTATTACAAAGACAATGCAAAACAGGACAATGCCTTCGTTGAAGGTACTTGACAACGAGGCATCCCCTGCTCAACCTGGAAATACTGTTGTCAATTCAAAAGCTGTACTGGATGATATCATTGGAGGTTCACGTTATGATATGCAAACCAATGCTTCTATACAGAACAACCGCGTGGCGCTATGGCCCGACGGCACCGTTTCTGCTTCCTGGACCATGGCTTTCACCGATCCCAATTATGGTGACCGTGGAACCGGTTACAATTATAATAATGGTACGGCTTGGAATCCTGCCCCTACTACAAGAATTGAAACGATGAAATCGGGCTGGCCGTCAGTCCATCCTTGGAACGGTGGAGGAGAGATGATTATGGCCCATAATGTGACAACACACCTGGTCATGAACTCACGTCCGGTGAAAGGAACAGGATCATGGACTCAAAATGTAAGGCTTACTGCCCCAACCGGAGTGCCAGCCATCACGTGGCCCAGGACTGTTACCAGTGGTGCTAACCATCAGTACATTCATGTCCTTGTCCTCACAGAACCAACCGCCAATGGGGGTACTGTTTATCAGGGACTTGATGGCGCTCTGCTTTATTATCGTTCTCTTGATGGGGGAGCTACCTGGGATAAGCAAGGAGTTATTCTCCCCGGGTTGACCTCTGCCAATTATTTTGGTTTCGGCGGCGACGACTATGCCTGGGCTGAGCCTCATGGTGATACCCTCGTTTTTATAAATGGAGGTAACTGGACAGATACATTTATAATGAAATCAACCGATAATGGCAATACCTGGACCAAGACGGTGATATTACCCAATTATTATAGCAAGAATTCCGGTACTACAGTTACTCCGTCATTTATTTGCGACGATGGTTCAAATGCGTGTGAAATTGATAAAAACGGGGTGATCCATGTTGCTTTTGGAAGGATGAGAGCCACCAATGACGGAACCGGCCATAAATACTTTCCGGGTATGGATGGTATCGTTTATTGGAATTCTACCATGCCCGTTCTCGATACTGCAGTTGTATCGGATATCAATGAGCTCATCAATCAAAACCTCTGTCTTGGTTACGTTGTTGATAATGGCAATCCCAATGACACAATTATTAATTTTCCAGCATATGGAGTAAGCCTTTCAAGTTTCCCCCAGATTACCATCGATGACTACAACAATATCTATTTCCTCTGGTCTTCGCTTACTGTTGGAAATCCTTCCCCGGATCAATACAACTATCGTCATATCTGGGCCCGTGCATGGTTCCATGATAAACCATCATGGAACGAAATGACCGACCTGAATTCAAATTTTCTTTATTTATTTCAAGAATATGTGTATCCTTCCGTGGCCAATAGACTGAAAAATAATAAAATACAGATGATTAGCCAGACATCATCACAACCCGGCGCCAACATCAAGGATACAACCATTCCCATCCATGATGTAAACATTGAATACAGGGAAGTTCCCGTTTCTACCTTCTTCCCGACAGGGATTGAAAACAACACAGTAACCACCAAAAATCCGGTCAGCCAGAACTATCCGAATCCCGTTAAGGGAGCTACTTTTTTCAATCTCAATCTTGACAAAGCTGCCAATGTGACCATTGAAGTTTCCAATATCATGGGACAAAAGATCATGAGCCTCGATAAAGGCGTTATATATGCGGGTATCCATAAGATGACTATTGATGGAAGCGTGCTGTCATCAGGTATTTACTTCTATACGGTAAAAATCAATAACGATTCATATACCCATAAAATGATCGTTGAATAACCTGTGCGATTTCTATAATAAAAGAGGCTGTTCTTCTGGAGCAGCCTTTTTTTTATCCGGAATAGCCAAATAGATTATTTTTATATATATTTGTAAAACGGAAAATCATAAGGAATAATTATCAAACCAAAAACCAAAACCATGAAAAAAAATCTACTTTTTATTGTTGCGCTTGCATTCTGTGTTATTACGATGGCACAGCATCCGCAAAAGTCCAAACCATGGATTGTGAAGTCGGTACCTGCTACCGAGATAGACAATCCGGTGGCAAATCCACTTCAGATCAGCAACCCTTCAGTGAATTCCAAAGCAGTTCTGGAGGATGATATTGGCGCAACACGGTATGATGTACAAACCAATGCTGCCATTGCAAACAGGATCGTGTTGTTCAACGATGGCACCATCGCAGGTACCTGGACCAGGGGCACCACCGAAACTTCCTTTACAGAAAGGGGTACCGGTTATAATTATTTCAATGGTACAACCTGGGGACCCCAGCCAAGCGCCCGCATTGAAACCGTCAGGACCGGTTGGCCCACTATGGACGCCTGGAATACCGGCGGAGAAATTGTTGTGTCGCATCAAAGTGCAACTGCGCCACTTATTAAATGTACCAGAACAACAAAAGGAGCGGGAGCATGGACCCAAGGGACTATTGCAAGACCCCCTGATTTTAATAAAGAAATGTTATGGCCAAGGTTGATCACCAACGGACCAACCCATAATTATGTACATATGATCGCCCTTTCTGCACCCACCGGTAACGGCGGAGCTATCTATAAAGGGCTTGATGGCGCTCTCCTTTATTACCGTTCATTGAATGGTGGTACTACCTGGGATAAACAGGGCATCCAGTTGCCAGGGTTGGATTCTGCCAGCTATACCAGCTTTTCCGGAGATGAATATGCATGGGGCTCCCCCAAAGGCGATACCATTTATTTTGTTGCGGGTGGATCCTATACCGATATGTTTATCATGAAATCAACCGATAACGGGGAAAACTGGACCAAAATCAATATCCTGAGCAATGGCCATAAAAAAATTCCGGCCAGCGTTACCTATCTCGCACCATGGGCATCATCAGATGGCGCTGTCGCCTGTGAAATGGATCAGCAGGGTATTATTCATGTTGCATCCGGTATCGGTGGCGGAAGTATGTCTGGTGGAACGAAGTATATTTCTCTATATCGCAACGGTTTGATATACTGGAATACTACCATGTCCATGATACAAGACAGTCTCGACCTTGATACACTGAATGCACACGGTCAGTTGCTTGGGTATTACTTCGACGGTCCAAACCCCGGCGATACCTTGAATACCATGACCAGCTACCGTGTGGGTTTGACCAGTTTCCCGCAAATGTCAATCGACGCCTACAATAACCTCTTTGTTATTTATGCCGGAATCACCTGGGAAAATCCCGATCCATCGGGTATCAATTACCACCATATCTTTGGCCGCGCCAAATACCATGATAAAGCAACGTGGTCAACCGAACCGATCGACTTCAATGCCGGATTCCTGTATTATGGTCAGGAATATATTTTCGCATCCATGACAAAACGAATTACCAACGATAAGTTGCGGATCATTTACCAGACCGCGACTCAACCCGGTACTGCTGTCGGGACTACCGGGGTAATTCCTTACCATGATTGTATTATACAATATCGTGAATTAACAGGTAATTCTTTTTGGCCGGTCGGTATTAGCGACAATTCCTTGTTAAAGAAAAACCAGGTCAGCCAGAATTATCCCAATCCGGTCAAAGGTTTAACCTACTTTAATGTTAACCTTGACCAAGCTTCTAACGTTATGGTGGAAATATCCAATATCATGGGACAAAAAGTCCTGAACTTTGACAAGGGTGTTGTCAATGCCGGTATGCATCAGATGGTCTTCGACGGCAGCCAACTAATTCCGGGAATTTATTTTTATACCGTCAGGATCAGGGGCGAAGCCTTTACCCATAAAATGATCGTTGAATAATAATATAGACTATAATCACCTCAACCTCCCGCTCCTTCTCCCTGAGAAGAAGGGGTGGAGGGGTTGAAGTCCTTAGGGTAAATTCCCCTTCCTTCCGGGGTGTAATCCGGGTCCAGGATTTGTTTTGGGGTTTATACCAAGGATTTTATAAAAGGCTGTTCCTCCAGGGACAGCCTTTTTTGTATGTCGGGCATAAAACAAGAGAGTTATTCCATAAAAAAATGACGGAACCCGAAGGGCTTCAGACCTTGCCATCACCAGTGTGAGGGTTGGTGGACTTGCCCGCTTATCTTTGCTTTTCTTTTTTGGGTGGTTTTTCCTAGGAAACGGACGGCACCCGGAGACATTGCGTATAGTGTTCGATAGCTAAGCACCGTGCTGGTTTTTGAGGCATGGCGTTTAGCGTAACTTATGCGATAGTGGCTCTCAAACAAATGGACTTTACGTTTCATCATCGCGTTTAAAACCGATCCGCCCGCGATTGGACAGATCTTCCTGCTGCTGTTTGGCTTGTTCCAACTGCTTTAGATATTCGAAGATCAAAAGGATTTGCTGATCCTGTTCAATGTCTTTTTTCTGTAGCTGATCAAGCTTCCGAAGTATCTCTGTATGGGTTTCCAGCAACTGACGCATCCTGGTAAATACCCGAACAATCTGAATGTTGACCATGATGGCACGATCACTGTGCAATACGCTGGAAAGCATAGCCACGCCTTGTTCTGTAAAAGCATACGGTAACTTACGTGTTCCACCCCAACTTGATATTCCAGATTGGAATATCAAGTCATCGAACTCTTTCTTTGTTAACTGGAACATAAAATCATCAGGAAAACGCCTAATATTCCGTTGAACAGCTTTATTAAGATTTCCGGTGCTTACACCGTACAAAACAGCTAAATCAGCGTCCAGCATCATTTTCTGAGCCCGGATCAGATAGATCTTACTCATTACAACCTCGTCGGGGATGACTATTAGGCTTTTATCCTGTGGCATTATCGGTGTGTATTATCGTTTAACTTGATGTCGTAAAACTAATCATTTCCAGGTATCGCAAAATTCGATACCTTCTTATTGGAGGACGCAATTTGCGACCTCCAATGTTATCCCAGCGGGTGGTATTTATCCAGCTTGGCTTGCAGGCCTTCGAGGTTATCCAGCCGGTAACGCTCCGTGGAACTCACCCAGCGGTGACCGGCCATGTATTGCACCTGCCGCAGGTTGTAGCTTTTCAGCCAGTGGACGATCACGCTTTGACGGATCTGTCCTGCGCTCTTAATTTCCGGATTTAGCTTCCGGATAAAGCAAAACAGGTGATGCAAACTGTTTTTAAGATCACCGCTGCCGTTCACGCTGATAAACAAGCGGTCGGTTTCTTTTACGCGGGTTTTACTGGTTGTCCGCCCGTAAGGCTTGGGCATATCGGTATCATTCAACAGGGCAGCCGTTCAGATTCCATCCACAGAAGATAAATCCAGTGTCTATCGAGGATGTATCAATTCCCAAAGTGATCTCTATTCCTTTGAAAATGGGATCAGTTTCCGTTGAAACAGTATCCGGATGAGATCTATGTTGGTTCGGGCGCGGATTTTCTTTCGAATGGTCCGAAGGGTTTTCTCCACAGAAGAAGACGATTTGTGCGTTTTTTCAGCCATCTCTTTAATGGTCATTCCGAAAGCCAGGTCTTTTCCCATTTCCAGCTCTTTACAGGATAAAGACGCAGTTTCTCCCGGCCGGAAATTCGGGTCAAGCATGTCTTTCACATCCGGAGGCAATAAAATTGCACCTTTAGATACCTGAAGGATGGTGGTGACGATATCTTCGTTATCGGTACATTTGACCAGATATGCGCTGGCCCCTAAAGCAAACATATTATGCTTATACCATGTTGAATCTTCTGCCGAAAAGATGACAACAGGAATATGGGGATAATTATTTCGTAATAGTTTCAGGTTTGAAGCAGGATTATCTATACCTATAAACAGGTCAAGGAGAATCACGTGAACATCCAGACAGGGCAGTTTTATTAATGCACCGGCCATGTTCAGCGAGGATCCGACCAAACGGGCACGATCTTCCGGCTCTGATAACATGAACGCCACCCCCTCTATTACTGCCGGGTGATCGTCGATTATAAAAACATTAACCATAAAAGAAAAGATTACAAAAACCCAAATGTAATGAACTTGCTGGAACAAAACAAGTCAGATCTCATTTTTTTGTTTGGGTTGAATAATGGTAGTCGTACGTTTTAATGATATTGAAGTCGGAATCCCTCACCACTGATAAACGGTTGAATGCGTCATATTCATAATATGTGGCGATTCCTGCAGGATCGGTAGAGGATGTAATACCTACCAACGGTTTGTAGGTATAGGTAGTAACCAACGCATTTGCGAGTCCGGGGTTAGATCTGAGCGTATTATTTAAACCCCTCCAAATTAATTTTGGTTCTTCGGCTGTCATGTCACCAAGAACTTCGTCAAGATAATATTCCAACAGAGATAGACTGACAGCGCTTGTCAAATCATCAACGGTTGCATTCTCTGCCTTTATTACCGGATAGGTTTTACTGTAACCCCAGATATAGGAAATATGGGTATCGTTTTCTTTATGGGCCTCCAGAAGGTTCCCTTTCGTATCATATTTATCATAGTTGATTGAGGGAGCATATCGTGAATCGTAAACTAAATTGTTTTGGTTATCCAAATGTATTTGCTGGCAATTGGCAATCGGGATATCGGTGTTTAACGAAAGTTCAATTTTAGGTTTATAGATATTCCCAAATGCACCAGAAAATGTGCTGTACTCAAAAATTTTTCCTCCGATAGCTTTATTATCAGCCAATTTCTGAGTTTCAAGCGGGAGGGAAATCATGTGGTTTCGTTGCATGTTAAAGATAACGCGGGTTTTTCCCGGTAGATTAATCCCACTTAAACATGTATCATATTCTGACCCGCATGCAGAAGTATCATTATCATAATTCTCCGAACAATGTAGCCGGCACTGAGGTCTTTCTTCAATGGGAAGCGTTTCACATCCCTGGAAACAATTTTGACGTGTTAACAATGCATCGCGCTTGCAAAGTAAATATGCAGAGTTGCAACTCGAAGTAAAAGGAGAAAAATCGATATCAGCAATATATTTATATTTTTCTGACAAAACGGTTCCATCGCTCGATAATTCCGTCTTCGAGGTTATTTGATGGTGTACCAGTGAGTTAAACTCCTTGTTAATTGTTTTTTCAAGGACTCTGTTACCGTCATAGGTTTTTTCTTTTGTACAAGTCAATTCAATCCATGGGGAAATTGAATATCCATAAGATGTTTTGCATTCCTCAACACACTCTATCTGATTATTAGGATATGAGTTCACAATGGAATAAACGATGACAGACTCAAATTGAGGTATTTTTTTATACTTTTTTATTTCGTAATCAAAAGTCGTTTTCTTAATGGTATCCTCTTCCTGATTAAAAATCGTTTTACATTTCAATAATCCTCTTTTCCAGTTGTAATTTGGGTTATATGGTCTGAAAAAACAATCATAATCGTTAAAAAAAACATGATTAAATATTCTTGGCCGAACATAGATATATTCGTTATTATTTTGACTCCAGTCCTCGTGAACTACTCCAAATGTGGCAGGTTGCAGGTATTGGTAGTCAGTATATCCGTTCCCTGTGATAATCTCTTTTACTTGTGAATAAGTTACATACCCGCCTTTACAAAGGGCATTTTTACTGTCCCACAAACTTCTAGTCAACACTGTTTCGCCCGCCCATGTGCGACAACTGAATTGGGGTAAATCTAAAATTCTACCGCTATTGCAGTAATCATATGTTTTTACAATATTGCCGCTGCTAAAGGAGTTATCCGGTGAGAGAATCTGTTCTTTTAAACGAGGACCGCCACCCATAAGACTCTGACCCATAACAAAGAATTCATGTGACTCATATACATATTTTATACCACCACCGGTTGGGAATTTTATTTGCTCAAGAATTGACGCTTTGCAGTAAAAAGAATCAACATTTCTGTTTGCTCCAGGATGAACAATTACTTCACCAACATATGAACTACGCGGATAAAATGAAAATCTTGAAGTATAATAGGTATTACTATCTACATACTCACCAGGATATTCATACATTAATGGGATAAGACTAGTCTCGCCACTGTGATTATAAAATCCCCAGAAATCTCTTTCAGCAGATGCTCTGTGAGGCAGTGGCAGTGGATTATATGTAAAAACATAAGGCGGAGAATAAATGGTGCCTCCGATAATACTATAAAACTCAGTAATTTTATCCAGCCTGAGTCGTTTCGAAAATCTTGCGGCTACATCTGAGTAGCCTGAACCCCATTGTGGAGGGGTGCTCTGAAAATATGAGTATGTAAACTCAACTCCTTTTATAAGTTGAGTTTGGGCTTTATATATCAAAATCTTATTTAATGGATAATTATTAATTGCGCTTGTTGGTTGTTCTACATCTAATCTTGGCTGGAAGGAAGCGAATTCGATATGGCCCCCGGTCCATGTAATTCCTGATATTAGCTTTGCCTTAATATAAGTTGCAGTAGCGGTTTTAATTTTTGCTGGTAGGAAATAATTTGGGATTTGTTCCCTGTCTTCGGTATTACTTCTGATTAATTGATCTTCATCACGATATGAAAATGTAATTTCTTCCGTAGTTCCCGGGGTTGTAATTTTGCTCAAATGCCAGGTGGAAGTATATGGCGCATGCTGCGTATTGTTCCCTTCCGGTGGTATTCCTGCACCGCTTGGATCAACGGGAACAGATAAAAACAAAGTAGATGGTTCGGGAGGAACTTCATCGTCATGCCATCCCCTGGAAGCAATTATTGTCTTTTCTAAAATGTCGAAAGTGTATTTTACTCCTTCCGGAGTTAAAACAATAAAGTTAGTGATCTCACCATTTACTGAACTTCTGGAAAACGTTATTTTTATATCGTTTTCCGGGATCAATCGGATTTCTCCGGTTTCATCGAATAAAAATTCACCGGAATAAGACCCGAATTGATATTGAAAAATATCAGGAATTCCATCCAATAATCCCTTTGCAAGATATAAAGAATAATTTAGTGCATTACTTAGCGTTATTCCACAGTCAAGATAACCTGCTCCCTGAATATGTTGATAGTAGGAACAAGCGTTAAACATCCCAATATCCGGGGCAAGATATAAATCATCGGGAAGCCCTCTAACAGTGCGTGAAATAAAGCCTCCTGCATTTAATGACCACCCGAGGCCAACCCATGATGCTATTTTATCAACACAGTTACCAGAGGCATGATAACTTAATGTTATCGGTATGGAGATATTTTGTGTGGAAATCTCATATATAGGAACACTGATTTTAGGTAAGCCGGTAAAAAAATCAACTGGGTGATCCAGATACTCTCCTAATGCAGATACTGAAGGAGATGGAGGAATAACATCAGGATAAACATTTCCAAGATTAATTGGAGGGTCTTGAGCCTTTAATGATAATGAATTAAACAACGAAAATGAGAGCAAAAGAATAACCAAGCTCTTTGCAACACTAATTTGAAATATTTCAGATAATCTCATGTATTCAAAATTAAAATATAGTTTGAACAAGCCAATTAAGAAACTCCAGTTTCTTTGGCTTTTATTGTTAGTTAAAAAAAATTGGTGATACCACTGAGAACAACAATAACAAAATACTTACTACCAAATAGAAACTCACATACCATCCTCTTCGTTTTCTTACAGCAACAGTTTCATTTTTAAAATCATCAATAACATTCTTGATAAACACTTTATTTTTTCTGTAATAGATATATAGTAAAATGTAAATTGGTGATATCAATAAAGGAAATAACAAAAATCTATCGAGAAGACCATTATCTATTCTTATTTCACTTACAACATCTTTTTTAACAATACCTTGAACAAATCCAATTATTGTCAAAATGTGAATTAATAACAATGCTCCAATAACAATATAGGCATGGATCCAACCATCTGAAGAGTTTTTGTATTTATAGATGGTTTTAAAGCGATAAAAAATATAAAGAAAAAATTTCATGGGTTAAGAATTCAATGTTTATACTCCAATAAGCCTGATCCATCTATAATTCCATAACTAAAAGAAACAACTGCTCCAACAGGATTAGCCTTCATAAAAATAAATGCAACATCAAGGATCATTTTACCGGTACTAAGACTGCCATTTATATAATCCCCCTTTATAAAATAATTCTGAGCTTTATAAAAATGGTCTGCTAATGCAATTACACCTAACGCATTTCCAAGCATTTTCGCTCCAGATATTATTTTTCCTAGGGCTTGAAAAGCTTCCCTTTCACTACCTATTAATTTGCTACCTTGTTTCACTTCTGCTAATGCTTGAGCTTGGGTTAATTCTGCAGAACCTTTAGCGAGAGCATTTATTGAACCTACAACAGTAATACCTTTATTTGCATCATCACTCAAAAGACTTTTTTTACTATCGTCTGCTTTTTCGTTTTTCTTATTTTTATCTCCATTTTCGTCTTTTTTTCCGCCTTTTTTATCTGAATTCTCCTCATCACAACTCCAAATTGTAATTCCATTTAAAAAAATATCTGCCCAGTAATTTTCATTATCTCGAGGAGTGTCGTCAAATAAAACGGGAGATTTGCCATCCGGATCAATAAACCTAATCGGATTATCCATACCATAGGTATATGGACTCCATCTTCTGCTCTTCTCCGCCATTGGATCCACTGAGTGCCACCTCCCCAATTGCGGGTCATAGAACCTGGCTCCGTAATCGTACCATTGCAACCCATACTCCGGTTGCAGCTCTTTGCCGTTGTATAAATGGTTGTTGGGTAGATCGGCCGTGGAGGTTTGGCAAAGGGCTTCGATTTGCATGCCGAAAGGATAGTAGTGCTGGTATCCGGCAACCTGGGGCAGGCCGGGAGCAGCCTGGGTATACATGGCCCGGGTATTGCCCAGGTGATCTTTCATGAAATATTCTTGCCTGTAAAAACCATCTTCATGTACAATTCTTCCTTCGCTGGTTAAGATATATTGAAGAACACCATTCCAGTTGTAAACAAAATTACCGGCATAGATAAGAGAACTCTCCGGCAGGGCATTGCCATCCATCACCATCTTAGCCAGTTTGTTGCCGGCGCCGTCGTAAATGTACCTGATCTTTTCACCGTAACCGAAATCCAGTAATTCGGGTTTATTGAGGTAGTTATAAACGATAGGAGCATTCATCTCTTTGTCAGTCGATTTGACCATATTCCCGTTGGCATCATAAAAAAAACTTTGTCCGGTCGAAGTACTTCCCGGATAATCGATCACATTTGGTACATCCCCGATGGAATCTGTAACGTACATGATCTGGTTTTTATCAGAAAGATACGTGTACCTTAATTCATCAATTTTCTGAGAATTGGCCCCATAACGATCAAGCTGCAGTATGTTGCCGTTTTTATCATAGGTAATATTTTTTTCATCAAACGATCCATCGTGTAAATACCCGTTGCCATTGCCATGGTAATATTCTGCATTTGTCAAACGATCCAGGTCATCGTATCCGTAAACATAGGCGCTTTTCAGCTGGTCACGGTTCGTTGCCCAATTTACGCAGGCTATGTTTCCGTTATACTGAACAGGATCTGTTGGATTGATCCCGACATCGTTGTAATGCAATTTCATCGCAAATATATCCTGATCGGTTGCCATATTATCAGGGTCGTTGATTGAGGTCAGCCAGCCTCTGATGTTGTAAAGATAATCGGTTTTTTGTAAAAAGGGTTGATAACTTCCCCCGACTGATTCGGAATGGGTTTGCTTTTCTGCAAGTTGACCCAGCGGATCATAATGCATTGAGGCCATCATCACTTTTGGCTGATTGGGTAAACCTTCAATAATGTGTTCAAGCAACCTTCCCCGGTGATCGTAAACAAGGCTATCTTTATATTCAATGGTTCTGGCAAAAGCAGAATCTTTGGTTTTTTGAACTTCCAGTCTCCCGGTGAATGAATATTTATTGGTTGCCACATTGTGGCCGTCAAAACACGGGTTATCGGCTACCGTTTGGATAACACGACATTTATCATCATAATATTCAGCGCTTAATATCCAATGTTTCATGATTGATTCGTCGCCCATCACCTTCAGTTTGGTTCCCGTGAGCAAATTTTTAACATTCGTTAATTTTTCCGTTTCGGTAACGATGCCGTTGTCGGTATCAAAATGGAATTCTGCCGGGGCAAAATCATAGTTATCGTAATATGAAACCGTCAGCACATTATAAATATTATAATTACTAAGTGCGGTAACAACATTACGCGTATATCCATGCCATGTATTATCATAAATTCCATTGATGGTTTCGCTAAGGTTGGTCACGTTTGCATCATAAAGATCCTGCATTTGTACGCGGTTCAATGGTGAAGATGTTGAATAATGCCGGTAAATTCCGGTCATCACCTGACGATTCAGATTGTCGTAACAAAACAACAGCCAATTCCTGGGATCTTCTACTCTCATTTTTTCATCCTGGCTCATCACCAGTCTGTCGCGTTTATCATAAATCATGTATTGCCATCCAGCGCCGGGAAGTTTCTTTTCAACCATCCGGTGACGGGCGTCATAATTATAATAATAGCAATAAGACAAGTTCTCAGGAGTAACATATGGTCCTGTGGCCTTGGGAGGCACAACGCATCGCAATAAACCGATATCATCATATACATAGCGGGTTTGATACCAGGAACCCCCGAATTGGTTTTCTACCATAACAACTTGCCCGCTTTTGTTTTTATATTCTCTTGTAATGGAACGATTTATACCTGATTCATTTTCATTCTCATTTTTAGTTACGTTTACAAATAATTGACCTGTTCCATAAGTAATGCCGGAAAATGAATTATCAACCATTTTCCAGCCGGGTACATCAGATTCATTAACCGTATATTCCATCTCCACGACATGTTCCTGATCAGGAGTATTGGGCTTAAAAGCCCAGTCGGCGCCAGGCGCCGATTGCTTGAGGATCCGGTTGAGCGGCGATGCTTCATAAAAGGGTTGTGAAAATCCATAATCTCTATTGGCTGGACCAAACAGATTTTCGATAAAATTTTTCTGAATTGCCGGATAATTCGCATCATATTCGCCATTCCGGCCATTCACCGACTCATAAGGAAGGAAATTGGAATCAGGTCTGCCTGCAAAGTCATAAGAATAGGGTTTGATCATATCTTTCTGACCGGGACTTGCCATTACCGATACATCCTGTAACTTGCGGCCAAGGCCATCAAAATAGGTTATATCGGTGGATACCTGGCTACAATTATAATTACCGTTTGAAATGAACTCGGGTATTTGCGGAGTTTTCGTAATAATATAATTCATGTTGGAAGGGGAAATAACCAGATTCCCCGGAATAGGAGGATGAACGTAATTTGTCCCGTTTCCCGTGAAATTCGGGTCAATGTAAGCATGGTATTCAACCTCCCTGTTGGACTCGAAGCCCGGTTTGTGAACGATCTCCTGTTTGGCAACAATTGTAGCGTCACCGATCATCGCGTGCGACATTTCGATGGTAAAAGGATATTGCGCATGAACGGACAAACCGGATAAAATCAGGTAAATTCCTACTGCCGTGATAAGCAACAAGACCTGATTACAAGAGATTTTTCTCACTTTTGTGTTTTGCGATCGAGGTATCATTAAAATGCAGTGTTATTGAAGGATAATTTTTTTCGTGGCATCCCCGCGTTCCGTTTTAATGCTCAGTGTATATAATCCTTTTGGCATGGCGCCAAGATTAAACTCAAGGTGTGTGTTTTTCAAATATTCCGAAGCCGGCCGCGCTAAAACTTCCTTTCCCATCGGATCGTACATCGAAAGCTCCAATGATTTAAAAGAAAATGAAAAATATAGCGTAACCAAATCCTGGGTCGGGTTAGGAAAGAGAATACAGCTTCCGGAAATTATCTCCGATATCTTATTGGGTGACGTTCTTGTCATGGTGATTACAATATCGTCGTATCCCGGACATCCCCTTTCATTCATAACGGTCAGGCTGATCAGGTTAGGGCCTTCGTGTAACTCTTCCCCTTTAATGACATAAACAGGGCTAGTTAATCCATTGTTCCATAAGTACCTGGCATATTTTTCATGGATTTGCAAAACAAGCCGTGCAGTATCGGCAATGATGGTATCGTTTCCAAGATTTATGACCGGCCGGGCAATTTCAACAACCTCGATCGTATCGTAAATATAACAGCCGTTGGGAGAAATCAATTCCAAAGGATATTCACCGCCGTGATCAATATTAAATGTACGCTCACGACTCATTCCGTTGGCCCAGTCGTAAGATGTAAATCCCTCACCCGCATCAAGTTGCAAGCGGCTTCCTTCACAGAGATATTCAGGCTGTTTAAAAACAGGCGCTTTACGACTGCAATTTTCCAACCGGCAAATGAAGATATCTTCCTCTCCGGCCGATTGCAGTGTTTTCTCCGACAAGGCAAACGTTTGCCTGAATGAACCCGCCAGATAAATGTAACCTTTACTTCCCGGCATCATGCACGTTGCATAATCATTGGCTTCGCCTCCGGCGCGTTGCATCCATTTCAGGTTTCCGGAAAAATCCAAAGCCAGGAGAAAAACATCGCTACCGTTACCGGATGCAGTCAGCGTTATCTGATCAAAATCGATTGATGAAGTGAAGGAGCCGGATAAAATAATCTCATTGCCTGATTGAATAACCTTTGAGGCCCGGTCTTTTTTCATGCCTCCGATCTGTTTGTACCACTTTATTTTCAGCTCCCTGTCGAGACATAGGAGAAAAATATCGTCACTTCCCCGGGAGTGCAAAACCTGATCCCCAATCAACATATTATCGCTGAAACTTCCGGCAATAAAACAAAGATCACCAATACTTAAAACAGAATTTGCTTTGATCTTTTCCCCAGAAGCAAGATGTTTTGCTGAAATTATCTCCCCTTCATGATTGTATTTTGCAAGAAAAAGACCCCGTTCACGCCGGTTGTTTAATTCGAGTACGAAATCTTTTTGATCTTTTCCATTTTTTTCATCTTTTTCAAATTGTATTTTTCTTTGAAAAATACCTGCAATATAATGGTTACCGAGACTGTCAATGGCCGTGCAATGTATCTTATCGTCACCTCCGCCACCCAGTACCCGGGCGCTTTTAAATGCGCCGTTCAAATCAAACCTAAGTATTATCCCATCTGAAAGCCCTCTGGCAATATAGGTCTGTTTCCGTATCCGGAGGGTATCGTGAAAATAGCCTGTAATCATGATTTCGCCATACAACGTATCCACGACCATGGAGGTGAGATAATCGAATTTGGAACCGGTGAAGTTTTGAGTCCAGTTCACCGTCCCTTCAGGATTCAGCGATGAAATGAAAAAAACGGATTTACATGCATCAAGTTTTTTCTTTTTATTGGAAATTTCTTCTCCTCCTGCAAGGATTACCTGGTTATCTTTCCCTCTCGCAATCATGCTGCCAAATCCCGATGTACAATTACGGACATTCTTATTCCAGATAATTTTACCAGATGAATCGATTTTGGCAACGTACATTGTACGAATTGTATTGGCGGCCAAACTTGACGACCGGGTCGATATCGTTGTGTCGGTATAGCTGCCGGTAATATAAATAGCTCCGGAGGCATCGCCGGTCATATCATTAACAAGATCCCACCCCGGTGTGCCGAGAGTGGCAATCCAATCGGAAAACACCATCTGTGCAATACCGGAAAAATTGAGAAGCAGAGCCAATACCGCCGTGGTTGCTGCCTGTATCAGGAATTTTTTATTCATGACGTTCAAACTTAATTTACCGGAGAGTCGATTTTGTTTTTAATTGTTCCACCTCTTTTTGCAACGCGATGATGTACAGGGTAAGTTCTTCAACTTTTTTGAGCAGGAGGGCATTCATTTCGCCTACATTGAATCCGTTTTCCGAAACCTCTTTGGCCGAAGGTACATCGGGCAGACGGTTATTGGTTTGAATAAACCGGTCTACTTCCTGCAACCCAGGTAAATTATAATCCTTGTTAAAAACATAATCGGGCCAATGATTTTTAAGTTTGATCTTCATCTCCTCGCAAATCGCAGTGCCGTTTACGGCCAGTTTGTATCCATAAGTATTTGGTATTCCAATGCCTACATTACCATTGATTATTGAAAATACCGATGTGTCTGCCCACACCCCATTCCCATTTTTGTCTTGGCACATGAAAACCGAGCCGGTATTGGCCCTATCTTTAATTTTTAGTTTATCAGTTGCCAAGAAATTTTTACAGTCCAAAAGTCCCTCTACCTGGACACCCCCACCGGATATTGTCAAAGGGGTTGTCATATAAGGAGATTTATTACCATCATTCAGTGAATCTTCACGACATGGTGTATCGTCATATGTAAATTCAAATGGTTGATCTCTGTTAGCAATCGTAATGCCGGTTGCGTTACCTCCGGTACAACCGATAACACCATTGACATCTAATTTGTACTTCGGATCCACAACACCAATTCCAACGTTATTTTGAAAATAGTTTTTGGGTATTATGGAACTAAGTTGTGTTTGGTAAATACCGTAATAGACGCCATTCCTGATACACCAACTTTCGACTGTACCAATAGAGCCAGTATTCGATCCAGCAGGAATTGCTTCAATTTTTAATAATGTTTGATTGACTGGACTTGAAAAAATATGAAGCTTGGCAGTAGGTTTGGTTAGACCAATCCCGATTTTTGCCGCTGCATTATCTCCTGATTCATAAATGTTGCTGGTGCCGGTTGAACTCTTAACAATTGTTTGCGCGTTGGCTGGATTCATCACTGCGATTAAACAGATAATGAGAAGCAAGTATAATTTTTGTGGGTTCATGTGTTATGGTATTACTTTGAAATGATTAACTTTTGATTTGATTCTAAGATTTGAGACAGAGCTATTGATAGATGGATTAAATGATAGCAACAATTTGATCCGAAAAATGTGATCAGGATGGGTGAAAATTATGTTTTCATACTGAAATGCCAAAGATAAATTAATAAATTCGGTTTTTCACGGTCAACTTTCCTCAAATATTTTTTCCGATTTTCGGAATTTGCCTTATTTGGCCACTCTGTTGAACCCGGGCAATAAGCATGTCTGAGATTCAAACACCTCATCCCCCGGCCTTTACTCCTTGTAGAGAAGGGGTGCAGAGGTTGAGGTCCTCAGGTAAATTCCCGCTCCTTGGGGCGGAATCCGGATCCGGGATTTGTTTTTGGATTTATACCATTGATTATATAAAAGGCTGTTCCTTGCGGGACAGCCTTTTTTTCGTGCGCAGAACTTGAACCTGAAAAATACCATGCTTACCGTCACTTCCACCGGGATTATCGAATAAGTTAGAAATTCTGATATATAAAAATTGAATCTGTCCTTTTTTTTTGTAAGTTTGTGACAAGCAATTTCCATAAACCTATAAAATTTATCTCATGAAAAAATTTACTCTATTCATTATGGTCTTATGTATCAGTGCAATGACCATGGCGCAAGTAAAGTATTCAATGGTTGCAAGAAAGGCAATTCCCGCCGGCGCCATTAAAGACAAGGTAGTTCCTTCCCAACCGGCAAATTATGTTGCCAATTCCAAATCTGTTCTTGAAGATATCATTCTTGGCGAAACCCGTTATGACATGCAAACCAACGGGACTATCCAGAACAGAATATATCTGCATTCCGATGGAACCATGGGTGGAACCTGGACAAGAGGTACAGACATCAATAGCCAAAGAGGCACAGGTTATAACTATTTTAACGGAACTGCATGGGGAGAACCTCCTACCGCCCGTATCGAAACACGGCGGGCCGGATGGCCATCGTATTATCCCTGGGGGGTCAACGGTGAAATGGTTGTGACGCACGATGATTATCTCGGCCTGATTATTTGTAAACGCGCCAACAAAGGTACCGGTACATGGACCCAATCCATTTTAGCCGGCCCTACCGGTGCAGTAGATATCTCCTGGCCCCGGATGATAACAAACGGGCCCAACCACAACTATGTACATATCATTGCTACGACCTTTTCAGAGTATCAGGGATTAGATGATCCTTACGCATTATTGTATTACCGTTCGCTTGACGGAGGCGCTACCTGGGATAAAAAAGATGTGATCATTCCCCAATTGGATTCTTTAAATTACAGTGGGTTTAATGGCGACGAGTATGCCTGGGGTACCCCTTATGGCGACACCATTTACTTCGCTGTTTCGGGTCCCTGGGTCGATTCCTTCATCATGAAATCAACCGACAATGGTAACACCTGGACAAAGATCCCTGTACTTTCGAATGCTCATAAATTGCTGCCTCCAAATGTACAGAACGTTCCCCCCTTCAGAAGTTCAGATGGAGCCGTAGCCGTTGAAATGGATCACAATGGTGTCCTGCACATGGCTTTCGGTATCGGTGGTGGTTATATGGCGTCCGGAACGAAATACATTTTTATCAACCAGAACGGACTTGTTTACTGGAATTCGACTATGCCCATGGTAACCGACAGTCTTGATCTTGATACACTCCAAGCCCATGGTCAACTGCTCGGATATGTTTCCAATGGCCCGAACCCGGGTGATACCATTCTTACTGCACCAAATTACCGCGTCGGTCTTTCCAGTTTTCCGCAATTGACCATAGATGAGTATAATAATGTATATGCCATTTGGTCGGCCGTGACATGGGAAAACCCTTCTGCTACTCTCCTGAATTACCGTCATATCTATAGCCGCATCAAATTCCATGACCATGCAGATTGGACAGATATGAAGGATATGAACAGTGGATTCTTATATCTGTTCCAGGAATTTGCCTATCCCAGCATGGCAAAACAACTGAAAAACTGGAAGTTACAGGTCATTTACCAGACATCCGACCAGCCCGGTTCCAATATTGTCGATCCCGACAATATTCCTATTCATGATTGTAATATTGTTGCATTCGAAATTGATCCGAGCGGGCAATTTCCAACCGGAACCATTGAGAACAAAGGGGTTGACGGTAACATAGTAATGCAAAACTTCCCAAATCCCGTGAATGGCATTACCCATATCAGGGTTAACCTGGCCCGGGCTTCGGAGGTAGCAATAGAAGTGAACAATATCACCGGGGCAAAAGTGATGAACATCCAAAGGGACCAGATGACTCCCGGAAACCATGACCTGTTGCTTGATGTAAGCGCTCTCTCGCCGGGAATCTATTTTTACACGGTGACAATGGGTTCTGAAAAGGTAACCAAAAAAATGATTGTTCAATAATAACTGAAAACGAAAACTATATATACGCCATAAACCGATGATGGCGCAAATGGAAACCCTGCGGAATACCGCAGGGTTTTTTTAACTTTGCACCGGATGTTCAAGGATTGTTAATGTTATCGAAGGAAATAAAAACCCTGGTCGGGAAAGAGATCAAACTTGAGTTGAAGCAAAAATATGTGCTTAACGGGATCCTGCTTTACCTCGTATCCACCATTTTTGTTACCTATCTGGCTTTCGAAAACGTGATCACCTCTGAAACCTGGAATTCGCTTTTCTGGATCATTTTACTGTTTGTCGCCGTTAATGGGATTTCGAAGAGCTTTATCCAGGAAAGCCCGGCGCGTCACATATATTATTACACCGTTGCAAGTCCGCAGGCTGTGGTACTCTCAAAAATTATTTACAACCTTTTCCTGATGACCATCCTGTCGGCGCTCTCATTTGTTTTCTTTATCCTGCTGATGGGCAACCAGGTGGTTAATGTTCCGCTTTTTCTTCTGGCGTTGATCCTCGGGAGTTTCGGATTATCCTCAGTCCTGACCATGGTAGCAGCCATTGCATCCAGGGCCAGTCATAATTTCTCGTTAATGGCGATCCTTAGTTTTCCTATCGTACTGCCCTTACTGGCTACCTTGATGAAAATATCCCACACTGCGCTCATCAGTACGGATTGGTCAGGAATAGGCGGTTTCATCATTATCCTGATGACAATCAACCTGGCCGTCATCATTCTGGCATATTTGTTATTTCCGTACCTTTGGCGGGACTGAACAAAAACCGGATACAGGATACAGGATGCTGGATGCTGGATGCTGGATGACTGGATACTGGATACTGGATACAGGATTCTCCCCTCTCCTTAAGGAGAGGGGCCAGGGGGTGAGGTGTTAAAATCGTAAATTTAAAAGCGTAAATCGTAAATGGCAAAAAACTGGTGGAAATATCTCTCCGGCATCCTCTTACTGTATGCCATTATTGTAGGCTTTATAGTGGGGGTGCCCGATACCATGATTCAGGAAACGATGCGTAACTTGTTTTTTCATGTCGGGATGTGGTTTGGCATGTTTTCCATGCTCATCACCGGATTTGTTTATAGCCTGCGATATTTGAGGAAATTTGATGAAAGGGAAGATATCATGGCGGTTGAATCGGTAAATGTGGGTCTTATGTTTGGATTCCTTGGAATTTTTACAGGAATGATCTGGGCCAATTTCACCTGGGGATCTCCATGGGTAAAAGATCCGAAGCTGAATGGCGCTGCAGTCGGCCTATTCATTTACCTTGCTTATATGATATTGCGCGGGTCGATTGATGATGTTCACAAACGTGCAAAAGTCGGAGCTGTTTATAATATCTTCGCTTTTATTCTCTGGATCGTATTTGTTTTGATTTTGCCCCGTCTGGCCGGCGAAAGCATCCATCCGGGCAAGGATTCTCCGCCGATACTGCCTATGCATCTCGAACCTTCCATGCGGATCGTCTTTTATCCCGCTATGATCGGCTGGATATTGCTTGGATTCTGGATCAGGAATATCAGGGTGAGAATCAGGAGAATTCAGTTGAAACTTGAAGATTGAGATGCTGGATGCAGGATGCAGGATGCAGGATGCAGGATGCAGGATACAGGATACAGGATACAGGATACAGGATGCAGGATACAGGATGCAGGATGCTGGATTGAGGAATGTATTAGATTAAAACAGTTTTACATTTTGAATTTTAATTTTGAGATTTGACTTTTGAATTTTGAATTTTTTTAACTTCTGACTTTTGACTTTTAACTTTTCATTATGGAATCTTACGGTAAAATATTTGTCGTTGTCGCCGTTTTATCGGTTATTCTGGTAGGAATATTTATCTATCTTTTTTTCATGGACCGGAAGATTGGAAAACTTGAAAAAGAGGTGGAGGATAAAATCGCAAATACCCGGAAATGAAAACAATTCACATCATTATTATTCTTTTCCTTGTGGTGATTATTGCCGTGGTGATCACTAC
Source organism: Bacteroidales bacterium (assembly GCA_023229525.1). Taxonomy (GTDB): domain Bacteria; phylum Bacteroidota; class Bacteroidia; order Bacteroidales; family FEN-979; genus CAIVAT01. The sequence continues at coordinate 126,711 of JALNZC010000006.1, forward strand.
CATGACCGATTCAAATACCTACTCTAACTTTGCAGAAGCGTCTGCAAAACCAGGGAAGGAGTTGCATATCATCGGGATACTGAATCGTTCCAAACCCATTGAATATGATGCCCTGAAAAATGCCAATCAGTTCTCCTTTTATATGATCGACGATAAGGGAATTGAGAAAAAGGTCGTTTATAGCAATGCAAAACCGCAGGATTTTGAGAAATCCGAAAAAGTAGTTCTCATCGGATCCATGCAGGGCGACCAGTTTGTTGCAAAAAGCCTCTTGCTTAAATGTCCGTCGAAATATAAGGGTAAGCAACCCACGACGTTCAGCGAAAAGAAGTTTGGGGAGTAGGCGCTGGCAGATAAGAGAGAAGGGAAAGGAGATTGAAAAGATGGTTGGCAAATCCTTATTTGATTTTGTTGCTGCCCTCGAATCTGAAGGGGAGTTATTACGTGTAACGGATTTTGTTTCACCGCGTCTTGAGATTACCGAAATAGCTGACCGGATGGTGAAACACGGAGGCCCGGCATTGCTTTTCGAAAACAATGGAACGGCTTTCCCCCTGCTCATCAACGCTTATGCATCCGACAGGCGTATATGTATGGCGCTGGGAGTGAATCATCTCGACGATATATCCGGGGATATAGAGCATCTTTTCCACAAATTCACTGATCCGCGAAACGGTTTTCTTGAAAAATTAAAAATATTGCCTGTTTTGGCAAACCTCTCCTCTTGGTTTCCCAAATCAATCACCGGAAAAGGAGCATGTCAGGAAATCGTGATGGAAAAACCCGATTTGTCGCAGTTGCCTGTTCTTACATGCTGGCCGGCCGATGGAGGACCTTTCATCACCCTGCCTTGTGTGCATACAAAGGACCCGGAATCCGGTATCCGGAACCTGGGGATGTACCGCATGCAGGTTTTCGGACCTGATCTTACCGGAATGCATTGGCATTTACATAAAGGTTCGGCCCATCATTATGATAAATATAAAAGGCTAGGAAGGCGGATGCCTGTTACCGTAACACTTGGAGGAGACCCGGTTTATGCGTATACAGCCACGGCTCCTTTACCCGAAAATCTTGATGAATATTTTCTCGCCGGATTTTTGCGCCGTAAAAAAGTTTGCATGGTACATTGCCTGACAAACGAACTGGAAGTTCCATCAGACGTCGATTTCGTGATTGAAGGATACATTGATCCTTCGGAAGATTTTATCCTCGAAGGCCCTTTTGGAGATCATACGGGATTTTATTCACTGGCAGAAAATTACCCACGGTTCCATGTTACTTGTATCACTCATCGTAAAAACGCCATATATCCGGCAACCATCGTGGGTATTCCTCCTCAGGAGGATGGCTGGTTAGGGAAAGCAACGGAACACGTATTCCGCCTGCCCATCAAAATGACGGTCGCTCCGGAAATTGAAAACATACATATGCCGGTCGAGGGTGTTTTTCATAATATCGCCCTCGTATCCATAGAAAAAATGTACCCCGGGCAAGCGCCAAAGATCATGAGCTCATTGTGGGGCGCAGGGCAGATGATGTTCAATAAAATCATGGTGGTCGTTGATGCAGGTACCGACCTATATGACTACCGGCAAATTGCCCGGATCATTTCTGCAAAGATCGATCCTCTCAAGGATGTTCATTTCCTTCACGGCCCGGCCGATATCCTCGATCACTCCAGCTCACAGTTTGCTTATGGCAGCAAGGTTGGAATTGATGCAACCGCCAAATTACAGGGTGAGAATACGGAGCAATCTGATCCAGGCAAACCGGAAATCTGTGAAAATTCTATCCTGCAGGCTTTTCCTGAAATCAGGGACATCCGTTCCGACCTTTTATCACAGGGTATTTCGCTGGTAATTATTTCCTTCAGAAAGACAAAAAAAAGCCATGTTCGTCATATGGCATCAAAAATCCTCCGAAAGGAATGGGTTAGAAATGTGAAATTCATTCTCTTTACCGATGATCTGTGCGATCTCTCCAAGCTTTCACTGATCGTCTGGCTCACGGCCAATAACCTGGATCCCATGCGTGACTGTTTTTATCTTGAAAATGCACCCGGGGTCCGTTACCCGATCATTTGCCTGGACGGTACCCGTAAAACAAGGGAACTGGATGATTTTAACCGCGACTGGCCCAACATAATCGTCATGGATGACACCACGATCAAGAACATTGATAAACGATGGGAATCTTTACACTTAGGATCTCCGATTCCATCGCCATCATTGCAATTTAAATCACTGGTAATCAATGACGGCCCGGGTGTAAATCAGGAATATTCGAATAAATAAAATAATTAATGTAATTTTGACTTTTTAATTAAAAATGGATGAGGCAATTTTCCCTTTTCATAAGTTTTCTGTTATCGTTTATCTTTCTCGCTTTTTTAGGACTGTTCGGTCAAACCCTTACGGTTGTAAAGGGAAAGTTGACCGATGCTGTAAATTCCGATGCTGTTCCTTTTGCTAATATTGGTATAAAGGGGAAAGCCATTGCTACTTTTACCGACGAAAACGGCTATTATAAACTGGAAATGACGAAAGGTGATCATGTGATCGTTGTTTCCTGCATTGGTTATGAAAAACTTGAAGAACCGGTCAATATTCCCGGCGACAACAAGGTGGTAACATTGAATATAAAACTTAATCCAACAGTACAGGAACTCAGTACTGTAGTGGTTTCCGGTTCCAGGTATGAACAGAAAATTGAAGAATCGATTGCTACAATAGAAGTGCTCAAAGCCAGGAACATACAATCATCCAATCCAACCAGCGTTGACCAGGCCATTGACAAGATACCCGGTATTGTTATCGTTGATAATGAACCCCAAATCCGGGGAGGAAGCGGTTTCAGTTCAGGTTTGGGGAGCCGGGTCATGGTCATGGTTGATGAAATACCCATGCTCAGAGGAGATGCCGGAAGACCTGACTGGGGATTCCTTCCGGTGGATGATATTGAACAGATAGAACTTGTTAAAGGAGCCTCTTCTGTAGTTTATGGATCCTCAGCTATTACAGGAGCAATCAATATCAGAACGACATACCCTAAGTCTATACCAGAGACCAAATTAAATACGTTTTTTGGTATTTACAGTAAACCACAAAGGAAATATACGACCCCATGGTCAGGGTTTAATCCGTTACAGTATGGGGTATCGATTTCCCACCTTCAGCAGTTTGACAACATTGATCTGAGTGTCGGGATGAGTTATTTCGACGACCAGGGATATATCAGTGGAGTACCTGAAGCAGCTTCGGATACTGCCTTCAATAAAGGTGAATTCATCAAACGTGCCAAGGTCTATTTCAATGCCAGAGTGAGAAATAAAAAGGTTAAAGGCCTCACTTACGGTTTGAATGGAAATTTTATGTATAACGAAAGCGCTGAAACCTATTTTTGGTATGATGCCGACACAAATATATACAAGTCATATCCGGGCGCTTTATCCTATTTTAAAGTATTCAGCTTTTACGTTGATCCATATATAAAATATTTCGATGCAAAAGGCAATCAGTTCAGTTTCAAGAACCGGGTGTATTATGGAAATACCTTTGCTACGAATAATCAATCGAACCGTTATACCACTATGTTTAATGAACTTAAATACAGCCGGAAGTTCAGTAAACTAGGGGAGCTGACCCTGGTTGCAGGGATCATGAATGCATATTCGCATTCCGAAGGACAAGTTTTCAGCGGTATCCTGGCATCCGACGGTACAACCACAGCCAATCAGTCAGGAACGTTCGATTCTGAAAACCTTGGGATATATATCCAGATTTCGAAGAAGTTTTTCAAGCGTCTCACTGTTGAAGCGGGAGGAAGGTTTGAATATTACAAAATTGTTGATCTGACCGAAAGCAAACCGATTGTCAGGGCCGGAGTCAACTTTCAGGCTGCAAAAGGAACGTACATCAGGGCTTCTGCCGGACAAGGTTATCGTGCGCCAAGTATTGGTGAAAGATATATTACAACCAATTCCGGCGGATTTGGGTTTTATCCGAACCCTCAGTTACAATCAGAAACTTGCAATTCCTATGAATTGGGAATAAAACAACTTTTTAAGATTGGAAAATTTGCCGGCATGCTTGATTTCGCCGGATTTTATGAGAATTACTGGAATTATGTGGAATTCAATTTCGGGGTCTGGGGACATGGTCAGATCGACAAAAGTATTGGGTTCAAATTTCTGAATACGGGTCCGGCACAAATATATGGAGGAGATTTCACGTTTGCCGGTGAAGGTAAACTGTCGCGGAATCTTGACCTTTCGATGCTCCTGGGGTACACTTATACCATTCCAAAGGCAACTAAACCCGACGAAGTTTATTATGCGAATTTTGAAACCTCCACCCAAAAAACAAGGTATTATACGTATGCAAATACCTCAACTGATACCACCAACAATATCCTGAAATATCGTATCCAGCACCTTGTAAAATCCGACTTTCAATTTACGTATAAAAAAAGATTATCCGCTGGAATTACCGGAAGGTACTACGGCTATATGAAAAATATCGACATTTTTCTTTACCAGCTTGATACCCCGAAAGCAATGCATTCGGGGATTGTCAAATACCGGCAGGAACATAATGGCGGTAACTTCATTGTAGATTTCAGGATCGGGTATGTGTTTGGTATATTTAAAGTCTCCATGATTGTCAATAATCTAATGGATACCGAATATTCCCTGCGGCCCATCACCATCGAGGCGCCAAGGACAACCTCCTTGCAGGTATTGTTAAACATTTAAAATTAAATAATCCATTAAAACAGCATCATATGAAAAAAGTAGTTTTACTCTTATCTGTATTCATGTTTGGATTCTGCGCGCTCAACCATGCACAGATCATTTTACCAGACGGTAATTTCGAAAGTTGGAGCTTATATACACCAGTTCCCCCGTCGTCACCTTTCTATGAACCAACAGGTGGTTTCTTTAAAACCCTGAATATTCTTGATACCATTCCAACACCTCCCGGTATTACCGCTTACCGGTGCGATACCGCCCATACGGGGTCCTATTCGGTCCGCTGTATCACCAGGAAAATTGATCTTTTAAGCATTTTAATCCCCGGCGTGGTTGGTAATATCAGAATCAAATGGACAAACAATTCTGCCGTTCTCGGATCACCTTTTAACTGGGCAACCAAACCATTGCGTTTCCAGGGTTATTACAAATCTTACCCGCTTAACGGAGACTCAACAGGAGCCATTCTTCTTCTTTCAAAATGGAATGCGTCGTCATTGAAAAGGGATACCATTGCCTATAACAAACTTGTTTTCCATGGAATAATACCTGAATGGACCAAGTTCGATACTGCCATAATTTATAGAACGACAACGGTGATGCCCGATTCCATAACCATCCTGTTATTATCTTGCGCAGGTTATAATGCTACCGTTATGTATGGATCGGTCGGACAGATTGGAAGCCAGGCTTTATTTGATGATGTGACAATCACAGGAGTACCTCCCTATGCAGTTGAAAACCTGATGAATCAGTCAATGAGACTCACTATAAACCCCAATCCTGCTTCAGATTATATTTATGTAAACCTTGAACGGACAGTAAAAGACGGTCGTTTAGAAATCTATGATACCCAGGGGCGTCTGATTTCGAAATTTCAAATGCCGGATGTAACCGGACGTTTTAGCATAAGCTCACTTTCTGCCGGTATGTATTACTATCGTTTCAGTGATTCTGACCATACATTGACATCCGGTTCATTTATCATCAACAGGCAATAATCATCTCAATACTTTACAACTATGAATGAAGTTAAAACCTCTCAACAAGCCATTGACCTCGAAGATAAATTCGGAGCCCATAATTACCATCCACTGCCTGTTGTATTGGCCAGGGCAAAAGGTGTTTTCATGTGGGACATTGAAGGAAAGCGCTATTACGATTTTTTATCCGCTTATTCCGCTGTAAATCAGGGGCATTGCCACCCCAAAATCGTGGGTGCACTGATTGAACAGGCACAAACGCTTGAACTGACTTCCAGGGCATTTTATAACAATGTGCTTGGCGTTTATGAAAAGTTCATCACTGAGTATTTTGGATACCAGCGCCTTCTGCCGATGAATACCGGCGCTGAAGGCGATGAAACGGCCATCAAATTAACCCGTAAATGGGGATACAAAGTAAAGGGAATACCAGAAAACCAGGCTAAAATCATTTGTTGCCAGAACAATTTTCATGGACGGACGATTACGGTGATATCGATGTCGAATGATCCCGAAGCCCGTAATGATTTCGGACCTTTTACTCCCGGTTTTGTCTCTATCCCATATAATGATCTTCCTGCATTGGAAAAGGCCCTGGAAGAACCCAACATAGCCGGTTTTCTCGTAGAACCCATTCAGGGTGAAGCCGGAGTTTTTGTTCCCGATGATGGATACCTGCGGAAAACATATGACCTGTGTAAGAGGAAAAATGTACTTTTCATCGCGGATGAAGTGCAAACAGGTATCGCGCGGACAGGCCGTTTACTGGCTTGTGACTGGGAAGGATTTAAGCCCGATGTGCTTATTCTCGGGAAGGCGCTTTCGGGAGGGGTTTATCCCATTTCGGCTGTTCTGGCCAATGATGATATCATGCTCACGATCCATCCGGGTGAACATGGTTCAACTTTTGGTGGAAACCCTGTCGCTGCGCGGGTTGCAATAGCAGCTCTTGAGGTGGTACGCGATGAAAAACTGGCCGAAAATGCCGAAAAGATGGGAATCATTTTTCGCAATGAACTCAGGAAAATCAACTCCCCATACATTGAACTGGTACGGGGAAAAGGTTTGCTGAATGCCATCGTCATTAAACCCTTCAAAGACAAAACGGCCTGGGATGTATGTCTCAAAATGCGCGACAACGGCCTGCTGGCAAAGCCCACCCACAACCATATCATCCGTTTTGCTCCTCCTTTGGTAATCAATGAAGAGCAGATCCATGAGACGGTCGGAATCATTAAAAAGTCACTTTCCGACTTATCTTGATAAAAAGCTTTAACAAGGACGAATCTGGATGATATTCCATATCGCGGATTCAGATTGTTTTGTAAGCATATATGCGCGTGGGCCGCGTCATGTATAATTTCCCCGCCTAGAACTGCGCAATTAACTTCAGGTTAAACATCCTTGGCGTGAGATAATTGGGAACCGCATATTCTTTTCCGTTAATATCGGTAACCCAGATGTAGGAAATGGTATTGCTGATCTGAAGAAGGTTGAAAATCTCAAGGGTGATCCACATGGATTTGAAAACACGGAATGGATTTTTTGAAGAAAATTTCGTCCGATCACCGATGATTTGCTTCGACAAACCAATATCAACGCGCCTGTAGGGAGGAATGCGAAGGGTTTGATCTTTTCGTGGAGAATTGGGCGGTCCGAAGGGGAGGCCTGTACCATAAATGAGGGTAAGGTTCATCTTCCAGGTCGGAAATTTTGGGATATAATCCTGGAAAAAAATCGCAAGGCTTAACCGCTGATCGGTAGGACGGGGAATCCATGAACCCTGAAAATACTCTTCCGTTTTCATGAACGACAAGCTGGCCCAGGACTCGGCCCCTTTTACGAATTCGCCGTTGACACGGAAATCTATCCCAGTAGCATACCCATGGGCATCGTTGGTTCCATAATACCTGATTTTCATGTTATCGATTTCATAAGGAATCAGGTTTTGAATATATTTATAATAGACTTCCGTTACAAATTTGAAGGGGCGTCCCCAAGCTTTGAAATAAATATCGCTGCCGGCAACGACGTGAATTGCTGTTTGTGCTTTAAGGTCAGGAACGATATTTCCCTGAAGATCGGTCATTTCGCGAAAAGTGGGAGGCTGTGAATAATAACCCGATGAAAGCCGGAACACCATATCCCGCTTCCAGTGTGGCTTTATTGAAACGGTTACCCTTGGATTCAATGAAATCTGGTTATTGTAATCGTAAAAAATACCCCTCAGACCGGCCGTTAACGAAATGTCATTTCCGGGGTTCTTAAATGTCCATGTATTCTGGATAAAAGTCGAATACCGGTTGGTGTTGATGGTATTATTACTCCGGATCACATTGTACAGATAAAGGTTTTCGTGGGGCGGATATTGCGAACCCAGCGAGTCATGCGGCCTGGGAAGGGAATATCCTGCCGAATCCTGCAACTCCCATTCATTGACGATGTATTTGAAAAACTCATGATGGTATTTCACTCCCCAGACCAGGTTGATTTTATTTTTATCCAACGATCCGCGGTGTTCCATACTGAATACCGTCCCGTCCAGGTAATTACGGGCATGTTGCAGATAAGCTCCGACTCCCATGATTTCTGTGACCTGTCCGGCATCCCCGCTGTTCTGGAAAGTCTCCAGTTTCCCCAGCCAGTATTCCCCTGAAATATCGTACGTTTCGGCTTCGTAGGTTTGCCACGCTGAGGCCGTAAATTTTAACCGAAGGTCCTGGGTGGGTTTCCATGTCAGGGTGAGAGATGAAAGCCAGTTTTGATAGGAATCACGCTCCTGGCCGTCAAAAAAAATCTTTATCTTATAAGCTTCATACCGGCTGCCAAAACTGGTTTCCTGGGTTTCGGGAATTAACTTATAGGCATTATCTACATAAGCGCCTAAAAATGAGAGTTCCCACTTTTTATTGATCTCATAATTGAGCATCCCCTGGATATCGAAAAACCGGGGTTTGTAATTTCCTTTGACATCGAGTGATTTCAACAGGTATGAATTTGTTTTATATCTGGCGCCGATAAGGAAGGAGAACCGTTTTGCAAATATTCCTTCCACATGAGCCGAAGCGCCGAGCAGACTGATATCAAAGGAACCGGCAAAAGAGGTTGGCTTTTTGTACCTGATGTCAAGGACCGAGGACATTTTATCGCCGTATTTTGCGTCGAATCCTCCTGCAGAAAAGGAGATGCCAGCCACAAGGTCGGGATTCAGAAAACTTTGACCCTCCTGTTGTCCGGATCGAACCAGAAAGGGGCGATAAATTTCAATGTCATTGACAAACACTAAATTTTCATCGTAATTACCACCCCGAACGGAATATTGTGAACTGAGTTCATTACGCGACACCACACCGGGCAGGGTTTTAATAAGATCTTCCACACTGGCGTTGATGGTAGGGATAAACGTCATGACTTTCGGGTCGAGGCGGCTGAACGAATTGGTTCTCATTTGCTGATCCTTGACTTCAATCGATTCAAGTTGTGTTGAAACGGCTTTCAGGGTCCGGCGTATCTCCCGTTTTTCATCGGGTTTCAGCCGAAGGGTCAGGGAATCGGTTTCGTAGCCGATGAAAGAATACAAAATTGTAACTTCTTTATTGGCAGGAATTTTCAGTTCATAGCGTCCGTTTTCACCGGTCGTTGTTCCTGAACTGGTTCCTTTTACTGCTATATTGACATATTGCTGGGGGCGCCCTGTCCCAGAAAGGTCAACAACTCCGGTAATAGATGCCAATGGCTGCTGAGCAATGACCTTAAGTGAAAGAAGGTGAAAAATGAAAAGCAATATGTATGGAATTTTTTTCAAGCGGTGTCGTTATTTTAACCGTTCTTCCTGCGATTTGAATTTACCTTCTTTCCAAGCTTTGATAAATTTAGCCCAGGCAAAAGGATTAAAAATCTGAAAGGGTTGTTGCTGCCCGAAGTAATAAAGTTTACTTGTCTGATTTTCAATATAATTGTTATAATTCATCTGGGCATCCATGGGATAATTTTCGGCCCTCATACGGATATCGGCCGCCAGCAGGTTTTTTCGTGCAATTTCCAGATCATCGTCGGGTATCTTTGTCTCTATAAATGCCCGTTTGAAATCCTCAAGCGTCGGCCAGGGGAAAATATAAGCAGCAGTCAGCGTAAGGGTATCCGAGGTCATCAGCTGGATCAGGGAGTAACGTTGTTTGGTAATGGTATCGGGGATGATAAACGAAGCGGGTTTAAATCCAAGGGCAGTGAAGAGGACTGTATCATTTTTATGGGCGACAAAAGAAAAATAACCGGAGATATCGCTTGTGGTTCCCCGGTGGCTGGTTTTATCAAAAATCCGGGTATAAGGAACAGGATTCAGGCTATCAGCCGTAATGGTAATTCCTGAAAATTGAACCAGGTTGCGGTCATCATCAAGATTATATATCTGTTGCGAATTGGTGTAAAACGGATAGAAAAGGAGGGGAAATAAAAACAGGAAGCATTCTTTCATTCGTAGCAATTGCGGTGGCTGCAAAATTAACGGAAAATCCCGGAATTTATTTCTTTATTTTCGGGGCAAAAAAAAATGCTGTTACCAGATGTAACAGCATTTTACCCATGAAAAAAACCTACTTTGTAAGAAATCCTTTTTCCCTTGCTTCCTTGATGCAGATGTAAATGCCTTTTTTATCAATATTCCGCAAACCAGCCGCTGATACTTTTAATGTAATTTCACGGTTTTCTTCGGGAACAAAAAATGTTTTGGTTTGAATATTGGCATTGAACCAACGCTTCGTTTTTTTATTGGAATGGGAAACAGAATGTCCTTTAATGGCGCTTTTCCCTGTAATTTCACAAATCCTTGACATAGCACTTCAGATTAAGGGTAATGAAAATGGAGTGCAAAAATATGCCTTTTTTTTGAAACCACCAAGAACCGTGTAAAAATAGTTACGGCATCTTATTCAAGCAACTTCTTTCTAAGCATGGCCAATGCCTGCAGAGCGGTTCGCCGGATATTACGGTCCCGGCTATCACCGAATAAAAATTTCCTGGCAAAGACTTCTTCCTGCGCGGCAATGGCAATCCAGGTAGTTCCGACCGGTTTTTCAGTGGTACCACCACTGGGTCCGGCGATTCCCGAGGTGGCGATTATATAATCGGCATTGAATTGAGTCTGAGCTGAAACTGCCATTTCCTCCACTGTTTCTTCACTCACAGCCCCGAATTTTGCGAGGATTTCGGGTGAAACGAAAAGCAGGTTTTCTTTTATTTCATTCGAATAAGCAACTATCGAACCTTTGAAGTAGTCGGAACTGCCTGGAATGCTGGTAATCAAATGTGCGATATACCCACCGGTACAGCTTTCAGCTGTTGCCAGGGAATTTCCTTTTTCTCGGAGTAGTCTACCGATAATCTCTTCAAGGGTCTCTTCATCATAACCAAAAATATATTCGGAAATGATCGGTTCAAGTTCAGCAATGGCAGAATCAACCTGATGTCTGAGTTTTTGTTCATCGTCGGCTGTTCCGGTTAGCCGGAGTCTGACCATACCGGGTTGGGGAAGGTATGCCAGTTTTATGTTTTTAGGGAGACTATTTTCCCAGGCTTCGATCCGTGTGGCCAGGAACGATTCACCGATTCCCTGGGTGAGCACCGTTTTATGATATATATAAGGAGTACTGAATGATTTTTGAAGCCTTGGGATAACTTCGTTGATCATCATCTCTTTCATTTCAAAAGGGACTCCCGGCATGGAGACGAAGACTGTTTTTCCTTCCGTGGTACGTTTTTTTTCGAACCACATTCCACGTGCAGTTCCCAATTTATTTGGCAGTGTGAAACATCGTTCCGGCAAATCCGCCTGTTTCCTGTTCAGGTCAGTAACCTGATGTCCACGCAAGGCGAAAAAGATTTGAATATCCCGGTATGCATCTTCGTTAAACACAAGATGGGTATTAAAAAACGCGCAGAGGGTGGTTTTCGTGATATCATCTTTTGTCGGACCAATGCCGCCTGAGATAAGTACAATTTCCGCACGTTTTTCGGCTTCGTGTAAAGCTTCCAGGATCTGTTCCCGGGAATCGCTGATTACAGTGAAACGAAGAACGGTAAACCCCGAGAGATTAAGTTGTTCTGCCATCCAGGCAGCATTGGTGTTGATCACTTGTCCGATGAGCAATTCATCGCCGATATTGATAATTTCGACTAACATACTACTTCTTCTTTTAGACGTGTATTTAATTCCCTGACTGCAGTCAGGCTTTCCATAAGACCGGGAACGTAATCGGTGGAGGCAATAAAAGTCCAGATATAAGATACAATAGCGTAAATGCTGCCTGTAGAAAATTTATCCACATCAACTGCGATAAATAAAACCAGGATAAAAATTACCATTAATAATACTTTAATGACCAGGTAATCAATGGAACTCCACCGTGCGATTTTCGTCTGTGGAATGACCATATTATGATAAAATTCATGGATCCTGGAAGCATCCCCGGCTTCGAAAATTTTGTACTGGTCTTCACGGGTATCATGAAGCTCTTTCTGAAGCGTCATCACATTTTTCCTGTAAATATTATTGATCACTCCCACAGGAATAATCACCATTACAGCCACAGCTGCAATCCGCCAATCGTAGAAAAACAGGGCAATGATCGCCCCGGCGGTGGCGGAAAATTGCCAGGTAACTTCGGGCAGGCGCTCTTTCAGAAAAACAATGTATTCTTTGGCGAGTTCGGCCCGGGCAAACATTTTTGAAACGGGATGACCCTTGAATTGGGAATAGATGATCACATTTGAGGCAGTATCGGCATAAATCTTCGCATAAACCTTGCCACTCAGCAACCGGTGCATGGTTCCTCCGACTACGTTAAGCAAATAAACAAAAATCCAGATTATCAGAGGAAGTGCATAATTTATTTGTTCTTTATCGTAAAACTTATCGATTAATGCATCGAGCAACTTACCGAAAAAAGTGGGTTCAATAATCCAGGCGATATTTTCGAGCAACACAAATGAAAGAACAAGTGTAATGGAAAATTTGAATTTCTTAACAATCTGGAGAATTGTCATACTTTACAAAACAAAACGTGTGTACAAAATTACCAAATGATGCGGTATCTTTGATGATTCCATTTATAAATATTACCATGAAGATCAATGTGCTAATAATCAGTATTATATATGTTTACATTGCGGGATGTAAGCATGATGTAACAGTAGATGGGGTCTACCGTTATTATGCAGGAAAAAGGGGAGGAATTGATGTATGGGTGGTGGATGGATATAAAGTTCGTCATAAAATCTATAAGGAATTTCTATATGGCGGAAACGAACAGCGATATATTTTCAATCCGAAAGGGGAAATATGGATCGATCATGCCATTTCTTGCGAAGAATTTGAATTGACGCTTGCGCATGAATTGAATGAACGGCACCTGATGGCCAAATTCGGGTGGACTTATGACCGGGCTCACGATTCCTCACTGGCGCTAGAGGTGGTTAAGCGCAGGCAATTTCAGGAGGTTTGCAGGAAGCATGAAGAAACCCTTCCAAAAGTTTCACCCACGGATAGGGATAACCGGAAAGAGATCAGGGACATCTCCGACAGCGTGATCTTGGAACATATTTACCGAATCCCGGTTGGAGAACGTAATGGACTTTCTATTTGGATCGTGGATGGTTACCTTGTCAGGAAGAATATTTTTCCTGACTTTGGTTTCAGTGGGAATGACTTGGTCTATCATTTCATTCCGCCCCGTGAAATATGGATTGATGGCCAGATTTCATGCGAAGAAATGGACTATTCGATCGCGGAAGAACAACAGGAACGGGCCAAACTCGCACAGGGAAAAACATTCGGTGAGGCTTATGAAACCGCGGTATCGGAAAATCAATACGTACGTGACCGGATGGCGCTTCGGATCAGTAAACACCCTCCTGTGATCGTTCCGGATTCTCTGAACCGGGAAACCGGAATTATTGATCCCACCGAAAAATAACCTTAACCGTATATTTCATATCTTTGCAAAAATGTTATGAAAATGCCCTTACTTGCTGAACCCGACTTGATCATAAATGCTGATGGAAGTGTTTACCATTTATGTATGAGACCTGAAAATCTTGCTGACACGGTGATTGTTGTTGGCGATCCACAGCGTGTTCATGAAATTTCTGATCATTTTACCGGGAAAGATCACTCCGCATCTAACCGGGAGTTTATCTCGCATACCGGATATTATAAAGGTAAAAGAATCACGGCTCTCTCCACCGGTATCGGTACCGATAATTGCGATATCGTGATGCACGAACTGGACGCACTGGCCAATTTCGATCTGAAGACACGGATCCAAAAGCCTGTTCACCGGTCATTGAGCATCATCCGCATAGGTACCTCCGGAAGTATCCAACCGGATGTTCCGGTCAACAGTTTCGGATTATCGACTCATGCAGTCGGGCTGGATAACCTGCTGCATTTTTATAAAGATACTCCATTGATCATCGACAAAGAAATGACAGAGGCTTTTGCGGCTCATGCAGCCTGGCCAAAGGATCTTTCAAAACCATATTTTATCAAGGGGTCAGACCGGCTTATTGATAAGTTCAGATCCTTTGCCGTTGCCGGTATTACTGCGACGGCGCCTGGTTTTTACGGACCTCAGGGACGCTTTTTACGACTACCACTTTCTGATCCCCAGATGCTTAGCAAACTTCAAAGCTTCCGTTACAACGGCAACCGCATTGTCAATTTTGAAATGGAAACATCGGCGCTATACGGATTGGGCGCATTGATGGGCCATGAAATGGTGACCATTTGCGCGTTGATCGCAAACCGGGCAACCGGAGATTACAATCCTGACCACAAATTGGTGGTCAAAGATCTGATCAAATTGGTTCTGAATACCATTAGTCAATAATAATTGTCGGATTCTTCAAACATTTCTGCGCTGATCAAACTGCTGGATGACCCGGACGAAAAAGCCTATGGTCTTATCCGCGAGAAAATTTATTCACTTGGGATGGAGGCCCTTCCATCGCTGGAAAAAGCCTTGGAAAATACCTTTGATCCCCTGGTACTGGAACGTATCCAGGAACTCAGCCGGCAACTTCAGCGTGAAAATCTGTATGTTGATTTTGTCAACTGGATCAAGCTCGGCTCTTCCGACCTGTTGAACGGATTTATGCTGGTTGCCAAAACACAATATCCAAACCTTGATGAAAAGGAAATACAGACAAAAGTTGAACAAATCAGGATGGATGTCTGGCTTGAGCTCCACGAAAATCTTACTGCACTTGAAAATGTAAAAGTCCTGAATCACATTCTTTTCGGGGTCCATCAATTTGACGGAAATAAGATCAATACTTCCGCACCTCAAAATTCCTATATCAATACGTTCCTTGAATCGCACCAGGGAAGTCCGCTTTCATTGGGTATGCTGTATATTATCATTTCCAGGAAGCTCGGGTTGCCTATCTATGGCGTCAACCTTCCGCAGCATTTCATCCTGGCCTATCTCACAGATGAGGGATTAGAGAACCCGACGGAAGAGGATGTTCTTTTTTATATTAATCCCTTTAACAAAGGCGCTGTATTTACCCGCCGTGAAATTGAACTATTCATACGGCAAATGAAAATCAAACCCGAACGCTCTTTTTTTGCACCATGTTCAAACCTGGATATTATTCAACGGTTAATAAACAACCTTATATTTGCTTATGACCAACTGGGATATTCGGATAAAATTTTAGATTTGGAAACCCTTTTAAACGCATTTGAATGAAAAAATTACTTTTCGTTATACCGCTGATTTTCCTTTGTGTAATCCTGTCAGGTTGGGGATACAAAGGGCACCGCATTATCAACCAGAATACCGCTAACGCGTTTCCCTCACACCTTTCATTTCTCAAACCCAACTGGACAAATATTTTGACGTCGTATGCTTCCGAAGCCGATAACCGAAAAGATACCGATCCCAACGAATCGCCGAAACATTATATCGATATCGACAATTATTCTGAATTTCTACAGACCGGGCAAATTTCGCAGTCGTTCGATACCGTGGTCGCGCATCACGGTCACGCATTTGTGATAGATCAAGGGATACTACCCTGGGCGACCCTTATCACTTTTGACTCGCTTAAAGCTTGTTTTGAACGACGAGATTGGCAAAAATCTGCATTGTTTGCCGCCGACCTCGGCCATTATGTGGGTGACGGTCATAATCCCCTCCATATCACCAAAAATTATGACGGACAATTTACGGGTCAAAACGGTGTTCATTCAAGATACGAAACAAAGATGATCAGCCGGTATGAATCTCAGCTGGTATATCCGGCCGATTCGGCTCATTTTATTACCGACGTAAGCAGTTTTGTATTTTCTTATCTTTATTTTAATTACCAATATGTTGACAGTATTCTCATTGCGGATAACGATGCTCGGGTTATTGCCGGAAATGTTACTTCCGATGCCTATTATCTGGCGCTTTGGACCAAAACAGGACCTTTTACTGTCGGGCTCCTTCAGCATGCTTCACTTTCGCTGGCCGACCTGATCTATACCGCGTGGGTATCAGCCGGAAGTCCGGTTTTCTATCCCCTGACCGTTTCTGAACTTCCAGACCCGTCAAAACCCAGATTACTCCATAATTTTCCAAATCCCTTCACCGGCCAGACCGTCATTGCTTTTGAAGTACGCGAAGATAATACCCCGGTAACCCTCATGGTATATGATGATGCAGGAAATCTGAAAGACACACTCATGAATCAGACACTCAATGGAGGTTATCATAAAATAACCTGGAATGCCAAGACCGAAACCTCCGGTATCTATCTCTGCGTGTTGAAATCAGGGACCTGGTCAACAACGCAAAAGATGGTGTTGACAAAGTAGAAGGACGAAGGACGAGGGACGAAGGACGAGGGACGAGGGACGATACTGCTTTCTGCTATCTACGATCTCTTTTTACCAATCCCCCTAAGGTTTTTCCAAGGATTGAGAAATAATTTCCTACTGTCGGATGATCGATAAACTGCATATTGAGTTTGATCTTTGCCAGTATTATTTCTTGAATGTAGGTTTTCTCTGGATCTGAGGAATTGCCAAGAATTTCGTTTTCATGTATGAATGCAACTGATGCATAATCAGTGATTCCAGGTTTAATGGTAAGTATTTTCTGTTGTTCGATAGTGTATAGTTCAACATACTTTCGGATTTCGGGACGGGGGCCGACCAGGCTCATCTCGCCTTTAATCACGTTGAAAAGTTGGGGAAGCTCGTCGAGCTTATATTTTCGCAATATAAAGCCCATCCTTGTTATCCGGTTGTCGCGATCGCCAATGGTAAGTCCGCCTTTTTGATCGGCCCCGACGGCCATCGACCGGAATTTAATCAGCATAAAATCGTGGTTATTAATCCCAACCCTCAATTGCCGATAAAACGGACCCCCCTTCGAATCGACCACGATCAGCAAAATCAACACCAAAAAAAGTGGTGAAAGCAGGATCATCCCGATCAACGAAAAAAAGATATCAAAAAAACGGATCACAGTGATTGAAAAATGACAATGGATAATGTAAAAATAATGATTGTTTTTTTAACTTCAGACTTCAGACTTTTAACTTTATTTTTCAGAAAGACTACAATTCCTGGTCTATCACGATTTGCACAGAATTAACCACAGCCTTAACGACCGTATCCACCATCTCATCAGTCAGGTCATAATAAACCGGCAGACTGATCTCCCGCGAATAATTATCATATGCCACAGGATAATCTTGTATCCTGTATCCTGCATCGCGATAATAAGTCATCATGGGTAACGGTACAAAATGAACATTCACGGCCACTTCCCGGTTGAAAATTTCCCTGATGATCCGGTCGCGCTGTTCTTCCGTAATACCTAAAATGCGCAAAAGAAAGACATGATAAGATGATCTCCTGTCATTGGTTTCATAATCCGGAAGCTGGGCCCAATCGTACGTTCTAAAAGCAGCGGTGTACCTGTCGAAGATCTGCTTGCGGCGCACGAGCATGTCGCTGTTATAACGCTCCAACTCAATAATTCCCATTGATGCCTGGATATCGGTCATGTTGTATTTATATCCAGGTTCGATGATATCGTAGCGCCAGTTCCCGATCTGCATCTTGGCCAGCGCATCTTTTGTCTGGCCATGCAAGGATTTGGCATTGAGGTCACGATAAAGATCATCGTGATTGAATGGTTCCGGTAGATTGATACAGACCGCACCTCCTTCGGCTGTGGTCAGGTGTTTCACGGCATGAAACGAAAACACCGTGATATCTGTGAGGTTCCCGGTCATCCTGCCTTTGTACCACCCGCCAATGGAATGGGCGGCATCCGAAAGTACCAGGATACGATTCAGCATTTTTTGCATTTCCGTAGCCGGGTTGAATATCTCCTGGATTCCAGGCTCTCTGACTAATTCATTAATGGCGTCGTAATCACAAGGCCAGCCGGCGATATCAACCGGAATGATCACCTTTGTACGTGAAGTAATTGCCTTACGGATAGCTTCCACCGAAATGTTGAAATCGGAATTCACATCCACAAAAACGACTTTGCCGCCACAATGGACCACAACATTGGCTGTGGCTGCATAGGTGTATGCCGGAACGATCACTTCGTCCCCTTCTCCGACCCCGAACCAGCGAAGCATCAGTTCCAGCCCGGCCGAGCCTGAGCTTACGCAAAGCGTCACGGAGTGGACACCATAGACC
>JALNZC010000056.1 GCA_023229525.1 Bacteroidales bacterium
CGATCCGGCCGTTTCTTAGAACATTAATCCCTTTTTCATAATTCCCGATATATAATTCACCATTTTTCCCTTCCACAAGAGAGATGATTGAATTGGAATTAAGGCCGTCATTCGTTCTGAATGTGACAAAACGTTTTCCGTCAAACCTGCTCAATCCGTTTATCGTGGCAAACCAGATAAAACCAGCTTTATCCTGGATAATTTGATACACTGTTGAAGAAGCCAGTCCGTCGGTTGAAGTGTAATGATAATAAGAAGGTGTCTGAGGATAAAGAAAGGTAAACTGGAGGCAATTGATTAAAGCAAGAAGTATGAACTTTACAGACATATTCAGATAGTATTCACGACAGTCTTGATTTTTTGGATAAACTCCGGCGCTTTCCGGCGCGATATTTCAATCCTGCTTCCGTCGGTCATTGTAACAAAGTTTCCGCTGAAGTTTGAATAATCTTTGATATACTTCAAATTGATCAAGTGCGATTTGTGAATCCTGAAAAATTTTTCTTTCGGCAGGGTATCTTCAAAATCTTTTAAAGTGCGGGAAACCAGCGTATCCTTACCACCATTAATGACTATTGTGGTATAGCACCCATCGGCTTTCAAACGAATTATATCGTCAACAACAAGTATCCTAAACCCGTGGGAGGCAGGAATAACCAATTTATCAATGTCATGGAGAGTCTCAACTTTTGCCGCCTTAATGTGCAATGATAAGAGTTTTTTAACAGTCTGTCTGAGTTCCTTAATATTTACCGGCTTAAGGACATAATCTGCAACGCTGGCTTTCACGGCATTGATACCAAATTCTTCATGGGCGCTTACAAATACCACCATAAAGTTCCGTTCATCATATTGTTCAAGGAAGTCAAATCCATCAAGCCCGGGCATATTGATATCGAGAAATACAACATCAGGATGATGAATACTTACAAGTTCCTTTGCTTGTAAAACAGAATCAGCCAGACCCAGAACTTCAACTTCAGTGCAATACGTTTCCAGGATCTTCTTCAAGTTTTCCCTCCCGTGAAGTTCATCATCAACTATGATTGCTTTTAACTTATTAAATAAATTTTGTGAAGACATGTTTCTATTTCATTGTATCCGGTTTCTTGATTTTCAATACAAATGTACCTAAGTATTCATGGGAATCCTAATTGACCGTCATACTTAAACCCCGCACTAAAGCACAGGGGAATATATAAATCCGAATAAATTAACGTTCTCTAATGTTCCATCCGGATAACAATTTTCTGAAGTCACAATGCCAAATCACAATTTTTTATCGAATTTTGGGGTTGCGAATAATGCTGGAAACAAGCTCGCTCCGCTCCCGACGAAGGACGAAGGACGAGGGACGAAGGACGAGGGACGAAGGATGCTGAATGCAGAAAATGGAACGTACATATGAATAAGATTACTGATAAATATAAACTTCTCGCTTCTATCTCCAATCCCCTATCCCCAATCTCTAATGTCTTAAATCGTAAATAGTAAACCGTATATGTCTTCTCCAAATCCTTCTTTCTTCTACGACGAGCTTCCTTTGTGGTCGGCGCCTTTCGGACTTACTTTGCTGGATACGGTCAGGATGCGACCGGACATCAATGTGCTTGACATCGGTAGTGGCAGCGGGTTCCCGATGCTTGAGCTGGCCGAACGCATGGGAAAATCCTGCATGATATACGGACTCGATCCCTCCGCAGATTCGATCGGTATGGTCAATGCAAAAAAAGAGTACAAAGGCATTGTGAATGCCCGCATCCTCCGTGGAGTGGCTGAAGAGATCCCGTTCCCTGACGAATATTTCGGTCTCATCGTTTCAAACAACGGGCTTAACAACGTACAGGATCAGGCGGCTTCTTTGGCAGAGTGTTTCCGGGTAGCCGATAAGGACGCCCAGATGGTCCTTACCATGAACCTGCCGTATACCATGATCGAATTCTATGAAATTTTTGAAGGTCTCCTCACAGGAATGGGATTAACGGATGAAGTGAAGAAAATGCATGTTCATATTGACGAAAAACGCAAACCGGTGGAATTCCTGAAATCGTTGATCGAGGCATCCGGTTTCACCATCCGGTCCATTAATGTGGATGGATTTAAGCTCCGTTATAATGATGGAAGCGCATTTCTCAACAATTTTTTCATCCGTAAAGCTTTCATGGAACCCTGGAAATCAATTTTACCTTCCGGTCAAACTGAAGAAATTTTCAATCTTCTAGAGGAAAAATTAAATGAAACCGCCGGCAGAAAAGGAGAACTCATAATGTCAATCCCCTATGCTTGCTTTGACTGTGAAAAGAAGAAATGAGGCCGGAGGCAGGGTCGCTGCGCTCCCGATGCTGGATGCTGGATGCAGGATACAGGATGCAGGATGCAGGGTCGCTACGCTCCCGATGCAGGATGCAGGATACAGGATACTTTATCATTTTTATAATCTTCAAATCCTCAAATCTTCAAATTTTCAAATTGTAAATCGTTAATCGTTAATCATAAATGGTTCTTCCGCGTTCTTTTTACCTCCACCCTGATGTAGTGACTATTGCCCGCGAACTTCTCGGGAAATATCTGGTGACTTGCATGGATGGCATTGTTACTTCCGGGATGATCTGTGAAACGGAAGCTTATGCAGGCATCACCGACCGGGCATCGCATGCTTTCGGCGGACGACGGTCCCAACGTACCGAGATCATGTATTGCCAGGGCGGAACAGCGTATGTCTATTTTTGCTATGGTGTACATTCGTTATTCAATGTCGTTACCAATAAGAAAGATATCCCTCATGCAGTGTTGATCCGCGGGATCATTCCGGCCGATGGAAAAGAATTCATGCTCCGGCGGGCAGGAAAAGGACGGATAACCAAAGATTTCGGCATAGGTCCCGGAAAAGTCGCGAAGATCCTGGGTATCCATTATTCCCATACCGGTCTTGACCTGACAATCGGAAACGAAAAGTCCCCGGTAGCAATCTGGATCGAAGACCGTGGTGTTTCTGTCGATCCTTATGGTATAATTTCCGGTCCCCGGATCGGTGTCAGCTATGCCGGTGAAAATGCCTTGCTGCCATACAGGTTCCATATCAGGTGGTGAAATGGTGAAATGGTGAAATGGTGAAGTGGTGAAATGGTGAAATGGTGAAATGGCGAAATGGCGAAATGGTGAAATGGTGAGGTGGCGAGTTCGAATAGTGTTTAGTTATTTTAGTAACTTCCTGAAAACATGTATAGTCAATCCAGTATGAACCATCTTACTTGTATAGTTTTTTCAGCATAGAACATTAACGCTTAGCTAATGCTTAATTAATTGAATACAAAGGGATACTTAGACAAGACTTAGATAAGACTTAGATAAGACTTAGAGGGGAGTTAGAGAAGGGACGAAGGTCAGATGGGTCTCCGGTATATTTGTACCGGGGAAAAAGTCCGGATGGTCATAGGCTCGACCGGCTAACCGGAAGGTGTGACCTCATGATTTCAAAGAGGAGATAAAGATATACATTTTTTTTCAATTACAAAACAAAAATCTTTTTCCGTGATGTTCCCCGGAATATCAGATACCCGGATCCGGGCAATGGTTTCAGGGTTTAACCAATCTGGATTTTGTATGCAATATTCATATGTAGTCCCATATTTGCTTAAGGGAGCAGCTCCCTCATCAAGGAGTTTTCCAGCGGGCGAAAAGATCGAAACCGAAACATCTTCCACCCTAAAATTATCACTTGCATGGATTGAAATAAAGTAAGCAGAAGGATTTCCTTCACTCGATAATTTCACCTCATCAATTTCCGGGGGATGGTAAAAATCGCAGATGGCAATCTGATAAACCCCAACACGTTTATTTTTGATCTTTTTCTTCCACTTTATAAGAAGAGGGGTATAATATTCCGTTAGTTTCGCGTCGGCCACTGCATATCGTCCATATTCCTTGCATTGTTCAATACGGGTCAGGTGTTTTACCTGGAGGGGTGACCATTTGCGGTTCGAAGTGTCGGGAAGCGAACGCATCACACCATCGTCCTGGAAGCAGATACCATTGAATTTACCACTCAGTCCGCTTGTGATTGAATTTCCTTTATTCTTTGCCATAGTTAACCAGTTACCGGAATCCGTTTCATATGAAGACAAACAAAACCACAATAAGTTGCATAAAATATGAAAATTGTTGAGAAAATGTTTTGGTAATGTCGGCTCCGTATTTAAAGTTTATCTAACTTTCCAATTATTTTCGCCGGTAACCAGAATGTCAAAACACTGGCTAGCAGGTGAAGGTCAGTACTTATCCATGAAATTATGGTTGATGAGGCTAAACTTGAACAGAGCTTTTAATCGTACCAAAGTGAAATCGAAATTGAGATATTGGCTATATGGCTGTTAGCGGGTCGTGAAGGACAAGGCATAGATAACATACTGCCAATAAAAATGAAAAGTTATGAAGAAGTTTTCCATTTTTTTGATTTTTCTGTCTGCATTAAATGTTGCTGATGCTCAGTGGACTACTTTAATGTCGGGTACACATTATGATTTGACATCAGTATTTTTTATAGATTCCAATACAGGTTATGCAGTGGGTGTGCCGCAGACCATTTTAAAGACCACTAATGGAGGTGCGAGTTGGACTTCATTATCGAATGGGATGGGTTATTCATTAGCATCTGTTCATTTTCCCAATGTCAATACAGGTTTTGCTGTAGGTCAAAATGGAATTATTTTAAAAACCAGCGATGCAGGCACTACATGGGTTGATTTATCCATTGCCCAAATGAACTTAAATTCAGTATACTTCATAGATTCCATCACTGGTTATGCTGTGGGCAGTGATCCATTTTTTTATAACGGATTTATAATAAAAACATCTAATGGTGGTAATACTTGGACTCCTTTATCAAGTGGAACAAATAATGTTTTACAATCTGTTCACTTCCCCAGTGCCAATTTAGGATATGCAGTAGGAGACGCTGGAACAATTATAAAAACTAATAATGGGGGTGCAAATTGGATTGTTGTTTCATCAAGCGGAATACATGCAGATTTACATTCCGTTTACTTTCCCGATGCCGCCACAGGTTATGCTGTGGGTAATTATGGTACAATCGTGAAAACTTCAGATGCAGGTTTATCCTGGACTCCTCTATCAAGCGGAACAAATCAGTTATTACGGTCAGTATACTTTACAAATCAAAGTACCGGTTATGTAGTTGGCAATGGGGGAACTTGTTTAAAAACCTCAGATGGTGGCATAACGTGGACTA
The DNA here is from genome assembly GCA_023229525.1 of Bacteroidales bacterium. Classification (GTDB taxonomy): domain Bacteria; phylum Bacteroidota; class Bacteroidia; order Bacteroidales; family FEN-979; genus CAIVAT01. The sequence continues at coordinate 5,249 of JALNZC010000056.1, forward strand.
ATTCAGCGAGCGGAACAAATCAATTATTGTTTTCTGTTTACTTTTCCGATACCAATATTGGTTATGCAGTTGGAACAAGCGGAACTATCATTAAAACCACAAATGGTGGAATGGGTTTGGATAATTGTTTATCAAATCTAACCGAATTAAATATATACCCCAATCCAACATCCACCAACATTACCATCGAAACCACCGCTATTGGTCACATTAATATTAGTAACCTCAACGGTAAGGCATTCTTGCAAAAAGAGATAACTGAGCCTAAGACAATAATAGACGTCAGCACCTTGCACACTGGTGTTTATTTAATAAAATTTATAAACAAGAAAACTGTTGTAGCTGGGAAACTATGTAAAGAATAATGCCCTGCCCCTAATATAAAGGGCTTAATGCAATGAAAAACTGCATTAAGCCCATATGTTTGCCTGCTTCCATATCAAACGACACAAACTCATAAAAAGAAACGCTAATCCATTCGATGCTTCATGTGATTATTACTTCGCCAACAGGTTAAAGTATAAATATGTGAACTGAATATTGTGTAAATTGCCGGGTGGTTTAATCCGCCTTTGGAGAACCTGAGCCGTATGATGGGAAACTATCAAGTACGGTTCTTAGGTGACAAGGGCGGGGTAACCCGCCTGCGTTACCTAAGAAATACGATTATGAAAATATTTCTACTTTCAATATCTCTGACCTGTATTGTTGTAACTTCATTTGGACAAATGGTTTGGGACATATCGTTTGATGACACAACATTTCTAGACAGAATTGTTGTCGATACAAATTCTAATCCTAACAATATTTGGAAAATTGGACATCCAAATAAAACAGTTTTTACAACTGCTAATTCTTCTCCAAATGTTATTGTGACCGATACTATGAATTCTTATCCTCCTAATGATACTTCTTCTTTTACTGTGATTCATTTAGCTGGTCAGGGTTGGCAATTCGGTTATCCGAAAATTGATATTGGTGGGTGGTATTCTGTGAACTCAGATACCTTAACTGATTATGGATACATTGAATTTTCCGCAGATCTGGGTAATTCATGGCTATTGGTAGACAACTACACTAATATGTGCAGCTGGGAAGACACCATGGAATTACCTGTCTTTTCTGGAAACTCAAACGGATGGAAACATTTTTACCACTGCATAAAACCCCCAACAACAGTGAATGAAGGTGACACAATTTTGTACCGTTTTACATTTATTAGCGACAATCTACAGACAAATAAGGATGGACTTATGTTTGACGATCTGCATTTTGAAGATTGGGCAGAAGGAATTGAAGAATTTCAAAACGACAACTTAATTTCAATTTTCCCTAATCCGGCGACCGCCATTTTAACTATTCAAAGAACTTGCACTAATAACCTTCAATCTATTCAAGTAATTAATTGCTTTGGGCAAGTTCTTTACAATGATAACAACTTTACTAATAATTTTATAGACATCAAGCAATTAAAAAATGGGATCTATTATTTGAAATACTCGAATACTAAAGAATTTTCAATTAAGAAATTTGTAGTCACTCACAATCAATAATGTGGCCAGAAATAAAAAAAAGGCTTATAATCGAGTGAACTGCCCCGTCAGCATCACCGACGGGGAGAACCCTTCCCACAACTGTGCGTACTTGTCCCGGACACGGCGGTTTTTCAGACATTAAATAGTATTTAAAATAAAAAGAAATGAGAACACATACATGAAAAACCTCCTCCTCCTACTCCTTCTCCTAAGCCTCCTTACCCTGCAAAGTCATCCGCAGGTACAGGTAAAAATCGGTAAATCAACTGAAATAGTATATCCGGTTACCCCAAATAAGACCAGCGATCTTGATGAACTGATCCCGCTCGGCTCGCTTTTAAGTGGTAGAAAAGTAATAGGAGCTGTTCAAGCAACCCGGTCTCTTTCATATTTTTTAACTTCACCCCTCCATGGGTAAGGTTTTTTTTTACGAATTTTACGTTTTTGAATGATACTGGCTAAACAATGAATCCATGCAGAACTTTATGGAGGAGGGGCTTGAACTCTCATTAAAAGAGTCATTAAAACGAATCCAGGAAGGCATATTAACAGGTACATCCTATTTTGGTATCCCGGCCTTAAAATGCCCGCTGGATGCGTGGGTTTACCAGGAAATCATTACCCGGCAACGACCGGATGTTATCCTTGAAATAGGAAATGCTTATGGCGGCAGTACATTATTTTTCGCCCACCTGCTTGACTTATTGGGGCATGGCAGGGTTATCGGTATCGATATTTCGCATGAAAACATCGCTGAAATTGTCAAAAAACATCCACGGATCCATCTCATGGAGGGTAATGCATGCCAGTTGAATGATCAGGTGTATACCCTGATAGAGCAGGATGAGCAAGTCCTGGTAATTGAGGACAGTTCACATACTTTCGAAAATACACTTAACATACTGCGGCTCTATTCCGGATTGGTAAAACCCGGTGGCTATTTCATCGTCGAAGATACGATTTGCCATCATGGTCTGGTGACGAGTCCGGAACTGGGTCCCTACGAAGCAGTAGAATCCTTCCTGAAAGAAGATCCCACCTTCTTTCCTGACCGTGAACTGGAGCATTTTTTTATTACATGGAATCCAAAAGGGTTCCTTAAAAAACGATCAAATGGTTAAAACCAAAACTCTCGCGGTTATTTTGAATCACAATATGCCTGAATATACCGACCGTTTATATCTGAATCTCAACGCCCCCGGTAATGAACAGTACGACCTGATTGTTATGGATAATGGTTCAAAGCCCGGATTAACTTCAATTTACACCAGCGTTAAACTTGAAAAAAACCTGTATTGGGGAGGCGCTTTAAATGAAGCGTTCAGGATGGTCCTAATTAATGATATTTATGATTCATTGCTTTTCCTGAATAATGACATTGAGGTAAACGGGAAAATATTTGTCCAGGCATTAAGGAACGAATTATTTAACGGTGATTTTGCGATTGTGGCTCCCTGCATAGTAGGTGGTCCAAGTCCTTATAAACAGATGCAAAACTGGGGGAGCAAAACCACCCGCTGTGTGCAATGGATCGACAACCAGGCGCCACTTATACACCGCAAATTTATAGAATCTATAAGGGAATTCGATGATTCCCTGCACTATGGCTGGGGCCAGGAATTAATCTGTTTTGATGTCTGTCGAGACAAAAACTGGAAAATCGGTGTTTGCGACCACATCAGTATCTTACATTTCGGAAAACAAACATTATTTCAAAAGCGGTTATTTAATGATATCGATGGGGAAAGCATTCCCCTGGAAAATAGTGAATTTGAGAATAAAGCCTGGGGTTCTTTGATATCTTATTTTTCGAAAAATCCCATCCGGAATGGAAATTTTGACGAACTCAGGGCATATGGTGAAAATTATTCGTACGTAACCTTCTAACTTATAAAATTTAACCAATCATTAAAAATGCATGAAACTTTATATAACAATATGATTTTTTTTGTGAAGAATTATCTTTCTGAAAAGTCAGGGGAACCTCTAAAAATCCTTGATATTGGCAGCCAGGACGTGAACGGTACTTTTAAGCTACTCTTTGATCAGCCTGAATGGACTTACCAGGGTCTTGATACTGCACCAGGGAAAAATGTCGATATTGTCGTTAAACAACCTTATCATTGGAAAGAGATTCAGTCATGTTCATACGATGTCGTAATTTCGGGATCCACCTTTGAACATATTGAATATTGCTGGATCACAATGTTGGAAATTGCACGCATACTTAAACATAATGGTTTATTCTGCCTTATTGTTCCTTCTTCAGGACCTGAGCATAAATACCCTGTTGATTGCTGGAGGTTCTATCCTGATGGGCTAAGGGCGCTTGCTAAAAATGCATTTATGGAAATACTCGATGCCCATTTTGCATCCTTGAGAACAACTGAACCGGTAAGCGCTGATCAATGGAATGACTGTATCCTGATCGCTAAAAAAGTTAAACTCCCATTTTTTAAAAGACTGAAAATTAATATGAAAAGGTATTTTCTCCGTTTATTATGATCACTCTGAATAATTCTTTAATCTATGAAGATCCCCGCAGGTTAGCAATACCCTTTGGATGGATCGGTCATATCCCGTTTGCTTTTTTTATAGTAGACCTTTTGAAACCCAAATTAATTGTCGAGCTCGGTGTGCAAAGTGGAAATTCATACAATGCTTTTTGCCAGGCTGTCGATTATCTTTCACTGAAAACCCGTTGTTATGGTGTAGATAACTGGAAAGGTGATTTTTATACAGGTTTGTACAGTGATGAAATTTATAAGGAATTAATGGATTACCAGTCCCAGACATATCCGGAACTTTCAACGCTTCTGAAAATGGACTTCGACAAAGCCAGGAATAAATTTGATGATCATTCGATCGATTTACTGCATATTGATGGTCTTCATACGTATGAAGCTGTAAAGCATGATTTTAACAATTGGTTACCAAAATTAAGTGATCATTCCGTTGTTCTTTTACATGATACTCAAGTCAGGCAAGCGGATTTCGGAGTATGGAAATTCTGGCAAGAAGTCAGTTTAAAATATCTCGTATTTGATTTTTATCACTGTTTCGGTTTAGGGATCGTAAAAACCGGCAGGAAAGCGAACAATTCGCTTTTCAATATGAACCCGAAGGAACAACAGTTATTCCGGACTTTTTTCCGTAAATTAGGAACAGGACTCCTGCTGAAATTTGCCCTGAGCCAAACACTGTTATTGTCTAATACATGTAAATATGAAATACCTGAACTATATAAAACATTAAATCATCAATATGAAGAAGAACGGATCATAATCCGTGCCATGGAATATGTGGCAAAAAACGCAAACAAGAATTAATTCACTGAGTAAAGTCTGATTTTTAGTAGATTTCAAGATCCCCGGTACAACCTCTTCAGCTGCTCGGGTGTTAAAAGATTCTAACCTGTGGATATATTTGCTGTTGTCCATGAAGACGCTGTATTAAAGTTACCAGAAAGGTATAAAATTTGGATATTATTAATTAAGCCTGAATGAACTTATACACTAATAAAATTATATCTTTACTGGTGAAGTTTTTATTGATGATTTACACTTTGCTATACATAAATTGAAAACGACACTTTTAATCCACACTGGTTAATTGCCCGCTAACTGCGGGAAGTGAGGCCGGGGTTGCCCAGGGGTTCATGCCATTCAATGAAGTAAAACTACAAAACTTTATGGAAAAGCCAATTCACTTAGTTAAGCGAATTAAGGGATTCTCCCAAAAAGTTCAATTCTTCCGGCTGTCTCAATCATTATCTAAAAGAATTTTTGTTTCTGTTGTAATCCCTAATTTCAACTATTCGCAGTATATCGAAGAATGTCTGAATAGCGTGATTGAGTCTGACTTTGACAACCGGAGAATTGAAATCATTGTTATAGATGATGCAAGCACAGATAATTCAGCAAGCATAATCGACAGTGTAAAAAAAAGAAGCAAGATACATATTAACCTTATCCGTAATCCTTTTAATTATGGGCTACGCAAAAGCAGAAATACAGGAATAATCAATTCCAGAGGAAGTTATTGCTTTCTGCTCGACTCTGACAATTATATAGGGAAAGACTGTATAAAAAAACATTTCGACTTTTTAAACACGAATTCTGACTATGTTGCATGCTATGCTCCGATTCAAAAGTTCTACAATAACACAAAGGAATTTGGTTCTCTTGTTTCAAATGAAGCATTTGATACAATTAAGCTGTCATCTGGAAATTATATAGATGCAATGGCAATGTTCAGGAAGAGATCTTTACTGGAAATTGGGTTATATGATCTTAAGATGCCTCCATTTGGATGGGAAGATTGGGAACTCTGGCTTAGAATAGGAAATAAGAATAAAAAAGTTCATTTTTTAGGAGGAGAACCTTTAGCTTACTATAGGATACACGGCGAAAGTATGTTACACACAACTACAGAGGAAAATTTTCGGGTTGTGAGATCATATTTAAGTTCAAAATATAAAATGAATTTTTAATCTCTCCGGGTAAATTCCCCGCCGGTTGCGGCGGATCGAAATGATACCCGTGATACTAAGCTGCTCTGCGGCGGGGCCATTCATTCTCTTGGGTAAATTCCCTGCAGTCTGATGCGAAATCCGGGGCCGGAGTTTACCCAGGAGTTTATGTTATTGATTACCGGGAACAATGTTTCATTGATGACAGACGGCAAAAGATTTGCTGAAGAAGAATACATTTTACCGGTTCAACCTGCCACTTTTTCAATTTTGCCTGATAAAGAATAAAATCAAAAATATCAATAATGAACATAAGATGGGGTTCCGGTATATTTGTACCGGGGAAAAAGGCCACATGGTCATAGGCTCGACCGGCTAACCGGGAGGTGTGATCTCACGATTTCAAAGAGGAGATATGGAAATTGTTGAGAAAATGTTTTGGTAATGTCGGCTCCGTATTTAAAGTTTATCTAACTTTCCAATTATTTTCGCCGGTAACCAGAATGTCAAAACACTGGCTAGCAGGTGAAGGTCAGTACTTATCCATGAAATTATGGTTGATGAGGCTAAACTTGAACTGAGATATTAATCGTACCAAAGTGGAATCGAAAATGAGATGACAGCTCTATAGCTGTTATCGGGATGTTAGCAGCAACAATATGATGACCAAACAATGTAATCATGTTACAAAAGATAACGATTATTCCTTTTCTGCTTTTCTTATTTATCAGCGCCTGTAAAAAGGAGAAAGACGATCCTTATATTAGGTCTAATACAGTTGAAATTGGAGATTACACGAACATGTTACGCCATATTTATGACAGTGTTATTTTTTATCAGGGACTTCCAGCCATTATTGATCTTGACATGGATAATGATAAAATTGCCGATGTCAGGCTAATCAGTCTAATGTGGGGATCAGTCGGACTAGGTCATCATCCGCGTTCAGAGTTATATTGCTTAACGGAAAATGTATCCATTTCGGGCTATTATACCTCTGATACTACCTTCTTTTCCTTTGATCAATCCTCCTATATCGGATATGACAGTATAGTGAATATTGACGAATACTACCGGTATTCATACCATAAAATCAGCGATCACGATACAATTGTAAACATTAAATCCAACTCTTTTAAAGTTCTAGTCCAAAGACAACATGATAAGATCAATCAACAGGACGTTTTCAAAACAGATTCAATAATACTCATCGATGAATCGTATATTTTTCCGCCTTATACGATTTACAAACAAGACACAGTTATTCGTAAATACGAGGTGTATTATAATGATTGTAACACCTTCCCACTTAATGATGTCAATTATTTAGGTATCAGAATAATGAATGGAAATGAGATAAAGTATGGTTGGATAAAGCTATCCATAATTGATAAAAATAAAATAATTGTGTTTGAAACAACAATTCAAAAATAACTTGCCGCAGCAAACGAATTTGCAGTTGATTATACTTTTTAAAAATGAATTAATAGATTTTGAAACATCAAAAGGGACAATCAAATTTCCACTGGGAAAACCTCTGCCAATAAAATTGATAAAAAAAATTGCAGGATATAGAGCAAATGAAAATCTGGAAAAATCAAAAATTAAATCGAAATTGAAAAATTAAAAACGCGAATATTAAATGATTGCCATCTTTGCTACAATAGCAATGAGTTTATCATTTAAAAAGAAAATCTTGAGTATACCTTCCTTATAACAGACTCTGCTCATTTTTTGGGATTTTGAACGTTATTTATCAAACATTTTAATATAATCATATGTTATATACGAAGACACTTGTTATCCTCACCGCATTATTACTAGATTATACTCTAGCTGCAGCTCCGATTTCGCGATCAGGGCAAGCTCGTTCAGACAGGTTCGTTGCTGTCTCGGCTGAAGTCAAGCTGCATGTCATTGAGGCTGGTCCACAAGAAGCGCAATCAATCGTGTTGATCCCAGGTTGGTGCTTCACGGCGGAGATCTGGAACAAACAGATCGCGGCTTTGAGTGATCGCTACCACATTGTCGCTTTCGATCCGCGTTCGCAAGGCAGTTCAACGATTCTTAATCACTCGAATAGTCCGGATAACCGTGCCGAAGATATTGCAAGTCTGATCAAGAAACTTCAGTTGCAAAAACCGATAATTGTAGGTTGGTCACAGGGTGTTCAGGATGTAGCAGCTTATGCATTGAAGTTCGGCACGGATGAGGTCGGTGGCCTGGTACTCGTTGATGCGGTGGTCTCAGCCGGCGTAGCCGGGTTGGACGCCAAAACTGCGGGCATGACATTAAGATGGATGCCGACTTATATCAGTTCGCCACAAGACTATTTGGAAGGGATGATGAATTTCATCTTTAAGAAACCATTGTCGCCTGGTGAATTGAATACGATTGTAACAGCGGCACTTCAAACACCAGGCAGCATCGGTTTATCGAATCTGGTGCTCGATTTGTTTTGTAAAGACTACCGGCCGGCATTCAAACGCATTGGCGTACCAACGCTATTGATTGTTTCAGGTACTTCACCGAGTAAGAACGAACAGTTACAACAACCGATTCCGAATGCAACCTGCGCTGTTATTGATAGCGCCGGACATGCCGTGTTCTACGACGAACCAGCCAAGTTTAATGATCTTCTCACGAAATTTCTTGAAGAACGCGTGAAAGGTAAAGTAATCAAGTAATTGGAAATCTGTATGGAGTTTTTGTTATTCTGATTTTTGGACCTATCGCATTTTGGTTGCTAAAAGTTAAAGAATAATCAATCTTAGGTTCCTATTGACGAACTACGAAAGAATAGAAAAACAAATATGCTAAATCAAAACTTTATAATTATTGGGGCTTTAATAGGTGCGGTAGGTTCATTAGCCTATCTGGTAGATACAGTAAAAGGGAAAGTCAAACCAAATAGAGTATCTTTTCTGCTTTGGTCGATTGCTCCATTAATCGCTTTTGCCGCACAAATAGAGCAGGGCGTAGGTTTAGAGTCTTTAATGACTTTCAGTACAGGTTTTTTACCCCTTACTACATTTATAGCTTCATTCGTAAACAAAAAAGCTGAATGGAAGATAACCAAATTTGATTTAGTCTGTGGCGTGCTATCAATTCTCGGTTTAATTTTGTGGATAGTCACTAAGGTGGGAAATATCGCAATAACATTTAGCATTTTGGCAGACGCTTTAGCGGCCATCCCTACGCTAGTTAAAGCCTACAGATATCCCGACACCGAGTTAGCGTGGCCATGGATAGCGACGGTGTTCGGTGTTATCCTTACCCTCTTAACGCTTAACAGGTTAACGTTTGCTAATTCTGGGTTTATTATTTATATCCTTATAGTAAACACGCTCATTTTTAGTTTGGTTCAATTCAGAATTGGAGAAAAAATAGCTTCAAAAAAGCACGAATCGCAATAATATCAGATAAAACAAGATTTGCATATATTCTTGATGTTGTGGTAAACAAGAACCAAGGAAAAAAGGGATAGGACAATCAATGATTAAATATATTTTAAAACATCCGGATTTGAAAAATGTTTATTTGTACATTTTATTATTGGCCTTATTATCATGGTAAATGTTGAAATACAATATCATATTTGTATTTAGTCAAAAAAGTGAAATGTCCAAATTTATCCTGTTTTCAGTATAACAATTCTTACAAGTTGCAACTCGACAAATAAAAAAACAAAAAAAATGGAAGAACAAAAAAATGAAACAACAAACACACCTTCAACTAACGACACAACCCCTAAGGTAACTGGAATTGGAGGGATTTTCTTTTTTTCTGACAATCCCGAAGAAACGAAAGAATGGTATGCCAAAAATTTAGGACTTGAGATCAATGAATGGGGTACGAGTTTTGAATCCAGAAACGCTAACAGACCTGACGAGATAAATTATCTTCAATGGAGTCTTTTCAAAAAAGGGGATGAATATTTTTCCCCATCCAAAAAAGATTTTATGATTAACTACCGAGTTCAGAATATTGAAGGACTTGTAAACAAACTCAGAGAAAACGGAGTAACCATACTTGACAGCATTGCGACTTACGACTATGGAAAATTTGTACATATTATGGACACAGAAGGCAACAAGATTGAACTATGGGAGCCCCATTGACAGCATTTTAACCCAAATGGACGGCAAAACAACAAAATAAAATAATGGAATAGTTTGACACAATTGGACAGAAAAGAAGTTGAGTAGGCAAGGGGAAATCTCACACCCAAGCCTCTCACAACCATACGTGAACCTCTCGATTCATACGGCTCTTCATGACAAAGACATCATGGCAAAAAGCCAAATTTCCAGTGCTCAAACAAATTCGGATAATCGCGTGAAATTCCTTTAAGAAATTTGTAAGCAATGTACCAATGGCGTCGCCTGAATTTCCGATATTTGTTGCGTACCCATTTAGTCTGTCGGAGATTGACAGTTCTGAACAGTTTCCGTAGTTCTGATTTCCGGAATTTGGTACTTGATCAGATTCGAACTATTGATTTGACTAGGATTATTAAAATAATTGGTAAGCTGGATATTAAGGAAATCAAGAAAGTCAAATCAATTATTTAGGAGACGTTTGTAGATTAATAATTTACATTTGCAATATCCCACTAAATCGTAACAAAGCCAGCCTATCGGTGCTAAACAGAAGTTCGACCTTTGCTGCTTTTAGGTCACACGTTGACTGCATTTTAGACAAACATATAAATTCAATTATCTGACATGAAACAACATTTTGGATTTCATTTAATAATACTCCTTTTTATAATAAATCTGTCGGATTTGACTTATGGACAATTATCAGTAGCCATAACTATAGATGATGTTCCAAACACAGGTAAATGCCAACAGGATAACTTTAAATCAACTCTTCTTCTCCATAAATTGGACTCATTGAATATTCCCGTTACAATTTTTATTACTGAAGGGTTAGTTTACAAGGGAGACAGCGTGGTTAAGAATTTTGAACTTTTGAATAATTGGATAAATAGAAGTTATACCACAATAGGATATCATTCCTCCAAACATTCTCGCTACTCTGACGTCGGTTTAGATTCTTTTAAAATTGATGTTGAGAAAGGTAGCAGTCTTTTACGGGAATTAGCTCTGAAGTATGGTAAATCAATAGATTATTTTCGATTGCCATATAATGACTTAGGTAAGGATAGCGTTCAACATGTCAATATCATAAGATACCTCTCTTCCAAAAAATATAAAATAGCGCCTTTTACCGTCGAAAGCGCTGATTGGATGTTTAATTATATTTATGAATATTATCTTGAGAAGAAAGATTCGATAAAAGCCAATGAAATTGCTGGCAATTACATCGCAAAGACCCTTGAGTATTTTGATTTTTTTGATTCTCTTGCATTAAAGATCTACGGAAGACCAATTAACCAAATTTATTTATGTCATGATAGCAGATTAAATGCAGATTATTTACCGGTATTATTAAATGAGTTGAAAAAGAAAAAATATAAAGTTATCAGCTTTGACGAAGCGCTACAAGATAATGCTTATAAACAAGAAGATAAATATTATAAGAAATGGGGAATTTCCTGGGTGTATAGATGGATGAAAAATCAAGAAGAGATATCTTTTTACAATAAACCAGAGCCCAAAGATGATCTATATGATTTATACAAAAAATTGGTTGAGGAACAAAAGAAAAAAGGCTCATCCAGGTAACCCGGTTACCACTGGCCCCACTAAGACGCCGATCATATATAACCTCATCCATATGATTATCGTACCCTTTCTGATCTTTATCCGTTTCATAACAATCTCGATATTATTTTTATTTAGGTATAAACGAATAATTTTGCCTGACCAATTAAAACTCATCCAGCATCCTTGATCCTGCATCCTGAATCCTGGATCGGGAGCGAAGCGACCTTTCATCCGGTATCCTGTAACCAGCATCCATCATATAGCATCTAATGATCATTGATCGTTAAAACAAATTATCCAAGTGAATAGTCGGCAACTTAGTGTTACCTTCAATGAAAAAACCAACAATATTATTACCCCTTCTTTTGCTGGCTCTTTCAACAATCTATGCCCAGGCACCTAAAAAGGACAGAGTCATAGATATTGATGGAAATGTTTACCAAACTGTTATAATTGGCAATTATGAGTGGATGGCTAATAATCTTAGAACCACCACTTACAACGACGGCACAAAAATACCCAAGGTTTCCGACAGCATCACATGGTCAGGCTTAAGCAGTGATGCTTACTGCTGGTACAACAATGACGAGAGTAATGCCGATGCCTATGGTGCGCTTTACAACTGGTATGCTGTAAACACGGCTAAGCTTTGCCCTGATGGGTGGCGGGTACCTTCAGATAATGAGTGGAAGTTCCTGGAGGGTTCCGTTGATATACAGTACGGCATTGGCGACGCTGTTTGGGATGACATAGGGTTGCGGGGAAACGACGTCGGTCAACGACTTAAGTCAAAGTCGGGCTGGAGATCAGGCAGTAATGGCTCGGATGAATTCGGATTCTCTGCTTTACCGTGTGGTGAGCGCCTTATCAGTGGCCGCTACTTCATAGCAGGCAGCAACGGCTTCTGGTGGAGCAATACCGGGTACAGTGAATCCAGGGCTTGGTACCGGAGCTTGATCTATGCCTTCGAAGATATCTTTCGCCTCGGCCATGATAAAAGGTTCGGTTTCTCAGTCCGTTGTCTTAGGGATAAGCAGATAAATTAAATCTTTAATCATTGAATGCAGAAGATGGAGCTTCGGATACAACATTCCTGAAATCAATTGGTATGAACCCCAAAGCAGGCCCTGAACCCGGATTCCGTCCTAAGGGGCGGTAAATTTACCTAGAGGTGATTGAATTAGATTTTTTTACCTTGCATACATATAAAACAATTGATTTTATATGTCCCACAAATATGAAGTCGTCATGTATAACCAGGATAAAATATGAATACTGATAAAAATAACAAGGGATTAACTCAACAGAAGCTGCTGAGGGTATGGCCGGGTGTGGTCATCGTAATACTTCAGTGGATGATCAGGTTTGGCCTCCCTGTTATTATACCCGATGCTATGGTATTCGGTGTAATGGGCGGACTTTTATTTGGGTTGTTGATCGTTGTTTGGTGGGCCTTCTTTAGCAGGGCGCCCCGGTTTGATCGCTGGTTTGCTGTTGTTCTGATGATTGCAGCGCTGGCTGCGACATCGCAAATCATCCACAAGTCGATTGCAACAGCGATGATGGGAATCATGTTCGCCGTATATTCAGTTCCGGTGCTAAGCCTTGCTTTTGTTGTATGGGTGGTGGCCTGCCGTCGCCTCTCCAACAGACCCCGGCGTGCCATCATGGTCGCAACCATCCTGCTCGCATCCGGATTCTGGGTTTTTCTCCGTACAGAAGGAATGACCGGTGAAGCCCGTCAAGATTTTGTATGGAGGTGGGCGAAGTCATCCGAGCAACAACTGCTTGAACAAACCGAAGACAGGCTAATACCAATAATGCAGGATTCAGCAGAAATGGCAAAAGAAGCTGAGTGGCCGGGTTTTCGGGGACTTAACCGGGATGGCATCACACATGGAGTGAGGATCAGGACCGATTGGTCAAAATCTCCACCGGTTGAGATGTGGCGCCGTTCTGTCGGACCGGGTTGTTCGTCCTTTGCAATCCATAGCGCTTTACTTTTTACCCAGGAACAGCGCGGTGAATACGAGATGGTTACCTGCTACAACCTGAATACCGGCGAGCCGGTGTGGCGACATAGTGACTCAGCCCGTTTCTGGGACTCACATGCCGGTGCCGGTCCTCGTTCGACACCAACCCTGCACAAGGATCGCGTCTATACATTAGGTGCAACAGGCATACTGAATGTGCTTGATGCACGTGACGGTAAGGTTGTTTGGTCGCGTAATGCAGCACAAGATACCAAAGTAAAGATACCAGGTTGGGGATATACGGGTTCGCCTTTGGTGGTCGACAGCGTCGTCATCGTTGCTATTGCAGGCAAACTCGTTGCGTATGACATTGTTACCGGCCATCAGCGCTGGTCTAGCCCAGATGGTGGAGAAAGCTACAGTTCTCCACATTTATTGACAATCGATGGCGTCAGGCAGATTTTATTTATGAATGGAGCCGGTGCAACCTGCTATGCACCGGTTGATGGCAAAGAGCTTTGGAAGTTCCCGATGACAGGCGCTCAGATTGTTCAGCCGGCATGGATCAATGAAAGCGATATCCTGGTTGGCGAACCGGATTTAAAAGGGATACGGCGTATCTCGGTTAAAAGTAGAGCCGGCGGATGGTCCGTCAAAGAGCGCTGGACTTCAAACGGGTTGAAACCGTACTTTAATGACTTTGTCATTCACAAAGGTTATGCTTTCGGATTTGATGGCCCCAATCTCGCGTGCATCAATATAGAGAAAGGCAATCGCAAATGGAAAGGCGGACGTTATGGAGGCCAGCTTATCCTGCTGGCCGATCAGGACTTGCTGCTGGTGCTGTCGGAGAAAGGAGAACTTGCGTTGGTTATGGCGACCCCTGAACAATTCAAAGAACTTGCCCGGTTCCCCGCAATTAAGGGCAAGACCTGGAATCACCCAGTATTGGTCGGCAATGTCCTGGTAGTACGCAACTCCAACGAAATGGCCGCATTCCGGTTGCCCCTTGCGGGTTACTAAAGCGACTGATGCAGAAAAAGGCCAATCAAGTGTCCGACAGGGAAATTCAAAAAGTAATTCATATACGAACTAAGTATTTTGAAGACAAAGAATTAAATAAAAATAAAAAGAAATGAGAACACATACATGAAAAACCCCCTCCTCCTACTCCTTCTCCTGAGCTTCCTAACCCTGCAAAGTCATTCGCAGGTACAAGTAAAAATCGGTAAATCAACTGAAATAATTTATCCGGTTACCCCAAATGAGACCAACGATCTTGATGAACTGATCCCACTTGGTTGCATGTTGAGAGATAAAAAAGTCGTGGGAATGGGTGAAGCAACCCATGGTACCAGAGAATTTTTCAATATGAAAGCCAAGATGTTTAAATTCCTGGTCACCTATTGCGGATACCGGATTTTAGCCATTGAAGCCACCTTTGGGGGAACCCTTAAAGTGAATGATTATGTGTTATATGGAAAAGGCAATGTGTTGAGTGCGATGAAAGGGATGGAATTCTGGACATGGGATACGGAAGAAGTTAAAGACCTCATTGAATGGATACGAACATACAATGATGGCAAACCCGACAAGGAAAAGCTGAAATTTTATGGTTTCGATTGCCAGTCGTTCAAAGGTCCGGCCGATGCTCTGGTGGATTATGTCAAAGAATTCGACAAACAAAACCCGGATGAATTTTTGAAAGGTTTGTCAGTCCTGAACGACAGCAGCTATCTCTATTTTTACACCCTTAAACCCGATAAATCTTCACAGCAGGGGATTTCCCAGATTCATGGGATTATATCGTTTCTTCAAACATGGTTTCAGGGAAAAGAGAATAGTTACATCTCCGCCGGAGGAAGGACTAAGTTTGAATTGGCCAGGCATAATATTGAAGTTTTAAAACAGGCGTTGCTCCTGAGAGAAAGTTCAGAAAAAAAATATGGTTTCCGCAGGGATAGTTCTATGGCACAAAACGTACGATGGATCTATGAACTGGAACATCAAGAAGTCTTTGCATGGGCTCACAACGCCCATATAAGTAACAATGCGAAGTATTATTTCAATAAGGATAAGACTATGGGGGCTTATCTTAATGATATTTTCGGAGAAACGTATTTTAATATAGGTTTTGTATTTAATCAGGGAAGTTTCCAGGCCTATAATAAAGTAGGAGGAAAATTGCAGGAATTCATAGTTCCTGAAAACAAGAAGAACACCTTGGCAATAGGGCTGTCCCATACAGGAATTGATGCCTTTTTTATCGATCTGACCTCAACAAACAACAAAATGTTTCAAAATTCTAAACAGGCTTATAGCATAGGGGCTGTGTTTATTCCCGAGCATTGGTACATGTTTGCACAAGTAATTACAGCAAAACAGCAATTCGACGGATTGATCTTTATCAATAAAACAACCTGCGCTATACCCATCATCAGAAAATCTACGAATTAAATTTTTCTTCCAGTTTGATGCGGTAAGTTATGATCTGGTGCAGCTGATAATTGAAAATGCGGGGAAGTGAGATGTATAATCCGGTGGCTTACATATAGCGTGTATCTGATTTTCCAAGTATTTCGTATCTTTGATTAATGGAGAAAAAACTGTTAAACCTCAGTTCGGGATTATTTTGGGATGTGGAGGTTGCATCTCTTGATAGTTCACGGGATGCAGGTTTTATTATCACTCGTGTTCTAATGCATGGGACGGGGAATGATTGGAACGTGATAAAATCCCATTATGGGTTGGAACGTATCAGAAATGTTGCTTTAGCTGCCAGGTATCTGGATAAAAAAACACTTGCATTCTGCAGCGTTATTTTTTCAATACCGATAAATAAATTCAGATGTTACATCTTCAGGCAATTGATTCAGGGAGCTTGGAATTATTAAAGAAGATCATGTTGAACCCTTCTTTTAGGGATTTTTCAACGTGATATCCGCTCTTCTGCACAGATAGTATCTACCGGAATATTCACAGATGGTTATTTATGTACTTATATTGACAGAAATTTCCGGAAAGGTCACACAAAATAAAGCAATTGTTAATAAACTGTTTTGGTATTGTTTCGGCAGTATCTAAACATTTCCTTACTTTTATAAGGATTTTCGACGGAATGGATGCGCGTGATAACGGAGCATCCGGTAAACGGAAAATGTACCCGTCTTTCTTTTCATCCGGGAAATTTTACCCTTATCACACTGAAAAAATCGTTATCGATACTCCGAAAAATGATTGGAAACTTGAATTGACATCATGGCAGATCAACCCCGACTCGCACGTCTTTTACGTCTGTTGATGATGCTTTCGGGCAGTTTCGGCAATAGTGTAAATGAGATTGCCCGGCAATTGGAAATAACGCAACGTACAGCGTACCGTTATATCGAGACTCTGCGTGATGCCGGATTTATTATTACACGAAACAACAACATGATAAGGGTTGATAAAGAAAGTCCCTATCTTTAAGTTGTGAATTGCTTTCAGATTGTATCTTTGACATAGGAACCACAGCTTCCGCCTTGTCTTTCCCCGTGCGCTTCGCGTTGTGAATTGCTTTCAGATTGTATCTTTGACATAGGAACCACAGCAAAATAAATAGAAATTGTTTTTGATTGAGGGTTGTGAATTGCTTTCAGATTGTATCTTTGACATAGGAACCACAGCAATAGATTAAAAATATATTTGGCAAAATTCTGTTGTGAATTGCTTTCAGATTGTATCTTTGACATAGGAACCACAGCTATTGCCTACTCGGCCTTATTTCCCTATGAGTTGTGAATTGCTTTCAGATTGTATCTTTGACATAGGAACCACAGCAATGAAAGGCTCCAAGACCGCTATCTGTGCGTTGTGAATTGCTTTCAGATTGTATCTTTGACATAGGAACCACAGCCAAAGATTGAGGATTGTTATTTCCGGATGTGTTGTGAATTGCTTTCAGATTGTATCTTTGACATAGGAACCACAGCTCAGATGCAGCGGGCCATTACAGTCTGACTGTTGTGAATTGCTTTCAGATTGTATCTTTGACATAGGAACCACAGCACAATACGATCAACAACTGATGTAAATTCAGTTGTGAATTGCTTTCAGATTGTATCTTTGACATAGGAACCACAGCTCATATCCAAGGAACGCGGCTGTTGGAGTAGTTGTGAATTGCTTTCAGATT
>JALNZC010000057.1 GCA_023229525.1 Bacteroidales bacterium
CCGTTTCGCTCAACCCCGTTTCGGGCAACCCCGTTTCGGGCAACCCCGTTTCGGGCAACCCCGTTTTGGGCAACCCCGTTTCGGGCAACCCCGTTTTGGGCAACCCCATTTCGGGCAATCCCGTTTCGGGCAACCACATTTCGTGCAATCCCGTTTGGGGCAACCCCGTTTCGGGCAACCCCGTTTCGTGCAATCCCGTTTCGTGCAATCCCGTTTCGGGTAACCCCATTTCGGGCAACCCCGTTTCGGGCAACCCCGTTTCGGGTAACCCCGTTTCGGGCAATCCCGTTTCGGGCAACCCCGTTTCGGGCAACTCCGTTTCGGGCAACCACATTCGGGACGAACACATTCGGGGCGAACACATTCGGGGCGAACACATTCGGGGCGAACACATTCGGGGCGAACACGTAGGTTCGCCCCTACATTATGTGGTACGATGGTTTAAAACCATGACGACAAATGAATATATCCGCGGTGTGAAAAATTTGGGTTGGCAACCTTTTAACGGCAAATTATGGCAACGCAATTATTACGAACACATTGTCCGTAATAACCGATCGTATCAAACCATCTCGGAATATATTAAAAACAATCCTGCCAAATGGCAGGAAGATAAATTTTATACCTCATCCCAGGGAAAATTTTAGCTCCTGCGAAATTTTTATCGAATTTAATGGATGAGAATAAAAGAGGCTGCCCGTTTGGACAGCCTCTTTCATTAATCGTAGAATAATAATGCAGATCAAATGTATTTTTTAATCCTACCGCTGTATGACAAACTTTTTCAGAAAAGAATTGTTGTTGTTTTCAACTTTAAGGTAATATACTCCATCACTAAATGATCCTAAATCAAGAGTGAAATTATTACTGATCACCTTGGTTTCTTCATAAACAATTTTACCAAGTGAATTGACTATCTGAACAACAGAAGCTCCCTTTATCGAAGGATTACAGGTCACTTTGAACAAATCCTTAGCGGGATTCGGTGAAATGGTGATATCCTGATTATCAATGGCTTCAATAGAACCATTGGTGTTTACAGTTCCGTTTTTCAAAACAGGAGTGAAAAGTTTACCGTTATAATCACCGAATTCAATGGGGGTCGGGTTACTATTCCAGGTAATCTCGGAAACATCATTTTTGCGTGATTTAAAATGTATATTGACCAAGGTACCGTCTGCAATATCTACTCCACTATTATCGGCAACCCAGACGAAGGTAAGCTGCCCAGCTTTGGGAGAACCAACTACAACTGTACTTATTTCCGGGTTCCAGTCGGTAACGTCACTGAAGGAGAGTTTTTTAGGATCGTATTGAAGAGTGAACTGGAAAGATCCCAGGTTTTGTACGCCGGTTATATAAACGGGAACAACTACATCATTACCAACTGGATTTACCGATTCAAGTGTGAACACAGCATCCGATGACTCCGGAACCGTGCTGTTGACAGTCGATTTGTTTGAAACCGGAATGTATGATCCGTTCGCATCTCCATAGATAATTCCGAGGTAATCATGGACCACATTGTTCCCAACGAGTGTGATCGGGGACGAATTGAACAACCAGTCGCCAACCGGGAACGAACTGGTTATATTGGCTATTCTTTTCTTGATCAGCAACAGGTCGGAAGCTGTCAGAGATCCATTGCCATTGACATCACCCGATGCCAGATAAATACCGTATAAAGGGGAAATGTTTGCAATATGTTTGCTGTAAAGCAATGCATCGCTTGCAGTAACACCGGTCCATGGTCTTGTCGTAACCGATTCAAGGGTATAAACCCCATCGGGTAAATTTTCAAACAAATAATCACCTGTGGCATTCGTGGTACTGCTTGCAATCACTGAGCCCGAATTATCCTTTAGTGTCAGGGAAACATTTGAAAGCGGAGAATTGGATGCATTCGGATAGATAATCTTACCGGAAATAGCGTGGTTTGTTGAAACCGCAGGTGGGAAAATAATATAATCAATCCAACCGCAGTCGCTGCCGGCATTGATGGTATTGTTCTTATAATAAGCCCATTTAAAAGTATGCACACCGGCTGTAACGGGGAAACTTACCCTGGTCCAGACTTTTTCACCGCTCCACTGTCCTTTTTGTACGTTGTCGATGTAAAATCCCAGGAAATCGTATGTTGGTTGTGAGGACACCTTGCGGAAAAATGAAATGCTGTCGTTCCGCTCAACATTATAGGTTAATGCAAGTGTACTTGAACCGTTGGGCCCGATAGCGCCGCTCTTTGCACAATATATACCTTCAATAGGATTGACGTTGGTAATAGTCCATGGAGCGCTGCCACCCTGGACATAGGAAAAGATATTGAAATTACCGGATTCAAAGCCATCGAATATCAATCCGATGATGGCTTCAAAGGTCTTCTGTGCCGTATACGCTCCAGACGTTACGGAAAAATTCAAATAAATGAGGGTATCCATTGGCGCTGCAGGACTTACCGTAACATTAAATGTCGCAAAACCGGTTTCACCATTGGGTAGTATCCCAAGGTCAGAGGTAGCATTGTTTATTGTGATCAGAGGGTTTGAACAGGTCAGCGTTCCGAGGGTACCGTTGGCCTGGAATCCCCCGTTATTGGTAACTGAGATTCTGATATCCGCTGTTTCTCCCGGATCCAATCCGCCATTGCCGTTACCGGTAGCATCGGATATGGAAATTCCACCAACAGAAAGCACAGGGGCATAGGCTTTGATCGTAAAGTTACTGAGCCATGTACTATCACCGTTGGTTGCCACTACATCGAAGAGAATATCGGTGCCGTTCGGAACATTGTTGGTAGCCTGAATAGAAAAAGCATTGGCGACAGTAACCGTATCGGGAACATTAAAATGACCGAAAAATTCAGTTCCGTCAATGATGTTGATATAAGGTGAATTGGAAGAGATATTCACAGTGACATTGTCTGTCGGTTGATCCCCGATATTCACCATGGTCATATCGAGGTTAACGGTTTCACCGGTAGCCAGTTTACCATCGGGGTCATTGATTACATAGGACTGAAAAGAAACCCAGGGTTGATTGGGAGGAGGACCGGTTTCATATGGCGAAGTATACGCCATCACTACGCCTGAGCGGTTGTCGCTCCAAACGGGATAAACCCTGCGATTCTGAGAGGTGATCCCTAAATAGTCGGCTATATAGCCACCGGCCAGACCCGAAATGGGAGAGGGGGTAAAAGAAACGTCGCTAATTTTGAAATCTTCCCAGGTCTGTCCGCCATCTCTTGAATTGGCAGCAAACACTTCATCTTTTGCGGAGGTTACATTGCGGTCGTCATAAAATATACAACTCAGTGTTCCGGAAGTGGGATCGCAGCAAATCCACGGGAAATAATGTTGTTTCCCGAGTCCGAAAGGATCCTGGTTAATACGTGTAGGGCTTGACCAAGTCACTCCCTGATCGGTCGATTTGATCATGTAAACATCGATGCCGCTTCCTGTATTTATGCCCGGAATGCCGATATTTGACCAAACAGCATAGATAGTTCCGCGGTTGGGACCATTGCTGATATCTACGGTCATGGAGGGGAAGGAATTCACCCGGTGGTTCTTACTCGTTGCCGTAGTACGGATGCCGCGGATATTGGTGATGATGCGATGGGCGGTTTGATAGGTGGCTCCACCGTCGAGTGAACGGGCAAAACCAAGAGCGGATTCGTCGGAAGGCCAGGAATCGTAAACGGCCCACAGGACATAAACTTCTCCATTTGGTCCGGTATGTATGTTCACCCCCTGGTTATGACTTCCGGCATTAATAGCTGTACTTACTGTGGAAAACGCAGACCAGTTTACGCCATCATTGGTCGACCTCGAAATGTCAATCTGATTAATGCTGGGGCCACCGGCAAGATTACTCCAGGCAACATAAAGATTGCCTTCGTACGGACTGCTTACACTGTTGTCAATCCACATATGATTCTTATCCAGAATTCCTCCGGGACTCGGGCATACAGTCTTACTCGTCCAGGTCTGGCCTCCGTTGTCGGAATAGGAAACTCCCTGACCATAGCTGTTCTGAATATAATTGACAAACATACGTCCGGTATTGCTGATGGCTGTTGTCGGGTCGCCGGAATTGGATCCGCCGGCACCCTGCAATTCGCCACCCCAGGTTGCTCCACCGTCCAGCGTGTAAAAGTCGTTCGCGCCATAAAGGTTCCCAACAGGATTCTGGGTCGAGTTGTTGGAGTTCAGAACATGATTTTTATCATTGGGATCGGCAAAAACAGAATTTTCACTTTGGGTGGAATTCAGGGTCGTTAAAGGAACATCAGGTGAATCTTCACTGAAAACACCCCTTGCCTTTATTTTGCTACCGGTAAATGTAGCTTTTTCAACAGGGATATCGGGAGCTACCTGAACCAGGCCCAGACGGGCCATCTCTCTCCAATAACCCATATTGTCAATCCGCGTGTCAATAGTTATTTTTTTGGTCGTCACTATTTTGTTTCCTTTGAAAGCCGGTTGCTGGGCAATGACTATAGAAGAAGCCAAAAGCATGAAAACCAACATTAAAAGTATTGATTTTGCTTTTTTCATAATAATTGGATAGTTTAATAATGGTTGAGATTAATAATGATTAACAAAGATTATTTATTAAGGATTATTTTTTTCTGGATGATTTCCTGATCGCTTTCAACCGACAGGATATAAATTCCATCCGACAGACCACTCAAATCAATGGTTTTGCTTAAAGGCTTCTGCATGAAAACGTTTTTTTCCTCAAAGACGATTCCGCCTAAAGCATTGGTAATTTTAAGATTGACCTGTCCCTGAATTTCCTTATCCATCCGGAGGTTGAAAATTCCCTTACCCGGATTCGGATAGATGAACAACACGGATTCGCCGGACAAATTTCTGCCAGGAACGCTTTTCATGAGAACAGGTTCAAAAATATTTCCTTCATAATCGGTAAATTCAACAAGTGTCGGATTTCCGGTGAAGGATAAATCAGGTTCTCCGGTCGTTGTTGATGTAAAGTTAAGATTACACAGAACGCCATCGTTGATAGTAATGCCCTGTGAATCAGCAGCCCATACAAAAGTGATCAAGCCTGGTGCCGGTTGACCTATAACTACATCGTCAACCCCCGGATACCAACTGTTCACTTCAGCTAATCTAAGTTTATCCGCATCGTAATGAATCGTGAATTGGAAGGATCCCATATCCCGGATACCTGTGATATGCATAGGAACCGTAATCCGATCCTTCATTGAACTGCAGGATGCAAACCGTAAAATACCTTGGTGATTGATTTCCATCGACTTGTTCCCGGTCGGAATGTACGAACCATTGGCATCACCGTAAACAATTCCTTTGAAATTTTGGGTCACATTGCTTCCTCCAACAGTAAATGGCGTGTTGTTGAACAACCAATCGCCTGTCGGGAATGAAGTGATGATGGTGACAATCCGTTTTTTGATTAATAATACATCAGCAGCAGTCAGGGTTGCAGAAGCATTGACATCGCCCGAGGCAAGGTAAATACCGGTCAACAGGTTAATGCTGGCAATATGTTTGCGATATAGCAGTACATCGGCTGCAGAAACTCCGTCCCACGGTTTTGTGGTACTAACCTCGAGGGTGTAAGGGCCGGCAGGAACAGCAGCAAAAGTATAATTACCGGTAAGATTGGTGGTTGTTGTTCCGATAATCGTTCCGGTACCATTTTTTAGCTTAACCGTCAACCCGCCCAGTGGTGTTACGGCTGTATTGGCATAGGTGATTGCACCACTAACAGAAACCCCGGATGGAACAGTTGCCGGAAAGACAATATAATCCACCCAGGCACAATCGCTCCCGCTTGAAAGACTTCCATCTTTCAAATATTCCCATTTAAAGGTATGATTACCCGCGGTAACAGGGAATGCAACCCTTGTCCAGGATGTCTCTCCCGACCATTCACCAGCGTTTGTCCCATCGATGAAGAACTTCAGAAAATCGTATCCATCCTCTGAGGATGTTTTCAGGAAAAAGGAGATGCTGTCAGTCGTTGAGACGTTCATTTGCAGGCTAAGATCAGATTTCTGGGAGTCTGTTATTGTCCCGGATTTACCTGAATAGATACCTTCATAAGGATCGACATTGGTGATCGTCCATGGTTGATTTCCTCCCTGAGTCCAGGAAAACTGCGTAAATCCCCCGGATTCAAAATCCTCCAAAACAA
The DNA here is from genome assembly GCA_023229525.1 of Bacteroidales bacterium. GTDB lineage: Bacteria > Bacteroidota > Bacteroidia > Bacteroidales > FEN-979 > CAIVAT01. Next base: position 6,184 of record JALNZC010000057.1, read on the forward strand.
GACCGATCTTAACGGAAAAGGTCTTTTCAGCAGAATACTGACCGGATACAACCGAATAATTCAGATCGGTAACCGAACCAATAGGCGCCGCCGGATCAACTGTGAGATTGAATGTGGACATTACCAGTATACCTGGAACAACATTGCCCAGGTTAACCTGGGGCGTGTTGATGGTTACCATACCGTTCGAAGTATTGAGCATAGCCAGTGCCCCGACTGCCGTACTACTGCCTGTATTGGTGGTCATAATCGTCACATCGGCTGTTTCACCCGGATCGAGACGTCCATTGTTGTTGCCAGACGGATCAGAAACGGACATATTGCCAACCTGGAATTCCGGAGCATGAGCAAACAGATTCATGGAAGTCGTCCAGGAACTGCTTCCATCGGAAGCAACAATATCAAAAGGAATCAGATGATTGTCGGGTATATTGTTGGCAATGGTAAATTTAAAACCAAACGGAATGGTTACTGAATCGCTGGCCGCAATATTTCCGAAGTTTTCGGTTGTATCGTCGATAGTGATGTAGGGATCGGCGGAGGATAAAGTGACATTCACGTTGTTGGCCTGGACTGTGCCCACATTTTTCATTGTTAGGGTCAACAGGATAGGGTCATTATAATCAATGAGCCCGTTATTATTACCCAGGCTATCATTGATCGCGTGAGTGCTACATGTAACAAAAGAGCCACTATTGGGGACTACCGTTAACGGAAAAGTCTGGGGCAGACAATTGTTCCCGGAAATGATAAGTTGAGCATCTCCCACTTCAACGAAAGGAGGATCTATGGTGATGACGGTATTTCCTGCATTATCTGTGGCTGCAATACCATGAACAATGCCATTTTTAATCAGGACACAATTTACCTGCGGAACTGGAAGTCCGCTATGGGTTACGGTAACCGGTAAGGTGGGTACCCCAATGGGCAGGGCAGCCAGGTAATTGGCCTGTACCGTAATGGGTTCCTTTGTCCACATCGCCATTGCAGGATCACCCAGAACGTTGCAGTCGTAAAAACACCAGCGAAGAGCGCCGGGTTCCCATTGACCTGGCGCATTGACCCACGGCGCAGTCATTGTCTTGGATTCAGACTGTGTCCTGCCAATGCGTAATAATCCGTCGGTATACATAGCATCTACGAATTCCCGGTGCAGGTGAGCAGATGGACCTTCTGTCTGGCCCTCGTTGAACCAGCCATAACGGGAGTTACCAATAAACGCTGCAGCAAAATTGCTGATGGTTACCATTTTTTCAGCGATACAATCATCATAATCGAAAGCCCCGCAATCGCAGCCATGGGTAGATACCATAGTAAAATTGTGGGTTATCCCGTTAACTTGAGAAAAATTGGCATTGGTGATATCGCTGTTGGATAATTTCATCACATATGTTTGATTGGCATGGCCGGAATGGTGAAGAAAACTCCTGCCCTGATTCAGATGACTGATCAGATCAGCCCCCGTCCAATAAGAGATTTCGTCGTACATTTTATCCAGTGTATTATCAGGGGTTATTCCGTCGGTAGTATAACCATTATCCTCATGATGACCAATGAGTAGTTCAAGATAATCGCTTCCTTCGGTGTTGGGATTATCATAAAGATGTTCTCCTGCGATCAGTGGATGTGCCATGTCTCCCAGTACCGGTGTGCTTTGGTATGATATCGTTTTATTCAGCATGTGGCTCAATTCGGTCAGGTTACTTACCGGGAAACGTGCTACAGCGACTTCGGGTAATAAATCGTCTTCCCCAGGTTCGCCCCATTTGTTGTTGCCATTGGTATTCCAGTTACCATCCAGGGCAGAAAAATAGAGATCGGAAGGGATGTCATCATCTTCATAACCTGTACCTGAATCTACATAGCAATAAAAGCCCCTGTATGGAATCTGTTCTACATCACCGCCTAAAAGCACATATTCAATACCATGATTCTGGTATTCCTGAATGATGTAGTTACGCATTTTTTCAGGTAAATCCTGTCCGGTCATATTCGAGGTGATATATTCTTTGGTAACGGTGAGCGCCTTGATTCCCCTGATTTTGTACATGTCGATCAACGGCTGGTATGCACTTTCGAATGAAGCAGGTGTGATGATCATCAGTTGGTAATCATCGGAACGTCCTTTACGGGCGGGATACTGGTCAATGATCTCAGGGTTCTGGACACTTTTTCTGACCGATTGAAGGATATCCTTGTTTGAGGTAATATTTTTCAGGGCGGTCGTACTTTTACTGTCATTTTTTGTGTAAATCCTGATGGTGACTTGCTTATACCAGGTTATTTTCCCGGTTACCGGATTGTAACGCACTGGTGTGAAAGCAGATTGTCCCAACGCGAACCCATTCATAAACTGGGTAGATAAGTGGCCGGTCGGTTTAACGGGATATTCAGCATTAGTCGAATATACCGATTCGTTTAGTAAAAATTTACCGGAAGTTCCCTTGGAAATGGGCCGAACGGCTTGCTGCGGAAAAAGTTTAAAAATACCCTCGATAGGGGTCTCTTCCTGTCCTATAAATTCGATGGATTCAGCTGATTGTCCAGGAGGTAAAATAAGGGAAACAGAGCAATAAGGGAGCACGGGTTCTCCTTCAAGGCCGGTGAGCAGGGTGTTGGGAAAGGCAATGATTTGATAATTGCCGTAGTTCTTAACCGAGTAATCATTGAAATAATAGGTTTTTTCGATCACACCGGCATTCAAAGACAGTACAGAAAAAATCAGCACTATCCATGCAAGGCATTTTTTCATAGTGTATAAAATTTACATAAGTGATTAAAGGATAAGGATTAATTGTATTGGATTATGATGCATATAATATATCAACAAAATTACATAAAAGAAATGGGAACGGTATTCTTTTTGATCAATTCTTTAATGATCAGACAAAAAAAACCGTCTTAAGGTTGCACACTTAAGACGGTTTTTTCTGACGATCGTGTCAGCAAAAGGATTTTCAATCCCGGTTTACTTACGTATCACTATCTTTTCGGTGGTCACCTGCCGGTTGTCCTCCACCGTTAAAGTATAAACTCCTTTCGGTTGATTGCTCAGATCCATGGTTTTTGAATGCGACGCGGCAACATTGATGTCTTTTTCTTCAAAAACGGTAATACCCAGTGCGTTAACAACTTTTATATTAACCGATGTTTTACCTGGATCAAAACGTAAATAGAATTTCCCGTTGTTCGGATTCGGATAAATGGAAAATGCAGAAAGGTTTGTTGTCCCGATCCCGGTGGCCGATTTAACGGCGCCTTCGATTAAATCAGGTGTAAAAATATTACCATCGTAATCAGAAAATTCGACCGGTGTAGGATTTCCTTCAAATGAAAGCACGGATGCATCGTTTGAATTCGAAATGAAATGAAGGGTGCATAGCACGTCATCGACGATGGAAACACCGTTCGTATTGGCGGCCCAGACAAAGGTGAGTGAACCCGGAGCCGGGGTTGCTACGGTTACATCTTCAATTCCGGAGGCCCAGTCGGTAATATTCTTAATTTTCAGTTTTTTCGAATCATACTGAATTGAAAACTGGAAAGCGCCCATATTTTCAATTTCGGCCATATGAATGGGAACGACAATTTCATTCTTTCCCGCAATCACCGAACCGAGAGTGACAATTCCCTGCCGGGTAGCAGTAACCGATTTGTTCGCTGCAGGGATATTAGAACCATTTGCGTCGCCATAGGTGATTCCTTTAAAATTCTGGATCACATTGGTGTTCCCGACGGAAAACGGGGAGTGGTTAAACAGCCAGTCACCCACTGGAAAAGAATTGGTTACGGCAGCAATACGCTTTTTGATCAACAGGACATCGGCGGCTGTCAGCGTTCCGGAACCATTCACATCGCCTGATGCTAAATAAATCCCGGTAAGCGGGACGATGCTGGCAATGTGTTTCCTATACAGCAAAACGTCGGTAGCCGTAACACCATCCCACGGTTTTGTCGTTGTCACTTCGAAGGTATAATTGCCGACAGGTACAACAGGGAAAGTATAGTTCCCGGTAGCATTGGTTGTGGTTGTACCGTAAACAGTACCGTTGTTTTTCAGTTTCACTGTCAACCCGCTCAAAGGAGTATTGGCTGTGTTGGCATAGGTTACGGTTCCGCTCACGACGACTCCGGTAACCACGGTTGTGGGCAGTTCGATAAAATCCAGCCAGGCACAATCGCTTCCGCTCGAAACACTGCCATCTTTCATATATTCCCACTTGAAAGTATGATTACCTACGGTAACAGGGAAAGCGGCTCTGGTCCAAGGGGTGTCTCCGGCCCACTCGCCAACGTTGTTCGCGTCAATGAAAAATTTCAGGTAATCGTAATTGGCTTCCGAAGAAGTTTTAAAGTAGAATGAAATACTGTCGGGACTCGTAACATTCCGTTGGAGCATAAGATCAGAAATCTGGTTATTGGTGATTGTCCCTGATTTCGCTGAATAGATGCCTTCGTATGGGGCGACATTTGTAATGGTCCAGGGTTGATTTCCACCCTGCGTCCAGGGATACATGGTAAAACCACCCGATTCGAAATCTTCGACGATCAGGCCGATTTTTTTATTGAATTCTTTCTGGGCCGTGTATAATCCCGAAACAACTGTATATCCGAAAACAACCGGAGTATTCAGCGGTGCATCCGGACTTACCGTGACGTTGAACATGGCATCTTTTGTTTCCCCAATATGCAGTGAATCAAGATTACTGGATCCAATATTGATGGTAATATTCGTATTGTCGCAGGTCAGGTTGCCAAGGGTACCGGCTGCTGCATATCCACCGGAGTTGGTAGTAGCAATCAGGATATCGGCTGTTTCACCTGGATCCAGGATACCATTACCATTACCTGAAGCGTCCGAGATCACCATTCCTCCGATCGTAAAAGCAGGAGCGTATGGGGTTACAGAAAAATTGCTGACCCATGTACTGTCTCCATCGGTAGCCGTCAAGGTGAAAGGAATGGCTGTTCCATTTGGAATGTTGTTCGTGGCCTGAATGGTGAAAGCATTGGCAACGGTAACCGTATCGCCTGCATTGAAATCACCGAATAAAGCAACGGAGTTGATCAAATTGATATAGGGCGAGTTACAGGATAAAGTGACGTTGACATTGGTTGTCGGCTGATCCCCGATATTGGCCATAGCCATATCAAGATTGACCGTTTCGCCGGTTTCGAGTTTCCCGTTTGCATCGTTAATTTGAAACGATTGAAAGGCCACCCAAGGTTGATTTGGTGGAGGGCCGGTTTCAAATGGTGATGTATAAGCCATTACATGACCTGAGCGGTTGTCGCTCCAAACAGGATAAACCCTGCGGTTTTGAGCGGTGATTCCTAAATAGTCGCCCATATATCCTCCCGCCAGACCCGGAATGGGAGAGGGGGTAAAAGAGACGTCACTAACCTTGAAATCTTCCCAGGTCTGTCCACCATCCCTTGAATTGGCAACAAAAACTTCATCTTTTGCGGAAGTCACATTACGGTCGTCATAAAATATACAACTCAGTGTTCCGGAAGTGGGGTCGCAGCAAATCCACGGGAAATAGTGTTGTTTTCCAAGTCCGAAAGGATCCTGATTCACCTGTGCCGGACTCGACCATGTCACACCCTGATCGGTCGATTTGATCATGTAAACATCGATGCCGCTTCCGGTATTTACGCCCGGGATGCCGATATTTGACCAAACAGCATAGATAGTCCCACGGTTGGGGCCATTGCTGATATCAACTGTCATGGAGGGGAAGGAATTCACCCGGTGGTCCTTGCTCGTTTCCGTGGTACGAATGCCGCGGATATTGGTGATGATGCGATGGGCGGTTTGATAGGTGGCTCAACCGTCGAGTGAACGGGCAAAACCAAGAGCAGATTCGTCGGAAGGCCAGGAATCGTAAACGGCCCACAGGACATAAACTTCTCCATTTGGTCCGGTATGTATGTTCACCCCCTGGTTATGACTGCCGGCATTAATAGCTGTACTTACGGTGGAAAACGCAGACCAGTTCACGCCATCATTGGTCGACCTTGAAATGTCAATCTGATTAATACTGGGGCCACCAGCAAGATTACTCCAGGCAACATAAAGATTGCCTTCGTACGGACTGCTTATACTGTTGTCAATCCACATATGATTCTTATCCAGAATGCCTCCCGGACTCGGGCATACAGTCTTACTCGTCCAGCTCTGACCTCCGTTGTCGGAATAGGAAACTCCCTGACCATAGCTATTTTGAATATAATTGACAAACATACGTCCGGTATTGCTGATGGCTGTGGTAGGGTCACCGGAATTGGAACCGCCGGCTCCCTGCAATTCACCGCCCCAGGTTGCTCCACCGTCCAGCGTGTAAAAGTCGTTCGCGCCATAAAGGTTCCCAACAGGATTCTGGGTTGAGTTGTTGGAGTTCAGAACATGATTTTTATCATTGGGATCGGCAAAAACAGAATTTTCACTTTGGGTGGAGTTCAGGGTAGTTAAAGGAACATCGGGGGAATCTTCAGTGAAAACGGATCTTACCATGATCCTGCTACCAGTAAACGTAGCCTTTTCGACCGGTAAATCAGGTGCAACCTGAACCAATCCCAGTCGGGCCATCTCTTTCCAATAGCCCATGTTATCGATTCTCGTATCGATAGTCATGGGTTTAACCATTGCCTGTTTATTGCCTTTTACCAGGGTTTGCTGAGCAAAAATCGATGGAGAAAGCAATAGAATCAGCAGGAAGGACACTGCGGAAAATTTTCTCATCATGATTTAAATTAGGAATGAATACTGATTTGTTTAGCGTGCGGTTTAAATGAAAAAATCTTTTGACAAAAGAAATTTTCACGACAAAAGTATATAAAAAATTTGGACAGGATAAAAATGTCGATAAAATCTATTAAATATAAGCAAATCAAATGAGTTGTTATCTGTTTTTTTTTCTATTTTTGTAGCAATCAATTGGATTCTATTTAAAGTTTTCACATCAATACCTACCTTGTTTATCAACGGAAGTAAGGCATTCCAGGTGATTTACCAGTTAAAAAAATTAGATTGAAAAGAAAAAAAATGACTTTGACGGAACTTTTCAGGGATTATCTTGTCTTTAAATTAATATAAACTAATTTCCAATAACATGAAAATTTCTATTTTAACCAGAAAGTTTATCCAAATGCAATTGGTGATTGCTGTGGGTATGTTCTTTATGATGTCAAATGTTTTCGCCGGAGATTTCAGGATCAAGGAGGGTGAAACAGCATTAAAAATCAATTCCAACACCTACCTCAAATTAGAGTTGAACAATTCTCTGTCGCGGTTCAGCGCAGAGGAGATTAAAACAAAGGCTGGTGTATTTTCAACCCTCACTGCCGAGGGATACGGGTTTAGTGAAACGACAGGTAATCCTAATTTACCGGTATTAAAAAAATTGATCGAGGTACCGGTTGATGCAAACTTTGATATCCGTATACTGGGTCAGAATTTCAAAGAGTATGATCTGAAGGATTTTGGTATTCAATACCCGATCATTCCAACCCAACCGCCTCTTTCAAAAAGCATAAAAGATCCGTCACAGGTCGCTTTCATTTATAATGCGAGCCTTTACCGGCAAAACGAATTTTATAAGAATCAATTGGTTACCGTCACTCCTGTGGGGATCATGCGTGGTGTTAGATTAGCCCGCCTTGAAATTTCCCCGGTGGAATATAACCCGGTAACAAAAAAAATCAGGGTCTATGACAATGTTGAAGTGGAGATCGATTTTAAGAACGCCAATATCAGCAGTACTATGAATATGAAAAACAGGACTTACTCTCCTTATTTTGAAGGGAACTACCAAATGTTGGCCAACTACAAACCTGTTTCTCCTGATGCATTGATAACTGCTTCTCCCGTGACTTACGTCATTGTTTCCAATATTATGTTCCAGGCAGCCCTTCAACCCTTTATTCAATGGAAAACCAAAAAAGGATTTAAAGTAATTGAAGCCTATACGAACAATCCGTTGGTTGGAAATACCACAACTTCAATAAAAAATTATCTCCATGGGCTTTATGATAATCCCCCCGCAGGGTATAATCCCCCGAGTTTTGTACTTATCGTTGGCGATGTAGCGCAGGTTCCAACTTTTACTGGTACTGCAGGATCTCATGTCACCGATTTATATTATTGCGAATATACCGGTGATAAGATCCCGGAAGTTTTTTACGGCAGATTTTCGGCAACCAATGTCAGTCAGCTTCAACCTCAGATTGATAAGACCCTCGAATACGAACAGTATTTAATGCCCGACCCGTCATTCCTTGGCGAAGATGTGATGATTGCAGGCATGGATGGTACCTATGGCCCTCTGTATGGCAATGGCCAGATCAATTACGGCACTTCCAATTATTTCAATGCGGCTCATGGTTTATTGTCGCATACCTATCTTTATCCTCAGTCGGGAAGCAGCGCAGCCCTGATCATTCAGAATGTCAGCAATGGTGTTGGTTACGCTAATTATACTGCCCATGGCAGTTCCGATGGATGGGCCGATCCGGAATTTTCGATCGCCGATATTGCGACACTTCAAAATGCCCATAAGTATCCGTTGATGGTTGGAAATTGCTGTCTTACCAGCACTTTTGAAACGGACTGTTTCGGCGAAGAATTATTACGCGCGACAAATAAAGGAGCTTTAGGTTATATCGGGGCTTCCAACAGTTCATATTGGGATGAAGACTTCTGGTGGGGATGCGGTTTCAAGACAGTGGTAGTAAATCCCACATATAATGCAGCTCATCTTGGAGGTTATGATGTTACCTTTCACGATCATGGCGAACCGATTAACAAATGGTTCGTTACCCAGGGCCAAATGTTCGTTGGCGGAAACCTGGCTGTTGAAGAATCCACTTCAAGTATGAAAACCTATTACTGGGAAATTTATTGTTTGATGGGTGATCCTTCATTGTCCGTCTATTTTTCAGTTCCCCAGCCCGTTGTAGCAACATATTCTGCCGCTTTACTGGTTGGCATGAGCTCCTTTACGGTTAATACCGAGGAAAATGCTTACGTAGCTCTTTCCATGAACGGTGTTTTACTGGGTACCGGTATTGCTGATGCCACGGGTATTGTAAATCTGACCTTTGATCCGATCGCAGCGCCGGGAACTGCTGATATCGTTATAACGAAACAAAACCGTCAGCCGCACATTGCACAAATTACGGTTGCCCCGGCTGAAGGTCCCTATGTTACCCTTGACAGTTATACCATCACCGATGCATCGGGAAATAATAACGGTCAGGCCGATTATGGCGAAGATATCCAGCTCAATGTTAAATTAAATAATGTGGGCATTGAATTGGCCAGCGGCGTTAATGGAACCATTACCACTGAAGATCAGACCGTCACCCTTACAACCAATACCTTTAATTTCGGCGATATTCCGGCCGGAGGCAATACCATTGGTGAGAATGCTTTTGCCATGACAATTGCAGATTTTATTCCTGATCAGCATCATGTATCATTCAATCTTGAACTGACCGATGGTACACATACATGGAATTCAACGCTGATTTTAACCCTGAATGCCCCCGTGCTTTCGGCTGGAACAATGACTATTTCTGATCCCACCGGCAACGGAAACGGACGTCTTGACCCAGGTGAAACGGTAGATATCATGATCACTTCGTCGAACACTGGTCACAGTGATGCACTGAATGCCCTCGGGTCAATCTCTACCACAAGCCCGTATCTTACATTGAACAGCACCTCTTTCGAATTTAACACACTGGCGCCTTCCCAAACAGTTACTGCTACCTTTAACATTACCGCATCTGCAGATGCACCAATCGGTTCGACTGTTGATATTAATTATTCAATAGTCTCACATTTTGGGTATAACGCAGTAAAAACCTTCGTGGCCAAGGTTGGACTGGTTCTTGAAGACTTTGAGTCAGGCGGATTTACGCAATTTGCATGGACTCAGGGAGGAAACCAGCCCTGGTCTGTCACCAATGTTGACCCCTATGAAGGCATTTATTCAGCAAAATCAGGGACGATAACACACAGCCAGAAATCAGATCTAAGCCTCCAGATGAATGTTACCAATCCCGATAGTATTTCATTCTATTATAAGACCTCTTCAGAAAGTGGCTACGATTATCTGAAGTTTTTCCTCGATGGCACAAGTATAGGTGAATGGTCGGGAGAAACACCCTGGACAAAGGCTTCATATCCTGTAACCGCGGGCAATCATACCTTCAAATGGGAATACATGAAAGACGGCAGCGTTTCGAACGGAAGCGATTGTGCCTGGATCGATTACATTATTTTCCCGGCCGCAGCGCCTGCAACGGTTTCAGTGACGGGCGCGGTAACTTATGCCAATACGGCGAACACACCTTTGAACGGTTTGACCATTAAACTGAAAAACAGCGGCGGAACGGTTATCGGCACTACGACTACCAATGCAACCGGTAATTATACCTTTGCCTCTGTTCCGGCCGGTAATTACACATTGGAAGCAACCACGACCAAACCCTGGAACGGAGTCAGCGCAACCGACGTTCTGTTATATCGTAAGCACATTGCAAACATTGCGCTGCTCACCGGTATTTATCTTGCCTCGGGCGATGTTAATGCTTCTGGAAGTTTAACGGCAGCAGATGTCCTGCTGGTAAAAAAGCGCATTGCTATCATCATCAGTTCATTCCCGGCCGGCGACTGGTTGTTTAACAACACACCCTTTACCGTAGGGGGAGGCAGTGTAACTCAGAATTTCAAGGGAATCGTTTACGGAGACGCCAATGGTTCTTACATTCCGACGGGCAACAAATCACTGGAACCCAATCACCAGGGCGTGATCAGTCTTGAACCGGTAACTGCAGAAAAGGGTGAAATAACCGTTCCGGTTGTCATTTCCGATATGACCAACCTTGGATCCTTCCAGTTCACGGTACAGTATGATCCCTCGAAATTGACTCCCGGTGAGATCACCGGCTGGTACCAGGGAATTGATGGTGTCACCATCGGTACACCGACTCCTGGATTTATGACCTTTGTATGGGCTGCTGATATTTCGGGTGTAACCATCGGAAATGGTGTCCTATGCAACCTGCACTTTACCTCCACCTCAACTGAGGGTTCTTCCCTGGAATTTGTTAATGCTCCGACCCAACAGGAATTCAGTGATTTCGATGGTGTGCTCTTTGAACCCCAGGTTATCAATGGTGCTGTGAAGTCGGCAACGGGTTTGGGAGAAAGTGAACAATCGATGCTCACGATCAATCCTAATCCGGTTTCAGACGAGGCAACAATAACCTATTCTTTACCTTCGGCGAATAATGTGTCCATCACAATCCTTAACCTTCTTGGACAGGAAGTCAGGACGTTGCTGAACACCACGGATCAAAAATCGGGAACATACCGTATATCATTCAATGCAAGCAGTTTCAGCCCCGGAATTTACTATTGTAAACTTAATGTAAATAACAAGGTTATCGTAAAGAAACTGATCATTAACAAATAACATTCAAACCATGAACTGTTCTTAAAATATGGCCGGGTTTTCGACCTATTTTAAGAACAGTTTTTTAACCCATCTACAATTTATCTGACCATGAAAAAAATTCTGTTTACCCTTGTTACATTGTTGATTTTTTGTGTTGGTTTCAGTTCTAATTGGGTGCCTCTTGGTTCCGGTACTCCTGTTCCAGCCAATGTTCAGCTTGTGTCTTCGAACATTCAGACATCCACCATCCATTTTTCACTTCAGGGGTTTGAGATGATCCCCATTACAACACCCCATGGAACCTCCTTTGTAGTTGGAGTTGGAGAAGCTACACCAATGCTGGTTGCAGGAGCTCCCGATCTTGGGAAACTCACTGCTTCCGTTATTATTCCCGACCAGGAAAAAATGCAGGTGAAAGTCGTCTATTCGAATTATAAAGACTTTCCGGGTATCGATGTGGCACCTTCAAAAGGTAATTTATACCGTGATACCGATCCGGCTACCGTACCTTTTTCCTGGGGCAAAATCTATGGTGAAAACAAGTTTTTCCCTGAGCATATCGTCGAACTCAGGGAACCGTATATCATCCGCGATTACCGGGGAGAAACAGTGATCGTCTATCCCTTTCAATACAATCCTGTTTCAAAAATATTAAGGGTTTATACCGACATCGAAATTTCTGTTACCGGCACCGGGGAACAAGGCGTAAATCCTTTGTTCCGTAAGGGAAACCTGACAAAGGTCAATACGGAATTCAATAAAATCTATAAGCAGCATTTTTTAAATGCGGGAAATTCACGATACACCCCTGTGGATGAGCAAGGTAAGATGCTTATCATTTCCTATGGTTCATTCATGAGCGCCATGCAACCCCTGGTCGACTGGAAAAACCAGCAGGGGATCCCAACCGAATTAGTTAATGTTGCTACCATTGGAACAACCGCTGCTGCTATCAAAGCTTACATTTTAAATTATTATAACAACAACGATCTTGCTTTTGTACTGCTTGTTGGCGACGGGCCTCAGATTCCAACCAATTCCGGAGGTAACCTTGGAGGACCTTCGGATAATGCTTATGGATACCTGGTTGGGAATGATCATTATCCCGATCTTTTTGTCGGTCGTTTTTCCGCGGAAAATGTTGCCCAAGCTGAGACTCAGGTTATAAGGGTACTGAACTATGAAAAGACACCATTGACAACCGTAGACTGGTTCTCTAAAGGAGTTGGAATAGGTTCAGACCAGGGCCCGGGCGATGATAATGAATATGATTATCAGCACATACGTAACATCCGTACGAAATTATTGAATTATACTTATACTGCGGTAGCTGAATTATATGATGGTTCGCAGGGTGGTCTCGATGCTCCGGGAAACCCGACTCCGGCCATGGTGGCAACGTCTTTGAATGCCGGTGCAGGGATTGTGAATTATACCGGGCACGGGAGTCAGACCTCATGGGGTACAACGGGATTTTCAAATTCCAACGTGACTTCGCTGACCAATGACAACATGCTGCCATTTATCTGGTCGGTCGCCTGTGTGAACGGAGATTTTGTAAGTGGTACATGTTTTGCCGAAGCCTGGTTGCGGGCCACCCATAACGGTCAGCCGTCGGGGGCTATTGCTGCGTTGATGTCGACTATCAATCAAAGCTGGAATCCACCCATGTGCGGAGAAGATGCCATGGATGACATCCTCGTTGAGACTTTTGCCAATAACATCAAACACACTTTTGGCGGTATTTCAATGAACGGGTGTATGCAAATGAATGATGAATACGGTGCGGACGGTGATGAAATGACCGATACCTGGAACTGTTTCGGCGATCCTTCGCTGATGGTTCGTACGGCAATGCCTCAACCCATAACAGCATCGCATCCGCCTACAATTTTCCTGGGCGCTACCCAGTTCAGTGTCAATTCAGATGCAGAAGGAGGATTGGTCGCATTGACCATCAATAACCAAATTATGGCAACAGGGAATATCACCGGTGGAATTGCAACACTTAACTTTGAGGCACTTTCAGCCCTGGATACCATGAAAGTGGTTATCACTGCATACAACCATCTGTTCTATGAAGCCAATGTCCCTATTATTCCTGCCCAGGGACCCTATGTTACCTATGCCAGCCATACCATCAACGATGTTAACGGAAACAATAACGGAATGGTTGATTATGGCGAAAATATCATGCTGAACATTTCGCTGAAAAATGTGGGTATTGAACCGGCTAACGATATCAACGTCACATTGAGCACAAATGACGTTTATATTAACGTTGTTGATGCCATCCAAAATTATGGATCAATTCCTGCAGGTGAGACCATCTCTATGCCCGACGGTTTTTCGTTCGTTGTTTCAAATTCAGTTCCTGACGGACATGTCGTTCTTTTTAACCTGGTGATAACCGATGGAACCAATACCTGGAACAGTAGTTTTACAATATTAGTAAATGCTCCACTGCTTTCGGTTGGAACAATGACTATTTCGGATCCGACCGGTAATGGAAACGGACGTCTTGACCCCGGTGAGACGGTGGATATCGTGATCACTTCGTCGAACAACGGCCACAGTGATGCCCTGAATACCCTCGGATCAATTACTACGACAAGCCCATATCTTACATTAAACAGCACCAGCTTCGAATTCAATACACTGGCGCCTTCCCAAACGGCCACCGCCACCTTTAACCTTACTGCTTCTGCTGATGCCCCTATCGGCTCAGTAGCTGATATCAATTATCTGATCGTTTCGGGTGAATATAACACCGAAAAAGAATTTATCAGCAAAATAGGTTTGGTACTCGAAGATTTTGAGTCGGGCGGATTTACACAGTTTGCATGGACACAGGGAGGAACCCAGCCCTGGTCTATAACCAATGTTGGCCCTTATGAAGGCGTTTATTCTGCCAAATCGGGGACGATTACACACAGCCAGAAATCGGATCTGAGTCTTCAGATGAATGTAACCAATCCCGATAGTATTTCATTCTATTATAAGACCTCTTCAGAAAGTGGCTACGATTATCTGAAATTTTTCCTCGATGGTACAAGTATAGGTGAATGGTCGGGAGAAACTCCATGGACGAAGGCTTCATATCCAGTAGCCGCGGGCAACCATACCTTCAAATGGGAATACATGAAAGACGGCAGTGTTTCGAACGGAAGCGATTGTGGCTGGATCGATTACATTGTTTTTCCGGCTGCAGCGCCTGCAGCAGCTTCGGTGACGGGCACGGTAACTTATGCCAATACGGCGAACACACCTTTGAACGGTTTGACCATTAAACTGAAAAACAGCGGTGGAACGGTTATCGGCACTACGACTACCAATGCAACCGGTAATTATACCTTTACCTCTGTTCCGGCCGGTAATTACACGTTGGAAGCAACTACGACCAAACCCTGGAACGGAGTCACCGCAACCGATGTTCTGTTATATCGTAAGCACATTGCAAACATTGCGCTGCTCACCGGTATTTATCTTGCCTCGGGCGATGTTAATGCTTCGGGAAGTTTAACGGCAGCAGATGTCCTGCTGATAAAAAAGCGCATTGCTACCATCATCAGTTCATTCCCGGCCGGCGACTGGTTGTTTAACAACACACCCTTTACCGTAGGTGGA
>JALNZC010000092.1 GCA_023229525.1 Bacteroidales bacterium
TTGCTTTTTCGGCGCCTAAATTTGCAACTTTTTTAAGGTATGCGTTATCTGCATTCAATGATAATATTTTCTCGCGGATAGGCGTGATAAAGCGGATTATATCTTCGGAAAGCTGTTTTTTCATGTCGCCATACCGGATTGAGCCCGCGCTGTATTGGTTTTCAAAATGGATAACTGTGTCGGGTGTAGAGAAATAAATAAGCAGCCTAAAAAGATTTTCCACACCTTGTGACCGTGGCTGATCCGGATCTTCAGGACCTGAATCGGTTACAGCCCGCATCACTTTTTTACGGATCACTTCCGGGCTATCAGCCAGAAATATCGCGCTGGATTCATTATCGGATTTGGACATTTTCAAACTCCCGTCAAGTCCGGGGATTTTAACAAGCTCCTCTCCGAAGTTGTAAGCCATGGGTTCGGGAAAATAATTTACTTTATAAAGCCGGTTAAAACGGTTTGCAAAGGTACGTGTCATCTCAAGATGTTGCTCCTGATCTTTACCTACAGGAACCTGATGGGCTTTATGAATGATGATATCAGCGGCCATCAGGGTAGGGTAAGTCAGCAGACCGGCATTGACATTCTGGGGCTGGGTCCGGATCTTTTCCTTAAAAGATGTACATCGTTCCAGCTCACCGATGTAAGCATTCATATTGAGTAACAGGTAGAGTTCTGCAGTTTCAGGCAGGTCACTTTGGATATACAGGGTTGCTTTCTCAGGATCCAGGCCACAAGCTAAAAATTCAACCAAAACGGTTTTGACATTTCCATGCAGGTCGGAAGGGATGGGATGGGTTGTAAGCGAATGATAATCGGCTATAAAGAAAAAACATTGGTTTTCTTCCTGCATTTTTACAAAACTCTTCAGCGCCCCGAAATAATTTCCGAGATGGAGATTGCCGGTTGGACGTATTCCACTAACTACGATGGTCATTTACGATTTACGATTTATGATTTACGATTTTAAGGTTAATAACAACAGGTACGTTTTCCTGTATCCTGTATCCTGTATCCTGTATCCTGCATCCTGTATCCTGCATCCTGCATCCTGTATCCTGTATCCTGTATCCTGCATCCTGTATCCTGCATCCTGTATCCTGCATCCCCGAGCGCAGCGAGCTTTCATCCAGCATCCAACATCGGGAGCGAAGCGACCCTTCATCCTGCATCCCGTATCCTGCATCAAATTTCACATTTTTATTTCATCTCCGTTTTTATTAAAGATGTGATATTCCAGAAAATGGGATGAATTTTGTTTTCTAATGCTAATTCGTTGTCCGAATTTACGCCACCATTTCCAACGGTAAGTAAAAAATCCATATGTAAGGTAGGCATAAACATAGGGGTGGACCACCAGAGAAAGTTTTTTTTCGTTTTGTTCGCGGATGAGATAACCCAGATTATTTTCGATATCGTCGACCAACAGGATAGTCGGACGGATTTCTCCGGTACCTTCACAAGAAGGACATTTTTCCAGAATCTGAACATTCATTTCCGGTCGTACCCGTTGGCGGGTTATCTGTACAAGACCGAATTTACTCGGAGGAAGGATGGAATGTTTGGCGCGATCGCGTTTCATTTCATCTCGTAATTTTTCAAAAAGTTTCCGTCGGTTCAAACCCTGGGTCATATCGATAAAATCGATCACGATGATTCCTCCCATATCGCGAAGGCGCAATTGTCTGGCTACTTCTGTCGCCGCTTCGAGATTCACTTCAATGGCATTGGTTTCCTGGTTCTGTTCCTGGTTAACCCGGTGTCCGCTATTGATGTCGATGACATGAAGGGCTTCCGTGTGTTCGATTACCAGATAGGTCCCGCTCTTTATAGTAACAATTTTCCCAAACGAATTTTTTATCTGTTTGTCGATTCCAAACTGTTCGAAAATCGGGATTCTACCGGAATGTAATTTGACAATATTGACCTTATCGGGTGAAATTTTCTGGATGTAATTCCGGATATCTTCATAGATAACCGGGTCATTCACCACGATACTATGGAACGATTCGTTGAGTGCATCACGAAGAATGGCAGAAGTTCGGTCAATCTCACCGATAATTTTTTGCGGGGGCTTTGCGGTAGCTAATTTTAACGTAATAGTTTCCCATCGTTTATAGAGAGTTCTCAAATCGGCATCGAGATCGGCAACCAATTTATTTTCCGCAACAGTTCTAATGATGATTCCGCAATTCCTTGGTTTAATGCTTGTTATGAGTCGTTTCAGCCGGTTTCTTTCTTCAGCGCTCTTTATTTTTTGGGAAACTGAGATTTTATCCGAAAAAGGCATCAATACAAGATATCTGCCTGCAAAAGCAATTTCGGAGGTGACTCTGGGGCCTTTGGTTGAAATTGGCTCCTTGGCAATTTGTATTAAAATATTGGCATTCGGCTTCAGAACCTGGTTAATTTTCCCGGTCTTTTGAATGTCGCTTTCCAGCTCGAAATTACCAATTGATAAAGTGTTTCCATTCCCGTTCTGACTGGCTTTCATATATTTCAGTAAAGACTGAATTTGCGGGCCCAGATCGAGATAGTGCAAGAAAGCATCCTTCTCATAACCAACATCCACGAAAGCAGCATTCAACCCAGGCATTATCTTTTTGATTTTGCCCAAATAAATGTCGCCAACAGAATATTCGTTGTTGGATTTTTCTTTGTTTAATTCTACAAGAAGTTTGTCTTCAAGTAAGGCAATTTCAACTTCGGACGAAGTTGAATTAATGATTAATTCCTTATTCACGTTTTCCGATGTTTTAATAGCTGCATCGGGTATTTCCCGGCAACAGTGGATATGACCTAAGGAATTGTAGCAGCAGGATAATTATTTCTTCTTATGTCGGTTCTTACGCAAGCGTTTTTTCCGCTTGTGTGTTGCCATCTTATGTCTCTTTCTTTTCTTACCACTTGGCATAATACTTCAGCTTGGAAGGGGTTACTTCACTTTTACGTGAGATTTTACTTTATTTACGAAGGTCTTGGCTGGCTTGAAAGCAGGGATATTATGGGCGGGAATGATAAGGGTGGTGTTTTTTGAAATGTTTCTCCCTGTTTTCTCAGCTCTTTTTTTAATAATGAAACTCCCAAAGCCTCTTAGGTAAACGTTTTGACCAGTGGACATGGAATTCTTGATCGAGTCCATGAAAGCTTCGACGGTGGCCTGAACGGCAACTTTCTCAATGCCAGTTTTATTAGCAATTTCTGCTACAATTTCTGCTTTTGTCATTTTTAATTGGTATTAATAGTTATATATAATGTTAATACTGAATGCCTTTTAACTCCGGGAAACGGGCTGCAAATATATGATTTTTTTGAACCACAATGAAATAAATACTTTTTTTCTTTGGATGTTGGATACAGGCAGGAATTCCGGTGGTGATATTACAACATCCTGCATCCTGCATCCTGCATCCAGCATCCTGCATCCTGCATCCAGCATCTTGCATCCTGCATCTTGCATCCTGCATCTTGCATCCTGCATCTTGCATCCTGCATCCTGCATCCTGCATCCAACATCCTGCATCTGTCAATGACTGAAATAGGTTGACCAAAATTAGGGTAAAAAAGTCAATTTATGAAAGCAGAGAAAAAAATTAAACGACAGAATCGGATTTTTAGTGAAGAGATCAGGAAGCAGGTAGTAAGAGATATTGAGAAGGGTAGATGTACTGTTACGCAAGCCACAAGAGAGCTTTCGGTAAGTTATAC
>JALNZC010000093.1 GCA_023229525.1 Bacteroidales bacterium
GTCTAGGATTTCATAATTTTCAAGGTCCAATCCTCCCGACCACGCATTACTTACATTCCCTTTGAAAACATTGTTACTGATCACACTTCCCGGTTCAGGTGTAAATACTCCAACCACTGCAACACCTGCATTGTTTCCGGAAATAAGTTTGTTGTAAGCAACCTCATTGTCTGAAAATGACAATTTTACACCATAAATCCACACACCAGCACAAGCTGCCCAGTTACTTTGGGATTGTACCAGGTTGTGCGTGATGGCATTGTGCTCAATAATCGCCACATTATTATTTGTCCATGCAGGATCCCGCTCATAATCTATTCCAGCAGATCCTGCAATCGCATCAGAATATCCTGAACAGGTATTATAAGAAATGATATTATGAACGATCCGTGTATTGTAAAATGTAGCAATACCTCCTCCATATGCCTGCAAGGATGAAGAATTTGAAATGCAAGTGTTGCTGTCGATGATATTATCCTCGATGATCACACAAAAGTCAGCATCTTCAAAAGGGGTTGCAATTCCGGCCCCACCAGCGCCATTCCCATTGACCGGTTGAGTGTCGTCAAGAATATTGTGGGTGATCCTGTTGTGAAATATTTTGGCACCAGCATCTGAAATCCATATACCGCCGCCATTCCTGTAATCCCCGTTATCCGGATTATAGGTCCCTTGACCATTTTGGATGGTGAATCCGCAAAGGATGGAAGTGGTATCCTCCCCTGATACGAAATAAACGACCGAAGCACTGTCCATATTGGTCAGTTGACTTCCGTCAATGATCGTCATGCTGATATGGCTGGAATTGTTATCCATCAGGAACTCGCTGGCCACCATCAGCGGCTTTATGCCAAGGAAGTTGATTTGTTCAAAGTAAGTCCCCTCGGCTACCAAAACGGTATCTCCGGGGGTTGCAGCGTTGATCCCTGATTGTATTGTATGATACAGGGAATCCGGATTCGGATACACATAGATGATCTGTGCCTGCATTGCAGCCGTTATTAACAGCGCGAAGCATAAAAGTGTAATTGTTTTCATGGGTTCGTTTTTTAAGTGATGCTGGAAACTGGAAACTGGATGCTGGATACAGGATGCAGGATACAGGATCCTTTTTCAAAGGTAGCTCGTCCGGGAGGGGCAAATGAATCCTTCAAACGAACGCCGGGATTGGTTAAACAAACGCGGGGGTTGGATAAGGGAAAAAAGGTGGTGAGCTTGCGAGCTTGCGAGCTCGTGAGATGGTGAGGTGGTGAGATGGTGAGGTGGCGAGATTATGATACAGGTATCCCGAATGTTACCTTTGTTCCGGTGGCTTCGTCAAGAGTGTTTTTCAGATCGATGATCTCCAGCCGGATCTTTTCTTTCATTTTCCGGTTCAGGTTGGCGAGCCTTTCCAGGGTCAGTGAAGTAGCCATGCTTTTGTGTTCAGGATCTCTGATTATTCCGATCTCACGGGCTTTCTGTCTTCCGATGCCGTCATCTTCCACCTCGAAAACGAGGAGATGATCCTTCAGGTTGAAACGGATATCAATGTGTCCCGGGGTGTCACGATGCTTGACACCGTGCTCTATGGCATTTTCGATAAAGGGTTGGGCCAGCATCGGCGGGATCTTCATGGTTTCTATATCAATATCATCAGCAATGAGGATCCTGTAATCGAATTTTCCGACAAACCGTAATTTTTGCAGTTCCAGATAGTTTTCGATCGTACTGATCTCCTTTTCGAGTACCACATATTCCTCCACGGAATTATCCAGGATATTTCGTACCAGCATGGCAAATTTTGACAGATAGATGCTGGCTTTTTCCGGTTTTTCGGTCAATATGAAATTCTGGATATTGGTCAGTGAATTGAAGATGAAGTGTGGATTCATCTGCGAGCGGAGAAGTTTTTGTTCGAGGATAAGCGCTTTCTGATCCGACCGGAATCCTTTCCGTTGGATCCAGACCATAAAAACCAGAAATGCGATCAGCGCCGCACCACCGATACCGGCAAATAATATCTTTGTCTGGTTCATTCTCATCCGTCTTAGTTCATTGTCACTAACCAATCCGGCTATCTCCTGCCTTTTTAATTGATCCTCATGATCCGCCTGAAGGCCGATGATCTGTCTGGTCAGTTCATCCCGGGATTGTAAATTCTTTTCAGCTTCCAGTTTTTTCTGATACAGAAGTGCGTTCTTAAAATCTCCTGTCAACTCATATAACCGGACAAGATCGCTTAATATCATTACCCGCATCCAGCGTAATTGCGTAACTCCCCATAGGATGAATGTGGGATCCTGCGATTTAATATGGTCAATCCTGAGAAGGAAAGTATCGCTATAGTTCATGGCCTGAAATAAGTACTGTTTACACTGAGGAAACTGACCCCTGTCCATCCCTATTTTGCCGAGGTTTGATAGAGCAAGAGCATACAGGTCGTATCGGTTTGTTTTTTTTAGCAGTGTTGCAGCAGCTTTGGCATATGTGAAACCCTTATCGGTATCTTTCAGTGAAAAATAGTACTGATACCCCAGGTTCGAACACATTAATCCTTCCATGACATTCCTGGCATCGATATCTTTAATTGCTCTTGCTTTTTCAAGCGCCTTAAGGTAATAATCCAGCGCAAGGGAGTCCCCTTTTGTGAGATAATAACATCCGTGATAATCATAAATATTGGATAACCATTCTTCGACAGACATTAAATCATAATGCGGGTGCGGAATTAAATAATAATTGAGCACAATCGTATTGTATTTTATAGCGCTGTCCATCATCATTTTTACCTCATTGGAAGCAGGAGGGTCAGTTTGTTCAAGAATCTGGAGTTTAGAAAAATAAAAACTGCCGATTCCCAGATAAGATAACATCGCAGCGGAAGTATCGCCTACCGCAGTGTAATTCCTGAATGCGCGATTATAGTAGTCAAACACTTTTTCGCTATTGCGCACATATTCATTTATCGAGGCAATCTGAATGAGAAGATCTCCAATTTCCCCGGAGGGTTCGAAAGGTTCAAGTTGTCGTAAAGCTGAAAGATAGTTCGTCAGTGCATTTTTTATATCCGTCTTGAAGTAATAGCTGTTCCCGATATTGAATGTGGCGATTCCTTTTCCCCATGCATAATGCAGTTTAATTGAAATCTGAAGCGCTTGATTTGCAAAACGGAAGCTGGAATCAAAACCCCGTGGGGCTAGATTCAGTGCGAGTTGATTCAATAAATCAACTTTACGAGAGTCTTTGGAGTTCTTAAGAAGTACAAACAGGCTGTCGACCGTTTTCTGCCGTGTAATACCCGGAATCTGACCTGGGGATAAGAATGAAAGAAAGAAAAGAAGTAATAGAAATCCGCTACGTTTCATTGGTTCATTCATTTCCCGGTTTACAATTCCCATTAACAATTGTCGGCTACCATCCTGATTTCACTTTGATCATTGGGACTTCTCATGCTTGCGCTTGCAAAGCCGCCGACTTACCTGTCAACAGGTATCCCAAAAGTTACCTTTGTCCCAGTGGCCTCACCAAGGGCACTTCTCATGTCGAATATCTCAAGCCGGATCTTTTCTTTCATTTTCCGGTTCAGATTGGCCAGCCGTTCACGGGTCAATGATGTGGCCATGCTTTTGTGTTCAGGGTCTTTTAAGATCCTGATCTCGTGTGCTTTCTGCCTGCCGATCCCGTTATCTTCCACCTCGAAAATGAGCACATGATCTTTTA